>JAILCQ010000033.1 GCA_024679955.1 Bacillota bacterium | reverse complement strand
TCTGGATACTTTATTCCTTCCGGAGTCTCTGGCCACTTCCCTTCCCTGTACATTTCGATACATTTCCGCTTGTACTCGTAACTATAACGCATAATAATATACCCTCCTTACTGGTTGTCCAGTAAAGAGGGTACATATCACTCTGGACGTCCCCACGGCCCTGGCAGAGCAAAGCAATATGTTGTTCATGGGCTGCAGTATCACCTACGGCCGAGGGGAAGGCTGCGTGACCGCCACCGGCATGGATACGGAAATGGGCAAGATCGCCGCTTTGCTGAACCGCACGGAGACCCAGGCCAGCCCGCTGCAAAAAAAGCTGGCGCAGCTTTCACGGATATTGTCCCTGGGCGTCAGCGGCATTTGCCTGTTCATCTTTGTTTTCAGCGTTTTCAGCGCCGGGGATTTTTCCGCCGCCGGCATTTTGCAGGCGTTTATGCTGGCGGTTTCTTTGGCGGTGGCGGCGATCCCCGAAGGACTGGTGGTGGTGGTGACGCTGGTGCTGTCCCTGGGCATGGCTTCCATGAGCAAACGCCGGGCCATCGTGCGCCGGCTTTCCGCCGTGGAAACTTTGGGGGCCGCCGCGGTAATCTGCTGCGACAAAACCGGCACCCTGACCCAAAACAGAATGGCGGTGAGCCAAACCCAGGGCCCTGTTGCAGCGCTGGCCGCCGCTTTCGCCCATTGCAACGACGCCGCATGGGAAGAGGACGGCCGCTGGCTGGGGGACCCTACGGAGACCGCTTTGGCCGCCTATGCCCGGCAATATATAAGCCGCCCGCAGCCCCGGCTGGACGAGTTGCCCTTCAGCAGCGAAAGAAAACGGATGAGCACTTTGCACCGGCAAAAGGACGGTTCCTATATCCAGTATACAAAGGGCGCGCCGGAAATCCTGCTGGCCCTCTGCAGCAGCTATATGGATGAACAGGGGCGGGTTCATCCATTGCAGGAAGCGGTTAAAGAACGATTCCGGCAGGCCCAACAGGACATGGCCGGTCAGGCCCTGCGGGTACTGGCAGCGGCGCGAAAGATATATCCGGCCTCGTCCCGGCAGCCGGCCATCGTCGAGGAAGGACTGACCTTTCTGGGCCTGGCCGGGTTGATGGACCCGCCCCGGCCGGAAGTCCTGCCGGCGGTACAAGCTGCCCGCCGGGCCGGGGTGATCACGGTGATGGTCAGCGGCGACAGCCTGGCCACGGCAGAAGCCGTAGGCAAAACGCTGGGCATTTTGCCGGAAGGCGGCCAGGGCCTGGAAGGCGGGGATCTGTCGGAATTAAGCGACGGGCAATTGGCAAAAGATATTGAAAAGCGCCGCCTGTACGCCCGGGTAAAGCCGGAAGACAAGCTGCGGGTGGTGCGGGCCTGGCAAAAGAAAGGTTATGTGACCGCCATGACCGGCGACGGGATCAACGACGCGCCGGCGCTGAAAGCGGCGGATATCGGCTGCGCCATGGGACGAAACGGCAGCCAGGTCAGCAAAAAAGCGGCGGATCTGGTTTTGGCCGACGATAATTTTGCCACCATTGTCAGCGCCATTGAGGAAGGACGGCGCATATATGAAAACATTCGTAAAGCCATACAATTCCTTTTGTCCGCCAACCTGGCGGAAGTGCTGGCGATTTTTATCGCCACCCTGCTCTCCGTCAAGCTGTTTTTGCCCATTCATTTGCTGTGGATCAATCTGATCACCGACTGTTTCCCTGCCATCGCTTTGGGCCTGGAAAAAGCCGAGGCGGACAGTATGCTGCGCCCGCCGCGCCGGCCGGAACAAAGCATTTTTGCCGGCGGCCTGGCCTGGGACATTCTCTGGCAGGGGTTGCTGCTGTCGGCCTTGCCTATTTGCGCCTATTTCAGCGGCGGCGGCGGGCAAACCGGCATGACCATGGCCTTTCTCACTCTGATCAGCGCCGAGATCTTCCATGCCCTGAACCTGCGCTCCCGGGAGAAATCGCTGCTGCAATTAAAATCCGCCAATTTTCCCTTGTTTTGGGCCATGGGCGGCGCTTTCGCCGCCAACCTGCTGCTGCTGAGCTGGCCGGCCGGCCGCCAATTGTTCAAATTGGCCGCCCTCAGCCCCGGCTTGACGCTCCTCTCCCTGGCCCTAGGGGCCTTGGTGATCCCGGCGGTGGAATGCGGCAAGGCCGTCAAACGCCTGGCCCATAAAAAAGCCTTCTCCGAGCCTTGATTTGCGCCGGGACAAGCGGCCGGGTTTCCACCGCACCCGGGTGTCTTCTATGGCAAAGGCCGAAAACCGCCGCTTTTATTCACCGGAACTTCACATTATCGCCACCCGGCGTTCACATTGGCAACCGCTGGCACACACAATAAAACGGTATAATGCCAACGTAAAAAAAGATTGCGGAGTTGTATACATGAACACTTTTACCTACCCCGATTCTCATAAACAAAAGAAAAACAAGCCCGGCGGGAAAAAAGCGATCCGCGCCCTGTTATTGGTTTTGGCAATTTTGATCGCCGCTATTTTATTATTGTACCCCAAAAAGACCAAGGATTCCGACGGCCTGTTCTCTTTGGCTGCCCTGGAAGAACAAATCATGGAGATTTCCTGGCAATATCAGGGCCAGGACTATGATCTGACCTATGAAAACGGCGAATGGCATTGCAGCCAGCTGCCGGAAGGCTACAGCCTGGATCAGGACAAGGCGGCAACTCTGGCCAAAGCCGCCGCCCATGTGCAGGCTCCGGACATACTGTCCGGCGATACCAGGGATTTGGCCGCTTACGGCCTGGATCAGCCCGCCCTGCGCTTCGGCGCCGCCGACCAGACCGGGAATTGCTATATTTGCTATTTGGGACAGATCCCCGGCGAAGACCGCTATGCCTGCTATATAGCGGATGGGGACGGCATATACCTGGCCTCCGGCGAATTGGCGCAGACCTGGCAAATCACCCCCTTGTCTCTGCTTTCCGCCATCCCCTTGTCTTCCGTAGATCCGGCTACCGTATCCCGGTTTTCGCTGCGTCAGAACCATGCCGCTATGGATTTTGTCTATTATCCCCACGGCCTGCCGGATGAAGTCTATACCGTAGCTTTGCTATGGTTTTCCGGCGAGGAAGCCGGCAGCCGCCAACCGCTGGACGCCGTGAAAACGGAAGAATACTTAAACTTTTTAACATCCCTGCAGGCGGATTGCGTTTGTCCGGCGGCGAACAGCACCCCGGAGAAATTGGCTGCCTACGGTTTGAACCAACCCTGGGCCACGGTATCCTTCACCTGTCAGGAAATCACCGGCCAGCAGGGCCAGGAAACCACAGTGGAAAGCCAGCGGCAAATCTCCATCGGCAATCCCACGCCGGATGGAGGATATTACGCCCTGGGTACTGACGGCGATATTGGCATATTGACACAGGAGACGGTGCAAAAAATCACCGGCGTGCAGCCGGGAGACTTTGCGCCCGATGACGTTTGCCTCATCGAGCTGGTGGGCCTCAACCGCCTGATCCTCAACTACCAGGGACAAAGCTATACCTTTGAACGCACGGAGCAGATCGGTTCCCATGCCTCTGTCAACGATCCGTCGGTACTGGTGGTCAGCTACAGCAAAAACGGACAAGCCATCGACGGGGAAGCTTTTGAAAGCTGTTTTGAACGGCTGACAGCTTTGCGCTCCAATGTATACGCCGAGAAACGGGGCGGCGATACCGTGGCCACCCTGCGCTTCGAGCGCAATGCCTCCCGCAATTTCCCGCAAATGACGCTGTCGGTGCTGACCTATGACGATCGCTACTATGTGGTGGATTTCAACGGCCAACAGCGCCTGCTGGTGGAACGGGATACCTTCGACAGCCTGCTGGCGGATTTCGCCGCCTTATAAGCAGGCGCCCGGGCTAGCGGATGTATTTGCCATTTTCGTCCACATCCACCACGATCACTTCCGAGCCGATCTTTTTCACCGCCGGCCAGGGAATGGCGATTTGCCGCCTTTCGCCGCCGCCGAAAAAGGAAAAGCTTTTGGCGGGCGGGGCGATGATTTCCAAAATCCGGCCGTCCTCCGGATCGATCAGCAAATCGCTTTCCCCGGCCACGCCCAATATCTCCCCATCGTAAATATTGATGATCTTTTTGTAGGCCAACTCGCTTAAATACATACCCCTGCACCTCCTGATATAAGGATATGCCGCAGGCGGCTATACAGACCAAAAAACGCCGGATACAATATCCGGCGTTTTTTATTCGGCCAAGGCTGCCTCCGTTTATAGTTTACCGATCTGCTCTATGGCATACAGCGGCAGATTCACAAGCCAGTCTTCTTTTTTATAGTCCGACATGGAGGTGCGGACAGAAACCTGGGGAGAAAATTTTTCCCCGTAGGTTTTCAGGCTCTTCGCTCTGAGATTTACTTCCGCCTTTACTTCAACGGGAACGATCTGCTCGCCGGTATCGACCACAAAGTCGACTTCGCAGGAGCCTCTGTTATTGGTGTAATAGTAAACCGCCAAGTCCTCGACGGTTTTCAGCTGCTGGCAGACATACTGTTCGGTAAGAGCGCCTTTGAATTCGACAAAAAGGTCGTTGCCGTCCAGCAAGGTACGCTGGCCAAGCCCCGCCATACAGCCGAGAATGCCGACGTCCAGCGCAAACAGCTTGAATGCTTTCAAATCTTCATACGCTTTCAGCGGAACGCCTGCTGTATGTACGCGGCTGACCTTATGCACAAGACCGCAATCGCTCAGCCACAAGATGGCCGTTTCATAGTCTTTTGCACGAGCGCCCTGGCGAACAAGACCGTAGATGAATTTTTTGTTTTCTTTCGCCAACTGGGAAGGGATGCTGTTCCACACCATACGCAATCTGGGAACGATCTCATGGGGCGCATGTTTGGAAAAATCCTGCTCGTAGGCGGCAAGGATACGCTTTTGGATTTCACGAACCTGGTGAAAATCTTTGTTGTCGGCAAAGCTTTGCACCGCTTCAGGCATGCCGCCGACAAAATAATAGTGTTTCAAGGCGTCGATATACGTCTGCTTAAAGCCGGCAATCATTGGAAAGTCTTGCTTATCCAGGAGCCGGGCAAAGCGTTCTTTGCCGGTAGCCATCAGGAATTCTTTGAAGGAAAGAGGATACAGCTTTAAGAAATCCACCTTGCCCACGGGAAAAGACGTGCCTTGATGCATGGCAATACCCAGCAAGGAGCCAGCGCATACGATGTGATACCGGGGCGCGTTTTCATAAAAATATTTTAAAGACGCCAACGCTCTCGGGACCTCCTGCACTTCATCAAAAATCAGCAAAGTGTGGTCCGGATCGATTTTGCGATCCGCATACAGTTCCAAACCCATAAGCAAACGCTCCGTATCCAAGTCCGAAGCAAACAACTCTGCCATTCTGGTATTGAATTCAAAATTGATGTATACGGTATCCGCATAGGCCTGCCTGCCAAATTCTTTCATCAGCCAGGTCTTGCCGACTTGTCGCGCGCCTTCGATGATCAAGGGTTTACGGCGTTGGCTTTGCTTCCATTTCAGCAGCTTTTCCATGGCGATTCGGTACATACAGCCGCCTCCTTTCAAATCCTGCAAGTATAGTATGGCATAGGATTACAAAAAATGCAATGAATTTTAGTGAAATCATTACACTTTTTACGACGAATAATGTTGGAAAGCCGCAAATCCGCGCCTGTAAAAAAACCGGCGCTATTCCCTGACGGCCAGGTATCGCCAGCTTTTGTTTGGCCGGAACCGTCCGGTATATGCCGCAGGCGGCCATACAGACCAAAAAACGCCGGATACAATATCCGGCGTTTTTGTGATCCTTGGGAGGATCGCCTTATTATTGGTATGATTGGAGCAAAGCTGGGGCTGTCAAGCGGCGGCTTCCTCCGCGGGCACGGCGTTGGCGGTCAATTCCGCGAACTCCTCTTCGGTCAGGGTATGGCCGTAGAACATCTCATAAAACTTGGCGACTTCCGTATACAGGTCATAATCCGCATATTGGGGATACAGCAGAGAAGGCAGCCAAATCAAGCCCAGATAGCGGTTGACGGAAGGCGGATTGCACATCCAGTTGTAGGGGCCGCAAGGCGTTTCATAATAGTTGCCGTCGGCAATGGCCTGCAATTGCTGCCAGGCGGCGTCATCGCCCACCTGATCGTAGACGCTGTCGTTGGAGAACACGATCACCTGAGGATCCCAAACCAGCAGCTGTTCCATGTCCACCTCATCGCCGGTGCCCTTGGAGGAAGGATTTTCCACCACCGCCGCGTTATCGGCCAGCATATCCAGGAGCTCCGCATGGTACGAATCCTTGGCCAATACGTTCAAACCGGCGTCGCCCAGACAATAGATCATGCTGACTTTATCCTCGCCGACCTGCTCCATGATTTCCTGGCTGCGGTTGTACACTTCCTCGCAATAGGCGGCCAATTCTTCCCCTTTTTCCTCCCGGTTCAACAGCTGGCCCAACAGGCGGAACGTGGTAGCCATATCGGCCAAACTGGCCTCGATATGCACCGCCGGGATGCCCAGCTGCTGGGTCAGGCCGTCCATGTCCTCCACGATGGAATCCTTGGCTTCGCCCACGTCGATGACCACCTGGGCGTCTATGGCGGCGATCTCTTCCAGATTCATACTGCCTTTGCCGCCGTAGAGCTGGCCCAATACCGGGATATCCCAATAGGCTTCATCGATATACGCTTTCTGCGCATCATCCCACGGGGTGGCAATACCCGCCATCAGATCCGGGGCGATGGTCAGCAGCACCATTTGCGCCATGGGGCCGGTGGGAACGATGCGGGTGATCTCGGCGTCCACCGTCAATTCCCGTCCGCAGGAATCGGTAAAGGTAACGGTTCCCTCCGCCGCCGTTTCCCCGTCGTTTGCTTCTCCGGCGTCCGGCTGCACTTCGCCGTTACCGGCGGCGCAGGCGGCAAACAGCGTTACCAGCGCCAAACACAACAGCAACAGCCAAAAAGTTTTCTTACATTTGCTCATATTTTTCTTCCCCCTCTTGTATGTTTTTATCTAATTCCGGCACGCAGATACAGGTTTTGCCCTGGTTTACAGAAGCGATATGCACTTCCGCTCCGTAAAGGGCGCTGATCAACTGACTGGTCAAAACCTGCGCCGGCGGGCCGAAAGCCAAAACCTTACCGGCGGACAAAGCCAAAATATCGTCGGCAAACCACAAAGCATGATCCGGATTGTGGGTGGAAACGATCACCGTATAGCCCTCCCGGGTCAGTTCTTTTACCTGGGCCATCATTTTCAGCTGATTGCCGTAATCCAGATTGGCGGTGGGTTCGTCCATCACCAATGTTTTGGCCTCCTGCACCAGGGCCCGGGCGATCAACACCAATTGCCGTTCGCCGCCGCTGATATGGGTATAGCCCCGATGACGCAAATGGTCGATATCCAGCTTTTGCAGGGCCTGATCCACCAAATCCAGATGCCGGCGCTTGGGCGCGGAAAAACCGCCCGTCCAGGCCACGGTGCCCATCAGCACCATATCGTATACGCTAAAATTGAAAGAAGGATAATGATATTGGGGCACATAGGCGATACGCTGGGCCAGGGCGCGGCTGGTCAGGGAGCGGATGTTCTCCCCTTCCACAAAAATATCGCCGCTATAGTGATCGGCCAAGCCCAGGATGCAGCGGAACAAGGTGCTTTTGCCCACGCCGTTGGGGCCCAACAAGGCCAACAGACGGCCGGGCCGGGCCGTAAAGCTCACGTCTTCCAGCACATTGCCCTGCCCATAAGAGAAAGTAAGCGATTTTACCTCGACGGTCAATATCTCTCCCCCTCTCTGGTGATGAGATAAATGAAGAAGGGCGCGCCGACAAAAGCGGTGAGAATGCCGATGGGGATCTCCGCCGCCAACAGATTGCGGGAAACATTATCCACCAGCAATAAAAACACCGCCCCGGACAGCATGGAAGCCGGCATCAAATAGCGGTAGTTGTTGCCTACCAAACGGCGGGCCAAATGGGGGACCACCAGGCCCACCCAACCGATCACGCCGCTTACCGCCACGCTGGCGGCGGTGACCAGGGTGGAAGCCACGATCACCGCGCCCCGCACCCATTTCACATTGACGCCCATGGTTTTCGCTTCATCGTCGCCAAGGGTCAGCACGTTCAGTTGATGGCGCAGAAAATACAAAGGGATAAGACCGATGGCCATGGGGATCACCGCGAACAGGATATCATTCAATTTGACCCCGGCCAGACTGCCCATGAGCCAATAGGTGATGGCCGGCAGCTGATCCGACGGATCCGCCACCAGCTTGATGAAGGATACGCCGGCAGAAAACAGAGAGCCGATCATGATCCCGGCCAATACCAAGCTGAGGATACGTTTGCCTTTGGCCTTGTAGCTGACGAACAGCACCAAAGCCACGGTGATCAGGCTGAACACAAAGCCCATCCAGGTGATCGACCGCTTGGACATGCCCCAAAGTATGGCCAAAGCCGCGCCGAAGGCCGCGCCGTTGGTGGCGCCCAGGATATCCGGGGCCGCCATGGGGTTTTGGAACACCCCTTGATAGGCCGCCCCCGCCGCCGCCAGCGAGCAGCCCACGCAGGCCGCCAGCACGATACGGGGCAAACGGACATTAAACAGGATAATCTCCATCCGTTCCGTCCAAAAAGGTTCGATGGGGAAAATTTTCCCCAATAAAATACCGCATAATTCCCGGGGCGGAATGGGATAACGCCCCAATAAAAAAGAAAGGACGAACAAACCCGCCAGAGCGATCAGTAAACCGATTATGATCATCCGATACCGTCCCGGTTGGATTTGCACCGTTTTGTTGGCCATACGCCACCTCATATCTCTATAAATCTATAGGCAAATGCTTTCGCAATATGCTTTTATCAATAACAAATTATAGCTTCGGAAATATATTTTGTCAATAAAATATTGTAGTTTTTTAAGCATATTCCCCGCAAAAAATATTTTCTTTTTCCCGGCGGCAAGGCGGTGGGTGTAATGTTTTTCCAGATATGATATAATAGCACACAGACGCCGCCTTATCCGGCGGCTTATCCCCTGCCCGCCGCCGCATCGCCGCTTTGGCAGCCCATGCCGGCCGGGACGCGACACTGAACCGGAGGATTCGTTCCATGGAAACCCTGTTTGTAAATATTCTGGTTTTGCTGGCTTTGATCATAGGCAGCGCCTATTTTTCCGCCACGGAAACCGCTTTTTCCGCCATGAACCGCATTCGCATGAAAAATCTGGCCAATAACGGCAATCACCGGGCGGTTCTGGCCCTGCGGCTGGCGGAAAACTACGATAAACTGCTTTCCACCATCTTGATCGGCAACAATATCGTCAATATCGCCGCAACATCCCTGGCCACCGGCTTGTTCCTGGCCTGGCTGGGTCATATCGGCGTCACCGTTTCCACCGTGGTGATGACGCTGCTGATATTGATTTTCGGCGAGATCATCCCCAAAAGCCTGGCCAAAGAAACGCCGGAAAGGATGGCCATGTTCAGCTCGCCCCTGCTGAAAGCCATCGCCTGGCTGCTGACCCCGGTGAATTTCCTCTTTTCCGCTTTGAAAAGGCTGCTGCTGCATTGTTTTACCACCGGGGCGAAACAGGGCATCACCGAAGACGAACTGATTATGATCGTGGAAGAGGCGGAGCATGACGGGGGCATCGGCAAACAGGAGCGGGAGCTGATCTTAAGCGCCATCGAATTTTACGATCTGCAGGCCGCCGACATCTTCACCCCCCGCATCGATGTGGAAGCCGTCAGCGAGGATGAAGACGTGGCGGAGATCAACCGTCTGTTCCGCACCACCGGTTTTTCCCGTCTGCCGGTGTATCGGGAGGATATCGACAATATCATCGGCGTCATCAATATCAAGGACTTTTATCAACAGGTGGTGGAGGATGGGCGGCCGCTGGCGGAAATCATGAAGCCGATTTTGTTTACCGCCGCCAATATGAAGATTTCCGTTCTGCTGAAAAAACTGCAGCTGAACAAAAACCATATTGCCGTGATCGTGGATGAATACGGCGGCACCCTGGGCATCGTCACCCTGGAAGACATTCTGGAAGAATTGGTGGGGGAAATCTGGGACGAACATGACGAAGTGATTCGCGATATCAATAGAATCGGAGAAAATCTCTATCAGGTTTCCGGCTCCGCCAGTTTGAATCATTTCGCCAGCCAGTTTTCCCTGATCGAATTGCCGGACGTGGCTTCCGTCAGCGGCTGGGTGGCCTACAAGCTGGCCCGTATCCCCGCCGTTGGCGATAGCTTCCGCGACGGCGATCTGGCGGTCACCGTCAGCAAAATGGAGGGCCGCCGGGTGGCGGAAATCACCGTGCGCGTGGAACCGGCCGCCGCTGCCGGCGAAAAACACTAAGCCGGACAAAACCGGCCTGCCGCCCTTTGGGGCAGCCGGGCCTTTCTGCAGATGGACGGCAAAAAAAGGACAGGGAAAACGGCGTCGCCGTCCCTGTCCTATCTTTATGCTTCTGTACTTTATGCTTCCGTCTGTTGCCGGTTCTCTATGTCCGGCAAGGGATCAGGCGTCCAGGCCCAATTCCTTCATTGCCTGTTTGCGGGAAAGTTTGACTTTGCCCGTGGCTTTGTCCACGTTGATGCATTTCACCCACATTTCGTCGCCTTCGCTGCACACGTCCTCCACCTTGGCCACCCGTTTATTGGCCAATTCGGAGATATGCACCATGCCGTCCCGACCGTCGCTGCCCATAACGCCGGGCAGTATCTCCACAAAAGCGCCGAATTCCATGATTTTGACCACTTTGCCTTTGTAGATGCGGCCCACTTCCGGCTCGGCCACGATGGTTTCGATGATGGTTTTGGCCTCTTCGCCCATGGTACCGTCCACGCTGGCGATGAATACCCGGCCGTCGTCTTCGATATCGATCTTGGCGCCGGTTTCTTCCACGATCTTTTTGATGATTTTGCCGCCGCTGCCGATGACGTCGCGGATTTTTTCCGGATCGATCTGCAGGGTGATGATACGCGGCGCATATTGGGAAAGCTGTTTTCTGGGCTCGGAGATGGCTTCCATCATTTTGCCCATGATGAACATCCGGCCTTCCCTGGCCTGGGCCAGCGCCCGGGTGAGGATTTCCCGGTCGATGCCGGCGATTTTGATATCCATTTGGATGGCGGTGACCCCTTGGGCGGTACCGGCCACTTTAAAGTCCATATCTCCCAAAAAGTCTTCCATGCCCTGGATATCGGTAAGGATGGTGATATCGTCCCCGTCTTTGATCAGGCCCATGGCGCAGCCGGATACCGGCGCTTTGATGGGCACCCCGGCGTCCATCAAAGACAAGGTGGAAGCGCAGACGCTGCCCATGGAGGTGGAGCCGTTGGATTCGATGGCTTCGGAGACCAAACGCAGCGCATAGGGGAAATCTTCTTCGCTGGGGATCACCGGCAGCAAAGCCCGTTCCGCCAGAGCGCCATGGCCGATCTCCCGGCGGCCCGGCCCCCGCATCGGCTTGGTTTCGCCTACGGAATAGGGCGGGAAATTGTATTGATGCATATAGCGTTTGCAGGTTTCCGCCGCCACGCCGTCCAGCATTTGCTCCTCGGAGACCATGCCCAGGGTCAAAGCATTGAGGATCTGGGTCTGTCCCCTGGTAAACAGGGCGGAACCGTGGGTGCGGGCCAAAACGCCCACTTCGCAGCTGATGGGCCGCACTTCCGTGGTTTTGCGGCCGTCGATGCGGATCTTATCTTTGGCGATCAGGCTGCGCATGGTTTCCTTTTCCACGGCATATAATACTTCGCCGATGGCTTCTTCCTGTTCCGGATATTGTTCCGCCAGCGCTTCCTGCACCCGGGTGTTGATTTCCGCAAACAGGCCTTCCCGTTCCGCTTTGGGCAGCTTTTCTTCCGAGCAGCGCTTCATGGCGTCCCGGAAAGCCTGGCCGGACAATTCGCGGACCGCGGCGTCCAGCTGAGGATCCACTTCTTCTTTGACAAAAACATATTTTTCCTTGGCCAAACCCATTTCCAAAGCTTCCGCCCGGAAATCTTCGATGAAGGCCACCAATTCTTTGATCCGTTCATGGGCGAACATGATGCCTTCCAGGATCACGTCCTCGGAGACCTCTTTGGCCCCGGCTTCCACCATCATTACCGCGTCTGCGGTGCCGGCCACCGACAGATGCATCAGGCTGACTTCTTCCTGGGCCTGGGTGGGATTGACGATGTATTCCCCGTCTACCAAACCGATGGTCATACCGGCGATGGGACCGGCAAAGGGGATGTGGGAAATGTGCAGCGCCGCGGAAGCGGCGATCATCGCCGTCATATCCGGCGGGTTGTCCTGATCCACAGACAAAACGGTGGTCACCACCTGCACGTCATTGCGGAAGCCCTTGGGGAACAAGGGCCGCAGGGGACGGTCGATCAAACGGGAAGAGAGAATCGCCTTTTCCGTAGGACGGCCCTCCCTTTTGATGAAACCACCGGGGATCTTGCCCACCGCGTACATTTTTTCTTCGTATTCAACCTGCAGCGGGAAGAAATCGATGCCCTGCCGCGGTTGATCGCTCATCGTGGCGCAGCCCAATACCATGGTATCGCCATAGCTGGCAAAAACAGCGCCGCCGGCCTGTTTCGCCATGCGCCCGGTTTCCAAAGTAAGGGTACGTCCCCCTACTTCGATGCTTTTGCGCAAAATATTACTCATCTTATACCTCCATTATTCTTCACCTATTTTCTTAACTTTTAGTTATTCGTTATATTTACGGTATATCCTGCCCCATGGTTGCAATGGCACAAAAAGAAAACCGTCCAAAGCGCCGTCCGAAAGCCGGGGCCGCCTCTGCTTTTGGGAAAACGGCAAGCTGCGTACAGGCCGGGTTGTCAGACGGCGGCGTTCATGATATACTGAAACAAGTTGGCCGGCGTTTTGCTTTCGTGACGCCGTTTTCTCATCTGCGTACATTTGCGTCAAAGAAGGAATCGATTTTATGACCGAATTGTTGATCCGTCTGTTCATCAAAAACCATCAGCAGATACGCGATACGAAAATCCGCGCCAAATACGGGCTTTTGGCCGGCGTGGTGGGCATTATATGCAATGTGATCCTGTTTGCCGCCAAATTGGCCATCGGTATCCTCAGCGGCAGTCTGGCCATTACCGCCGACGCCGTCAACAACCTGTCCGACGCCTCTTCCTCCGTGGTGACGCTGCTGGGCTTTCATCTTTCGCAAAAGCCGCCGGATGACGAGCATCCCTTCGGTCACGCCCGCTTTGAATATTTATCCGGCCTGGCGGTTGCGGCGCTGATCCTCATCATCGGTTTCCAGCTGGGCAAGGATTCCATCGTCAAGATCATCCATCCCACGCCGGTGGAATTTTCCTGGGCTTTGGTCATCGTTTTGCTGTTATCCATCGCCGTCAAGCTGTGGATGGCCTTATTCTATCAGAATATCGGCCGGCGCATCGACAGCGCCTCCCTGCAGGCTGCCGCCGCCGACAGCCGCAACGATATGATCAGCACCGGGGCCGTATTGGTCACGGCGGTGATCGCCCATCTGTTCCATGTCAATCTGGACGGCTACATCGGCTTTTTGGTGGCCCTGTTCATCCTCTACAGCGGCGCCGGCATTGCCAAGGAAACCATCAAGCCGCTGCTGGGCGCCCCCGCCGATCCGGAATTGGTGGAAATGGTGGTCCAGGAAACGCTGGATTTCGATCCCCGCATTTTGGGCATACACGATTTGGTGGTGCATGATTATGGGCCGGGCCAATGCTTTGCCAGCATGCATGCGGAGCTGGATTACCGCATGGACGTGCTGGAGGCCCATGAACTGATCGACGACATGGAAAGAATGTTCCGCAAATCCCACAATATACAGTTGGTGGTGCATTTTGATCCGGTGGTCACCGACGATGAGGAATTGACGGAAATGAAAGCCTATGTCTGTCAAAAAGCCAAAGAGATCGACAGCCGCCTGCACCTGCATGATTTCCGCATCGTCCGCGGCAAAAAACATACCAATCTGATCTTTGACCTGGTCATCCCCAGAGACTACAAAGGCCGGGAAAAAGAGCTGCAGCAGCTTTTGAACGAGGCGGTGCAGCAAGCGGATATGAAATATTATACCGTCATCACCTTTGACGACCAAAGCTTCAACGCCGTATGCCAGGAACGCACCCCTTCCTGAACGGCACATAAATGCCGCATAGATAAGACAAAAACAGGACGTTGTCACACGTCCTGTTCTTTTTTATGAATTTCCAGGGCAGCGAAAGGGCTGTTCAGCGGTTATCGCCGCCTTCCGGGTTCGCGTTTTCCGGGTTCGTGTTTTCCGGGTTCGCGTTTTCGCTACCGTCTCCTTGCGGATCGCCGCCTTCCCCGTTTTCGGCTTTCATCTTTTCCGCTTCCGCGGCCCAGGCCGCTTCGTTGCGTTGCTGCGTCAAGGCGTACAGCGTTTCCGCATCCTTGGTCTGTTCAAAAGAGGCGAAGACGTCGTCGATCAGCGGCTTTTCCCCCCGATACATCTGCAGGGGCAGGCAAAAGACCGCATAGTATTTGATGGCCGGATCCTGCCGGTAGACCAGGATATCCAGCATATAGCCCTGACCGTCTTCTTTGTGGCAAACATAGCTTTGGCGGCATTGGATATCCCCGCTTTGACTTTTTTCCACCGCATAGGAGGAGAACAGGGCTTCGGCGATATTTTTGGCCAGCATTTCATTGATCTCTTCCAGGGAATAGTATTCCACGCCGCCCAAATCATTGGACAAGGTCAGCGTAATGTTGCCGTCCGGACCGGCAAATACCGTTTCCGTATCGTTTTCCTGCAGGATTTGCCAGGTATCCGGCAGAGTGATTTGATAACCGGCCGCATTTTCATAGATCTGACTGGCGGCGGGATTCAAACCCCGGCCGCAGCCCGGCAGCAGCAGGCATATGATAGCCAGCGCAAGGCAAAGATAAAGTTTTTTCATGCAACCCCCTAGGCTTGTCCGTCTTTTTCCCCTTCGCCGGCAACGGCCTGCAGCAACAGGCGCAAAGCCTGCTCCACCGCGGCCCGGCGCACCGCCTGCCGGCCGCCGTCGAAGCGACGCTCCACTACCGTGATCCGGCCTTGATACAGTATGCCGGTATATACCAGGCCCTGCGGTTTGCTTCCCGAGCGTCCGTCCGGCCCGCTGGGGCCGGGTCCGGCCACGCCGGTCACCGACAGGCAGATATCGGCCCGGCTTAGGGCAAACAATCCCTTGAGCATGGCGGCGGCGGTTTCCCGGCTCACCGCCCCGTTTTCCTCCAAAATCTCCCGGGGCACCTGCAGCAAACGCTGTTTCATGGCATTGCTGTAGGTGACCACACCGCCATGGAAGACCTGCGAACTGCCGGGGATATCGGTAAAGGCCGCCGCCAGCAAACCGCCGGTGCAGGATTCGGCAACCGCTGCCGTCAGCCCATGATCCCGTAAAATTTGTACCGCCTGTGCGGCCAGATCCATAGCCATTCCACCTTTATCCCTTCAAATACATCCAGCCCTTGCGGAAATAATCGTAAGCGGAGAACACCGTCAGCAATACCGTCAGGCCGATAAGCGCCCGGCAAACCACCGTATACAGGGGCTGGGGCCACCAGGGCAAACGGCTCAGCAACAGCACTGTGGTGGTCACCAGTTGGCAGGCGGTTTTCCATTTGCCCCACTGGGAAGCGGCGATGACTTTTCCCTTGGAGGCGGCCACGATGCGCAGACCGTCCACCGCGATATCCCGCCACAGGATGATGAGAAAAACCATTACCGGCAGCATGTTCCGATCCACCAGAACGGCCAGGGCGGTCAGCACCAGCAGTTTATCGGCCAAGGGGTCGATAAATTTCCCCAAGGTGGTGATCAGATCGCGTTTGCGGGCGATTTTGCCGTCCAAAGCGTCGGAAAAAGCCGCGATCACAAACACCAGCGCCGCCCAGGCTTCGCCATGGGGCAGCCAGTAAAAGAAAGCCAAAAAAATCGGAATCAAGGCGATACGGAACAAGGTGATCCTGTTTGGCAAATTCATAGCGTTTCCCCCACTAAATCAAAGGTTTCCGCGCCGGTGATGCGCACCGGCGCCCAATCTCCCGGCCGGAGGTTTTCCCCCCGGAAATAGATCACACCGTCTACCTCCGGCGCTTCCGCCCAGCTGCGGCCCTTATACCAACCGGGGCCGTATTCCGCTTCCGCGGGACCGTCGGTGAGCACCCGCACCTGCCGGCCCACCCAGGCCTGTCGCTTGGCGGCGGTGATCTGCGCCGCCGCTTCCATCAGCCGGTTCAGGCGCTGCGCTTTCACCGCCGGGGCAATTTGTCCCGGCAAAGCGGCGGCCGGCGTATCTTCTTCCGCAGAATAGGCAAAAGCGCCCAGCCAGTCGAATCGGGCCTGCTCCACGAAATCCAGCAAATTGGCAAAGCTTTCCTCCGTCTCTCCGGGGAAGCCCACCATGGCCGTGGTGCGCAGCACAGCCTGGGGCAAATAGCGGCGGATCAGGGCGATCTTATCCAAGATCTGCCGCCGGTTTCCCCGGCGGTTCATGGCCGCCAGTATCCGATCGTCGCCATGCTGCACCGGGATGTCAAAATAGTCGCAAATGTTTTCATGAGCCGCCATCACCCGCAGCAGATCCTCGTCTATATCCGTAGGATACAAATACAAAACCCGTATCATGGGCAATGGCAAAGCGGCCAGAGATTCCAGAAGCCGGTACAAACTGCGGCGGCCGTACAGATCCAGGCCGTAACCGGCGGTATCCTGAGCCACCAGCACCGCCTCCTGCACCCCTTGCTCCGCCAAGAGGGCGGCCTCCGCCAGGATATCTTCCAGGGGACGGCTGACATAAGCGCCCCGCAATTGGGGGATCAGGCAATAGGAACAGTGATTGTCGCAGCCTTCGGCGATTTTGATATAGGCACTGTGCCCGGGGGCCGCCCGCCGCCGGTGCAAATACCAGTTTTCCCCGGCGGGAAGGGCGGATACGGCGGGAACGGCAAGCCTCTTGCCGATCTGCCGCAGCAAATCGGCAAAATCGCCGGGGGCGACAAAGACATCCACCTCCGGCATGGCTTCCGCCAATTCCCTGGCGTATTTGCCGGCCATACAGCCGGCGCATACCAACAGGCGGCAGGACCCCGTTTCTTTGTATTGGGCCGCCTGCAGCATAGCGGCGATGCTTTCCTCTTTGGCGGCTTCGATAAAGCCGCAGGTGTTGACGATGATCACCCGGGCCTGCGCCGGATCCTCCGTCAGGGTATAGCCGGCCCGGGCCAGGGCCCCGGCCATGGCTTCCCCGTCCACCTGGTTTTTGGCGCAGCCAAGGCTGAGCAGATAAGCGGATACGGTCATAGTTTTTTCCCCAGGGCAGCGTTTATTCGCTGCCGTACAGTTCTTCAAATTCTTCCATGCTCATCAGAATATCCCTGGGCTTGGCCCCTTTGGGGCCGCCCACCACCCCTTTGGCCTCCAGGGTGTCGATGAGACGGGCGGCACGGGGATTGCCGATGGCCAGTTTGCGCTGGAGGAAAGAGGTAGAGGCCTGGCCGGTGCCGATGATGACACGCCCGGCCTTTACAAACAAATCGTCCACTTCTTCCCCGTCCCGTTCCGGCTGCTGCTCGATGGCCTCGGCGGCGGCGGTGGCGGACTGGGAAAAGCATGGCTGGGCCTGCTGGGAACAGAATTGGATCAGGCGCTTGATATCCGCTTCGTCGATAAAGCTGCCCTGTACCCGCATGGGCTTATTGGAACCCACCGGATGATACAGCATATCGCCCCGGCCCATCAGTTTTTCCGCGCCGCCCATATCCAGAATGGTACGGCTGTCCGTATACGAAGAAACGGCGAAAGCGATACGGGAAGGGATATTGGCTTTGATCAAGCCGGTGATCACGTCCACCGACGGACGCTGGGTGGCCACCACCAAATGGATGCCGGCCGCCCGGGCCATTTGGGCGATGCGGCATATGGCTTCCTCCACATCATGCTTGGCCACCATCATCAAATCCGCCAATTCGTCGATGATCACCACGATCTGGGGCAAAGCGGCTTCGGGGTTGGCCTGGTTGTAGCCTTTGAAATCCTTTACCGCCGCCCCCACAAACAGAGAATAGCGGTTTTCCATCTCGTTGACCACCCATTTCAGGGCATTGGCCGCCTTTTTGCTGTCGCTGACCACCGGGGCCAACAAATGGGGCAAGGTATTGTAATTGGTCATTTCCACCTTTTTGGGGTCGATCAGCAGCAGCTTGACCTCATCGGGCTTGGCCTTATACAAAATGCTGCAAATGATGGAATTGACGCAAATGCTCTTGCCGGAACCGGTAGCGCCGGCAATCAGCAAATGGGGCATTTTCGCCAAATCGCCTACGATGCATTCGCCGGCGATGTTTTTGCCCAAAGCAAAAGAAAGCTTGGCGGAACTGTTTTGGAAAGCGTCGCTTTCGATCACTTCCCGGAAATATACGGTATCGATATCCTTCCGGGCCACCTCGATGCCGATGGCGCTTTTGCCGGGGATGGGCGCTTCGATGCGCACCCCTTGGGCGGCCAGGGACAGGGCGATGTCATCGGACAGGCTGGTGATTCTTGCCACCTTCACGCCGGGAGCCGGCTGCAATTCATAACGGGTCACCGCCGGGCCGGCCACCACCTGGGTGACCGAGGCTTTGACGCCGAAGCTTTCCAAAGTGTTTTCCAATACGCCGATGGAATCGTTCAGCATTTGATTCATTTGCGGATTGCGCTTTCTCTTGCCTTTTGTAGTCAAATCCAGGGGCGGCAAACGGTATTCCACCACCGCCTGGCTGCCGGCAGCCGTATCGCCGGCAGGCTCCTGAACCGCCCCGCCAAAGGGGCGGAAGGCTCCCTCGCCGTTGGCGGATGCGGCCCCGGCGGCAGGTTTTTCTTCTGCCGGGGCAGGCGTTTCCGGCGGCGGTTCCGACGGTGCGGCCGGTTCCGGCGCTAGGGGTTGGGGATGCATGGCCGCCATGGCAGCGGCGGCCAATTCATCGGCGGAAGCGGTGACGTCCGGTAAATAATCCCGGGAAAACGCGGTATCGGGCGGCGGTTCCGCCGGCGCGGTCTTCTTCTTTTTGTCGCTGATCAACGGCGCGGGATCCTCCTGATCATGGGTAAAGATCAGCGGCCTCCGCCGGGCCGGGGCATCGTTCCGGCGGCTTTCTTCTTTGGCGGCGGTTTTTGCCGCTTCTTCTTCGGGACGGCTATAGCTTAATGTGCGGCCAAAGGAAGCAAAAGCCCCGCCCACGCCGCGCAAAGCGCCTACCAAAGAGGCCTCCAGGGCCAACAGCAAACCCGCCACGCATAAGGCGATCAGCAGCACCGTAGCGCCGATGCGGCCAAAGGCCCGCAGCAACAGAAAGCTCAACACGGCCCCCAATACACCGCCGCCGCTGCCGGCGGAAGCGGATACATAATCCCCGAAGGGGGCCATGGGCTGATGCAGATTCAACAGCGCCAGCACCGACCAGAACAGCAAAAACAGCCCCAGGTAGCGGGAGGCGGCATGGCCGCGGTTGCGGTCGATGCAAATCAGCACGCCGAAAACCAAAAGGAAAACCGGCAAGCCCACGGCGCCTTCGCCGGCCAAAAAGGCCATGGCCTTGAGGCACCACAGGCCGATGGTCCCCACGGCGCCCACTTCCGCCCGGGACACATCCGGGGTAACGAAATAGCTGATCAGCAAGACCACGGCCAGGGCCAGAACCCCCAGGCCGATCAATTCTTTGTTCCGCGCCAAATCGGCCGGATCGGCCTGGGCGCGCTTTGCAGGTTGCTTGCCTCCGGTTTTGCCGGCCCTATTTACGCTGCGTTTTTTGGTATTGCTTTTTTTATTCTGCACCATAATAAGCCCTCATCTTTTTTCAAAACCGGCGCTTGCCGGCAATCGACGTGCCTTATTTATCCGATCCATTGCCGCAGCAGAACGATTGCCGCCACCAGCCAGCAATACAGAGAGAAGTAGCGCAAATGCGCTTTTTCCAGCAGCTTGATAAAAAAGCGGATCGCCCAATAGCCGGATACGGCGGCCACCGCCGCCCCCAGTATATAGGCCCAGGAAACCTGGAAAGTCCCGGCCTGCAGCATATCCGCGGTTTCCAAAATGCCCGCGCCCAAAATGGCCGGAATGGAAAGGATAAAGGAGAATTTGGCCGCTTCACTGCGTTTCAGGCCGCACAGCAAAGCCCCGAATATGGTGGAGCCGGAACGGGATAACCCAGGCGTGATGGCGCAGCCCTGAAAAAAGCCTATGGTCAAGGCATGGCCGAAGTTCATATCCTCTATATTTTTCCGGCCGTGGAAATAGTCGGAGATCCATAGCAAAACGCCGGTAACGCACAAGGCCAAGGCCACCGCCGTCAGGGAAGAAAACAGCGACGTAAAGAAATCGTTCAGCAGCACGCCCATCAAAGCCGTGGGTATGCAGGCCACCAGCAGCAAAGCGGTGATTTTACGGAAGGGGCGCTTGAGTATGCCCCAAATATCCGGCCAAAAAGCGGCGAAAACCGCAACCAAAGTCCCCAAATGTACGAAAACGTCAAAGATCAGCGCCGGTTCTTCTATACCCAACAAAGACTGGGCGATAACCAAATGGCCGGAGCTGGAAACCGGCAAAAATTCTGTCAAGCCTTGCACCAAACCGAGAATGATCGCTTTCCATGCGGAAATTACCAAAACGCGTCCCTCCAAGCATAAAACAATTTTCTTTCATCTTATTATTGTACTGCAAAACACAATATAAATCAACCGAAGGCCATAAAAATCGCCGGGAAACAAGGCAAGCCTGTTTTCTCCGGCGACGGCAAAAAAAGAGGCTTGCTTTCCGAATAAGCAAGCCCTTGGCGTCTTTACAGTTGATTAAACGCTTTGTAGAGATTGGATTTTTTTCTGGCGGCGGCATTTTTATGGATCACGCCTTTGGCCGCGCTTTTATCCAGCACGCTAACGGAGGCCAGCAGTTCCCGTTGGGCGGCGTCTTTATTGCCGTCTTCTACAGCGGCGGCAAATTTTTTCAGTTGGGTTTTCATTCTGCTTTTGGCTGCCATGTTTCTATTCTTTCTGACTTCGGCAATCAGCACCCGTTTTTTAGCAGATTTGATGTTGGGCATACAGTCACCTCCTAACGCGAAATACTGCACTTTTTATAAAAAAGAAATTCTCACCTATTTACATGCAGAAGCTATTTTAACATATAAAAAATAAAAAAGCAATAGTTTTTATCAGGGAAAATGCCGGCCGGCTAAAAAACCGCAACCGGCCCGCTGATTGCCGCCGGGAAAAAATCCCCGTATAAAAAAACGAAAAAGGCAAAACCATACTATGCGAAGATCGAATCTTTATGCTATAATAGACACGGTCTGCGGCAAAACGATCAAAACCCATCTGTTTCATCAATAACAACAGCGTAATATCGGCAATGGAGGCAAAAAATGACCATTTATCTGGACAACAGCGCCACTTCTTTTCCCAAAGCCCCCGGCGTAGCGGCGGCAATGACCGACTATTTGGAAAACGTGGGCTGCAATATCAATCGGGGCGGCTATGCCAAAGCCTATGGCGCGGCCTATACGGTTTTGGAGACCCGGGAACGGATCGCCGGGCTGTTTCATTTTGCCAAACCGCAAAATGTGATTTTCACCGCCAATGTCACCGCTTCGCTGAATTATCTGATCAAAGGCCTGCTGGCGGAAGGCGGAAGGCTGTTGGTCAGCCAAATGGAGCATAACGCGGTGATGCGGCCCCTGCGGCAAATGGT
This sequence comes from Bacillota bacterium, assembly GCA_024679955.1. Classification (GTDB taxonomy): domain Bacteria; phylum Bacillota; class Dehalobacteriia; order UBA4068; family UBA4068; genus JAILCQ01. Next base: position 2,169 of record JAILCQ010000033.1, on the reverse strand, counting down.
TCGGGAACGGGGCGCGGCCTATACGCAGATCCCCTGCGACCGGCAGGGCCTCATCGATTTGGCGGCGATTCCCCGGCTGATCACCGGCGACGTCAAAGGGATTTTGGTCACCCATGCTTCCAACGTTTCCGGTTCCATCGTGCCCATCGGCGAAGTGGGCGAGATCTGCCGCCGCCATGGCCTGCCCTTTATCGTGGACACCGCCCAAACCGCCGGCGCGCTGGATATCGATATGGAAGCCATGCACATCGACGCCCTGGCCTTTACCGGCCATAAAGGCTTGCTGGGCCCCCAGGGCATAGGCGGCTTCGTCATTTCCGACGATTTGGCGCAGCGCTTGCCGCCGCTGCTCAGCGGCGGTACCGGCAGCTTTTCCGACAGCGAGGACTACCCGCAGATTCTGCCGGATAAATTTGAGCCGGGCACCATGAATCTGCCGGGCATATACGGGCTCAACGCCGCTTTAAAATATATAGAACAGGAAGGCACGGCCCATATCCGGCAGCAGGAGATGGCTCTGTGGCAGCGGTTCTACGATGGCTGCCGGCGATTGCCGCAAACCCGTATCATCGGTACCGGCCAGGCGGAACGCAGCACAGCGGTGCTCAGCCTGGATTTTTTGAATCACGACAATGCGGAAATTTCCTTCCTTTTGGATCAGGAGCATCAAATCATGACCCGCTGCGGCATTCATTGCGCCCCCTCCGCCCATAAATGCTTCGATACCTTCCCCCAGGGGACGGTTCGTTTCTCATTCAATCATTTCAACACCGCGGAAGAGATAGACGCCGCCTTGGCCGCCTTGCGGGATATCCTCTCCCGCTAGACCGGGAACCGGCACAATACCCGAAGCAAAAAAGATTTGGATAAATAAACCCTTTCGCCGCCTATGCCGCCGCTTTTTCCGGCGCTGTAGGCGGCTGCCGTTATACGGGAAGTTTTCATGATCCGGCCAAGGCATGGGACAAAACCGGCGTTTTGCCTTTCTATCCATGGCCGAATACGTTATAATAGGATCATAGCAATCCGCTGGAGGAGCAATCATGAAAAAAAGCCTTTCCCTTGTTTTATGTCTGTGCTGCCTGCTGTTTCTCGCCGCCTGTCAGGGCCAGCATGATGATAGGGCGGCGCAGATCCGCCTGAACATCCAAACCTACGCGGCGGGGCAAAATCAACCCACCCATCCTTCCGTGCTGGCCTTTGACCAGCCCTGGCACGGCTATCGCTTTTGGCTGGCCTACACCCCTTTTCCCTATGCCGACGGCGAAGAAGAAAACCCCTGTCTGGCCGCGTCCAATGATTTGTACTACTGGGAGACCCCGCCGGGATTGGCCAATCCCATCGCCTTCAACGAAGAGACCGGCTGCAGCGAATTGAAGGATGTGAACCTTTTGTACCGGGAAGATCTGGACCGGCTGGAAATGTGGTATCTGGGCCGGCTTTCCCCGGATCTGGGCGGCGACGGCGAAACCCTGCTGCTGCTGCGCAAATGTTCCGCCGACGGCATAAAGTGGAGCGACTATGAGGTGATGGCTCCCACCCAATACCTTTGTCCCACCATCGTCTGGGAAGACGGCATATACCGGATGTGGCAGATGCAATACGAGCAATTGGGCAACGGCGGCACTCTGGTCTATCAGGAAAGCGCCGATGGCTCAAACTGGAGCGATATACAAAAATGCACCATCACCGGCATGGATCACGGCATCAAGCTGTGGCATGGCGCGGTGCGGCATATGAACGGCCGCTACTATTTCGTATTTATCCGGGATTATCTGCAAAGCGACGCCATTTATTGCTGCACCAGCGACGACGGGCTGAATTTTGACCTGCCTTTGGTGATCGTGGGCCCCGATTCCGCCTGGTACAGCTATTACCGGCCGGATGTGGTGAAGGTGGACGGGCACTACTATCTGTTTTACGGGGTCATCACCCATCAGCAGGAACGGTATTTGGCCATGAGCCACGGCGACCGGCTGGTCACCATGGAGGGCACAAAAAAAGAGGAACGGGAGAAAATGCTGCCTTTGCCGGATGACGCCGGCTACGGGTATTCCCCAGCGGCGGCCATCCGCACCTTGTGGACCCGGCTTTCCCTTTACCTGCATTGGCGCATGGCCGCCCTCCTGTGCCTGGCTGCCGCCGTCGCCGGTTTGCTGCTGCGCCGCC
>JAILCQ010000008.1 GCA_024679955.1 Bacillota bacterium | reverse complement strand
CGAAGCAAGAACGACAATATCCGCCTCTTTGTATGCCGGGTAGATCTGTTCCATATCGTCTCTTTGGGCGCAAGGATGTTCCGCGTCTTTCCCTCCACGCCAGCAACCAATGCAGCCATTGATTTTCATCTGGGACAAGTGAAATTCTGTTACGCTATGGCCGGCTTTTTCCGCGCCTTTTCTAAACTGCTCTGTCAAAGCGGAGGTGTTCCCGTTCCTTCTGGGGCTGCCATTGAGAATAATGATTTTTTTCCCCATAACAATACCTCCCTGTTCTGTTTGTCAAGTTGATGCGGCCGGTCTTTATGCTATAATTATGGCAAACATGGGAATATAAAACAAGTACGCACATTAAAGATATATACTATCTTGGAGGAAAGTATTCTGATTTTCATAATACATTCCTCCGATACGCCTGTGGTGACGGTATACTCGTAGATCATGTTCAGCCCTCCATTCCAAGGATTGCCTTGTCTAATAGGGCTTTCAACTGCAAAAGTTCCTCCGGCGACAGCTGCAGGCAGCCTTCCATTTCGCAAGGAACTTGAACCGCTTTATCCTTCAGCCCGTTTCCTGCGGCGGTCAGTTCAATAAACAGTTTCCTTTCATTCGTTTCCGGCCGGGTACGTGTGATATACCCCTGCTTTTCCATCCGCTTCAAAAGCGGCGCCAGCGTCCCGGAATCCAGATGCACCTTTCTGCCCAGTTCGCCCTCGGTCATGCCGCCGAACTCCCACAGAACCATCATCACCACATATTGCGTATAGGTCAAGCCCAGCTTTTCCAGGGGTTTCCGGTATTGCCGCACGACCTCCTTGGCGCAGGCATACAAAGGGAAACAAAGCTGATTGGCAAGCCGTATGCAGTCGTATTTGTTGTGGGTTGCACTGTCCATGCGCAATCTCTCCTGTTTTTCTTCAATATCCATGCCTGCCGGTTCATGGCCTTGGGAATGGATGCATGCCAAAGCCGCGCCCCGATTGCCCGGCGGCGCGGGAAGCGGCGGCAGAGAATGGGGCGCAAAGGAGGCCCCAAAGGATGGTTCCGGGCTTTATTTCTATGCGTTCTTTTCCTTGGCCGCGCCGGCCATGATTTTTTCTACCTGCTCTCTTTTTTCATACAGGGTGCATCCGCCGGGGTGATCTTCCAGAAGGTATCCGCCGTCCCGCAGTTTTCGGAACAAGCGGGAATGCATCGCTTGCCGCAGGGAGGTGTCCCGCACGTTGATGTCCGAGTAAGGCGAGAACGGGCAAGGCTCCGCGCCGCCATGGGAATTGATGTGGAAGAATCCCCGTCCCGCGGCCACACAGCCGCCGGAGCTTTTTTCATCGCCGGGGAAGGAGATGTATACCATTTCCGGATGCTCTTTTCGGAGGCGCTCGATCTCCGATTTCAGGTATTCCCGTTCCGCTTCCCCCGGCGCAAGCTCCCTGCTGTCATCCGCGACGGGAACGAATTCCACAAAAATCACAGCCTTGCAGCCCCTGTCGGAGAGCTTTTGCAAAAAGGCGTCCGCGGAAACCTCCCGCAGGTTCCGGGTTGTAACGGTGACCGAGGCGCCGAAGATCAGCCCCCGCTTTTGGAATTCGTCCATGTTTGCGATCAGCCGGTCATACACGCCGTCGCCCCGGCGCAGATCGGTCTTTTCTTTTTCCCCCTCTATGCTCATGATCGGGAGCAGATTGCGGCATTTGTCAAACAGTTCCAGATAGCGGTCGTCCATGAAGGTGCCGTTGGTGAAGATCGGGAAAAGCATGTTCTGCTTTTTTCCGGCGGCTTCGATCACATCCCGCCGCAGCATGGGTTCTCCCCCCGCCAGCAGGATAAAGCTGATCCCCATCTCGTCGGCCTCCTCAAAGACCTTCCGCCATTCTTCTACGGTCAACTGTTTCACCGGTTCGGCGTCTACCGTGGCGTGATTGCAGCGGGAATAGCAGCCTGCGCAGTGCAGGTTGCACTGACTGGTAATGCTGGCGATCAGGAAGGTGGGGATATGTTCGCCTGCGTCTTCAGCGGCCCTCCTTCTTTTGGAAGCAGCCCTGGTTGCCAGCGCAAACCGGGCCATATAAGCGCTTTCTTTCGGGTTCTTTATGGTTGCTTTTACGGCGTCGGCAACGATTTGCTCGACCCCTTTGGTCAAGTAATCCTGAAGGTCAAAGGTTTCTGTCATGGTTATTCTCCCCGGCGGGCCATGGCGGCCCCCATTTCAAAGGCTTTTGCACATTTCTGCGGGAATACGGTTTCGTGGCGGCGCCGCTTGTGTTCGGGGTCGAAAAACGACCAGGGCCAGTCGGTTTTGCTGTAATCCTTAAGCTGGAGAGTGTCCCCGGCGATGAAGATTTCCGCCGGCCCCACAAACCGGTTCAGCGTTTGCTGATAGTTTTGCAGCAGCCCCTGATAGCTGTTATCCGGCGCATTGCTGGTCATGATGAGCAGTACGGGGATGGGACGCAGATTGCAGCAGGGCGTTTCGGCGTTATAGGTCAGATTCTGAAAGATCAGCCGTTCATACAGCGCGCGGAAGGAGGCCGTCAGCTCGCTCAGATAATTGGGGGAGCCGATGATCAGGCCGTCCGCTTCCCGTATGGCGTCCAGCACGGGCGTAAGACCGTCCCGGCATACGCAGCGGCCTTTGTTTTTCTCCCGTTTACAGCCGAAGCAGGAGATGCAGCCGGTATATCTCTCCAGCCGGAACAGATCGAAGCGCTCCACTTCCGCGCCGGAAGCCGCAGCGCCCTTTGCCGCTTCGCGAAGCAGGGTATCCGTATTCCAGCCCTGCCGCGGGCCGGCGTTGACAACGATAATTTTTTTGCGCATGTTTTTGTACTCCTTTACGGCTTTGCAAATATTTATACGCTTACGGTGGCGATGTATTCTATATCTTCCCGGTGGTCAATGCCGGGCTCGGCGATGGTTAACGCGCCGCCCGCCACGCTCATGAAATGGCAGATGGCAATACCGATGTCGATCTTCTGTACATCCCAAGCTCCTCTGGCGCCGTTTCCCAAGGTATGTTTCTCATAGAAATGGTAGGCGTTTCCGTCTTTTACGATGCGGCAGGGCTGCCTGTTGGCCGCAGACGGGGCCCAGCGAACCGCCTCCAGCCATTCGGCTTCCCCTGTCAGCGGCGTGGAAAAGTCCTTGTCAAAAAACAGCTCGGATGCCGCAAGCCGCTCATCCCCGCGGACGGCCTTGCGCAGCTTGCGATCTGCCTCGGCGGGTTCCAGCGCGGGATAGCCAAGGGGGCTGACGATCATCATGTATTCATCCTTCCCGGTATTGGCAGCCTTTTCAAACAGCTCCCGGTCCATGGTGCCGCCGATCCATGTGGAGCCGATTCCAAGGCTCCATGCGAACAGCACCAGCTGTTCAAAGCTGTAGCCGAAAGCCTCTTCGCAGTGTTCCACCTTCGGAACCTTCCCGGCGACATAGATAGCTTCGCCTGCAATGACCGGACTGGAAAGCCCATGCGCGGCGGCGTCAAGCCAGACAAAAGTGACCGGAATATGGTAAGGATTGCGGATGCCGCCGGCAAAGGCGCGCAGCTTTTCCCAATCCTCTTCCCGCAGTCCCTGGCCGTCAAAGGTGCGTACGCTTTTGCGGGTTTTGATGATGTCCAACGGATTCATGGATAACGCTCCTTATTCGTTTGCTTCGATAATATCCTTCAGGCTTATATGCTCGTTGCGGAAGCGAACCGGACTGGCCTCCTTCCGCAAATGAATGGCGTTTTGCGGGCAGTTGTGCAGGCAGGCGTAGCAAACCTCGCAGCGATCGGAAAAACGAACCTTGTCTGTCACCGTGATATTGTCGGCAGGGCAGACTTTGGCGCAGATTCCGCATTGCGTACAGCTATCGTTTACCAGGTAACCTTGGGCTGTGTCCTTTCGCAGAATCGGTACGGCCAGGCGTTTGCTGATCACGGACATTTGCAGCTTGTTGATGGCGGTGATTTTCACCGGCGTCTCTTTGCGGGCGCGGAGATCGTCCAGCATCGCTTCGATTTGCCCGTCCACATTTTTTTCGGCAGGGTTTCGATTTGTTCCTGCATCTTAAAGATGGGCAGATAATTGTCCACCATCTGAATGGCGTTGATATAGCAGAGCTTCAGCCCCGCATCCTGCGCCGCAAGCTCTGCATGGGCGAAGGCCTCCCCGTATCCCATGCCATAGGTGTAGATGAAAAAGAAATAATCTGTATGGATACGGGCCTTTTGCATAAACGCCCGCACCATCGCCGGCATTTCCCCGGCATAGACCGGACAGACGATGCCGACGGCCTCATCGGAGATCTCCACCGTCTCCTGACGCATCAGTTGGGGGATGGAAAGCAGCGTCCCGCCGATTCTTTTGGCGACATACAGGCAGTTGCCGCTGGCGGTAAAATAACATGTTATCAATGCATGCACCTCGCTTTACCATTACCACTCTTTTTATGCTTTATCATGAGCAACCGGCATACCTCAGCAGATGGAGGTATGCCGGCCATTGGCTGATTATTTTTCTGCGGGTTCCCACTTGCATCTCACAGGAGAAACAATGGAGCCCTCTTTTTTCATGGCGGCAAAAGCTTTGTCAACGACCTTCCGGTCAAGACCGGTCAACTCGGCAACTTTACCTGCGTTCAGCGGTTCGCCCGCCTTTTTCATGGCTTCAAGAATACATTCTTTTTCGTTCATGATCGATCTCCTTACAGCTTTTCGGCAAAGGCTCTGATCTCGGCAAGCTTTGCTTCCGATTTGTTCTCGTCACCGGTTGCCGTGCAGATGCCCATGTCCTGGATCCCGGTAAACCCGGAAAAAGCCTTATATTGTGCAATCGCCGCATCATATGCGCCCGAGCTGGAGGAGAGCAGCAACGCGGCTTTGGTGGCCTTGGCCGGTTTGCCGATGCAGTAAACTCTCTGCCAGGCGGCCTCTAACTGCGCCGTCGGGGCGAAGTAGTAGATCGGGGAAGCGAACACGACCATGTCGCTTTCCAGATAGGCCGGCATGATCTTTTCCAGATCGTCCTTCTGGATGCATTTTCCCTCGCCTTTGCCATGGCAATATTCACAGGCCAGACAGCCGTTGATCTTCATCTTGCCCACATGCAGCACTTCTACCTCATGTCCTGCGGCCTCCGCGCCCTGACGGAAGGCCTCTACCATGGCAGCGGTGTTTTCCTTCCGGGGACTGCCGTTGAGAATAGCGATTTTCATATGTGTTTCCTCCGTTTCTTTATTCGCCCAACATTTCGATCATGTAATTCTCTATGCCGATTTGCTCGATCAGGCAAAGGTGCCCCTTGACCCAGTTATAATGCTCCTGCTCGTCAAGAATGAACGTTTCAATCATATGTCTGGTCACATAGTCGTCGTCGAACATAGCCAGAGACTTGCTCATCATGGGCAGCGCTTCGGCGGAGTCCTTGCAGTCGTATTCCAGCATTTCCTTGATATCGGTAATGACGGGATACGCCTCAATCTCAACCGCCGGCGTCTCTCCCAGCTCGATCAGACGGGCGTTGACCTTTTTGGCTTCTTCCCATTCTTCGTCGGATTCCGCCATGATCTTGTCCGCCAGCTTGTTCAGCCCCCGCGCCTTCAAAAGCTGCGCATGAATGGAATGTTGCTGGGAATTACCAAACCAGCCTTTGGCAAACGCTTTTAACAGTTCGATTTTCGTCATAGATATCCGCCTCCTGAAAAATACTTATTGTACGCTGTTTCATTGTGCGCAACCATTAACTTTAGTATATTCCGATGAGGCAGCTTTTCAATTTAGAATGCAACCGCAATCTCTCATTATGAGAGATTTTGGTTTAATTCTCTCAACTTATATTAAAAGAGATATTTTTGCAGCGGTTCCGGAAGAGAGCGTTCGTAAACCTCGGCGATTTCTTCCGGCGAGGCGTCAAATCTTCCGAGTATCCATTCGCAGGTCAGATTGACCGTTCCCAGACAGTAGATCCTGAGGTATAGCTCTTCCTTTTTATCCAGATCGCTTTTCCCGCACACGCTTAGAATGTGGTTTTTCAGCGCGTTTTGGTTGATATCGACCATATAACGCACGAAAGAGTCATGTCCGGATGTATGCTGGAAGAGGTTGGCGAGATAGGCCTTCTCCGCATCGAACCGGCGGGCCCCGTCCAGCAAAGTCTGTTTCCACGGATCGTCTTGCTTACCGGTGCGGTCCATGATCTCCGCGACGTCTCTGGTATGCTCCCAGGCGATCAGGTCATATTTGTCCTTGAAATTGCGGTAAAAGGTCGCTGGAGAATAGCCGCAGTTGTCTACGATCTCCTGAATGGTGATCTTATTGATGCTTTTTACTGCGGCAATCTCCCGAAAGGAGTCTGCAAGGATCTCTTGCGCTGTTCTTCGCTTCATAATAATCACCTACAAATAACGGTTTCACAACCGGCGCGGCTGTGTCCAGTTCCCATATCTTCAGCTCTCGCGCCGCTATCGCGCATGGTCAGATAAACGTTCCCGTTATACTCTCTCTGCAGTTTTTGATCTCTTCCGGCGTTCCGCAGGCAACGATCCGGCCGCCGTCTTCGCCGCCGCCCGGCCCCATGTCGATAATGTAGTCCGCCGCGCGGATTACATCCAAATCATGCTCGATTACAATGACGGTGGCCCCATGATCGATCAGCGTTTGGAAAACACGCAGCAGCGTTTCCACATCCTTTGGGTGCAGGCCGATCGTTGGCTCGTCAAAGACAAAGACGGAATCATTTTGCTGTCGGCCCATTTCGGATGCGAGCTTCAGTCTTTGCGCCTCGCCGCCGGACAGGCCCGGCGTTTCCTCGCCCAGCGTCAGATAGCCCAGGCCCAAGTCGCGGAGGATTTCCAGCCTTGGTCTCACGGCGTTCATTTCGCTGCAGAACTTGAGCGCGGTATGGACGTCCATATCCATCAATTCCGGCAGGGAGCGTTCCTCGCCGGACGGGTTTTGGTAACGGATCCGTTTCGCCTCCTTGCCATAGCGTGAGCCGCGGCATTCGGGGCAGGGGATATCCACATCCGGGAGGAATTGCACGTCCAGAGAGACCTGCCCTGTTCCATCGCAGACCGGGCACCGGAGCGAGCCGGTGTTGTAGGAAAAATCGCCCGCTTTATAGCCGCCATGCTTCGCGCCTTCCGTTTTTCCGTAGATTTTTCGCAGTTCGTCGTGGATGTTGGCGTAGGTAGCGACCGTGGAGCGGACGTTGATACCGATGGGCGTCGCGTCGATCAGCTTGACATGCCTGATCCCCTCCGCCTCGATCGTTTTGACGTGGGCCGGCATCTTTTTGCCGCTGCAAAGCGCGTCCAGTGCCGGAACAAGGCTTTCCAGAATCAGAGTCGTCTTTCCCGATCCGGATACGCCGGTGACGGCCGTCAGACCCGTCTTTGGAATGCGGATCGCAAGGGGTTTGACCGTGTGGATTTGCTCCGTTTCCAAGCGGATCGTTCCGTTGGCGAAAATGTCTTTTCCGGCGCTCTTCCGGCTTGTTTTTTGCTTTTCGGAGAGATATTTGCCAATGACAGAAGCGTCGTTGTTTTCGATCTCTTCTACGCTTCCCTCTGCGATAACCCTTCCGCCCTTTGCGCCGGCTCCCGGCCCCAGCTCGATGATCCAGTCCGCCGCTTTCAGGATCTGGGTGTCATGATCGACCAGCAGTACGGAGTTTCCGTCTCTTACCAGATCCTGCATAACGCCGTTCAAACCGACAATGTTTGCGGGATGCAAGCCGATGGACGGTTCGTCCAGCACATACAAAACCCCTGTCGTTCTGTTTCTCACCGACCGGGCCAGCTGCATCCGTTGACGCTCGCCGGTAGACAGGGTAGAGGAAGCCCGATCCAAAGTCAGATATCCAAGCCCCAAATCCATCAGCCGCGCCGCGGTCTCCAGATAGGATTCGCAGATATTTTGCGCCATCGGCCGCATCTCCGCCGGCAAGGAGGCCGGGACTTTTTTTACCCATTCGATGGAATCTTTCAGCGTCATTTCACAGGCCTGATCCAGGGATATCCCCATCAATCTCGGCGCTCTGGCTGCTTCCGAAAGTCTCGTGCCGTGACAATCCGGGCAGATATCCTCCTTGAGGAATTTCTCCACCCGTTTCATGCCTTTTTCATCTTTGACTTTATGGAGCGCGTTTAATACCGTAGCCGTGGCGCTGTAATAGGTAAAATCCATTTCACCGGCAGTAGCCGTATCTGCTTTTTTGGGCCGGTAAAAGATATGTTTCTTTTCCATGGGGCCGTCATAAACGATCTCTTTTTCTTCGTCCGTCAGCTCCTTGAAAGGGATATCCGTCCGCACGCCCATGGCCCGGCAGACGTCGGTCATCAGCGACCACATCAGAGAGTTCCACGGTGCGACTGCACCGCCGTCAATCGAAAGAGTCTCATCGGGAATCAATGTGCTTCGATCTACTGTCCTGATGGTCCCGGTGCCGCCGCAACGCTTGCAGGCCCCCTGGGAATTAAAGGCAAGTTCTTCCGCCCCGGGGCCATAAAAATGCTCGCCGCATTCCGGGCAGATCATCTCCTGCATAAGCGCCACCTGAAACCCCGGCTTCCCATAGTGTCCGTTGGGACAGCGGTGCGAGGCGAGCCGGGAAAACATCAGGCGCAGGCTGTTCAGCAGTTCCGTTCCGGTACCGAAGGTGGAGCGGATGCCCGGAACGCCCGGCCTTTGGCGCAGCGCAAGCGAGGCGGGAACATACAGCACTTCGTCCACGTCGGCGCGGGAAGCCTGCGTCATCCGCCGCCGGGTATAGGTGGATAGGGATTCCAGATACCTTCTCGATCCTTCGGCGTATAACACGCCCAAGGCCAGGGAGGATTTCCCGGAGCCGGACACGCCGGCTATCCCCACAATCCCATAGAGCGGAATGTCCACATCCATATTTTTCAGGTTATGAACACGCGCGCCTCTGACTTCTATTTTTTTCGGCTGATCCATAATGGCGTCCTCTTTTCCCTTACAGCTTGCTCATCAGGCCGTTGAGGACTTGCTCGATGAGGAACAAGGCCCCTTCTATGCCCAGGTGGGTTTTGGGCAGCAGATCCACATAGCCCATGCCGGGCCGGTCCGTCTCAATGCCGCAAAAGGTTTTGTTTTTCAGCTTCAGTCCGGCGATCAGGTTGGCGTCGCCGAATACCAGTTCGGCCTCATCGGGCCCAGCCGGCTCCATACCCAGATAATCGGTAAGAAAGGCGGTAAAAGCGGCGGCGCGGGAGGGGAGCCCTTCCACGTAGTACTTCACGCCCTTGGGCCGGCCGTAGGTCTGGTGGATCTGATCCAGCCAGAACCAGGCCAAGGCCCGGGCCCGCTCGCTTTCGGCGCGCAGCGGGGCGCCGTCGGCGTGGAGGATGGCGCAGATTCCGGCGAACATCCGCTCCGTGGCGGAAAAGCCGATGGGCGGCGGCTGGCAGACATAGTAGGGTATGTTCCAGCATTCGGCCATGTACTCCGCGGCGGCCAGCCCCGTTTCCGCATAGAGCACCACGTTCAGATCCGCGTCGGGCATGGCCCGCAGCTGTTCCAGAGAGCAGCCGGCGCACAGGGCGGCGTTCACCTGGATGCCGCACAGGGCAAAGAGACGTTCCAGCTCCTGCAGGTCCCCTTCCATATACCGCTGCCAGACGGATAGGCCCAGCAGGTTGACGCGTTTTTTCCCGTCGCCGGGCTTTTTCCGGCCGGCCCACAGGGCGGGGCCCGTCTGCTGCAGTAGGGCCAGGGCCGCTTCGCTGTAGCCCTCCTGAAAGGAGGTGGAGTAGCCGGGGGATTCCAGCATCACCACCCGGCTTTCCCCCAGCTTTTCCCGGGCCAGCTCCAGCAGATTGTCGCCGATGAGGGCAGCGCCGGGAGAGTTGACGATGGCCAGGAAGTCGAAGGCAATGTTGGCCTGGATGAAATCCAATGCCCGGCGCACCTTGTCCCGGGTGCCGTACACATAGTCGTAGCCGTCCAGGTAGGTACAGGGCACCCGATCCTGGAAGAAGAAAAAGTCGTTGAGGTAGTTGTAGTCCACCGGCGTCCGCGCCCCGTCTTTTTCCGCAGGCAGCGTCATCAGAGGTCGAACGGAGAGAAAACGGGAGGTGGTGCTGTGATAAAACCGGCAGCCCATGGGGCCGTTCAAGAGCACGACGGCGTTTTTCATCCCTTCCATGGCAAAGATCATGCCGCTGACGCCGTCAGGCGAAATACTTTTCAAAGAGCGCTCGGTCACGCATCCATTCCCCCTCCCGTTTGTTTTCCAGCAGCCGGGCCCAGCGTTCCATCACGTCCAGTCCCGCCCGGAAACCCACCAGACCGCCCATAGGCATGTTGTCGGTGATATAGCCTTGCAGCTCAACGGCGGAGGTGTAGTTGGACAGAACGATGTCCGGCTTCAGGGTGCGGATCCTCTCCGCCACCAGGCCCGCGTCGGAAATCTCCTCCACCAGGCGGCGGCGTTCCGGCCGCTGGCTGACGCACAGCTCCTGGCGCAGATAGTTGACCACGCCGATCCATACGAATTCCAGCCCCACTGCCTCTGCGGCGTCCAGCAGCCAGTCCAGGTTGCCGTTGACGGTGGTCATCAGCACCCGTTTCCCTTGCAGCCGGGGCCGCAGGGCCGCGGCTTCCCGCTCGAAGCGCTGCTGCTGGCCGCGGATCACCGGCGCGGCGGCCTCCCGGCAGCCGAAGAAATCGCCGATCCGCTCCAGGAAGGCCGCGGTGGCCCGGAAACCCACCGGCAGGCAGCCGTCAAAGAAACGGCAGCCGAAACGTCGGGCCAGCCAGTCCTTGAGCTTGATGTTGTCCGGGCTGTCGTCCGCCAGGATGTTCAGCGGGGCTGCGGTCAGGTTCCGCACCTCCTTCGCCGTGGCGTCCCCCAGGAAACGACAGTTCACGCCGATGCCCATCTGGCCCAGCAAATCCCGGATCGTTACGTAATTGAGCGAGGTGTTGTTGGCGACGCCCGCCTCCCCGATCAGGTTGACGCAGTTGGGCCGGACGGGAACGGCGGTGTCTATCAGTTTTTCGGCCAGGATGTGCATGCACATCTGGATCCCGGTCATATAATCGCCGTTGATATCCCCGTCGGCAGGGATGACGATCACCGGCGTTTCCGGGGTGGACATTTCCTCCACGGAAAGCACGTCGTCGCCGATGATGCCGCTGACGCAGGAGCTGATGACGATCACCGCTCCC
>JAILCQ010000005.1 GCA_024679955.1 Bacillota bacterium | reverse complement strand
CAAACGGGCAGTCCCCATGTTCGCTGTCAATTGCTGTTTTATCTATAGCAATATCGACGGAGGATACATCGTCGTCTTCGTATTCTATTTCGCAGTCATCGTCATCACCGTAGTAATACTCAAACAAAGCGTTCGCGGCTGTCTCGTTAGAACTTACTTTAAATGAGTATGCATCATCTGCCAGCGCCGCCGCCGGCAGCAGGCCGAAAAGCATGAGCACCGAAAAAAGTAATGCCAACAGCTTTGTTGATTTTTTCATTGTGATTACTTCCTTCCTGTGTTTGTTGATTTATAAAAAACTATATTTTGCGCCGGAAGCAGTGACGGCAGCAAAAAAGCCTTATCGGTACTTCACGTACTTCGCATTTGGGGACGGTTCTTTTGTCCCGCTTTCATCCGCCGGCGCCGCCCCCGGCAGCAGCTACATCACCATCACCACCGCCGGCAGCAAAGCCAATCGCTTCTTCGTTCGTTCCTCTTCATTTCGTGCTCCTCCATTCGTTTATTATCATTTTTGCGTTTCCATTCTTTGCTTGGATAATTGTCTTGCTATTTGCATAACAATGTAGTACAATACAAATGAAAGGTGGTGGGATCATGAAAGACGCAACTGTCAGCGCCAGAGTAGAATACGGCATAAAGAACCAGGCGGAGGACATTCTTCAGCGGTTGGGGATACCGGTGTCCGTCGTTATCAACTCGCTTTACCGTCAGATCATTTACCGGCGGGGCGTGCCGTTTGAGATAACGATCCCGGCGGAGCCGCGGACGCTTGACACGATGACCCCCGACGAGCTGAACGCCAAGCTGCGGCACAGCTACGCCCAGTCTCTGGCAGGCGAGGGCCGCCCCTTCGAGGAGGTCTTCGACGAGCTGGAAAGGAGTCTCGCCCGATGACGTCCTATCGGATCATCGTGACCCCCGACGCCCAGGCCGACCTTGCGGAGCTGCGGGATTATATCGCAAACACGCTTTCCGCGCCCGGCACGGCGTTGGCCTATGTCCGCGCCGTCCGTCAGGAGATCGCGTCGCTGGCCGAAATGCCCGCCCGCTGCAAGCTGTTGGAAGACGAGCCGTGGCATTCCTATGGATTTCGACGTCTGCCGGTCAAGAATTTCTATGTGTATTACCGAATCGACGAGCCTGCAAACATCGTTTATGTCCTCAATGTGATCTACGCCCGGCGGGATCAATCGAATGTTCTGGCAGAAAAGAACCTGTAGTGCTTCGGTATATCCGGGAATGGTTCTTTTGTCCCGCTTTTTTCCTCCGTCATCCACTTTTTTGCAAAAGAAAAGGGCCGCATCGGTACTTTTGCGTACGATACGACCCTCTTTTTTTATGCTCCTGCTGGCGGACACACCGCTCCCTGGGCGGTATATCCCTGGACTGTATACTCATCGTCGGCCTACTGACTTATGCGTTGGGGCGCGGATGCGCCTGCGGATATGGCTCAGCCTTCTCGGGGCTTTCGCCCCAATGACCGGATCGCTCCACGAGCCATACCCTCCCGCAAACACAGTTACGAGGGTCGTATCCCGGATTCTGACCGGATTTCCTAATCACCGCGCCTGCCTGGCGGCAGCAGCGGGGTGACACGATGAAAAGATTTCCCTGGCGTTTCGTTTTGCCTTGTTTCAAAAAGCCGGCTTGCCCTGTTTCAAAAAGCCGTTTTGGTTCTCGCATTCGGGGACGGTTCTTTTGTCCCACTTTGCCCGGTGGCAACGCCGGAAGCAGGCCTTTTCCTCATTCCAACGCTTGTTTCAAAAAGCCGGCTTGGAGCCTGCGGGGACGGTTTTTCGACCCATTTTGCCCGAGTACAACACCGGAAGCTGGCCTTTTCCCTTTCCCAAGGCCTGTACCAGAAAGTAGACTTTTTGAAACAGATATACTATAATGGTTTCGCGTTCGTTTTAGGCCAAAAAAGGCCATGAAATCCCATGAAAGCCCCAAAAAGGCCCCGAAAAACCCCTGCTTTTCCCATTTTTTTTTACATAGCCTTTTGTTTCAAAAAGTCTACCCTTTGAAACAAAGTTTTTTATTTCCGCAATTTTGGAACAAAAACGCGCTGCGGCTTCCCCCGATGCTTCTTCGCTCTGAAGCGGCGCAGCAATATTGCCTTTGGGCGGTTTTTGTGTTATACTAATATTTAATATTATTTTTTCAGCAGTGCGGCCGCGGCTTTCGCGGCATGTGAATAAGAAAGAAAACCGGCCATGGATGAAAACAGCAGCAAAAAATATTACAGACAACTGAAAGAAGGCCTGACCGACCGGGACTTCCTCAAGCGGACAGGACTCAGCCGCAAGGCTATGCTGGCCGCCTTTGCGCAGGCGGATCTGAAAAAGATCGCCGGGGATATTCAGGCGGCCGTCGCCGCCTCCCGCCCGGCAAACGCAGCCTTCCACATCCCCCTTACAGCGGCGGAGCAGACGCCGGTGGACGTGCGGGCATTGACCCGGGCGGCGCTGCCCCTGCTGGAGGCGCTGCAGCGGGCCGGGGATATCCCGGACCGGCCGGCGGAGGGCGACTGGCTGCGCTATGCCTATGAAACGATGCTGGCCAGGATGTTCCCGGCGGCGGAAGCGCCGGTCTGTCCCGAGAAGGAACGGCCGGGGGTGTTGATCTTCCTGGAGCTGCTGCATATCATCCTGCAGCAGGAACGCAGCGAAAGAGAGATGATCCCCACCTTCGACCTGGACTTGCTGACGGAAGAGGAGGCGGCGGCCTGTGTATCCGGCCGGGAGTATATCCGGCTGCTTCGCTGCAGCCGCGCCTATTATTTTCATGAGCTGCATGTGATCGCTTCGCAAATCACCTCTTTCAATATCCTCAGCCATGTGGCCGGGGTGCATTTCGTGGCCATGCATATGGCCCGGCAGCTGCAGCAGCGGCAAGTCCCGGTGGATCTGGCCATGGTCTCCGCCGCCGCCGCCACCCATGATATCGGCAAATTCGGCTGCCGGGGGGACGAGGTACGCCGTCTGCCCCATCTGCATTACTATTATACCGACGCCTTCCTGCGGCGGGTGGATCTGCCGGGGGTGGCACATATCGCCAGCAACCATTCCACCTGGGATTTGGAGCTGGAGAATCTGTCCTGCGAAAACCTGCTGCTGATCTATGCGGATTTCCGGGTGAAGAGCGGCCGCAACGGGGACGGACAGGAAGTCGCCCGCTTCTATACCATGGAAGAATCCTTCGACGTCATCCTCAACAAGCTGGAAAATGTGGACGACGCCAAGCGCAGCCGCTACCAACGGGTGTATGAAAAGCTCTACGATTTCGAGCAGTATATGATCAGCATCGGCGTCAGTCCGGATCTGCAGCGCGTGGGGGACCAGCCCCGCTGCTGGGCGGATGCGGCGTTGCTGGACGCGGTGGCCGCCAAGGAGCGGCTGAAATATCTGGCCATCGAGCACAATATCTACGTGATGAACCGCTTCGGCAGCGAAAGCGATTTCGGCGATCTGCTGGAGGAGGCCAAAAGCGGCAAAAACTGGCAGAATATCCACGCCTATCTGAATACGCTGGAGGAATATTTTACCTATATGACCCTGGTGCAAAAGCAGATGACCATCGGTTTTCTGCGGGAGCTGCTGATCCTCCGTGGCGGAAATATCCGGCGGCAGGCGGCGGGGCTGATCGGCCGCATCATCGCCAGCTACGACCAGCGCTACCGCAAGGAACTGCCGGCCGGGATACGCATCCCCAAGGAACGGGTCGACAGCGGCAAGCTGTGGGAAGAGCATCTGCGGGTGGTGATCGAGCCGGATTTGAAACGAACCGAGCGGCAGCAGCGCTGGATCGGCTATTCGCTGAAGGTGACCATGGCGGCTTTGCTTTCCCATTCGGACGAAAGCAACCGCCGGCAGTATCTGCAACAGTTTTTTGGCAAACTGAAGGAAAAAGGCCATACCAATATGGCCCTGTTCATCCTGGCCGATACCGTGCTGGAGATCCGTATGGAATATCTGCAGGCATCTCAAACCGGCGATATCCTGCGCTTTTGCCGCGAAGCTATGCAGCAGGAGGATTTGGAGATCCGCATCGCCGTGCTGCGCATCCTGCACCGTCTGGCCGCCGAAGGCAGCCGGGAACAGTTGACGGAGGCCCATTGCCGGCAGATCGAGGCCTTGCTGGAAGTCCCCGTAGCGGGAGATGAAACCGTCAGCGTGGCCTATCTGAAATACCGGGCCCGGCAGTCGCTGCAACAAAAGGGCCGGTTAACAGAAATGGCCTTCGAACATCCCCGTGCGCTGGATTTTTCCGATTCCGACATTTTCCGGGACAATCTGAAGGTATACACCCCCTGGGTGATCAAGGCCGTGAACATCGAAGTGATGCTGGATGGTTTGCAGCACGGCGGCCGCGACCAGGTGTTCTATATCGCCACCCATCTTTCCAATCTGCTGAAGGTCAGCGAACGGGTGACGGTGCGGCACAAGGCCGGCCGGGGTTTGCTGCAAATCGTCGACCTGATGACCCGGGAGCAGCGGAACGAGATCGTCATCGAGCTGACGAAGGGCCTGGAGATCGGGGAATATCAGTTTTCCAAATATATCCCGGAATATCTGGGCGTGTTGATCATGCATCTGCATCCGGAGGAGCTCAGCGAGATTTTGCACGAGCTGAAACACCTGCTGCAGAGCAAAAATGACAAAGTGGCCAGCCTGACCCTGGACACCCTGGCCGTCATGCTGCAAAACTACGAAGAATACCGGCGGAGATTCCCGGAAGCGGAGGATATCTATCTGCGCCGCCGGGAAAAAATCATCGGCATGCTCCTTTCCGGCATGGCCAATTATCATGCGGCCGTGAGCCAGGAGGGCTTCTTCGCCCTGGGGAAAATGGTATTCGGCTCGCCCCATATCTCCATGGAAGCCAAGGCGGAGATCTTCCAGGTGCTGCATAAAAAAATGCTGACGCTGATCGAAGACCGCAAGGGAGACTTTTTGCAGTTCTTCAACAACGCCGCGTCGCTGAATCATGTTTACCGCTTTATCTCGGATTATCAATTTTTCCGGGGCGACCTGCCCTTGCGCGAGATGAAAAAGGCCGCCTTCTTCCCAGGGACTTTTGACCCCTTTTCCACGGGGCATAAAGGCATCGTCACCACGGTGCGCAATATGGGCTATGAAGTATATCTGGCCCTGGACGAGTTTTCCTGGTCCAAAAACACCCAGGCCCGGCTGTACCGCAAACGCATCATGAGCATGTCCTGCGCGGACGAGCCCGGCGTATATATCTTCCCGGACGATCAGCCCATCAACATCGCGGCCCCCGAGGATGTGGTCAAGCTCCGGCGTCTGCTGGCCGGCAAAGAGCTGTATATCGTGGTGGGCAGCGACGTCATCGCCGGCGCCAGCTCCTACCGGAAAGAGCCGGAAGCCGATTCCATACACAGCCTGAACCATATCATCTTCCGCCGGGAAACGGTACAACAGGAGGATGCGGAGGACGCTTACCGGGACGGGTTGTCCAAAATCACGGGAAAAGTGGTGGAACTGACCCTGCCGGTGCATCTGGAGGATATCAGCTCCACCAAGATCCGGGACAATATTGACAACAACCGGGACGTGGCCAGTCTGATCGATCCGGTGGTGCAAAACTACATCTATGACAACGCCCTGTATATGCGCCAGCCCATGTATAAATTCATCCTTTCCGCCAAAAATCTGAACTTCCAAACCCTGCGGGAAGACGGCGTGCTGCGGGAAGTGCGCATCACCGACAGCAGCAAGGGCGACGCCCTGATCGCCCGGGCCCAGGTGTATCCGGTGGAATCGGTGCATCTCTTTGAAGAATTCGGCGACGTGGGGCTGGCCGCTTATGTGCGGCAGGCCGCCGCGGGACGAAGTCTGATCATCCATCGCCTGGAGGCAGACCCTGCCGCGGTGGAGGTGGACCCCTATCAGCTGATCCTGACGGAGGTGCTGTGCGAGGCGCTGAAGGACGATTATGCCTATGCCATTTACCACGGGCAGGAAGCGGCGGCGGCGGAACGCCGTATCCTTGCCGTTCTGCAAAGGCAGGGCTTTCGGGAGATCGTCATCGACGGCAAGGGCACCGGCTGTTACGGCGTGGACATGCGCAATCCGGTGACGGTGATCCACAATATGAGCACCATACTGAAAAGCCCCTTCAACAAGAATCCAAAAGTGGAAAAAGCGCTGCAGAAAGCCCAGATCAGGCTGGAGGATTCCCTGACCCGTCTGTTTCCGGATACACTGATCCTTTCCTTTGATTCGACGATCATGCATCACAAGCTGATCCGCAAGATCACCGAAGCCAACGGCGTGCCGGCGGAAGAACAGAAAAAACGCCGGCTGGGCCCGTATATGTGCGTCCCCTTTGGCAAGATACTCAACGGCATGGCCGTTCCCAACACCGTAACCAAGACCCTGCATCTGGAAAAGAGCTATGCGCCGGATCTGTCCACCTTCCGCATCCGGGAATATCCCAATTATGCCAGCATCGAGGATCAGGTGCGGACCATCCGTTCCTTCCGGCGGCCGGTGATCCTGGTAGACGATATCCTGCACAAAGGTTATCGCATCTGCCGCCTGGACCCGCTGCTGAACGAAAACCAGGTGGATGTGGAAAAGCTGCTGGTGGGCATCCTCTCCGGCAACGGCCGGGATCTGATGAAGCAGCAGGAACGGGCGGTGGACTGCATCTATTTTGTGCCCAATCTGAAGGTCTGGTTCGTGGAATCCACCATGTATCCCTTCATCGGCGGCGACGGCGTGGAGCGCCACACCGGCACCATCGACGACGATTTGACCTCCATCAACATGATCATGCCCTATATGGCCCCCTCTTTCATCGTGGACTGCTGTGAAAAGGAAGCCTTTTATGACTTTTCCATGGTCTGCCTGGAAAACGCCAGGGACATATTGAAGGTGCTGGAGGAAGAATACCAGCGTATCTTCCAGAAAAAGCTGACGCTGCAGCGTCTGTCCGAGGCCATACACCGGCCCAAGCTGACGGACATGGGACAATGCCTGGACTTCGACCGGGCCATCGCGGCCAGCGCCTATATCGAGGACGATATGGAACGGCTGCAGAGAATGAGGAAATTGCTGTGAGAAGTTTATTGGAACTCTATACCGCGCCGGACCGGGGCGGCATAGCCGTCAACAAGCAGGAGCAGGCCTTTGTCATCCCGGGATATAAAGAATACCGGGAGGAAAAGCTGCGCGTCCACATTTTGGCCTTGGGCGACGTAGGCGGCATCCTGGCCCTGGCGCTGCGCCTGACCGGCGGGGATATCGTTGGCCAAATCGGCGTCTACGACATCGACGAAAAGGTGCTGCAGCGTTGGGAACAGGAGCTGAATCAGATCGCCCTCCCTGCCGGCCTGACACTGTTCCCGCCGGTGGTCCCGCTGCAGCCCGCCCAACTCTTTGCCTGCGACGTATTCGTCTTTTGCGCTTCCCGAGGCGTGGCGGATGTGTCCCAAACCGATGTGGACGTGCGCATGATGCAGCTGGAGAAAAACCTGACGCTGGTGCGGGACTATGCAGGACAGGCCGTGGAGCGGGGCTTTGACGGAGAATTCTTCGTCGTCTCCGACCCGGTGGACCCGCTTTGCAAAGGCGCTGTGGCCGCCGGTCTTTCTCCCAAGCGCGTACAGGGGTTCGGCCTGGGCGTGATGAACGGCCGGGCGGCCTATTACGCCCGGCAAGCGGCGGCAGCGGCGGAGCGGGACGGCACAGCCCTGAACCGGGCCATGGCGGCGTATCTGACGGAAGGACGGGTTTTCGGCCCCCACGGCGGGGATCTGGTGGTAGCCAACAGCGTGGCGCATTATGACGACGCGGCCTCGCTGCGGCTGACCGAGCTGACCGCCACGGCCAATCTGCAAATACGGAAACTGGGCTTCAAGCCCTACATCGCCCCGGCGGTAGCTTCCGGCGCGCTTTCCATATCGGAAAACCTGCGCGGTCACTGGCAGTACAGTTCCGCCTGGTTCGGCGGCGCTTTTCTCGGCATGCGCAACCGCCGTACCCCGACAGGACTGCAGGTGGAAGACCTGCCTTTGGACCAGCGGCTGTTTGCCCGGATCCGGCAGGCCTACCGGAATCTGGAAAGGATAGACGGATGAAATACAGCTTGAGCCAGAAACTTACCCTGATCCGGCCCCTTTGTCCGGAGACCCATAAAACCCTGCGTCTCTCCGACGTGCTGGCCTTCGGGCTGGACGGCATAGACTGCGAAGTGCTGGAGACGCTGGAAGAGATCGAAGCGGCGGATCTGACCGGCCGCAGGATATTGTTTGCCATCGAACTGGGGGTTTCCGGCATCAATCTGGAATACGTAAAGATGCTGAAACGGATACGCCTGAACCGGCAGATGTTTCGCGGCAGCGTGGCCGGGATCATCGTCGACGGCGCCAGCGAACTCTATACAAAATCCGTAACCCGGCATCTGGAGTTTTCCGCCAACCGGGCCGGCTGCGCCTTTTTGGGACGGCCCCTGGTGGAAGGCACGCTTTCCCTGCGGAATTACAATATCGTCGCCAACCTGCTGGGAACGGACAATCTCAACGCCTACCGGCAGTCGGTAAAAGACCTGGCCCACCGCCTCCTGTCCTTTCAGCCCCTGGGCGTGAAATATCCCCATATCCTGGCGCTGCATGCCGGTCACTCCCAGCGATCCAATACCCTGACGCTGTGGCAGATGGTACGGCAAGGCATCGGCGACCGGGCGGCGGTGCTGGAGATCCCCCTGCACGAAGGGGAAATATACGACTGCAAAGGCTGCAAATATGAGACCTGCCTGCATATGGGAGAGCAATCCCGCTGCATTTACGGAGGCGTGATCACCGAAGAGGTGTATCCGGCCATCATAGAATGCGACGCCCTGGTGATGATTTGCCCCAATTATAACGACGCCATCAGCGCCACCCTGACGGCCTTTGTCAACCGGCTGACCGCTTTGTTCCGCGTCCACCGCTTTTACAATAAACAGCTATACGCGGTGATCGTCTCCGGTTACAGCGGCAGCGATATCGTGGCCGAGCAGCTGATCAGCAGCCTGAACATGAACAAAAGCTTTTTCCTGCCGCCGGAATTTGCCATGATGCGCACCGCCAACGATCCCGGCGCCATCGCCTTGCGGGAACACATCCGGGAAGACGCCGCGGCCTTCGGCCAGCGGATCATCGTCCAGCTGGGCGGCGGCTTCGTCTGACCGGTCGAACCAGGGGCAGTGGGACGTATTATTCACAAATTTTCCCTAAAAAGTCCTTTTGATGAAATCATGTTCAATTACATTATCATAATCATATGATAATAGTATAATATCGCACTTGGTTTTTTAATTGTTTTATATAGTTCAAAACAGCAGGTTCCCTTCAATGTGCCAGCTATTTGCTGTTATTCTTTATTGTTATTTAATATCTTGAAAATTAAAAAGCGTTCGTTTCTATCATTCTATAAAATTCATAAAACTTTCTTCTTGTTGTCTTTTTATCTTTAGAAATGTTATACTTAACAAAAGTCTCATTATGATTATGGGAAAAGGTGAGAATATGCATCTCAATGTCAATCAATTAAGTCGTATCACTATCCAAGGGTATAAGTCATTAAAGAAATGCGACATTTCATTTGGAAAAATAAATGTTTTGATTGGAAGCAACGGAGCTGGAAAGTCAAATTTTATTTCAGCTTTTGCCTTACTTCAAAACATCTTAACGAAGAATCTCCAAGTATCTGTTGCACAAAGCGGTATTAATGCCCTCTTATATAAAGGGAGAAAAGAGACTGAAAGAATAGCCTTTGAGGTATTCTTCGGTCAGAATTCCTACGGCTTTGTCCTGGTTCCAACAGATGATAATAGACTTATTTTCCAGAAAGAATTCTTTGGCTATCATGGATGGTGGGAATACGAAAGTTTTGTTGCGCAAGGCAACAGCGAATCCATGTGGGAAACCGGTGTACACAACAAAATTGATCAGTATGTGATTCCTATTCTCAGAAAACAAAACTGGAGGGTATACCATTTTCATGATACTGGCCGGAGCGCAAAAGTAAAACAAGAGCATAATATCTCAAACAACAAAGTGCTCCTGTATGATGCCGCTAATCTCGCCGCGTTCCTTTTCCGCTTGAAGAGCAATTACAAAAAGAACTACGATGATATCGTAAGCACTATTCAGTTAATTGCCCCATACTTTTCAGATTTTGTTCTTGAGCCCCAAGAAGGAAATGAAGAACAAATTGTTCTCAAATGGCAGCAAAAAGGATGTGATGATATCTTCAATGCCTCCCAACTTTCAGACGGTACTTTGCGTTTTATCTGTCTTGCGACATTGCTTTTACAGCCGCATGAGTTACAGCCGGCAACTATCGTTGTTGATGAACCCGAGCTTGGCTTACATCCATATGCCATAACTATTTTTTCTGAAATGGTCAAGCAACTCTCAGATGAAAAACAGATTATCATTTCTACCCAGTCAGTAGAATTGTTAAACGAATTTGATGTTGAAGATGTGATTGTGGTTGATCGAAGTGAAAATGGGTCTGAGTTTAAGCGTTTGGATGAAAAAACGCTGGAAGCTTGGCTTAAAGAAGACTATGCTCTCGGAGATTTGTGGAAGAAGAATGTTTTGGGAGGTAGACTCTCAAAATGAAAAATATCTATATTTATTGCGAAGGGGCAACCGAAGAAACTTTTATTAATGAAGTACTGTATCCTTATTTTTTCAATATGGGGATTGTTGTGCGTCCCATTATTTGTACAACAAAAAGAACAAATCAGAAAAAATTTAAAGGCGGTGTCAGCGATTATAATAAAATCAAAAGCGAATTAACGATTCTATGCAAGTCTCATCACAATGAACTCATCACAACGATGTTCGATTATTATGCAATGCCCGACAATACGCCGGGCATAGATAATCAAGAAACGGACATTGTAAAACGGATAGAAGCGATAGAAGATGCTATCAATACCGACATCGGTTTAAGAAACTGTTCTTTTCATTTTATGCTTCATGAATTTGAAGGAATACTTTTTTCGAATCCTGCATCTTTCAATTTGATTGCTGATGATAACACAGTAGAAAAAATCCAAAAAATAAGAGATACTTTTCCTACACCGGAACATATCAACAATGCACCCGATACGGCGCCGTCAAAACGACTTGCTCAATTGATTCCTGGTTATGCAAAAGTCAGAAACGGAGCAGTATTATCCAAAGACATGGGTATAGATACAATTATGAGAGAATGTCCACATTTTTGCGATTGGATAAAAAAAATTGCCGCTATAGCGAACGCCTCATATTAGTTGTCACGACAAAAAGAATAGACCAAAGCAGTGATACAATTCCGTTCATCGTCAAAACAGCCCTAATAATCTGGATTGGCGATATCCACTTTGGTAGCTTTTTGATAGCAAAAATTTGTAGACCTCATAGGATAGGATAATGGGAGTCCTAAGGACGCATGGTTTCCAAAACCAATTCGCATCAATTCCTTCCGCTTAGTACAAATTTCCCTTTTCTAAGCATAAAGCATTTTTATATCATTTTTTTATTTGGAGGACAGTTATGAAAAAAACCATGCTTATCCTGCTGGCGATCTTCACGGCGGCGCTGCTGTTGGCAGGCTGCGGCCATACCGGCGGCGACTCTGCCGGCGGCGGCGAAAACCAGGGCGCATCGGTGGATTCCCTGAAAACCATCGGCGATATCCTGGCCCTGGGCATAGAAAACCAGCAGTATACCTGTTATGAAGATGCGGTGATCTATGCTTTTGAGCTGGACGGCGTCTATTACCGGGCCCGGGCGGACATTTCGCCGGAGACGTTTGAAGCCGTGATGGCGCTGGACTACAGCGACGAACAGTATAATGAAAAGTATAACGCGCTGGAAGCGCCTTTGCCCATCCGGCAAATCGAGGACTTGAGCCGGCAGATACTGAGCCGGGATCAGCTGGACGCCCTGCGCGGCAAAACCGGCCAGGACTTGTTGGACGAGGGCTGGTACAGCAGCGGGCACAATCTGGAAACCATGGAATTCTGGATGAACTATGGGCCGTTCCTCTACAACATCGCCTTTGACGGCCATGTGGACGAAGCCGATTATGAAAGCTTTGACGACGAAACGGATATCCTAGATCTGACGGTAAAATCGGCGGAATTCCTGGCGCTGGGCGACGCTACCGATATGGAAGAGGAATAACATAACGCTATGACAAAACAGAAAAGACGCATCCTGATTCTGGGCCTGGCCGGTATTTTGCTGCCGGCCGCCCTGTGGCATATGGGGCTGGCTCCCCTGTTTGCCATGGGATGATGTTGTCGCCATAGAAAAAATGGCCAAAACGGCTGAAAAATAACATAGGAAATCGGAAAAGAGCGGCCAACGGCAAAACCGCTCTTTTCTCTTTATCCGCCTGGCTTTTCCGGCGGAGGATACCTGCGGGAAAAGCCAGGCCCAGCCCATAAATCGCTTTCGCCGTTCCGCCCGCTGCCAAAGAAAAGCCGTCTTTGCCGTGAAAAAGGATTGACAAGTTGCGCGCTATGGTTTATACTATGCTTTATAATCTATTTAACTAACTAATTTATTAGCGGCTCTCTGCATCAGCTAAACCTATGGAAAACCGGCATGAAAACTATGGAACGCCGGACTTCCGCAATTTTACCGTGATTGGGATGCAGGGGTTGGATGAAAGGAGTAATCTAGCACATGCCGAAATTGAGCGAAAGGGTCGGCACCTTTACCGACTCGGTGATCCGAAGAATGACCCGCATCAGCGATGAATACGGCGCCATCAATCTATCTCAGGGCTTTCCGGATTTTGACCCGCCAAAGGAGCTGATGGACGCCTTGGCGAAGGTTGCCTATGCCGGGCCCCATCAATATTCCGTTACCTATGGCGCGCCGAACTTTCTGGAGGCGCTGGCCAGAAAAGTATCCCGGACCATGGGCCGGACCATCAACCCGGATACGGAGCTGTGCGTCACCTGCGGCGGCACCGAAGCCATGATGACCGCCATGATGACCATCTGCAACCCCGGCGACAAGGTGATGGCCTTCTCCCCTTTTTATGAAAACTACGGCGCGGATTCCATCCTTTCCGGCGCGGACCCCATTTTCATCCCGCTGATCCCCCCGGAATACACCTTTGATATGAAGCTGGTGGAGGACGGCTTCCGCCAGGGTGCAAAGGCCATCATCATCTGCAATCCTTCCAATCCCTGCGGTAAGGCCTTCACCCGGGAAGAGCTGACCGGCATCGGTGAGCTGGCCCTGAAATACGACGCTTTTGTGGTGACCGACGAGGTGTACGAACATATGGTGTATAAACCCAGCGTACATACGGCTGTGGCCTCTTTGCCCGGCATGTTCGACCACACCATCACCACCAATTCTCTTTCCAAGACCTATTCCATCACCGGCTGGCGTTTGGGCTATTTATGCGGCCCGGACTGGGTGATCGAGGAAGCCAAGAAGGTACATGATTTCCTGACGGTGGGCGCGCCGGCGCCGCTGCAGGAAGCCGCCGCCGTGGGCCTGGATTTTCCGGAAAGCTATTATGACGAACTGCTGGAATGCTACACGCAGAAGCGAAACTTTTTCCTGGCGGGGCTGGATCGCATCGGGTTGAAGCATAATACGCCCCAAGGCTCGTATTTCGTGATGCTGGATATCGGCGATTTCCTGGAGCTGCCCCAGTTCAAGGGCCATACCGATCTGGAATTTTGCGAATGGATGATCAAAGAGATCGGCGTGGCGGCCGTTCCCGGCTCCAGCTTTTT
Organism: Bacillota bacterium; assembly: GCA_024679955.1. Lineage (GTDB taxonomy): Bacteria > Bacillota > Dehalobacteriia > UBA4068 > UBA4068 > JAILCQ01. Next base: position 16,791 of record JAILCQ010000005.1, on the reverse strand, counting down.
CCAGGAACCGGTGTACAATCTGATCCGCCTGCATTTTGCCAGACAGGAAAGCACGCTGGAAGAAGTTTTGCGGCGGCTGGAAAAAATGGCAAGCCTGCTGCCCCAGGCCAAATGAGCCGGGCTTGCCTCTAACCGATAGGATATTTGCACGGAAAGCAAACGGATACATGTAAGAGGAGAGTAGATGCTTTTGAAAACGGGCTTTGGCAGCTGCCGTCCCCTTCCCCCGCCGGCGCAAAGCAAGCTTTGCGAAAACCGGCTGCATTGCGAAAACAGGTTAAATCATGAACCCTCTTTGTTTGGAACCCCGGTTCCGGACGAAGAGGGTCTTTTGTCGCAACGGCGGAATGTTGAGGATTCCGGGCTGTTATGATATAGTAAACATACCCGGTTTCCCATAGGCATAGAGCATTCTATATACAAAAATACCATCGCCCCCAGGGGCAAAAGGAGAGGAACAAACATGGCATTGGACGAAAAGCTTTGGCAGCGCTGCGCGGATTTTCACGGTCATGTCTGCGGCGGGCTGGCCATCGGCTATCAGGCGGCCCGTTATGCGGCGGCGCTGATGGGCGCGGATTTTTCCCGGGATGAAGAGCTGGTATGCGTGGCGGAAAACGACGCCTGCGGCATAGACGCCATCCAGGTTTTGCTGGGCTGCAGCGTGGGAAAAGGCAATCTGCTCTTTCATATGCGGGGAAAGCAGGCCTTTTCTTTTTATGACCGCCGCGGGGGAAAGTCGTTCCGCCTGGTGTTCAACGATTTGCCGGAAGGGACTGCCGGCACCATGGAATATGTGCTTTCCCATGCGCCGGAGGAGCTTTTTACGGTAAAAGAAGCCCGGCCCATGCCTCAACCGGCCAAGCTGTTTCGCTCCTATCATTGCGCCTGCTGCGGGGAAAAGACCGGGGAAAAATGGATACGCCTGGTAGACGGGGAATACCGCTGCCTGGACTGCATGGAAGAATACGATCGCTTCCACGTCTGAAACGGCGGGGAAAAACTGCCCCTGCCGCAGCTTCGGGCTTTACATCCCTTTTCAGTGAAGGCCAACGGTTTTGCGGCGGGCTGCCGGCAGACGCCGCCAGATAGACGACGCTATAAAAAGGAGGTTTTGCCATGGCCGATAAAACATACAAAAACCTGTTGGACGACGGGTATACCACCTACCATGATGACGGGACCACATCCAAAACATATAAAAACCTGCTGGATGACGGCGTGACCACCTATCATCAGGACGGCAGCACCTCCAGGACATATTCTCATCTGTTGGACGACGGCTATACCTCCTATCACAGCGACGGTTCAAGATCGGACACCTATAAAAATCTGCTGGACGACGGCTATACCACGTATCACAGCAACGGCGGAACCTCATCCACCTATGGCAATTTGCTGGATGACGGGTATACCACGTATCATTCCGGCTCCTACGGCTCTTCTTATGGCTCTTCTTATGGCTCTTCTTACGGGTCTTCCTACGGGTCTTCCTACGGGTATCCCTATTCCGGCGGATATGGCGGCTATTCGTTCACCAGGGCCTGCTGGGAGTATTCCGCGTTTCCTTTGATCGGCTTCCTTATTGTGGTTTTGCTTTATGGCGCAAGCCTGTATTATTATGCGGGCAGTTTTTCCCGGCAGCTGTCCCTGGCGTATATTGTATATATGCTTGTGCTTGCCGTGGTCATAACCGTCCTGGATAAAAAGAAAAACATAGACGCCGCAAAGTATAAGAAAGCGGAAGCCATCCTTCGAGGATTTGCCCAGTGGGGCAATATGCATGGGGCATTGATCCCCGTATGGCTGCTTTTTACCGGACGGGTACTGCATTATCAAGACTTTGAAATGTTTATGCTGTCCATATGCGCTTTGGCCGCGCCCATTTTCATTATTATCCTAGGCGCGATGTTTGACACCAGAAAGATGTTTTATGCGCTGTGTACGGTCATACCGGTCATTTTATACTGCCTTAGCATCAGCGGTCATCTTGATATTCATGACGTGGTTCTGGTGGCTTTCTCTATCCTGCTGGCCATTGTGATACTGGTGGAGATCGTCAAGTCGATCAAGACAAATGTTTCTTTGCTGATCCCGGCAGCGCTTGTCACCTTTGAGGCTGTATTCGTCCTGCGCAGCGTTTTTTTGACAGCCCTGCAGCATGTTATGGAATGGATACCCTATTTTGAAATCGGCTGATATCCTTTTCTCTGCCGGATAAAAACAGGGCGCGTTTCGGCGATATACTTTATTTTCATCAAAACCAACGGCAAATATTAATCTGTTTTTAATCCTGCATACATTGTATCTTAAGCTTCGTCCGGTATCATAAAACCATCAAAACGATACGGACGTGGTTCCGGGAAAGGATGATAAAAATGGATACCTTTGAAAAAGTGGAAAAACTGGTGGAGAAAGCCGGCGTCAGCTATGAAGAGGCCAAGCTGGCCCTGGAAAAGGCGGAGGGCGATCTTCTGGACGCCATGATCATCCTGGAAAAGGAAGGAAAAACGGAAGCGCCCCGTCAAAGCAGCTATTCCACAGAATACGAGCAGCAGGCCCAATATGTTTCCGTGGAAAAACAGGTGGAAAACGACCGCAAAAGCTATGACCGGGAGGAACAGCGCCGGGAAAGAAAAGAACGCTTCCGCTCCGGATTGCGGAAGATCATCGACTTCCTTACGGACAATTCCCTGTTGATCAAAAAAAACGGCGACCTGGTGGTGAAGCTGCCCCTGTGGGCGGTGATCCTGGTCTTCCTGCTGGCATGGCATATCTCCATCATCGCCCTGATCGTCTCGCTGTTCTTCGGCGTCAGCTACTCCTTCCAGGGCAAGGCCGATATGAAATCCGCCAATGACGTCATGGAAAAAGCCAGCCACGCGGCGGAAAAAGTGAAAGAAGAATACCATCATCTGTAATTTGCGGAGGAAAAAGTGACTGCCAAGATCCTTATCGTGGAAGATGAAGCAAAGCTGGCCCGTTTTATCGAGCTGGAACTTACGCACGAGGGCTACGCCGTGAACAAAGCCGGCGACGGCCGGGCGGCGCTGGATATGGCGCTGGCCGAAGAATACGACCTGATCCTGCTGGACATCATGCTGCCGGGCTTGAACGGCCTGGAGGTATTGCGCAGGCTGCAGCATGAAAAGCAAACGCCGGTGATCCTGCTCACCGCCAGAGATTCGGTGATGGACAAGGTTTCCGGTCTGGACGCCGGGGCGGTGGACTATGTGACCAAGCCCTTTGCCATAGAAGAACTGCTGGCCCGGATCCGCGTGGCGCTGAAGCTGCACCACGCGCCGGCCGGCAGCCAAGCCGGTCCCCAACAGAACGCCGGGCCCGCCCCGCAGCCCGGCGTTTTGGCCTGGGGCCTGCTGGTGCTGGATGAAAAACGCCGCAAGGTCAGCTACGACGGTCACGATATCAGCCTGACCAACCGGGAATTCCTTATGCTGAAGCTGCTTTTGGAAAACTGCGATATCGTGCTTTCCCGGGAAACGCTGCTGGATCGCGTCTGCGGCTATGATTATATCGGCGAGACCAATGTGGTGGACGTGTACATCCGGCATCTGCGAGCCAAGATCGACGATATTTTCGGCATAAAGATGATACAAACCGTAAGAGGAGCAGGCTATGTCATCCGTAGAGAACAATAGCAGCGGCAGAATGAATTCCATAACCCGGCGGCTATGCTCGGTTTTCGCCAGGCAGATGGGGGGCAGGATACTGCTTTCCACCGTCTTGCTGTTCGCGGCGGCCTGCGGCGGCTGGCTGGCCCTGCAGGAATATCTGGCTTTCGGCTCCATCCAATGGAATGCCGGCAGAAGCTTTTTTACGGAAAGCACCATCGGCGGCAAAATAACGGAAATCTTCTACCGGGTGGTTCACAGCCAGGGGGCCCCGGTGGAGATCGCCGTGGGCCAAGCGTTTCTGGTCATCTGCATCGTTTTTGCCGCCCTGCTGGTCTTCCGGCTGCTTTCCCTGTTCCTGGGGGCCGTTCCCAAATACGGCCGGCGGGTCCGGGACATCCTGGAGCCCTTGAACCAGCTGGCGTTGAAGGCCGACCAGCTTTCCCGCCTGGAATTCGGCGAGGACAAGTATCACCTGCTGGAAGACGCCATCGCCAATTTGGACGCGGACGAATCCTCCCGGCTTTCCCTGGGCGACAGCGAGCTGCTGGGCATCGAAGCCGCCATCAACAATCTGCTTACCCGCATCCGGGAAGCCAACCGGCAGCAGGCCCGCTTCGTCAATGACGCTTCCCACGAGCTGCGCACCCCCCTGGCGGTGATCGGCGGCTATGCGGATATGCTGGAACGCTGGGGAAAAAACGACGAAAAGATACTCAACGAATCCATAAACGCCATCCAGACGGAAACGGCCAGGATGAGCCATCTGGTGGAACAGCTGCTATTCCTGGCCAGAGGGGACAGCGGCAAAACCCGCCTGAACAAAGAGGAGATAAAGCTGGCCGGTTTGATGCGGGAGGCCTACGAAGAATCGGTGATGATCGACGAAAGGCATGTGTACCGCTTCCGGCAGGACGGCGAGCCCTGCGTTTCGGCGGATGCGGGCCTTTTGAAGCAGGCCGTGCGCATTTTGATCGACAATGCCGCCAAATATACCAAAGAAGGGGACGAGATCATCCTCAGCTGCGGCGTGGAAGAGGGCCGGCCCTATCTGCAGGTGCAGGATTGCGGCATCGGCATGGCCGAATCCGACGCCCGCCATATGTTCGAGCGCTTTTACCGGGCGGACAAGGCCAGAAGCTTTGACGGCACCGGCCTGGGGCTATCCATCGCCAAATGGATCGTCGACAAACATCAGGGCCATTTCGAGGTGCTTTCCCGGCAGGATATCGGCACCCGCATCCGCATCGTGCTATAGCTGCCCAGCAGCCTCAATCTTTGCGGCGCAACAAGGAACAACGCGGCCACGCCTGTTGAAAAAGACAAGTTATAGAAAACAGCCCGTCTACGGAAAAATCCGTGGGCGGGCTGTTCTGTCTATACAGAATAACAAAATATGCACAAAATCATTCCGGATCACACACCGAAAAGCTGCTGCAGGGCTTCCCGATCCAGTTGGGCGCCGATCACGCAGATGCGGCCGGTCAGTCCGGCCGGGCCGGGCCGCAGCTCGTGGGCGCTTTTGGTATAGTCGAAATGCAGCCATTGGCCGTCTGGGCCGGCCACATAGCCCTTGGCCCGCAGCACCGGCGCAAAGCGTTCCTGGCCGGACAGGGCCGCCAGGGCGGCGCTCAATTCCTCCGGCCGGAATGAACGCTCCGTTTCCACGCCCCAGCTTTGAAAAACTTCGTCCGCATCGTGGCCGTGGTGATGATGCCCGTGGCAATGGTCATGGTCGTGGTCGTGCTCATGGTCATGCTCGTGGTCATGGTCGTGGTCGTGCTCATGGTCATGCTCATGCTCGGCCAACATTTTTTCCAGCTCGGCGGAAAGCCCCCGTCCTTCGATGGTAGCCAAAAGCTCCCGGCCGTCCATTTCCAGCCAGGGGGCGGCGCTGATCAAAGCGTCGGGATTCTGCCGGCGTATCATCTCCTCCACCCGGGCCAGCTCTTCCTCGCTAAGCTTATCCGTGTGGGAGAGCAATATCACGCCGGCGGTGCGCAGCTGATCGTTATAAAATTCTCCGAAATCTTCGATATAATCCGGGGCCTCCTGGGCGTCGGCCACAGCCACCAGACCGGCCAGCTCCAACTGGGGAACGCCGGCGGCTTGGACCGCCGCCACGATATCCGAAAGCTTGCTGACGCCGGTGGGCTCGATCAGGATACGGTCCGGGGCATACTCCTCCACCACCTGCCGCAGGGCGTTGCCAAAATCTCCTCGCAGGGTGCAGCAGATGCAGCCGGAACGCAGTTCTTTGATTTCCAGGCCGCTGTCTTGCAAAAAGCCGCCGTCCACGCTGACCTCGCCGAATTCATTTTCGATCAGGGCCAGCTTTTCCCCGGCGCTGATGCTGGCAGCCAGTTTTTTGATCAGGGTGGTTTTGCCGGCGCCTAAAAAACCGGAAATGATATTTACTTTGATCATAATGCCTCCTTGAAGTGTTTGCGATCGCTGAGAATGCTATCTGCTTATCCTAAAAGCGCAACGCCTGCGGGAATTCCTATAAGTTTCCTAATGATTATTATAGTATACTTGCGGCCAAAAAACAAACCCCCTACGCATATTGGCAATAGAATTCTTTTTTCCTGCTTGGGCACGGATGGCGATCCTGTTTTCAGCGTTCGGTCCAGAGCGCTTGGAAGTGGATTGTCATCCGCGATTTTCACAGCCGGTATGACAATAGAAACGCAGATTGCTTTTGCCCGGTCGTTTGCATACTATATCATAAAATTATAATAATGATACGTTTTATATATCATTATTTTGTTAGTATTTTTGCAAATTCGTCATAAAACCGTTTGTGTTTTATGAAATCTGTGCTATAATAGACTTATTCTAATGCCTTTCCCCCTGCGGTGTCAAATGTAAATCGTAACAGTAAGGAGTGTGATCTCAAATGACAATGACATCCAGAGAACGTGTATTTGCTACGATGAATTTCCAACCCGTAGACCGGCCAGCGGTGTTTCCCCTGGAAGGTTCCGCATGGATATGCAAAAAACATGGTTTGAGCTATGACGATATGTTCAAGCTGCCCGATCACGGCGCGCAGCTTTTGGTGGAAGGCTTCAACGACATGAAGAGCGACGTCATCTTCGTCGGCGGCAGCGTATGGATGGCCTGGGCCCATGCTTTCGGCAGCCCGGTGGACGCCACCGCGGTGGGCGCGCCCATCATTGCGGAAACCGCGTTTCGCGATCCTGCCAATGATATCCCGGAAATGAGCGACGACGAGATCCGCGCCAAACTGCTGGACAGCTACTATGTGCAATGCGCGCTGAATCAGATCAAGGCAACCAAGGCCATTGCCGGGGACGTGCCGCTTATGTCGGGACATGACGGCCCGCTTACCGCCTGCGGCGTGCTGGTTGGCATGGAGAATATTATGGCTGCCCTGGGCAAACGGGAGCCCTGGCTGCCCAAGCTGATGGATTTCGCCGTACGCTGCTTGGCTATATATGCAGACCTTATGGTAGAAGCCGGTACAGACATCCTGAACTGCTGCGATCCCGTCTCCTCCGGCGATATGATCTCCTTACCCATGTTCAAAAAGATCGTAGTGCCCGCGCTGCTGCAGTATGCGGAAAAGAAAGTACACAAGGATGTGCCGGTGCTGGTTCACATCTGCGGCAAAGCCGGCGCCCGCGCGGAATTGATCCGGGATTTCGGGGCCAAATTCTTCTCCGTGGACTCCATGGTGGATCTGGACGAGATGCTGGTAAAATGCGACCACAAGATGGTCATGGTGGGCAACATCAATCCTGCCGGCGTCATGCTGCAGGGAACCGCCCAGGACGTCTATGATGAAACCATGCGCATCCTGGAGAAGGGCAAAGCCAACGGCGGCGGCGTCATCCCCTGCACCGGCTGCGAACTGCCTGCAGACAGCCCCCTGGAAAACATCCAGGCCATGGCGAAAGCGGCGGAAGATTTTGCCGCCAAATAAAAAACCGCACGATCGATCCTTACAAACGCCTCTCCGACTATGGAGAGGCGTTCTATTTTGGCAAGACCGCCCTTTTTTTATCCCAAATGGAACGGCGAAGGCGGCAAATGTGCTATACTATACCCAGTAGAAAACAACGACAAAACATTCCCCATCCCTTTCCGGATGGGTAAGGAGGAAAACATGAAAATCCAGGCGGATTGTATCGATCTGCATCAGGTGCAAAATGACGCGGAGGACTCTTATCGCCAGGGCTTTTTCTGCTGTGAAGCCGTTATGGAGACCATCATCCGCCATTTCCGGCTGGACGTCCCTCTGGAAACGGTACGCCTGGCCTCCGGCATGGCCATCGGCGTGGGCCAATCGGGCTGCATCTGCGGCGCGCTGAACGGCGGGGTTTTGGCCATCGGCCTCTTCTTCGGCCGCAGCCAACACAATGGCCCCCAAGACCCGGCGGTGATCCAATGCATGGCCCTCAGCAAAGAGCTGCACGACTGGTTCAAAGCCAACAACGGCAAAAACGCGGTGTGCTGCCGCATTCTGACCCGGGAATTCGACATGCGCCAGGGGCAGCATAAGGCCCAGTGCATTTACTACACCGGCCTTTGCGCGGCCAAGACCGCCGCCATCCTGGCCCGGGAACTGCATATCCCGGCGACGGGAGAAATACGCATCCTGACCCACGATCAATATCTGCAAACGCCTACTTCGCCCCAGGGCGCATGATCGCCACGCCCGAAAACGGCTGAAATTTATTTTTTTTTACCCTTGACAAATCCAAAAGCCGGTGATATGATATGGCTCAATTAAATTATGCAAACCGGTGATTGAGAATAGTACCCTTTGGGAACCGTTTTCCCAGAGAGCCGCCGACGGTGGGATGGCGGCAAAACGGGCAAAGGCGAATGGACTCATGAGGGCGGCGTAATGGCCGACGGCACTCTGTCCGTTATCATGCAGAGCGTATGTGATGGCATACGATAAAGCGGCCTTCGGGCAATTTAGGTGGCACCGCGGATAATGTATTATTCGTCCTTGACAGAAACTTTTTCTGTCAAGGACGTTTTGTTTTTTCCAGGGCAGTGCGGCTGGATTTGCATACTGGATTTGCATAGTATGGGAGGAAAAAACCATGAATATTTCACCTGCATTCAGTGAAGTTCAAAAAATTGCCGCCACCGGCAAGTATGACGTACTTCCGGTAAGCTGCGAGATCCTGTCGGACTTCATCACGCCCATCGAGACGGTGCGTATCCTGAAAAATGTATCGAAACACTGCTACATGCTGGAATCCGCGCAGGAAAACGAGACCTGGGGCAGATATACCTTTCTCGGCTTTGATCCCAAAATGGAAATCACCTGCATCGACGGTACCGTTTACTGCATTGCCGGCGGGGACAAACGCCAATTCGCAACCGAAGATCCGTCCGAAGATTTGCGCAGGATACTGTCCAATTACAAAAGCCCGCGTTTTGACGGCCTGCCGCCCTTTACCGGCGGCCTGGTGGGGTATTTTTCCTTTGATTATCTGGGCTTCAGCGAGCCCAGCGCCAAAACCGATGTGGAAGACAGCGAGCATTTCCGGGATATGGATCTGATGCTTTTCGATAAAGTCATCGCCTTTGACAATGTCCGCCAAAAAATCATCCTGATCGTGAATATGCAGCTGGAAGAGGCGGAAACCAATTACAACAAAGCGGTTTGGGAGCTTCGGCAGTTGATCGATCTGCTCCGCCGGGGAGAAAAAAAGCAGGAGCCGGCCGGCAGGCTTTTGGGCGAGATCACACCTTTGTTCAGCAAGGATCGCTTCTGTGAAATGATCGGCAAAGCCAAACATCACATCTACGAAGGCGATATTTTTCAAATCGTGCTTTCCAACCGGCTTTCCGCTCCCTTTGCAGGCAGCCTGCTGAATACCTACCGGGTGCTGCGTACCATCAATCCCTCGCCCTATATGTTCTACTTTTCCGGAACAGACGTAGAGGTGGCGGGGGCCTCGCCGGAAACCCTGGTCAAGCTGGAAAATGGCGTCCTTCACACCTTCCCCCTGGCCGGGACCCGGCCGCGGGGAAAAACAGAAGAAGAGGATCAAATGCTGGAAAAAGAACTGCTTGCCGACGAAAAGGAGCTGGCCGAACATAATATGCTGGTGGATCTGGGCAGGAACGACCTGGGGAAAATCAGCAAATTCGGCAGCGTATGCGTGGAAAAACTCCATTCCATCGAACGGTTTTCCCATGTCATGCACATCGGCTCCACGGTGCGCGGGGAGATCCGGGCGGACAAAGACGCCCTGGACGCCATTGAAGCCGTACTGCCGGCGGGGACCCTTTCCGGCGCGCCGAAAATCCGCGCCTGCCAGCTGATCGGCGAACTGGAAAACAACAAACGGGGCATATACGGCGGCGCCATCGGCTATATCGATTTTTCGGGAAATATGGATACCTGCATCGCCATCCGCATCGTGTATAAGAAAAACGGCAAGGTATTCGTAAGGAGCGGGGCCGGCATCGTGGCGGATTCCGACCCGGAAAAAGAATATGAAGAATGCATGAACAAGGCCAGAGCCTCCCTGAACGCGCTGCAGCTTGCCGGGGAGGTGGAAGAATGATCCTGCTCATCGATAATTACGACAGTTTCTCTTACAATCTGTTCCAGATGGTCGGGGAAATCGAGCCGGACATAAAAGTGATACGCAATGACGAAATGACCGTGGAAGAAATACAAGCCCTGGCCCCGGATCGTATCCTCCTCTCCCCCGGCCCCGGCCGGCCGGAAAAAGCCGGCATGATCATGGAGGCCGTAAAAGCCCTGGGGCCGGCCATACCTTTGCTGGGCGTCTGTCTCGGGCATCAGGCCATATGCGCGGCTTTCGGCGCCACCGTTACCTACGCCAAAGCCTTGATGCACGGCAAACAATCGCTGGTCCGTTTCGACAGAAATTGCCCTTTGTTCCGGGAATGCCCGGAAACGGCCCCGGTGGGCCGGTACCATTCCCTGGCGGCGGACGCCGCCACCATGCCGGAAGAGCTGCAGATCACCGCCGTCACAGCCGGCGGCGAGATCATGGCCGTGCAGCATAGGCGCTATCCCATCTACGGCGTGCAGTTCCATCCGGAATCCATTTTGACGCCGGATGGCAAAGCAATGATCAGAAGTTTTTTAAAAGGAGATTTGCATCATGATTAAAGAAGCGATCGTAAAAATCGTCAACAAAGGCGACCTGACCTATGACGAAGCCTATACCGTCATGAATGAGATCATGAGCGGGAAAACCACCGTCACCCAGAACGCGGCCTTCCTGGCCGCCCTGTCCACCAAAAGCGCCAGAGCGGAAACCACGGACGAAATCGCCGGTTGCGCCGCCGCCATGCGGGCCCACGCCACCAAAGTGGAAACGGATATGGAGCTTTTTGAGATCGTCGGCACCGGCGGCGACAATGCCCACAGCTTCAATATTTCCACCACCTCCGCGCTGATCGCCGCCGCCGGCGGCGTCAAGGTGGCCAAGCATGGCAACCGGGCCGCCTCGTCCCTGTGCGGGACGGCGGACTGCCTGGAGGCCCTTGGCGTCAATATACAGCAGGACCCGGAAAAATGCGTACGGCTTCTGCGGGAAGTGGGCATTTGCTTCTTCTTTGCCCAGAAGTATCATACGTCCATGAAATACGTGGGCGCCATTCGCAAAGAACTGGGCTTTCGCACCGTGTTCAACATCCTCGGCCCGCTGACCAACCCCGGTTCTCCCAGCATGCAGCTTTTGGGCGTATACGACGATTATCTGGTGGAGCCGCTGGCCCAGGTTTTGGTCAATCTGGGCGTCAAACGGGGCATGGTGGTCTACGGCATGGACAAGCTGGATGAGATCTCTGTCAGCGCCCCCACAAAAATCTGCGAGATCCGGGACGGCTGGTTCAAATCTTTTACCATCGCGCCGGAGGATTTCGGATTGGCACGCTGCGACAAAGAAGAACTGAAGGGCGGCACGCCGGAAGAAAACGCCGGGATCACCCGGGCGCTGCTGCAGGGGGAAAAAGGGCCGCGGCGAAACGCCGTGCTGATGAATGCCGGCGCGGCCCTATATATCGGCGGCAAAGCCGCAAATATGAAAGAAGGCATTTCCCTGGCGGCGGGGCTGATCGATTCCGGCAAAGCCCTGGAAACCCTGGAGCGCTTCATCGAAGCCAGCAACCGGCCGGAGGCCTGAAACCATGAGCATATTGGATCAGCTTGCCCGATACGCAAAAGAACGGGTCCTGCGGGACAAAGAAAGCATCGGCCCGGAACAGATGAAAGCGCTGGCCGCGGAAGCGCCGCCCGCCGGGGGAAAGGCCTTTTATGACGCGATGGCCGGCCCGGAAATGGGTTTTATCTGTGAAGTAAAAAAGGCTTCTCCCTCCAAGGGGGTCATCGATCCGCAATTCGATTACCTGCAGATCGCCAGGGAATATGAAGCCGCCGGCGCGGACGGGATATCCTGCCTGACGGAACCGAAATGGTTTCTGGGATCGGACGCGGTGTTTCAGGATATCCGCGCCTGCGTAAACACACCCATGCTGCGCAAAGATTTTGTCGTGGACGAGTATCAGCTGTACCAGGCCAAATGTATGGGCGCGGACTGCGTGCTTTTGATCTGCGCCTTGCTGGATACGAAAACGATAGAAAACCATCTGGCCGTCTGCGACGCCCTGGGCCTGGCGGCCCTGGTGGAAACCCATGACGAGGCGGAGATTGTATCGGCGCTCAGCGCCGGCGCGCGGATGATCGGCGTGAACAACCGCAACCTGAAGGATTTTTCCGTAGACCTGGACAATGCCTCGCGCCTGCGGGAACGGATACCCGGCGATCGTTTGTATGTGGCCGAAAGCGGCGTAAGCACGCCTGGGGATGCGGCCAGGCTGAAAACGGCCGGGGCCGACGCCATTCTGGTGGGGGAAGCCATGATGCGGGCCGCGGATAAAAAGGCGTTTCTGCAGGCCCTGCGGGAGGCGGCGCGATGACCGGCGTCAAGATCTGCGGCCTGTTCCGGGAATGCGATATCGACTATGTCAACGAGGCCGCCCCGGATTATGTGGGTTTCATCATCGATTTTCCCCAAAGCCATCGCAGCATAGATGCGGAACGGGCCCGGCTGCTCCGGCAAAGGCTGAAGCCGGGGGTGCGGCCGGTGGGCGTCTTCGTGAATCAGCCCCTGGAAACGGCGGCAGCGGCGGCGGTGCGGATCGGCCTGGACGTCATCCAGCTCCACGGCGGGGAAGACGACGGCTATATCGCCGCCTTGCGAAAACGGACCGGGCTTCCCATATGGAAAGCCTTTCAGGTAAGAACCGCAGACGGCCTGCGGGCGGCCGCAAGCAGCGCGGCGGATGAAATCGTTCTGGACAACGGCTACGGTACGGGGAGCGTTTTCGACTGGTCGCTGTTGACCGGTTTCCGCCGTCCCTTTATCCTGGCCGGCGGCTTGAAGCCGGAGACGATCCCCCAAGCGCTGCGGCTGTTTGCGCCAAAATTGATCGATATCTCCTCCGGTGTGGAAACCGGCAAGGTCAAGGACCGGGAAAAGATCCTGGCGGCCGTCCGGGCCGTTCGGGAATATCAAAGATGAATCCAAAGCCCTGCCGCATAAGAGGCATACCGGCGGGCATAAAGGAAAGAGGGAGAAGCATGAGCAAAGGAAGATTCGGCGTTCACGGCGGGCAGTATATCCCGGAGACCCTGATGAACGCCGTCATAGAACTGGAAGAAGCCTACGAGCACTATAAAAACGACCCGGCGTTCAACCGGGAGCTGGCCGCGCTTTTTCAAGAGTATGCCGGCAGGCCTTCCCGCCTGTATTACGCGGCAAAGATGACAAAAGACCTGGGCGGGGGCAAGATCTACCTGAAACGGGAAGATTTGAACCACACCGGCGCGCATAAGATCAACAATGTGCTGGGGCAGGCGCTTTTGGCCAAAAAGATGGGCAAGATCCGGCTGATCGCGGAAACGGGCGCGGGACAGCATGGGGTGGCCACCGCCACGGCGGCGGCGCTGATGGATATGGAATGCGTGGTGTTCATGGGCGAAGAAGACACCAAACGGCAGGCCCTCAACGTATACCGGATGCGGCTGCTGGGGGCGGAGGTGATCCCCGTGAAAACTGGGACGGCCACGCTGAAAGACGCGGTTTCCCAAGCCATGCGGGAGTGGACCTCCCGGATCAGCGATACCCATTACTGTCTTGGCTCGGTGATGGGCCCCCACCCTTTTCCCACCATTGTCCGGGACTTTCAATCCGTGATATCCAAGGAGATCAAAGAGCAGATTCTGGCCGAAGAAGGCCGGCTGCCGGATGTGATCCTGGCCTGCGTAGGCGGGGGCTCCAACGCCATCGGCAGTTTTTACCATTTTCTGCAGGATAAACAAACCCGGCTGATCGGCTGCGAGGCGGCGGGCCGGGGCGTGGACACCTGGGAGACGGCCGCCACCATCGCCACCGGCAGGCTGGGCATCTTCCACGGCATGAAATCCTATTTCTGCCAGGACGCGGACGGACAGATCGCGCCGGTGTATTCGATTTCCGCCGGTCTGGATTATCCCGGCATCGGGCCGGAGCACGCCTATTTGCATGATATTGGCCGGGCGGAATACGTGCCGGTCACGGATGAAGAAGCGGTGCAGGCCTTTGAATACCTGGCGCGCACGGAAGGCATCATCCCGGCGATAGAATCGGCCCATGCCCTGGCCCATGCCATGAAAATCGCCCCCGCTATGCCGCCGGAGCAAATCATCGTCATTACCCTATCCGGGCGGGGCGACAAGGATTGCGCCGCCATCGCCCGCTACAGAGGGGAGGATATCCATGAGTAATACCGGCAAAGCCTTTGCAAACGGCAAGGCCTTTATTCCTTTCATCACCTGCGGCGATCCGGATCTGGCTACCACGGCGGCGGCGGTGCGGGCCGCGGCGGCCAACGGCGCGGACCTGATCGAGCTGGGCATTCCTTTTTCGGACCCCACCGCCGAAGGGCCGGTGATCCAGGGGGCAAATCTCCGGGCGCTAACCAACGGCGTCAAAACGAAGCACATCTTTGCTTTCGTTCGGGAAATACGAAAAGAGATCGATATCCCTCTGGTATTCATGACCTACGCAAACGTGGTGTTTTCCTACGGCGCGGAGGCCTTTCTCTCCGCCTGCCGGGAAACCGGCGTGGACGGCTTGATCCTTCCCGATCTGCCCTATGAGGAAAAAGGAGAATTCCTGCCCCTATGCCATCAATACGGCGTGGACTTGATTTCCCTGATCGCCCCCACATCCGAACATCGTATCGCCATGATTGCCAGGGAGGCCGAAGGCTTTCTCTATATCGTTTCCAGTCTGGGCGTCACCGGCATGCGGAATGAGATCACCACCGACCTGGCCGCCATCGTCCGGGCGGTTCGCCAAAACACGGATATCCCCTGTGCCATCGGCTTCGGCATTTCCACCCCGGAGCAGGCCCGGAAAATGGCGGATATCGCCGACGGCGCCATCGTCGGTTCCGCCATCATCAAGCTTTTGGAAAAGCATGGCAAAAACGCGCCGGCATATATCGGTGAATTTGTGAAAAACATGAAAGACGCACTGCGGTAATAAATGAACTGGATCGGGGCTTTCGCCAACGATGGCCGATCCTATATAAAGCAGGATATACCGGAACAAGCACCGCCTTTGCCGGAAAACCCGGCAGAGGCGGTTTTGCGTTCCAGCCCCATAGGAACAGGAAAGGCGCGCCAAGGGAGGCGCTTCGTAAGGAAGTTGCCTCCCTTCGGCTTTTTGTAATCAGCCAGAATGATTGAATTGCAGGAATCAATCAAATTTGGAGGATTACATCAATGTACCGGGCGGTAGGGAGAAATCTCCGCCGCCCTATTTTATACCATAATATGGCGCATCCGTCATGTTTTGCTTTGGCAGGGGTTCCTTGCATTTCACCTGCAATTATTTACCTCTTAGCGCCAAACAGATGACAAACGATATTTACCCGATTATACTGTTCTCAACTAAGTTGATGTGCACGCAACAAGAAAGGGGATCTCTTATGCAGGTCAAGATTGAAGTCTCGCCGGAGCACACGCCTCCGCGGGCGGTCATTTAGATTGCTGATCTTAACGTGGGAGGCGTCTATTCCGCTTCCGGTTATTCCGTCACCAAAATGGCTCTCGGCAGCTTGGGGATCGGCCTCGGATTCGGCCTTCCTTGTATCATTTACACCAACGAAAAGCTAAACCATTCCGTGCAGATTGCGATTCACATGGTGACTGGCTGCGCGATCATGTTGACAATCGCTTTTCTCGTCGGCTGGATCCCGACAGATAAAGGCCTGCTTCCTGCGCTTCTGGCGGTTGTTTCCATGCTCTTGACGGAATTTGTCATTTCAGTTTTTTCCTATCGCCGGCAAAAGAATCTGGCAGAAAGAATAAACCGGGAGTTAGAATTGAGGCGACAATAGGATACAGCATTTCTTTCGTTGCGGCTTATACTAATAATTGATTAAAATGTTAAAAACATTTTAATCCGGCATCCACTTTTGTGGATGCCGCCCTAGGCAAAGCCCAGGGAAATACGACGTACAATATCTATTTTTGCAAATCCATCTGGATTTGCAAACCGCGGCGTCGCCGCGGTTCATTAAACGGTTGTTAACCGTTTAATGAAGAAATAGTATTACGAGGTGGTATGATTGAAATTAAGTATTGATTTTCAAGGAGATATCCTGTATAATTGTTTTGCGAATCCATGAAAGGAGCGTAAACCAATGATTAACAACTCTAGCTTTGGCTAACTGAATTGAGGCGCAGAGCATGATGGAGGGGTATACCCCTCTGGATTAGTGCGCCGTTTTTGAGTAACTTTCGGATAGTGGGAACCGCAGGACGCAGCCACGACGGGAGCTGCTTCGCTGCGGTATTTTTGTGCCAATTTTCAGCAGTCGACGCCATACAGGAACGATCCCATATCAAATATTCATGTTCAAGGAGAAAACCTAATTATGATAATGAAACTGGAACCGATCAATGATAATAACAGAGAAGCCGTTCTGGCTCTTTCCGTGCGGGAGGATCAGCCCTTCGTGGCCAGCAATAAAACCTCTCTGCGGCAGGCGGACGAGGCGAACGCGGAACAGCCCGGCATGGCCCGGCCCTTTGCCATCTATGCAGATGAGAAGCTGGTGGGCTTCTGCATGTTCG
>JAILCQ010000044.1 GCA_024679955.1 Bacillota bacterium | reverse complement strand
CGCCATCACTTCGGCGCCGCCCGCTTTGGACAGACAAAGGGTGATCGCTGCGGTCAAAGTCGTTTTGCCGTGATCCACGTGACCAATGGTACCCACATTGACATGCGGTTTTGTTCTTTCAAATTTTTGCTTCGCCATTTGTAACTACCTCCATTTGATATTGTCAAACTGTATCTTCATCTATTTTACAGGGCAGCCCCGTTATTTCTATCCATTGTACCCCCGGGCTTTGAGCATTTCCCGCATCAGGTTTTCCGGGACTTCCTCATAATGGTCAAATTGCATGGTATACACGCCGCGCCCCTGGGTTTTGGAGCGCAGATCCGTGGCGTAGCCGAACATTTGCTTCAGCGGCGCATAGCCCCGTATCACCTGCGCGTTGCCCCGCATTTCCACGCCTTCCAAACGGCCCCGCCGGGCGTTCAAATCGCCGATCACGTCGCCCAAATATTCTTCCGGCGTGATCACTTCCAGCTTGAAGATGGGTTCCAGCACCACCGGATCGGCCTTGGCGCAGCCTTCCCGGAAAGCCATGGAACCGGCGATCTTGAAGGCCACTTCCGAGCTGTCCACTTCGTGATAGGAACCGTCCACCAGGACGGCTTTGATATCCACGCAGGGGTATCCTGCCGCCACGCCGTTTTCCATCGCCTCCTGGATGCCGGCGGAAATCGGCTGCACAAACTCTTTGGGGATAACGCCGCCCACGGTTTTGTCCTCAAACACATAGCCTTCGCCGGAAGGCAGCGGCTCGAAATCCACCACGCAATGCCCGTATTGGCCATGGCCGCCGCTTTGCCGCACGAAACGGCCGGTGGCCCGCACCTTTTTGCGAATGGTCTCTTTGTAGGCCACCTGCGGTTTGCCCACATTGGCGTCGACGCGGAATTCCCGCAGCAGGCGGTCGACGATGATCTCCAAATGCAGCTCGCCCATACCGGCGATGAGCATTTGTCCGGTTTCCGCATTGGTGCGCACCTTGAAGGTGGGGTCTTCCTCGGCCAGCTTGGCCAAAGCCAGGGCCATTTTTTCCTGATCGGCAACGGTTTTCGGCTCGATGGCCACATCGATGACCGGCTCCGGAAATTCCATGGATTCCAAAATCACCGGACTTTCCTCCAGGCACAGCGTGTCCCCGGTGGTGGTATTGCGAAAGCCCACCCCTGCCAGGATATCGCCGGCCCGGGCCTCGCTGACTTCCTCCCGGTGATTGGCATGCATGCGCAGCATGCGTCCTACCCGTTCCCGTTTGTCCTTGGTGCTGTTATACACATAGGAGCCGTTGGGCAAAACCCCGGAATAGACCCGGAAGAAGGTCAATCTGCCCACATAGGGGTCGGTCATGATCTTAAAGGCCAGGGCGGAAAAAGGTTCCTTGTCGTCTGCCCGGCGCACCGTTTCCTCGCCGTTTTTATCCGTGCCGGCGATGGGCGGGATATCCAAAGGCGAGGGCAAATAGTGGACGATGGCGTCCAATAATTGCTGCACGCCCTTATTCTTGAAGGACGAACCGCACAAGACCGGATTGATTTGGCAGGCCAGGGTGGCTTTGCGTATCCCCGTCAGCAGATCTTTCAGGGAAAGCTCCTCTTCCGCCAAGTATTTCTCCGCGATGGCGTCGTCATAGTCCGCCAGGGTTTCGATGAGGATTTGCCGGTATTCTTCGGCCTGCGGCCGGTATGCTTCGGGTATGTCGCAGATCTTGATCTGTTTGCCTTCCGCATCCTCATAAATGTTGGCTTCCATGCGCAGCAAATCGATAACGCCGCAAAAGTCCTCTTCCGCGCCGACCGGCAACTGCACGGCCACGGGATGCGCGCCCAAACGCTCCTCGATCATGCGTATCCCCCGGAAAAAATCAGCGCCCATGCGATCCATTTTGTTGATATAGGCGATGCGCGGCACCTGATAGTGATCCGCCTGCCGCCACACGGTTTCGCTTTGCGGTTCTACGCCGCCGACGGAGCAGAACACCGCCACCGCGCCGTCCAAAACGCGCAGGGAGCGTTCTACCTCTACCGTAAAATCAACGTGGCCGGGTGTGTCGATAATATTAATTTTATGGTCTTGCCAAAAACAGGTGGTGGCGGCAGAAGTGATGGTGATGCCCCGTTCCTGCTCCTGCACCATAAAATCCATGGTCGCATTGCCGTCGTGCACTTCCCCCACCCGATGCACTTTGCCCGTGAAGAACAAAATCCGCTCGGTGGTGGTGGTTTTGCCCGCGTCGATATGGGCCATAATACCGATGTTCCTGATTTTTTCCAGCGGGAAATCCCTGGTCATCCACTAACCTCCAGATTACTACCAACGATAATGGGCAAAAGCGCGGTTGGCTTCCGCCATTTTATGGGTATCTTCCCGTTTTTTCACGGCAGCGCCTACATTGTTGGCAGCATCCATCAATTCGCCGGCCAATTTTTCCTGCATGCTGTGGCCGCTGCGTTTGCGGGCATAGTCCACCAGCCAACGAATGGCCAGGGCCTGACGCCGGTCCGCTCTGACTTCCACCGGGACCTGATAGTTGGCGCCGCCCACGCGACGGGCCTTTACTTCCAGCACGGGCATGACGTTTTGCATGGCCGCATTGAAAACTTCCATCGGTTCGTTGCCGGTTTTTTCTTTAATGATATCGAAAGCACCATAAACGATACTTTCCGCGGTGCCTTTTTTTCCGTCCAGCATAATCTGATTGATGAATTTGGTCAGAACGACGCTGTTATAAACAGGGTCCGGCAGAACGGCTATTCTGGCGACATTGCCTCTCCTGGGCATGAATTCCGCCTCCTTTTACTTCTTAGCTGTGGTTTTGGGTTTTTTGGCGCCGTATTTGCTTCTGGCTTGGTTGCGGCCAGCAACGCCGGCTGTATCTAAAGCGCCCCGGATGATGTGATAACGCACGCCGGGCAAATCTTTAACACGGCCGCCGCGTACCAGCGTAACCGAGTGTTCCTGCAAATTATGGCCGACGCCGGGAATGTATGCGGTCACTTCCATGCCATGGGTAAGACGCACACGGGCCACTTTACGCAAAGCGGAATTGGGCTTTTTCGGCGTGGTGGTGTACACTCTGGTGCAAACGCCTCTCTTCTGCGGGCATTCTTTCAGTGCCGGAGCGTTGGATTTTTTGCTGACTACTTCTCTTTGGTTTCTCACCAGCTGATTGATGGTTGACAAGTCCTCTTCCTCCTTTCTTCATAAATGAGCAAGCTTAACCATTGTATCATCAAAAAATTTCTATGTCAAGAAATTTTATCCACAACGGGAAATTTTATTCACATTCCCCGTCCCGGCCCGGGCGGCGGCAAAGCGCCGGGCAAAAGAAGGAAACAGCGGGGCCTGGATGCAAGCCCCGCTGCAAGCGGCGCGCCCTGCGGCGCCGCCGTTTTCTTCTATTATACAAGGGCGGATGCCGCGTCCTGCCCCATATCGTCCAGGAAATCCATATCCAGGGTGATTTCCGCCAAATCCTCGGCGGCTTCCTCCGGCGACAAACCGCCGGAAGCGGCTTCGGCCGGACCCTCCCGGTTTTCGTTGGCCATGGCATTGTATTTGGCCAGGCCGGTACCGGCGGGGATCAGCTTGCCGATGATGACGTTTTCCTTCAGGCCCAGCAAGGCGTCGACCTTGCCTTTGATCGCCGCGTCCGTAAGCACGCGGGTGGTTTCCTGGAAGGAAGCGGCGGAAAGGAAAGAATCGGTGACCAAAGAGGCCTTGGTGATACCCAGCAGCATGGGTTTGGCGGTGGCAGGCTCCTTGCCCTGGGCAAGGATCTCTTCATTGACTTTTTCAAATTCGTAGCTGTCCACCATAGCGCCGGGCAGGAAATGGGTGTCGCCGTTTTCCTCCACCTTCACCTTTTTCAGCATTTGCCGCACCATGACCTCGATATGCTTATCGTTGATATCCACGCCCTGCAGCCGGTATACCCGCTGCACTTCCCGGAGCAGATACATCTGCACGCCGCGGATGCCCTTTACCGCCAGCATATCATGGGGATTGACGGAACCTTCGGTGATCTCGTCGCCGGCTTCCACCAATTGGCCGTCGGCCACTTTCAAAGTAGAACCGTAGGAGCATTGGTACTCCGCCAAGACCTGGCCTTCGTCGCTGCCGACGCCCAGGATCTTCACTTCCCGTTTGCCCTTATTGTCCCCCAACTGGATGCGGCCGTCAAATTCGGCGATCAGGCCCTGGCCTTTGGGTTTGCGGGCCTCGAACAATTCTTCCACCCGGGGCAGACCCTGGGTGATGTCGTCGCCGGCCACGCCGCCGGTGTGGAAGGTACGCATGGTCAACTGGGTGCCGGGCTCGCCGATGGATTGGGCGGCGATGATGCCCACTGCCTCGCCGATATCCACCATGTCGCCGGTGGCCAGATTGCGGCCGTAGCATTTGCGGCAAACCCCGTATTGGGAACGGCAGGTGAGTACCGAACGGATATTGACTTTTCTTTCATTTTCCGGCCGGGTGGCCAGATATTTTTCGATGGCTTCGGCCATGTCCGCGGTGCAGAACTGACCGGCCTCGGCCAAAACCTCTCCGGTTTCCGCATCGATCACCGGGGCATTGATGACCCGGCCCTCGATGCGTTCGGACAACGGTTCGATATTGGGGATGGCTTCTACCCAAATGCCCTGGGTATCGCCGCAATCGTCCTCCCGGACGATCACTTCCTGGGCCACGTCCACCAGACGGCGGGTCAGATAACCGGAGTCGGCGGTACGCAAAGCGGTATCGGCCAAGCCCTTGCGGGCGCCGTGGGTGGAAATGAAGAATTCCAAAACCGTCAAGCCTTCGCGGAAATTGGCTTTGATGGGCAAGTCGATGATGCGGCCGGAAGGATCGGCCATCAGGCCGCGGGCGCCGGCCAGCTGACGGATCTGCTGCACGTTACCGCGGGCGCCGGAATTGGCCATCATATAAATGGGGTTGAACTGATCCAAACTGCGCATCAGTTCCTGGGTCACCGCGTCGGTGGCTTTTTGCCATACGGCGATGGTTTCGTTATAGCGTTCGTTTTCATTGACCATACCGCTTTGGAACAGTTTGTCGATTTCCAAAACCTTGTTTTCCGCTTCCGCCATGATGGTCTTTTTCGCTTCCGGCACTTTGATGTCTTCGATGCCTACGGTGATACCGGCCTTGGTGGAATATTTATAGCCCAGGGCTTTGATGCCGTCCAGCAAGGTGGCGGCGTTGGATATCCCCATACGCCGGTAGCAGCGATCCACGATGATGCCCAGGATCTTTTTGTCTACGCCGCAGTTGTAATAGCCCATCACCTTGGTCATGGGGATCTCGTAATTGAAGATCAAGCGGCCCACGGTGGTTTGGAACCGTTTGAAGCGGCCGTCCTCATGGCGTTCGAAGGGCACTTCCTGGTTTTTGCTGGCCCAATAGGTATCCCATTCCGGCGGCTTGCGCACGAAGATCAGGGCGTGCAGGCCGATATCTCCGTTGAGATAGGCACGATAGGCTTCATTATAATCCACAAAGGCTTTGCCTTCGCCCACGTCCCCTTCTTTGACCATGGTCAGATAATAGGAGCCCAAAACCATGTCCTGGGTGGGAGTACATACCGGGCGGCCGTCCTTGGGATTCAAAATATTATTGGAAGACAGCATCAAAATGCGGGCTTCCGCCTGGGCCTCCACAGACAAAGGCACGTGGACGGCCATTTGGTCGCCGTCGAAGTCGGCGTTGTAGGCGGTGCATACCAAAGGATGGATCTGCAGCGCCCGGCCTTCCACCAGCACCGGCTCGAAGGCCTGGATGCCCAAACGGTGCAGGGTGGGGGCCCGGTTCAGCAGCACGGGATGCTCCTTGATCACTTCTTCCAAAACGTCCCATACCTCGGTGCGTACCCGTTCCACCATTCTTTTGGCGTTTTTGATATTGTGGGCGTAGCCTTCCCGCACCAGGCGTTTCATCACAAAGGGCTTGAACAGCTCCAAGGCCATTTCCTTGGGCAGGCCGCATTGATGCATTTTCAGCTCCGGCCCTACCACGATAACGGAACGGCCGGAATAGTCCACCCTTTTGCCCAACAGGTTTTGGCGGAAACGGCCCTGCTTGCCCTTGAGCATATCGGACAGGGATTTCAGCGGCCGGTTGCCGGGCCCGGTGACCGGGCGGCCCCGGCGGCCGTTGTCGATCAAAGCGTCCACCGCTTCCTGCAGCATTCTTTTTTCATTGCGCACGATGATATCCGGCGCGCCCAAATCCAGCAAACGTTTCAGCCGGTTGTTGCGGTTGATCACCCGGCGGTACAGATCGTTCAGATCGGAGGTGGCGAAACGGCCGCCGTCCAACTGCACCATGGGCCGCAATTCCGGCGGGATCACCGGCACCACGTCCAAAATCATCCATTCCGGCTTATTGCCGGACAGCAGAAAAGCTTCCACCACTTCCAGGCGGCGAATGGCGCGGATCTTCCGCTGGCCGCTGGCGCTGTGCAGGTCTTCCCGCAGCTGCTCGGCCAAAGCCTGCAGATCCAGGGAAGCCAACATTTTCTTGACCGCTTCCGCACCCATGCCGGCCTCAAAATCATCGCCGTATTTTTCCCGGGCTTCCCGATACTCGCTTTCGCTCAGCAATTGATGGGCCGCCAAAGGCGTAGTCCCCGGGTCCAAAACGATATAAGAAACGAAATACAGTACTTTTTCCAGATTGCGGGGGGATACGTCCAGCAGCAGGCCCATACGGGAGGGTATGCCTTTGAAATACCAGATATGGGAAACCGGCGTGGCCAGTTGGATATGGCCCAGGCGTTCCCGGCGCACTTTGGCCCGGGTGACTTCCACGCCGCAGCGGTCGCAGATGATGCCCTTATAGCGCACCCGTTTGTATTTGCCGCAATGGCATTCCCAATCCTTGGTGGGGCCGAAGATCCTTTCGCAGAACAGACCGTCCCGTTCCGGCTTCAGCGTGCGGTAATTGATGGTTTCCGGTTTTTTTACCTCGCCGTAAGACCATTCCAAAATCTTTTCCGAAGAGGCCAAACCAATTCGCATCCTATCGAAATTGCTAACGTCTAACAATACCAGCGCCCCTTTCGCGTTTCACTACCCGTTGTCAGCGATCGATCAAAAATCCTCGTCCAAATCCAATGTCAACTCATCGTCCAATGGCTGGGGCATTTGCAAACGGTTCAGATCGATATCGTCGTCTTCGTCGTTTTCGTCGTTTTCGTCGTTTTCGTCGTCTTCCGCCAATTCTTCATCCAGTAAATTTTCCGCGTACGCGGCCTCGTTCTCCGGGGCTTCCGGCAGGACGGGCTTCAGCTCGCCCACATCCAGCCCCAATTCTTTGGCCGTTTCCACGATATCGTCGTCGTCTTCCCGGATCTCGATGGGTTCGTCCTTGTCGTTCAGCACGGAAACGTCCATGCACAGGCTTTGCAATTCTTTGATCAAAACCTTGAACGATTCGGGCACGCCGGGTTCGGGCACGTTCTCCCCTTTGACGATGGCTTCGTAGGTTTTCACCCGGCCTACGATATCGTCGGATTTCACCGTCAGGATCTCCTGCAGGGTATAGGCCGCGCCGTAGGCCTCCAGCGCCCAAACCTCCATTTCGCCGAAGCGCTGGCCGCCGAACTGGGCCTTGCCGCCCAAGGGCTGCTGGGTCACCAAGGAGTAGGGGCCGGTGGAACGGGCGTGGATCTTGTCGTCCACCAGGTGGGCCAATTTCAGCATATACACATAGCCGGCGGTGATTTTATTGTCGAAGGGCTCGCCGGTACGTCCGTCATAAAGCACGGTTTTGCCGTCCGCCGGCAAGCCGGCTTCCACCAGGGTATCGATGATATCGGTTTCGCTGGCCCCGTCAAATACCGGGGTGGCCACATAAATGCCCAGGGTTTTGGCGGCCCAGCCCAGGTGGCATTCCAATACCTGCCCGATATTCATACGGGAAGGCACGCCCAGGGGGTTCAGCACGATCTCGATAGGCGTACCGTCCGGCAGGAAAGGCATATCTTCCTGGGGCAATATCCGGGAGACCACGCCTTTGTTGCCGTGGCGGCCGGCCATTTTGTCGCCTACGGAAATCTTTCTTTTCTGGGCCACATAGATGCGCACCAGCTGATTGACGCCGGGGGAGAGCTCGTCGCCCCGATCCCGGTAGAATATCTTCACGTCCACCACTTTGCCGTTTTCCCCATGGGGCACCCGCAAAGAAGTGTCCCGCACTTCCCGGGCTTTTTCGCCGAAAATCGCCCGCAGCAGGCGTTCTTCCGCCGTCAGCTCGGTTTCGCCCTTGGGGGTGACTTTGCCCACCAGGATGTCGCCGGGCTGCACTTCCGCGCCGATGCGGATGATGCCGTTTTCGTCCAAATCCTTTAAGATATCTTCGCCCACATTGGGGATATCCCGGGTGATTTCTTCCGGGCCCAGTTTGGTATCCCGGGCGTCGCATTCGTATTCTTCTATATGAATAGAGGTGAAATAATCTTCTTTGACCAGTTTTTCCGAAAGCAGGATGGCGTCCTCATAATTGTAGCCTTCCCAGGTCATAAAGGCGATCAGCACATTGCGGCCCAGGGCCAGTTCGCCCAGATCGGTAGAGGGGCCGT
The DNA here is from genome assembly GCA_024679955.1 of Bacillota bacterium. GTDB lineage: Bacteria > Bacillota > Dehalobacteriia > UBA4068 > UBA4068 > JAILCQ01. Next base: position 76,619 of record JAILCQ010000044.1, on the reverse strand, counting down.
CGGCGATGGGCTGTCCTTTGGTCACCCGCTGCCCTTTGAGGACGATGGGCTTCTGATTGACGCAGGTGCCCTGGTTGGAACGTTGGAATTTCAGCAATTTATGCCTTTCCAGGGTGCCGTCGTCGGCGGCGATGATGATCTCATCGCCGGTGACCCGCTGCACCACCCCGTCGTGGCGGGCGATCTCCCCTACGAAGGAGTCGATGGCCGCCTTGTATTCCATGCCGGTGCCCACATAGGGGGCGTCCGCCACCAGCAAAGGCACGGCCTGGCGCTGCATGTTGGCGCCCATCAGGGCCCGGTTGGCGTCGTCGTGTTCCAGGAAGGGGATGAGGGCGGTGGCCACGGACACCAGCTGTTTGGGGCTGACGTCCATATATTGGGCCTGGGAGGCGGGGCGCACCGCGATCAAATCGCCGTAGCGGATGTTCAAACGCTGATTGATGAAGCAATTGTTTTCATCCAAAGGCTCGTTGGCCTGGGCCACCACGTATTTGTCTTCTTCGTCGGCAGACAGATAGTCGATCTGGTCCAGAACATGGCAGTTTTCCACCCGCCGGTAGGGGGTTTCGATGAAGCCGAATTCATTGATCCGGGCATAGGTGGAAAGGGAGCCGATCAGGCCGATGTTGGGGCCTTCCGGCGTTTCGATGGGGCACATCCTGCCGTAGTGGCTGTGATGCACGTCCCGGACTTCAAAACCGGCGCGCTCCCTGGACAAACCGCCGGGGCCCAGGGCGGAAAGACGCCGTTTGTGGGTCAATTCGGCCAAAGGATTGGTTTGATCCATAAACTGGGAAAGCTGGGAGGAACCAAAGAACTCTTTGATGGCGGCCACCACCGGACGGATGTTCACCAGCACCTGGGGGGTGATGGATTCCACGTCCTGAATGGTCATCCGTTCCCGCACCACCCGTTCCATACGGGAAAGGCCGATGCGGAACTGATTCTGCAGCAATTCGCCGACGCTGCGCAGGCGGCGGTTGCCCAGATGGTCGATGTCGTCCGCTTCTTCCATGCCGTCGATCAGCCGCAGGAAATAGCGGACGGTTTCGATGATGTCCGGCTTGGTCAAATAGCGGATATAGTCGTTATAGGCCGGCGGGTCATCCGTGGGCACATAAGCCTGGTGCTCGTCGCTCCACACTTCGCCGGCGTCGTTGATGCGTTTGAGGATATTGTGTTTTAATTTTTTGTTCAATTTATAGCGGGCCACATTGCCCAGATCATAGCGCTTCGGGTCGAAGAAAAAGCCGTACAGCAGCATCCGGGCGGAATCCACCGTAGGCGGTTCGCCGGGACGCAGCCGTTTGTAGATCTCCACCAGGGCTTCTTCTTCGCTTTCGCCGCAGGGATCCTTGGCCAAAGTCAGACGGATGGCCGGATGGTTGTCGAACAGATCCAAAATCTCTTCATTGGTGGCATAGCCCAGGGCGCGGATCAAAACCGTAGCCGGGATCTTGCGCATCCGGTCCACCCGGACATAGACATTGCCCAAAGCGTCGGTTTCCAATTCCAGCCAAGCGCCCCGGTTGGGGATCAGGGTAGACCCGTACAGCTTGTCTCCGTTGGCGTCGGCGTTGATATGAAAATATACGCCGGGGGAACGGACCAGCTGGCTGACGATAACACGCTTGGCGCCGTTGATGATAAAGGTGCCTTTTTCCGTCATCAAAGGGAAGTCGCCCATAAAAACTTCCTGCTCCTTCACTTCCCCGGACTCTTTATTGATCAAACGGACCTTTACCCGCAAAGGCGCGGCATAGGTAGCGTCCCGTTCCCGACATTCTTCCACGTCGTATTTGGGTTCTCCAAAAGAATAATCGGTAAACTCCAGAACCAGATTGCCGGTAAAATCGGCGATCGGCGAAACATCTTGAAAGATTTCCTTCAATCCTACATCCAAAAACTGCTGATAGGATCTTTTTTGCACTTCGATCAAATTGGGCATTTCCAGAACTTCCGCAATACGGGCATAGCTTCTTCTTTCCCTTTGTTCCAGGCTGACGGGATACTTCATTAAATTCCTCACTCCTCATCAAAATGACGCGCCCATAACATTGCTTGTATCGATCCGCCCCGGCATGGCCGCCGGCAGGCGGAAAATGCCGCTTACAGAAAACGGGGCTTTGCGCTGTGACAGGTACATTACGGCACTATCCCACATTAACAGCATTCTTTATCATAACACATATATTTTAGCCCGTCAACAACTCCGTGGAAAAAATTTTCCTGTTTTTTCCGGCGGTTCCCCCGGCCGTAGCCGACGGCCCCCACCAGGGGCGGAGCTACAAAAGCCCCGGCAAACCGCAGCAGGAGCCGGATCGCCGGGGCCTATATCCGTCCGCCGCCAAAAGCGGCGGGGAGCAGAATACATGTATAAGATTGTTTTTACAATAAATCGGGGTACTTTTCCCGGATGGCGCTGGCAATGGCATCCGCCGCCGGCCGGTCTTGCGCCGCCGCCCGCAGCAGCAGACCGCCGTCTTCGTCATAGCACATGCCCGGATTTTCACCGGCGGCAAATTCTTCCGCATTGGCGTAAACGGTAAATTTATGCAGGTAGGGCGCTTCCTCATAAGGGCAAAAGGCGGCGCAATTGCCGCAGGCGTTGCACAGAGCGTCCAGATGGACGATTTGCCTGCCGATAGAGGTATCCACCGCCACATTGGCCCGGTTGGGACAGACCTCGGCGCAGAGGCCGCAAAAACCGGCGCAGCCCCAGCAGCGGGCGCTTTCTTCCCGGACGTCCGCCTGTCTTTCCCGCCGCAGGCCTCTGGCCGCACCGACGGGGGTCCGGCCAGTCCCGGCGGCGAAGGCCCCGCCGCAGGCGGCCGTCACGCCCCGCAGGGCGGAAGCCACCGCCTCCGTGGCGGTGCCGGGGCCCTGGGCCCCATCGCCGATCACATAAACGTCTTCCGCCACCCGGCCGTTTTCATCCGCCGCCGGCAGGCCGTCTGCGCCCAGGGGCACGCCCAGGGCGGCGTAGAGGCGGCTATCCGTTTCCTGGCCCAGGGCGGCGATGAGCGTATCCGCCGGGAAATCCACATATTCGCCGCTGGGCTGGGGCCGGGGCCTGCCGCCTTTTTGCGGCTGTAAAACCATTTTTTCACAATGGGCCATGCCGTTTTCCAGGCCCACGGGCAGTACCTGCTCTTGTATGACCACCCCTTCCTGCAGGGCGGCGGCTATCTCTTCCCCATGGGCCGGCATGGAAGCGGCGTCCCGGCGATAAAGGATAGTCACCTGCTCCACGCCGGGGAGACGCAGAGCCGCCCGGGCCGCGTCGATGGCCGTATTGCCGCCGCCTACCACCGCCACCCGGCGGCCCAGGCGCAGGCTTTCCGGAGCTTGCTTATATTGCCGCAGCATATCCAGGGCCGGCATGGCCTGGCCCCGCTGCAAGGCCAGGGGCTTGGCCAGCGGCGCGCCTACGGCCACCATCACCGGGGCGAAGCCCTGCTCCAGCAGGGAGGCGATATCCTGCGCCAGACTGCCGGTGTGGACGCTCACTCCCCGGGCGGCCAATAAGGCGGCGTCCCGGTCTATGGCCCGGCCGTCGATGCGAAAGCCGGGGATCACCTGGCGGATCAACCCGCCCAGCTGGGCCTCTTTTTCAAAAAGATGGGTCTCGAAACCGGCTTCGGCCAGAAAATAGGCCGCCGCCATGCCCGCCGGGCCGCCGCCGATCACCGCCGCTTTGCGGCCGTTTGCCCGTACCGGCGGCAGGTTCCGCACAAACTCGTCATAACCGGCTTCCGCCGCCTGCAGTTTCAAGCGGCGAATGGCCAAAGCGCGATCCAGATACCGGCGATTGCAGCCGCTTTCGCAGGTGTGGGGACAAATGCTGCCGGTGATGAAGGGCAGCGGGTTGCGGCGGCATATGATCGCCAAGGCTTTGGCCGCATCTCCCGCCGCCATAGCCTGGAGATAACCGGGAATATCCTGTTCCAGCGGACAATTGTTCTGGCAGGGCGCGGCAAAGCAACCGGCCAGCGGCGGCGGGCCGGCCAGCTTCCGGGGCCGCCGTTCTCCCGGCTGTTTGCGGTAATACTCCTGCTTTGGGGCTTCCTCGGCCAGGGCCTGGGCTGCCCGGACGTCCACCGACGGCGGGATATGCCCCGCCGCCTCGCAGGCCAGGGCCATTTGATACAGACGCGAATAGCCGCCGGGCTTCAGCAAAGGTGTGGCCAGAGTGACCGGGGCCAAACCGGCCTGCAACAGGGGGACGAGATTATACAATTCCCCGCCGCCGCAATAGGAGATGGGCAAAGCCCCTGCCAGGGCCTGGGACAGGCGGGCCGCCAAAGCGGCGGTCAAGGGAAAGAGGGCGCGGCCGGACATATAGGCGTCCCGGCCGGGCAATACCCGGGTGCGGTTTTCCGTAGGCAGGGTATTGGAGAGCTTCGCGCCGAAGGTCAAGCCCTGTTCACCGGCGGCCGCCAACAGGCGGCGCAGCATGGGCACGGCGTCGTCAAAGCGCAGATCCTGGGCAAAGGCAGCCTCCGCCAGGACGATATTGTCAAAGCCCAGCCGGTCCAGGGTATCCCGGACAAAATCATAGCCCAACAGGGTGGGGTTCAGCTTGACATAGGTATGCAGCTTCTTTTCCCGCAGCAGATAGGCGGCAATGGCCTCGATCTCCTGGGGCGGACAGCCGTGCAGGGTAGAAACGGTGACGGAGCGGCAAACCTGCCGGTCGATAGCGGCCACATAGGCGGCGTCCACCCGTTCAAACCGGGACAAATGGGACAAGGCCCATTCTTCACATTCCCGCCACACCGGCAAATCTCCGGCATTCTGCAGGCCGTCGATAAAAGCGGTGATCTTGGGGCCGGTGATGCCCGCCAGGTCGTAGCCCACGCTCATATTGAACAGAAACCCGCCGGCGTCGCCCAATTCCCATTCCCGGCTGAGCAATTTCATGGCATACCAGGCTTTGACATATTCCGCCAGGGCCTGCTCCACGGTAAGCTCGGTGGACCATTCCACGTTATAGCCCTCATCCTCCGCCAGGATGCAGGGCTTTTCCACCGGCAGATCCGCGCCGTCCACCACCTGCACCGTTTTCAGCTCGAAAAAGCGGGCCCCGGCGGCATAGGCCGCCAGCAGATTGGGGGCCATTTGGCTGTGAGGCCCGGCCGCCGGCCCCAAGGGCGTTTCCAGCCGCCTGCCCAAAAAGGGCATGCCGCCGCCTTGGGGGGCGCGATAGACGGGGGATACGCCCAGGATCTCCCCCTGTTCCCGGTATTCCCGGAACACCCTCTCCATGAGACGGTCGAAAGATAAAGGCGTCATTCTGTCGTTCATCTGTATTCCTCCTCTACTTACCCTGCTTACGGTTTACCGCCGTTGCCGCCGGCTCAGAGGCAAAACAAAGACTTGTCGTCGCCGAACAAATTGCGGGCGCCGTTTTCCGTGATCTCCAGGCTATCCTCGATGCGCACGCCCCCCAAACCCGGCACATAAATCCCCGGCTCCATGGTGACGAAGCAATGGGGCGGCAGGGCCTCCGTACCCGCCGGGGACAAAGTGGGCGACTCATGAATCTGCAGGCCAAAGCCGTGTCCGGCCCCGTGACCGAATTGGGGGCCGTAGCCCGCCGCCTGGATATAATCGCGGGCAACCGCGTCCGCCTCCTTGCCGCTGACGCCGGGCCCCAGCGCCGCCACCCCGGCCAACTGGGCCTCCAGGACGATCTGATAGATAGCGGCCATTTGCCGGGAGGGCCGGCCCAAAGCCACGGTGCGAGTGATATCGCTGCAATAGCCCTGCCAGCGGCAGCCGAAATCCATGGTCACCATTTCCCCGGAGGCCAAGACCTTGCCGCCGTCGGGCTGATGGTGGGGCAAAGAACCGTTGACGCCGGCTGCGACAATGGTGGGAAAAGCGGGCTGGCAATCCATATCCCGGATCCGCTCGTCGATATAGCGGGCGGCCTGGGCTTCCGTCACCCCCGGCCGCAGCCATTGCCGGGTCTGTTCCCATACCTGCAGGGTTTTTTGGCAGGCTTGGGCAATGGTTTCCCGCTCCGCCGCATCTTTGACCAAACGCAGGCGCTCCGTGACCCCTTGGGTGGCGATCAACTGCGTTTGCGGCAGGGCCTGGGCCAGTTTTTGGTATTCATTAAAGGTAACCACGTCCCCTTCCAGGGCCAGATTGCCGCAGCCGGCGGTCAATTCGGCCAGCACTTGATAAAAGGTGGGCTGGGGACGGCTATGCATAAGCACCCGGCAGGCCGGGCATTCCGCTTCCGCCTGTTCCCGGTAGCGGAAATCGGTGATCAAAGAAGCCTGCCCCTGCACGGGCAGGAACAGCCAGGCTTCGTCCCCGGTATAGCCGCTTAAATAGCGGACGTTTTCCGGTGCGGAAACCAAAAAAGCCTGCCAACCTTGTTCCTGCATTACGCTTTGTTGTTTTTGGATGCGCAGTGTCATATGTTCCTCCTGAAAAACGGACAAAATACGAACAGAACTACGATACGACCTGTATGTCCCGGATACGCCGTAAAAGATTTCCCGGGGAAAACAGGTTTTGCAAGATGTACTTTTAGCGGCTTATTCTCAATCCGTTTGCCTTTTCCTGCTTTTGCCGCCGATATTTTTCCGCCGGGCCTTTTCCCTCGCTTCTTCCCTTGCTTTTTTAGCGGCCCCTGTATATAATTGGTGTAACTTCCTAATAAAATAAACAAAGCGGCATAAACGATCAACCGCTGTAAAAAAGGAGCTTGCCCATGATAGATCTAAGCATAAATCAAACCGTTCTGCAAAGAACCGTAAAACTGGCCAGGGAAAGAGGCATCGTTCTGCCTACCCTGGCGGAAATGGCCCATCCGGAAACCATAGCCGGTCCCGTGAAAGAACGGTTGGCCGCCGTGGGGCTGTGGGATGTGGATCCCCTGAATCTGTTCCGCATCCATTGGCACAACGAAGCCAAGGAAAGCGGCGGCGGCATCGGCGGGGTCAACGCCGTTTGTTTCCCATCCTCTCTCACCGGGGTAAAAGCGAAAATCGTCGCCTTGAGCGGCAAATGGTTCCCTACCGGCTGCCATAAAGTGGGGGCTTCCTACGGCTGCCTGGTTCCCCGGCTGGTCACCGGCCAATTCGATCCCACCCGGCACAAAGCGGTATGGCCCTCCACCGGCAATTATTGCCGGGGCGGCGCTTACAATTCCCTGCTGCTGGGCTGCTCCTCCATTGCCATTCTGCCCCAGGGCATGAGCCGGGAGCGCTTTGAATGGCTGTCGAAAATCGCCGGAGAAGTCATCGCCACGCCGGGCTGCGAAAGCAATGTCAAAGAAATATTCGACAAAACCTGGGAGCTGAAACGCACCCGAGACGACGTGGTGGTTTTCAATCAATTTGAAGAGCTGGGCAATCATCTGTGGCATTACGCCGTGACCGGCCCGGCCCTGGAAGAAGCCTTTTTGCAGGTGAAAGGGGAAAAGGGCCGCCTGGCCGGGGTGTGCTTTACCTCCGGTTCTTCCGGCTCTACCGGGGCGGGGGATTACATCAAGGACAAGTATCCCCAGGCCAAGCTGGCGGTGGGCGAAGCCCTGCAATGCCCCACCCTGCTGCAAAACGGCTACGGCGATCACCGCATCGAGGGCATCGGCGACAAGCATGTGCCCTGGATACACAATGTGCGCAATACCGACATGGTCATCGCCATCGACGACGCGGACAGCCAAAACCTGCTGCGCCTGTTCAACGAGGCGGCGGGGCTGCAATATCTGGCCCAGGAAGCCCATGTGGACGAAGAGATATTGGGTAAACTGTCCTGGCTGGGCATATCCGGCATCGCCAATTTGCTGTGCGCCATCAAAATGGCCAAATATTACGAGATGGACGAAAACGACGTGGTGGCCACGGTGCTCACCGACAGCATTGCTTTTTACGGCTCCCGCCTGGCGGAACTGCAGGAGCAGGAGGGGGACTACACCCAGACCAAAGCCGCCTATGATTTCGGCTGCCGCCTGCAGGGACAGCGCTGCGACAATATGCTGGAGCTGACCTATCCGCAAAAGAAGCGCATCCACAATCTCAAATACTATACCTGGATCGAGCAGCAAGGCAAAGATCTGGCGGAACTGAACGCCCAATGGTACGACTATCCCGGCTACTGGCAAAACGTCCATCAACAGGCCGGGGAAATCGACCGTTTGATCAACGAATTCAATCAGGCCGTAGGTTTATGATCACAAAAACCGGGAAAGGAAACGCTATGAATTACGTATCTTCAGCCGTGTGCATGGTTTGCGGCCATGAAATGCCGCCGGCCGCCGATTTGACTCTTTGTCCCCGCTGCGGCGGGCTTCTGGATATCCGCTACGATTACCGCCGGGCCCGGCAGCGTTTTTGCCGGGGGCTGTTGGCGGCGAGAAAAGACCCCACCATGTGGCGTTATCGGGAGCTGCTGCCCGTAGCGGCGGATTTTGCGCCGCCGCCCTTGCGGGTGGGAGGAACGCCCTTGTACGATTGCCCCCGTCTCGGGGCGGCGCTGGGTCTGAAACGGCTGTGGATCAAAGACGAAGGCGTCAACCCCACCGCCAGCATGAAGGATCGAGCCTCGGCCATGGCGGCGGTAAAAGCCGTGGAAGGCGGCTATAGCCAAATCGCCTGCGCCAGCACGGGCAACGCCGCCTCCTCCCTGGCGGGCGCGGCGGCGTCCATGGGTCTGCGCAGCTATATCTTCGTGCCCCAGCGGGCGCCCATGGGCAAGATCGCCCAATTGTTGATCTTCGGCGCCCGGGTCATGCGGGTGCAGGGCGATTATCAGGACGCCTTTCGCCTGTCCGCCCAGGCCATCGACCATTGGGGCTGGTACAACCGGAACGCCGCCGTCAATCCCTATATGCTGGAAGGGAAAAAAACCGTGGCCATGGAAATCGCCGAACAGCTGCAATGGCAAACGCCGGACTGGGTGGCGGTATCCGTAGGCGACGGCTGCACCATCGCCGGGGTATGGAAAGGCTTTCACGACCTGTACGAATGCGGGCTGATCCAGCGTTTGCCCCGGCTGCTTTCGGTACAGGCGGCGGGCTGCTGCCCCATCAACGCCGCCTTTGCCAAAGGCGGCCCGCTGGTCCCCCAGGAAGAAAACACCCTGGCCGACAGCATCGCCGTGGGGCACCCCCGCAACCCGGACAAGGCCCTGCAGGCCATCGCCGCTTCCCAGGGGGCGGCGGTGAATGTGACGGATGAAGAAATATTGGCGGCCATGAGGCTGCTGGGACGGCTGGCCGGCGTGTTCGCCGAACCGGCAGGGGCGGCGGCCCTGGCCGGTTTGAGCAAAGCCGTGCAGGCCGGTATCCTACCGCCGGAGGCCACGGCGGTGCATATCGTCACCGGCAACGGCCTGAAAGACGTAAGCAACGGCATAAAAGCGGCAGGCGAGCCTATGGACGTGCCGCCGGATCTGGAAGACTTGAAAAAGCGTTTGCAGGCATAGAAATATCCCCCGCAGGAGGGAACCGCGGCAAAAGGAGAAAGGATATGTTCGATCTACTGATACAAAACGGCATTTTGTCTCTGCCGGGCGAGATCATTTGTCAGGATCTGGGCATTCGCCGGGGAAAGATCGCCGCCATCGGCCGCTTCGACGAAAAAGACGCGGAAACCGTAGTGAACGCCTACGGCAAAGTGGTGCTGCCCGGCGGCGTGGACGCCCATACCCATATGGATTTGGATCTGGGCTTTGTGCGGACGGCGGACGATTTTGGCAGCGGCACCAAAGCGGCCCTGGCCGGAGGCGTCACCACCATCATCGACCATATCGCTTTCGGCCTGCCCGGCAGCGATCCCGGCAGCCGCCTGGCCCATTACCGCCGCATCAGCCAGGGAAAATGCTATGTGGACTACAGCTTTCACGGCGTTTTGCAGCATGGCGACGCCCATATGGAGGAGGAACTCCCCCGCCTGATCCGGGAAGGCTATCCTTCCTTCAAAGCCTATACCACCTACGATCACCGTCTGGACAAGGAAGAACTGGCGGCGGCTTTGGACAGTATCCGCCGGGCCGGCGGTATAACGGCGGTGCATTGCGAGGATCATGAGCAGATCCAGAGACTGCGGGACGGCTTTGGCGAAAGCGGCCTGACCGCGCCTTTTTATCATGCCCTGAGCCGGCCGCCGCAAAGCGAAAGCCAGGCGGTGGAAAAGGTTTTGGCTTTGGCCCGGCAGGCCGGGGACGCCCCGGTATATTTGGTGCATATCTCCGCCGCCCCAAGCGTGGCGGCGATACAAAACGCCCGCCGGGCGGGGCAAAAAAACATTTTTGCCGAAACCTGTCCCCAATACTTGCTTTTGGACCGGTCCCTCTATCTCCGGCCGGAGGGGCTGAACTATATCATGGCCCCGCCCCTGCGCCAGCCGGAGGATCAGCAGGCCCTGTGGCGCGCCCTGGCCGCCGGGGACATCCAGGCGGTAGCCACGGATCATTGCGCCTTTACCCGGGAACAAAAAAAGCGCCTGGGCGAAAAGGATTTCCGCAACTGCCCCGGCGGCGTCGGCGGCGTGGAGGAACGGATGCGGCTGCTCTATACCTACGGCGTGCAGCAAAAACGGCTGACGCTGGAGCAATATACCGACGTATGCTGCGCCAATCCGGCCAGGCTGTTCGGCCTGTATCCCCAAAAAGGGGCATTGCAGATCGATTCCGACGCGGACGTGCTGATATTGGACGTGAACGCCAAATCGCGCATCGGCGAGAAAGACGGCCACGGGGCCGGGGACTTCAACGCCTATCAGGGGTTGCAGCTGGGCTGCGCCGTGGATACGGTGATCTTGGGCGGCCGCATCGCCTACCGGCAGGGAGAAATCCTGGCCGCTCCCGGTTGGGGACGGGAATGCAAACGCCATTGCCGCCCCGATCTTTGGCCCGGCCGCTCCGTTTGAGCTTTTTCGGCAGAAAAGAGGCGGCAAAATACGGCGGGGGATCCTTTTCCCCTGCAGGAGGTGCGCCATGCTGGATTTTTCCAAATTGGAACAATATCGGGAAAACAACCGCATCGAGGCCAAAAGAGCCCTGGGCGGTTTGCCCAAAAGCATATGGGAAACCTATTCCGCTTTCGCCAATACCATGGGCGGCGTGATCCTGCTGGGGGTGGAAGAACACAAAGACGGCTCCCTGCATGCCATCGATCTGCCCCAGCCGGAAAAATTGGCCCGGGTCTTTTGGCGGCAGCTGAACGATACGCAAAAAGCCAGCGTAAATATTCTTTCCCGGCGGCAGGTGCAAATCCGCAATGCCGGCGGCAAACGCATCGTGGCCATTTTCGTGCCCCGGGCCCAACGGCTGGACCGGCCGGTATTTGTAGACGGCGACCCTCTTTCCGGCGTGTACCGGCGCAGCGGCGAAGGGGATTACCGCTGCAATAAAGAAGAGGTGGCCGCCATGCTGCGGGACGCCGCCCGGCAGACCCCGGATATGCAGCCTTTGCCGGCCATGGACGCCTCGGTTTTCCATGGGGAAAGCGTGGCCCGCTACCGCAACCGCCTGCGCCAGCTGCGGCCGGGCCAGGCCTGGGAAGACCTGGACGACGGGGCCTTTCTCTGCCGCCTGGGCGCGGCCGTGTCCGGGGAAAACGGCGAGATCCACCCCACCGCCGCCGGCCTGCTGCTGCTGGGCAAAGGGGAGGAGATCGTCAAAGCGTTCCCCGGCTATTCTCTGGAATATGAAGATCTTACCCGGGAACCGGCCCTTCGTATCCTTTCCGCCGCCGGGGATTGGAGCGGCAACGTATATGACTTTTACCAGCGAGTGAGCCATAGCATGGACGGCCGGCGGCATGCCGCCGCGGTTGACAGCGACGCGGCAGACGCCGCCAAAGCCCTGCGGGAAGCTTTGATCAACTGCCTGGTCAACGCCGACTATTACGGCCGGCAGGGGGTAACGATACGCCATGAAGCAACGGGTTTCGTTTTCGCCAATCCCGGCGCTTTTCGCGTGGCGGTGGAGGCGGCGCAAAGCGGCGGCGTTTCCGATCCCCGCAACGCCGCCCTGAGTAAAATGTTCCATGTGCTGCATATCGGTGACGGCGACGGCGACGGTCTGGCCGCTATCTACGCCGCCTGGCAGCGGCACGGTTGGCCGCCGCCGCTGATCGAAGAAAGCTTTGAACCGGAACGGATCACCCTGTTCCTCTCCTTTGACAAAGACGGCAAACGCCGCCGCGTGCTGGGCCGGCACAAAAAAACCGCCTTGGCCCATATGCGGAAAAGGCTGGTGGTGGACTATTTGACCGAGCACCCCAGCGCCAAAGTCCCTGCCGTCGCCCAATATCTGTCGCTGCGGCCGGCCCTGGTCCGGCGGCTGCTGAAAGAATTGGCGGCGGAAGATATCGTAACGGCGGAACGCCGCCGGGGCGGGGCAGTCTATCGCCTGAAAGCCTGACGGCCTCCGGCCGCGGTCGCCGCGGCATTATGGAGATCACGCAGCAATAGGCTGGGATACAAGCAAAAACGCTTTCCGGCAAAACCGGAAAGCGTTTTTTTCTCTTTTTCCAGCAAGGGCCTAGCTGTTTCCCGGCCCCATAAGCGGAAGGCAAAAGCCATGGGCGCCAGGGGAAAACGGCGGCTTATTCCTGGGTGAAGCTGATCACGAAATCATACTCGCCGCTGCGTTTTGCCGATTTGTCATTGGTCCACACCGTATCGATGGCGATGCCGTCCTTGCTGGCTTGCCAGGCGGCGAAACCGTCCGCCGGTTCCGAGCCGTCCAAACCGATGGGATTGGCGCAAACAAAGCCTTCGTCTTCCAGGGCGGCGATATAGCGGGCGAAATCTTCGTAGCGCATTTCTTTTTTCATCAAGCTATAGGCGGTTTTGTCCTCGTTGGCCGCCACGGAATCCACCGTTTCCGCCGCATTGGGCAGATGGATAAAGAACGTGTCGATGGGCCAGGGCTGTTCGCCGCCGTTGATGGTGATGTCGGAAGTGCTGGCCGGAATGAGAACGTCGATATCCGAATCGCTGGCCGTATCGGTTTTATTCCCTTGCCCGCCGTTGCAGGCGCAGAGCAACAGGGCGGCGCATAAAACCAAAATCGCCAAAAAAGATCTTTTCATCGTCACAAGCTCCTTTTGTCTGATATTCCTGTATATTTTACTATTCTACTACAAAAAGCGGCGCTTGCCTAGACGGAAAAAACGCGAAAAGTTGTATCCGCTTGCCCCGTCCGGCAAGGCAGGGGCAGACAGATCATTCCTGCAAAGCCTCGACGATGGAGCCTTTGGCATTGGTGGTGTGTTCCACCGACAGGGCGTAAGCCAATTCTCCATCCCCTTTGGCGATGGCCTCCAGCAGATTGCGGTGCTCGGACAGCATTTTGGCGGCCCGGCCCGGCGTGGTGATGGATTTGTAGCGGGCCATTTTGGCATAGTTGTGAAAGGTGGTCAACATGGCCCGCAGCGGCCGGTTTTTCGACGCTTTGCAGATCAGGTCGTGAAAGCGGGAATCCAATTCCACCAGTTTTTCCAAATCCCCTTTGCCCATATAAAACTCGGTCAGGTTCAGGGTCTCTTCCAGCTCGGTCAGCTCTTCTTTTTCGATCCGTTCCGAGGCCAGTTTGGCGGCCAGGCTTTCGATGGTGAGCTTGATGAGATAGATATCCTCTATATCCTGGCGGCTGATGCCCAGCACAAACACGCCTTTATGGGGCACGAATTCCACCAGGCCTTCCAATTCCAGCTGGGCCAAGGCTTCCCGAAGCGGCGTGCGGCTGACGCCGAATTTTTCGGTCAAAGTTTTTTCCGACAGATTGTAGCCGGAGGGGTATTTGCCGCTGACAATATCGGATTCCAATTGTTGGAAAATGCGATTTCGCAAATTGTTTTTACCGGATCGTCCTTCCATATCTTCATCCTTTAACCACATTGTCACGCGCCTCCTTGTCAGGCATTCGGCCGGTTTACTGCCCTTGTTTCACATAATTCAGCAAACCGCCGGCGATCAGCATATCCGCCTGACGGGCGGAAGCGGCGCAGGCCAATACCACCGGGCGGCCGCCGATATGGGCCGATACGGTTTGGCCTTTGGCGGCGTCGCGGATCTGCTGAGGCGCGTTTTCGATCGTCAATTCCTCGCCCAGGGCGCAGGCGTCATAATCCGCCGGGTTGACAAAGGTCAACGGCACGATGCCGTTGTTGATCAGGTTGGCGGCATGGATACGGGCGAAAGATTTGGCCACCACCGCTTTCACCCCCAGATACAAGGGTGTCAGCGCCGCATGTTCCCGGCTGGAGCCCTGGCCGTAGTTTTCACCGCCCACCACGATACCGCCGCCCCACTCCTTGGCGCGGGCGGGGAATTGGGGATCGCAGGGGGTAAGGCAATAATCGGCCAGATAGGGCACATTGGAGCGATAGGGCAACAGTTTGGCGTTGGAGGGCATGATGTGGTCGGTGGAGATATTGTCGCCCAAATGGATGAGGATTTTTCCCTGCAGGCATTGAGGCATGGGCTGATGGGCGGGAATAGGCTTGATGTTTTTGCCCCGCACCACTTCCACCGTTTCGCCGGGGGCGGCAGGCTCCACTACCATGTTGTCGTTGACGGGGAATTGTTCGGGAACGATACGGGGCAGCTCCAAAGCGAAATCCCGCGGATCGGTCAGCTTGCCGGCAATGGCGGATACCGCCGCCGTTTCCGGCCCTACCAAATAGACCTGGGCGTCCGCCGTGCCGCTGCGGCCTTTGAAATTGCGGTTGAAGGTGCGCAGGGTGACGCCGCCGCTTTTGGGAGATTGCCCCATACCGATGCAGGGGCCGCAGGCGCATTCCAGGATCCGGGCGCCGGCCGCCACCATTTTAGCCAAAGCGCCGTTGGCGGCCAGCATGGTCAGAACCTGCATGGAACCGGGGGCGATCACCAAACTGACGTTTTCGGCCACCGTATGGCCGTCCAGAATGGCCGCCACTTTCATCATATCGGCAAAGGAAGAATTGGTGCAGCTGCCGATGGCCACCTGATCCACCGGCAGGCCGGCGATGCTTTTCACCGTGGTCACATTGTCCGGGCTATGGGGCTGGGCGGTCAAAGGCTCCAGCTCCGACAGGTTGAGGGTCATTTCCTCGTCATAGACCGCGTCGGCGTCGGCTTTCATTTCCCGCCACACCGATTCCCGGCCCTGGGCCTGCAGGAATTGGCGGCTGATCTGATCGCAGGGGAAAATGGAGGTGGTGGCACCCAGTTCCGCGCCCATATTGGTGATGGTGGCCCGTTCCGGGACGGTCAGACTTTCCACGCCGGGGCCGGCATATTCCATAATGTATCCCACGCCCCCTTTGACGCTGCGGCGGCGCAGGACTTCCAGGATCACGTCCTTGGCGGAGACCATCGGCGGCAATTGGCCGGTGAGATACACCCGGCAGATCTTGGGCATGGCCAGATAATAAGCGCCGCCGCCCATGGCGACCGCCACGTCCAGCCCGCCTGCGCCGATGGCCAGCATGGCCATGGCCCCGCAGGTGGGCGTATGGCTGTCGGAACCCAGCAGGGTCTCGCCGGGCACGGAGAACCGTTCCAGATGCACCTGATGGCAAATGCCGTTGCCGGGACGGGAGAACCATACCCCGTGTTTTTTGGCCACGCTTTGGATATAGGCATGGTCGTCGGCGTTTTCAAAGCCGGACTGCAGGGTGTTGTGATCGATATAGGCCAAAGAACGTTTGGTCTTTACCTGGGGAATGCCCATGGATTCAAATTGCAGATAGGCCATGGTGCCGGTGGCGTCCTGGGTCAGGGTTTGATCTATGCGCAGGGCGATCTCCTCCCCCGGCCGCATCTCACCGGAGAGCAAATGGGCGGAAATGATTTTTTGGCTTAAATTCATCCTCGTAGCCTCCTACTTTTCTAAGCTTTCGTATACTTTCGCCAGCTCTTCTTTGCTGATATTGGTCACCCGGCCGCCGGCGTATTGGGCGTCCACCCAATCTTTGATCTTCAATACCCGAGGATCGTTTTTGTCGATGGATTTATCCGGCAAGCCCAGATATTTCATCAGCCACACAGCGATACCGGCCGTGCCGGAAGTGGCGGAAACGGAAACGGTAGGCGGGCTTTTGAGGATTTTGTTGGTGTCGAAAATGTTGTAGATCTCTTCGTCTTTCATCATACCGTCGGCATGGATACCCGCCTTGGTATTGTTGAAATTCTTGCCCACAAAGGGGGTGTTGGGCGGGATCACATAGCCCAGTTCTTTTTCGTAATAATCGGCGATATCCCGGATCACCGTGGGATCCATACCATCCATGGTGCCGCGGAGCTGCGCGTATTCGATGACCATCGCTTCCAGCGGGGTATTGCCGGTGCGCTCGCCGATGCCCAGCAGGGAGCAGTTGACGGCGGAAGCCCCGTACAGCCAGGCGGAGGCGGAATTGTTCACCGCTTTGTAGAAATCGTTATGGCCGTGCCATTCCAGCAATTCGGAATCGAAACCGCAATAATTGCGCAAGCCGTAGATGATGCCGGGGACGCTGCGGGGCATGGAAGCGCCGGGATAGCTGACGCCGTAACCCATGGTATCGCAGGCCCGGATCTTGATGGGCATGCTGTATTCTTCCATCAGTTTGCTCAATTCATAGGCGAAGGGCACCACGAAGCCGTAGAAATCCGCCCGGGTGATGTCTTCAAAATGGCAGCGGGGATTGATGCCCTCTTCCAAAGCGGAGCGGATCACCGCCAGATAATCCGCCATAGCCTGGGATCTGCTTTTTTTCAGCTTTTTGAAAATGTGATAGTCGGAACAGCTGACCAGAATGCCGCATTCCCGCAGGCCCATGTTTTTGGCCAATTCAAAGTCTTTTTTGGAAGCCCGGATCCAGCCGGTGATCTCTGGGAAGCGATAGCCCAGATCCTGGCATTCCCGCAAGGCTTGTTTATCTCTTTCGCTGTAGAGGAAAAATTCGCATTGCCGGATGACCCCTTTGGGGCCGCCCAATTTATGTAACATTTTGTACAGGTCGACGATATGTTTCACTTCATAGGGAGCGCGGCTTTGTTGGCCGTCCCGGAAGGTGGTATCGGTGATCCAGATATTGTCGGGCATTTCCGCGGGAACCAAACGATGGTTGAACGCGCAGCGGGGCACTTCATCATAGGGGAACATGTCCCGATACAAATGGGGCTCCGGCACATCCTGCAAACTATATTTATAGTCGTATTCCAACAATATATTATAGTTTTTGCTATACTCCAGCATAGTTTCTACCTCCATCAAATCGTCTTTTTAAATACTGGGATGTTTGTATACAATAATACCTTAATTCAAATCTCCCGTCAAGAGGGAAAACGGTTTTTCTCATTTTTATTTTCTTTTGCCCTTCCCAAAGCCGGAACCGGCAGGCCCCGCCAGTCCCGCCGGTTTCAGCTTCTATAAAATGTTTTGCAGCCGCAGGCTTTCGTTTTCCGCCACCTGTTCCAGATAAAAAAGCAGCTCCGCCAATTCTTTCGCCGCCTGCGCCCGGTTTTCTTCCGCCAGCGTCACCTGCAGATCCACCATCACCCCTTCGATATCCCGCAGGTCTTCGTGACGGATGATCGTCTGCCAGACGCCGGCATGCCGCCGCCAATCCTGTTCCAATGCGCTGTAGGCGGCCTGGGCGGCGGGCCAATCCTGTTTTTCCACCGCCGCCAGCACCGGCCGGGTCATGGCCGACAGCTGTTCCGTAGAGCGGGACACATAGCGCAAACCGGCAAAGCAGCCGGCCGCCAGCAGCACCGCCGCCGCGGCCAGCAACAGGTATTGCCGCTTCATTTATTCACCCTCCCCCTGCTTGCGTTGATAATAGAAGCGTCCGCCACTGTCCACCCCGGCGATGAACACCTGGCGGGCATGGCCGATATGGGCCCGGGCCAATTGTTTGCGCAGCCAGTTCTCATCATAGCCCAGCCGCCGCAAGGCCCGGCGGTTCACATGCCCGTCCAAAATCAGCGCATAGGGCACGGTTTCCCGGGGCGGCGGCTCCGGCATATCGCCGACGGCCAGGGGCCGGTGGGCGGTTTTGGGCAAAATGCTGATCTGGCCGTTGGTCTCCATCAAAACCAACGCCAATTCCGTGATATCAAAATAGCCCTGGATGCGGCACTGTTCCAGAATATCGTTGAGATCCACCCGCAGACGGCGCAATTCCTTTTCCTGCAATTTGCCGTCCAGGATCAATGTGGTGGGTTTGCCGCAAAAAAAATCCCGCATCTTTTCGCTTTTTAAATTGATCAAAGAAAACAAGACCTGCATCACCGCCAGGACGGCGATGGGCAATACGCTGTCCACCAGAGGAACGGTATTGCTTTGCATGGCCAAAGAGGCGCTTTCGGAAATGATCAGCAGCACCACGAAATCAAAAGGCTGCAATTGCCCCAATTGCCTTTTGCCCATGGCTTTCAAGGCGAACAAGGTCAAAAAATACAGAACGACGGTACGGATCAGCAACAGACTCATGCTTTCCCCTCTTTTGCAAACGTATTCTTCTATAGCTTGCATGCCAAAGCCCGGAAATATGTATAAAGGGACCGGATTTTTCCCATACTAGCAGCGTTTGCCAAAAGGAGGGCGATCATGAAACGAAAAGCGAAGCCTCAGCCGCCGCCCTGGTACGCGGCCATCGTCAAAAAGCATACGCCGCCGCGGCCCCTGGCCGCCCATTGCCTCGCCGCTTTTGCCGGCGGCGGCCTGCTCTGCGCCTTGGCGCAAAGCGCCCAATATCTGCTGATCCTGCGGCATATCCCGGAACAAACCGCCTCCACCATCGTGGTGCTGGCCACGGTGGCGCTGGCCGCTCTGTTTACCGGTCTCAATATATACGACGCCGCCGCCCAAAGGCTGGGGGCCGGGCTGGCGGTGCCCATCACCGGCTTCGCCAATTCCCTGGCCGCCGCCATGCTGGAACACAAAAACGAAGGCTATGTGCTGGGCAGCGGCTGCAACAGCTTCAAGCTGGCCGGGGCGGTGGTGGTGTTCGGCCTGGTATCCGCCCTGACCTTGAGCCTGGCGGCACTGCTGTTGGGCCTGCTGTAAGAAAAGGGGGAAAGCGATGGAAATCCTCAAACTGGGACGGCAAAGCTGGCGCTACGTCCATCCGCCGCAAATCTGCGGCCAGGGCATATGCGGCGGCCGGACGGAAGGCCAAGGGCCTCTGGGAAAAAGCTTCGATCATATTTATACGGATCTGTATGCCGGGGAAAGCACGTTTGAAAAGGCGGAGCAAAAAATGCAGATGAAAGCCGCGGAAACCGCTTTGACCAAGGCGGGGGTGGCCCGGGAACAGGTGGATCTGCTGTGCGCCGGCGATCTTCTCAATCAAAACACCCCTTCCGCCTTTAGCGCCAGGGCATTGGGCATACCTTTCTTCGGCATGTATACCGCCTGCGCCACCATATGCCAGGCTTTGGCCGCCGCTTCCCTGGCCGTGGCCTGCGGCGCAGCCGGTTACGCCCTGGCGCTGGCCGGCAGCCATACCTGCACCGCGGAAAAACAGTTCCGCTACCCCAATGAATACGGGGCGCAAAAGCCGCCCTCCAGCCAATATACGGTTTGCGCCGCTGGGGCGGCGCTGCTGGGCCCGGCCGGAACAAAAAGCCGTGTATGCATCTCCGGCGTGACGGTGGGCCGGGTGATCGATTTGTCCGTTTGCGATCCTTTTAATATGGGCGCGGTCATGGCCCCGGCTTTTGCCGATACCCTGGCCGCCCATTTGCGGGAAAACCAGCGGCAGGCCGGGGATTACGACCTGATCCTCAGCGGCGATCTGGGAAAGGCCGGCCAGGCCATCGCCTTGGAGCTGCTGGAGGGCAACGGCGTGACGGATGTGGCGGAACGTTTCGGCGACTGCGGGCAAATGCTGCTGGGGGAAAACAAAAAATTCTTTTGCGGCGGCAGCGGCATCGGCTGCGCTGCCGCGGTGGGGCTGGGGCATGCCTACGACCTGCTGCGGCAGGGGAAAATGCAGCGGATTTTGCTTTGCGCCACCGGCGCTTTGCTTTCTCCCTGCGCCAATCAACAGCGGGAAAGCATCCCCGGCATTTGTCACGGTATCGTTATGGAAAGGGTGTAAGCCTATGACACTTTTGACGGAATTCTTTCGCGCCTTCTGGGTGGGCGGCCTGTTTTGCCTGGCAGGGCAACTGCTGCTGGACGTGGCCAAAATGACCCCGGCCCATGCCCTGAGCCTGCTGGTCTGTTTGGGCAGCCTGCTGGGGGCCCTGGGGGCCTACCCCGCTTTGGTGGAATTCGCCGGTTTCGGCGCGGCCTTGCCCATCAGCAGCTTTGGCAACGCCCTGGTGCAGGGAGCCTTATCCGGAGCCCGCAGCGGCGGCCTGGTGGGATTGTTCAGCGGCGCGCTCAGCCAGGTCTCCGCCGGCATCGCCGCCGCCGTGCTGTTCGGCTTCTTCGCGGCCCTGCTGGGCAAGGCCCGGCTGTAGCGGGGCGGTAAAATTTGCCGGGAAACAGGAGATTTCCCGGCCGGCAGGGAATTGTAACAGCAACTGCAAAGCGCATCCGGCGGCCGCGACCGCGCCGCCGGCGGAGAAAGACAAGGATAAACCTATGGTCAAAGCAAAAACCGTTTTCTTTTGCCGGGAATGCGGCGGCGAAAGCGTAAAATGGTACGGACGCTGCCCCCATTGCGGCGCATGGAACGCCCTGGTGGAAGAAAAGATCGCCCCGGAGAAACCGGCGGCGCCGGGCCGGTCTCCCCGGGAAATCGCCAAACCCCAGCCCATCGGCGAGGTGGCCGCCGCTTCCGCCCAAAGGCGGCTCTTACATATGCCGGAACTGGATCGGACCCTGGGCGGGGGCATAACCGTCGGTTCCTCCATCCTGCTGGGGGGAGAACCGGGCATCGGCAAATCCACCCTGCTGCTGCAGGCCGCCGCCGCCATGGCCGAATACGGCCCGGTGCTGTATATCAGCGGTGAAGAATCGGCGGCGCAAATCCGCATGCGGGGGGAGAGACTGGGAGCCATGCAACCCAACCTGTATATATTGGCGCAAACCGACATCGAAGAAGCCCTAAACCAGGCAGCGGATATGCCCCTGAGCCTGTTGATCGCCGACAGCGTGCAGGCCCTGTACAGCCCTGCTTTAACCAGCGCCCCCGGCAGCGTTTCCCAGGTGCGGGCGGTGGCGGCGGCCTGCTTGGCCCTGGCCCGGCAAAAAAACATCCCGGTGATGCTCATCGGCCATGTCACCAAGGAAGGACTGCTGGCCGGCCCCCGGGTATTGGAGCATATGGTGGATACGGTGCTCTATTTCGAGGGGGAACGCTACAACAGCCTGCGGCTGCTGCGGGCGGTGAAAAACCGTTTCGGCTCCACCAATGAACTGGGCGTTTTTCAAATGGAACGGGAGGGGCTGCAGCCTTTGTCCGATCCTTCCGCCTATTTTATCAGCAACCGGCGGCCGGAAGAGCCCGGCTCGGCGGTGACCTGCGTGATGCAGGGCAACCGGCCCTTGCTTTTGGAGATCCAGGCTTTGGTGGGCAAAAGCGCCTTCGGCAATCCCCGCCGTTTGGCCGGCGGTTACGATTACAACCGTTTGCTGCTGATCATCGCCGTTCTGGAAAAGAAGCTGCATCTGCCCCTGGGGGATAAAGACGTATACGTCAACGTGGCCGGCGGCGCCCGGGCCGACGATCCGGCTGCCGATCTGGCGGCGGCGGCGGCCATCGTTTCCTCGCTGCAGGACCGGCCCTTGCCCCAGGACGTTTTGCTGGCAGGGGAAGCGGGGCTGCTGGGGGAATTGCGCAATATCGGGCAAACGGACAAGCGCTGCCGGGAAGGAGCGGCCTTTGGCTTCCGCCACATCCTTTTGCCCGCCGGCAGCGAAGGCGAATCCTGCGGCCTGCGGCTGCTGCAGGCCAAAGACCTGCGCCAGGCCCTGACCATTTTGGATTTGCCGGTATAAAACCACGCCCCATACCCCAATATCCTTCTCTCCCGCGAAGGCCGGCGAGGGGCAAACAGAGACCAAACGCCGCCGTCCGTAAAAGGACGGCGGCGTTGCCGTATGCTGTATCCGATCAAGCTTTCAAGCAGATGGGCTTGGCGGTCCGGCCGGCTTATTGATCCAAAAACACGATGGTGACGCCAGGGCCGCCTTCGGCTAGCTCCGCCAGGTGATATTTTTTTACCAGGCGGTGGGTACGCAAATACTCATGGGTGGCCGCCCGCAGCGCGCCGGTGCCCCGGCCATGATTGATGCGCACCTGCTTCAAGCCGGCGATAAAGGCGTCGTCGATATATTTATCCAGCAGATGGATGGCTTCCATGCTGTCCATGCCGTGCAGGTCCAATTCCGCCTCCACCCCCCGGGCTTTGCGGACGCCGATGCCGTCGCCCCGGTATTTGCCTTTGTTTTTGGGGGCTTTGTCTTCGTCGGCCAGGCGGATATCCTTCAGCGCCGCCTTCAGCTTGATCACCCCCACCTGCAGCAGCAGATCGCCGTTTTGATCCGGCGCCGCGGCCACATGGCCGTATTGATTGAGCTTGGGCAAGAACACATAATCCCCTTTTTTGACGCTTTTCGGCGCTTCGCCGGCAAAAACCGGTTCGGGGATCTCGTCTTCCAATTGGCTGCGCCAATCCTTCAGCTTTTTCTGCGCCTCCTGCCAGGCCCGTTCCGCAGCTTTGTCTTTGGCCAGCTTTTCCTGGGTCTCCCGGTAGAGCTGGCGGCTTTTTTCCCGGGTCTCGTCGATGATTTTCTGCGCCTGCAGATTGGCGTTGCGCAGCAGGGCGTTGCCTTTGATGCGCAGCTTTTGCTCCTCCTGGGACAGCAGCTCTTCCCGCCGCCGCACCGCCTCCCCGGCGATACGGGCGGCTTCCTGTTCCGCCTCGGTCTGACGGCGCAGGGTCTCCAGCTCCGCCAGCATGGCCGCTACCGCCACGTCTTCGCTGGAAAGATGGGTGGCAGCTTCGTCGATGATTTGCGGGTCCAGCCCCAGGCGGCGGCTGATCTCAAAGGCGTTGCTCTTGCCGGGCACCCCCATTTGCAGCCGGTAGGTGGGGGATAAAGTAGCCACGTCAAACTCCACGCTGGCATTGATAAAGCCGGGGTTGTTATAAGCGAAGGCTTTCAGCTCGCTGTAATGGGTGGTGGCCACCACCCTGGCCCCTTTGGCGGCCAGGCGCTTCAAAATGGACATGGCCAAAGCCGCCCCTTCGGTGGGATCGGTACCGGCGCATAATTCGTCCAGCAGGATCAGGCTGTCTTCATCCGCCCGGCTGAGGATGGAAACGATATTGGTCATATGGGAAGAAAAGGTGGACAGATTCTGTTCTATGCTTTGCTCGTCGCCGATATCGGCGAAAACCTGCCGGAAGCAGAGCAGCTGACAGCCGGGATCCGCCGGGATATGCAAACCGGAAAGCCCCATCAGCGTAAGCAGGCCCACGGTTTTCAAAGCCACGGTTTTGCCGCCGGTATTGGGGCCGGTGATCACCATGGCGGAAATCTGCCTGTCCAGGCGCAGGTCGATGGGGACCACCCGGGCGGCGGCGATCAGCGGATGCCGGGCCTGGCGCAAAACCAGCGGGCCTTCGGCGGCGATATGAGGCGGCGCGCCGTCCATTTCATAGCTGAGCTTGCCTTTGGCCAAAATGAAATCCAGGGCGGCCAAACGGTTGAGATTGGCGGTCAATTCCTGGGAAAAGCTGTGGGCCAATTGGGAAAGAGCCCGGAAGATGGCGGCGATCTCCTCCTCCTCCTCCCGGGAAATGACGGTCAGTTCATTGTTCAGCTCCATCACCGCCAAAGGCTCGATGAATACCGTCGCCCCGGAGGCGGACTGGTCATGGGCCACGCCGGAAATCTGCCCCCGATACTCCTGCTTCACCGGCACCACATAGCGGTTGGCGCGAATGGTGACGATGGGGTCCTGCAAGAATTTGGCGGTATTGGGGTTGTGGATCAGGCTGTCCAGCCGGTCTTTGATCCTTTGCCCGGTCAATTGCCGGCGGCGGCGCAGATTGTACAGGGCCTCGCTGGCCCGGTCCTGGACGGAGCCGTCGTCGCCGATGGCCTTTTCCACGGCGCTTTCCAAGGTCTTGCCTACGGTCAGGCCCCGGCCCAAAGAGGTAAGCACGGGAAAGCTGCCTTTGATCTCGCTGAAAAAGGCCTTGGCCAAACGGGCGGCGCGGAACATGGCCGCCAAACGCAGCAAAGCCTCGGCTTCCAATATGCCGCCGATCTGCAAATGCTGCAGATCGCCGCGAATGTCCCAAAGGCCGCCCAGGCTAAAGGTAGGATACAGGCGCAGCAATTCCCTGGCTTCGTCGGTTTCCCTTTGCAATTGTCCGGCTTCAAAGGCGTCGCCTACCGGAGTCAAGCCTTCCGCCAGCTCCCGGGAAACCGCAAAAGAGCAAAATCCAGCCAGGCGCTGCAAAATCTTATCGTATTCCAGTTTTTTTAAAGTTCCGCTATCCATTAAACGCCTCTGTATAAATGTCCTTTCGTATACCCCTCCGGCAGCAGATCCCCGGTTTTGCCGGCGGCCTCCGCCGCGGCCCCGGGCCCTTTCAGAGCCAGGGCGTACAAGCCCATGATCCGTTTGGCTTTGTCCACAGGATACAGCCGCAAATCCAAAGTCAGCACCGACACCCCCGCCTGTATCAGCTTGGGCATGTCCGGCAGCAGGCATAGATCCCGGGAATTGAAAATATGGGCCCGGCATTCCTTATCGCAGCGCAGGGGGAAAACATAGCCCTTTTCATCCTTCAGGGCCAGACGGTTGTTCTTCCGGCAGGGGCCGGCGCAGGCCCGTTCCCGGCTGCGGCCGCCCAGCAGCGCCCCCAGGGGGCAGTATTCGCTGACCATCAACTGGCTGGGCCCCTGCACCGTCAGTTCCTTTTCCACCGGCCAGTCGCTCAAGCGCTGTATCTGGTTCAAGGCCAGTTCCGGAGAGAGGCAAAGGCGGCGCAAGCCTTCCTCCGCCAATAAAGCGGCGGCGGCGGCATTGAACACATTCAAAGCGGCCCCGCCGTACAGTTCGCCCTGCCAACCGGCCTCCCTGGCCAAAACCAGTTGTCCGGGATTGTTCACCACCAGCGCCGGCAAAGACAAGGATTGCCAGAAAGCGATGCGGCTTTGCCATTTTGTCAAATCGCTTTGGGCGATGATCTGCGGCAGATAGGGGATCAAACGCCCGCCCTTCGGCTGCAGCTTTTGCTGCAGGGCAGGATAATCCCAGTCCCGATAGCCGCGAAAGCCCACGGCGTCCACATAAATATCGCTTATGCCTTGCCCCAGGGCGGCAAGGGCGGTTTCCTCATCCTCCACGATCACCGCCAACCGTGGCCGGGCCGCCGGATGGGGCCGGGCCGGTGCGGAAGCGGCCTTGGCCTGTTCCAGAGCTTGCCGATCCCATGCCGGCGGGGGGCCGCTTTGGCAATGCCGTTCCAGCAATTGCGCCACCACTTCCCGGCGGCAGCGGTTCAGCACCGAGGCGGGGAGCATGATATCCCCGTCCATCTCCCCATCCAAAGCGCCGAAAGCATACCCGCTGCCCCCCAGACGCTGCAATTGCGCCTGCACGCTGCGCCAATCGCTGACGCTGGTTTGGGCCGCGGAAACGATATAATCGGAAACCGCTTCGGCGCAAAACCCGTCCTCGTCCACGGCGCGGACCGTCAAAGGCCAGCCTTTTTTGGCCTCGATGGTAAAATCCAGCCGTTTTTCCCGGGGACGGCCATAACTGGCCTGGGCCCCGGCCATCAAAGGCGCGTCAAAGGTTTTGAACACCCGGTCCCCCGGCCTTCCGGCCCTACTGGGGATATCCACCACATCGCCGGCTTGGGCATGCTCTGCCGGCTGCCCCCCGAGGATGATCTTACTGACGGTGAAGCCCTGGCAGCCGCCGACGGACACCCACACGTCCACGCCGTCCCCCAGGGACAAAGGCTGCTCCAGCTTCAGGCGGATATAGCCGTCCTGGGCCCGGCTGATCCGGCCCAGGAACAGGCCCCGGTTATTGGGGCGGCGGTAGCTCATCAGATCCGCGCCGGGATTGCCGTGCCAATAGCCGGAACAATGATCCCGGTTGAAAACCTGCAGCAAGCGGCGCATATCTTCCCCGTCCACGGCAGCCGTCCCCTGTTCTTCCAGCCGGCGCAAATAGCGGCTGTATACGGCGGCGGTGATGGCCGCGTATTCAGGTTTTTTCATGCGGCCTTCGATTTTCCAGGAGGCCACGCCCAGGCGGTACAGGGCGTCGATTTCCGGCAGGCCCACCAAATCCTTGGGGGAAAGCAAATACTTGCCCTGGCTCTCGCTGCTTTGGGCCGCACCCTTTTCATCCACCAGGGTATAGGCCATGCGGCAGGGCTGGGCGCATTTGCCCCGATTGCCGCTGCGGCCCCCCACCATGCTGGAAAACAAGCATTGGCCGGAATAGCATACGCACAAGGCCCCGTGAATGAAAATCTCCAGCTCGATATCGCTGGCCGCCTGCACGGCGGCGATATCGTCCAGGGACAGTTCCCTGGCCAGCACCACCCGGCGCATGCCCCGGGCGGCGGCGAAAGCCACCCCCGCCGCATTGTGCAGGCTCATTTGTGTGCTGGCATGCAAAGGCAGACGGGGCATGGCCCGGCGCAAATGGTAGAGCAGGCCCAGATCCTGTATGAGTATCCCGTCCACGCCCCATTGATGCAGCCGCGCCGCATAATCCAAAGCCTGGCCCATTTCATCGTCGGCGATCAGGGTATTGACCGTCACATATACTTTTTTTCCGTGAAAATGGGCGGTGCGTATGGCTTTTTCCATGGCTTCGTCGTCAAAATTCTCGGCAAAAGCCCGTGCGCCGAAATCCTTGCCGCCCATATACACGGCGTCCGCGCCGTTAAAGATCGCCGCATGGAAGGCCTCCATGCTGCCGGCGGGGGCCAAAAGCTCCGTCATAGACAGCTCCTTTCTGCCGCCGAAGGTCCCGGCTCAGGCCGTTTTTCTCTGCCAGCGGATCAGGCCGGAACCGGCCACGATCTCCACACCGGCGCAGGCCAATTCGTCCAGGAACAGATTCAGGCCCAGGCTGTCGCTGGCCATATGGCCGGCGATCAGCAGATTGAGCTTGGCTTCTTTGGCGATTTTCACCATGCCTTCCGTGGCATGCATGGCCACCACGGTGCTGACCCCCGCGTCGGAGAGCTTTTGCATCATTTCCTTGGGGCCGCTGGTGCCGCCGGTGAAATCCACAAAGATTTTGCCGGCGCTGCGGCCGCTGGCGCCGGATACCAGCAAAGGCGGCAGATTATGCACGGCGGAATAATGATATTCCGGTATTTCTTTCAACAGTTTCACGATATCGCCCACGGTTTCCGGGGCTTCCGCTTCCAGCAACTCCGTCAAAAAGCTGGCGGCCAGATTGTCCGCCGGGGTGTGCACGCACATCATGGGCAGATCCAGCAAACGGGCGGCGTCCACAGCCCGGAAATGATTGGCGGAATGCACGCTTCTTTCCACCTCGACGATGCGTTCGTCCAACAGGGCCTCGGCCACATTGGGCAGCACGCCGGTTTTGCGGATCACGCCGGGCTGCACCTGCATCACCTTGCCCAGATTGGCCAGGCCCTCCCCTTCCGGGTGATGGGCCAGGGCCAAATCGATGGCCGCGCCCCGGCGGTTGAGGTTTTCGATGAGATTGATCTCCCCCACTTCCAGGTCTATGCCGCAAAACAGCTTATGGATCTCCTTATCCGGGTCGCCGTAAAGCAGGCGGCTGTCGCCGTAGGGGTTTTCCAGGGAGGCCATGTCGAAAAATTCCTGTTCTTCCTCCTCCAGCTTTTCATAGGCTTTGGCCGCTTTGTCCAATTCTTTCTGGGCGGCCTCCCGGCCCCGGGGGTCGGCGTTCATGCCCATTTCCACAGCGGTGCGATAGATATCCGACAATTTCATAGCCATTCTCCTACTCTATTATTCTTTAGCGCAATTGCAGATGCAGCTCCCGGCCCAAAGCTTCCACGATGGCGGCGAAGCTTTCGTCCGCTTCTTTATCGGTGAGGGTACGTTCCTCCGCGCCGAAGCTCAAAGAATACGCCAGGCTGCGTTGACCGGCGGGGATGGGCGCGCCGTCGTACAGGTCGAACAGCTCCACCTTGCGCAGGTAGGGGCCGCCGGCATTGCGGATGGCGGCTTCGATATCCGCCGCCGCCACGGATGCGTCGCCCAGCAGGGCGATATCCCGTTTGACTTCCGGATAGCGGGGCAAATCATGGCTTTGCGGTATATTGTTCACCGCGGCGAACAGCGGGGCCATGTACAATTCCCCCACCACGGTGCGGTTTTCCAATTCATACGCGGCGGCGGTCAGCGGATGCACCTCGCCGATATAGCCCAAAAGCGTATCATCCAGATAGATTTCCGCCGCCCGGCCGGGATGCAGATAGGGGACCTGCAGGCGTTGGAAGCGCAAAGCGGATATACCCAGGTCGCCCAGGAGAGATTCCACCACGCCCTTGAGATAGAAGAAATCATAGGCCCGGCTCTGCTTTTGCCAATGCATGGCCGCCTGGCCGCTTATGGCAAAGCCCAGATGCAGGTTTTCCTTTGGCTGCTGCGGTTCGTCCTCCTCCGGGACAAAGGGCTTGCCGCCGCCGGTTGGGACGAAGACCATGCCCATTTCAAACAGGCGCACATCCAGATTGCGGCGGCTGTTGTTGCGGGAAACCGCATGCAGCAATCCCGGCAGCAGGCTTTGCCGCATCACGCTTTGCTCTTCGTTCAGCGGGTTTTGTATGCGCAGGCCGCCGTTCCAGGGATGGCCTTCGGGCAGGCGCAGGCGGGCCGCTTCCTTGGGGCTGATGAAGCTGTAATTCACCGTTTCCTGCAGGCCCATACCGGCGCATAATTCTTTCATCCGCAGTTCCAGGCTTTGTTCCCGGTTGCGATAGCCGCAGGTTTGATTCAAAGGCAGGGTGGCGGGGATATGGTCGTAGCCTTTCAGCCGCGCCACTTCTTCGATCAAGTCCTCTTCGATGGAGATATCCCGGCGATAGGTGGGGGCCGTTACCCAAACCGCTTCCTCTTCCTCCGCTACCAGCTCCAGGCCGAAGGACAAGTCCCGCATCACCTGGAGGATCTCCTCCATGGAATAGTCCATGCCCAGCAAAGCGTTGACCTTGGCCCGGCGCAGCAAGATCCGTTTGGGGGCAAAGCTTTCCCGGCAAACATCCACTGCGCCTTTGGCGGCGGTACCGCCGCAATAGCGCACCAGCAGCTGGGCGGCGCGACGGGCGGCCAGATCGCAGGAGGCGGCGTCGATACCCTTTTCAAAACGCTGGGAAGATTCCGAAGGGATGCCCAAGCGACGGGCGGTGCGGCGAATATGCACCGGCTCGAAGCAGGCGGATTCGATCAAAATATCCCGGGTGTTTTCCGTCACCTCGGAATTGTAACCGCCCATCACCCCGGCCAAGCATACCGGGCCTTCGCCGTCGCAGATCAAAATCTCGTCGCCGTTGAACACCCGGTCTTTTCCGTCCAGGGTGGTCAGCTCTTCGCCCAAAACCGCTTCCCGCACCAATATCTTTTTGCCCCGCAGGCTTTGATAATCGAAGGTATGCAGGGGCTGATTGTATTCCAGCATCACATAATTGGCGATATCCACCACATTGTTGATGGGGCGCATGCCCGCCGCCAGCAAATACAACTGCATCCACATGGGGGAAGGGCCGAGCTGCACGCCGGTGACCAAACGGGCCATATAGCGGGGGCAAATGGCCGGATCGTCCACCTGGATATCGATCATGGTTTGGATGTCCGGGCCTTCTTCCGGATAGCTGAGATCCGGTTCCGTCACCGGCAGGCCGGTAAGGGCCGCCGCCTCCCGGGCGCAATTGAGCACGCCCAGGCAATCGGCGCGGTTGGGGGTCAGCTCCACCACCAGCACCTGATCTTTCAGGCCCAGGGTCTCCGCCAGATCCGCGCCGGCCGGCAAATCATCGGGCAGCAGCCAAATGCCGGTATGGTCTTCCCCGGCCCCCAGCTCTTTCTGGGAGCAGAGCATGCCCCGGCTTTCCACGCCCATGGTCTTTTTGCTGCCGATGGTGAAGCCTCCGGGCAAAGTCGCGCCCACCTTGGCAAAGGCCACGGTTTGACCGGCGGCCACATTGGGCGCGCCGCAGACCACGGTTTCTTCCGTCTGGCCGTCGAACACGGCGCATACATGCAGATGGTCGCTGCCTTCCAGCTTTTCACAGCGGTTGACCTTGCCCACCACCACGCCGGACAATTCCTGGCAGCGTTCTTCCACTTCGTCGATTTCCAAACCGGCAAAGGTCATTTTTTCCGCCAATTCCTGGGCGGATATTTTTACCGGCAAATATTCTTTCAGCCAATTGTACGATACTCTCATGGTTTATGCCCTCCCAAAGCCGCTTAAGAAGCGAACGTCGTTGTCAAACAGCAGCCGCATATCGGTAATGCCGTATTTCAGCATGGCGATCCGTTCCACGCCCATGCCGAAGGCGAAACCGGTGAGCTTTTGCGGGTCGTAGCCGGACATTTCCAATACATGGGGATGCACCATACCGGAGCCGAGGATCTCGATCCAGCCGCTGCCCTTGCACAAACGGCAGCCGGCGCCGCCGCAGGCAAAACAGGATACGTCCACCTCCGCCGAAGGCTCGGTAAACGGGAAAAAGCTGGGCCGCAAACGGATCTGCCGTTCCGCGCCGAACATTTGCTGGGCAAAGGCCCGCAGGGTGCCTTTCAAATCCCCCATGGTGACGTGTTCGTCCAGCAGCAGGCCTTCCACCTGGTGGAACATGGGAGAATGGGTGGCGTCGTCGTCCCGGCGGTAAACCACGCCGGGGGCGATGATCTTCACCGGATATTGCCCCTGCATCTGCTCCATGGCATGGGCCTGGGCCGGGGAGGTATGGGTGCGCAGCAGCAGATTGCCGCTGAAATAAAAGCTGTCCTGCATATCCCGGGCAGGATGGTCCTTGGGGATATTCAAAGCCTCGAAATTATAATAATCCGTTTCCACCTGGGAGCCTTCCATGATCGTATAGCCCATGCCAGTGAAGATATCTTCGATCTCCCGGCGCACGATGGTCAAAATATGCAGGGAACCGGCGGGGAAAACCGTGCCGGGCAGGGTGACGTCGGCCGTTTCTTCGGCCAGGGATTGCTGCAACGCCGCCTCTTTCAGCTCGTCCATACGCCGCTGTATCGCCGCTTCCACCTTTTGCTTGGCTTGATTGACCGCCTGTCCCAGCCGGGGCCTTTCCTCGGGGCTGACCTTGCCCATCATTTTGGAAATTTGGGTGATTTCCCCTTTTTTGCCCAGATAAGCCACTTTAATCTCGGTCAAAGAGGCCAAATCCTGACAAGACGCCGCCGCTTCTTCCGCTTTGGCTTGGATCTCCGTTAATTTGTCCCACATAATCCGTCCTCCGATACAAAATAATTACAAAAAAACAAAATGCCTTTCACCCTTGGGATGAAAGGCATAGATACCGTATTGGCCTTTGAAACTATGGCAACGGCAAAGCCAAGGGGCTTTGCTCATTGCGGCATCATCCTGCGGTAAATGATATAAGCGGTGATCGAACCGGTCTGCTCGAAAAGTTTCCAAAAAGCTTTCGCACTAAATCGCATGATTGCCAACCCTTTCGCAGCTTATTTCATCCAACGACAGATTCCATAAACCCGCAGGCCTGCGGGAACCGTAAACCGCCTCTGCTGAAAACCGGCCGGAAAGGCCAAGTCTTCGGCCTACTCTGCTATTATACCATACCGGCAGCTTGGTAGCAAGCGCAAAGGCGCAAATTTTCCGTCAAATTCCCTGTTTTTCCTCTTTCCCTTCCCGGATTTCGCCTAGCCGCCCAGGGAAACCACAAAGGCGGCGGCCCGGCTGAGCAATTCTTCCCGGCCGGCCAAAGTCACGGCGGAAAAGGGCAAAACGGCGGCCACAGGCGTTTCCAGAGCTTCGGCGATGCTTTTGACCCCGGCGGCGGCGGCGCTTTTGCTCAGCTTGTCGCTTTTGGCGGCGATCAGCTGCAAGCGAAAGCCCTCCCGGCTCAGGAAGCGATACATTTGCCTGTCCTCCTGGCTGGGCAAATGCCGGATATCCAACAACTGCCAGCAATACGCCGTTTGCCGGCGGCTGCGCAAATAGGCGTCGATGAAAGCCGCCCATTGCTCCCGCTCCGTTTTGGCGGCCTTGGCATAGCCGTAGCCGGGCAAATCCACAAAATGCCAGGCGATGCGGCGCTCGTCCTCCAGGGCCGCCTCCGCCCGGTAGAAGTTCAGCAGCCGGGTCTTTCCCGGTTGGCTGGAGGTGCGGGCCAGGTTCTTCCGCTGCAGCAGGGCGTTGATCAAAGAGCTTTTGCCGGAATTGGAACGGCCGATCAAAGCGATCTGCGCCAACGGTTCCGCCGGGTATTGGCTTTTGTGCACCGCTGAAGCGGCCAAAGCGGAGGAAATGATCTTCACTTGCGGCATGACGCCCTCCTTAGCACAGGCTGTGTTTTACCCGGTCCGCTTCTTCCGCCCGTTTGGCGTTGTTGAAGCGGTCCAGGGTGCCCACCAGATAGCCGGTGATGCGGCGTATCCTTTGGAAAGGCGGGCCCTCCTCTTCCCGGCGGCCGCAGCGGGGGCAAGTGTCGCCGATGACGCCGTTATAGCCGCAGACCTCGTCCCGATCCACCGGATGATTGACGGAGCCGTAGCCCACGCCCTGCTCTTTCATATAGCGGATCACCGACTCAAAGGCCTCCAGATTGGCGGCGGTGTCCCCGTCCAATTCCACATAGGTGATATGCCCGGCATTGGTCAGGGCATGATAGGGGGCTTCCAGACGGATCTTATCCTTGACGCTGATGGGGAAATACACCGGGATATGGAAACTGTTGGTATAGTATTGCCGGTCGGTAACGCCGGGGATCACCCCGTATTTTTCCCGATCCAGCTGCACGAAACGGCCGGACAAGCCCTCGGCCGGGGTGGCCAGCAGGGTGAAGTTCATCTTTTTCTCCCGGCTGTAATCGTCCATGCGTTGGCGCATATGGGCCACGATATCCAGGCCCAAATTTTGGGCTTTGGCGCTTTGGCCGTGATGCTCGCCGGTCAGGGCCGTCAACGCTTCCGCCAGGCCGATGAAGCCCACGCTTAAGGTGCCGTGGCGCAAAACCTCGCCCACTTCGTCGTTCCATTGCAGCTTTTCGCTGCCCAGCCATACGCCTTCGCCCATCAAAAACGGATAGTTCACCACCCGTTTTTTGCATTGGATGGCAAAGCGTTCCAACAGCTGGCCTACGCACAGATCGATCTTGCGATCCAATTCGTCGAAAAACCATTGTATATTGCCGTTGGCGTTGATGGCGATGCGGGGCAGATTGATGGTGGTAAAGGAAAGATTGCCCCGGCGGGGAGAAACCTGCCGTTCAGGATCATAGACATTGCCCAAAACCCGGGTGCGGCAGCCCATATAGGCCACTTCCGTTTCATAATGGCCCGGCCGGTAATACTGCAGATTGAACGGGGCGTCCAAAAAAGAAAAATTGGGGAAGAGCCGGTGGGCGCTGACCCGGCAGGCCAAACGGAACAAATCGTAATTGGGCTCGCCGGGGTTATAGTTGACTCCTTCTTTGACCCGGAAGATCTGTATGGGGAAAATCGGCGTTTCCCCCTGGCCCAGACCGGCCTCGGTAGCCAAAAGCAGGTTTTTGATGACCATGCGGCCTTCGGGGGAGGTATCCATACCGTAGTTGACGCTGGAAAAGGGGGTCTGCGCGCCGGCACGGGAATGCATGGTGTTGAGATTGTGGATCAGGGCCACCATGGCCTTGTAGGTGGCCCGGTCGGTATCCTCATAGGCTTTGTCCTTGGCAAAGGACTGGGCCTTTTCCACCGTCTCTGCAGGGATATCCGCCGCCAGCAAGCCTTCTTTTTCCCGGGCCATATAGCCGCCGGCGTCCGCCAGATCCGGGTTTGTGCCCTGCTCCTGCAAATCCTGGGCGACTTTCTCCGCCGCCTGGGAGGCCGCCTCCCCGGCCAACAGCTCCAAAGCCCGCCGCAAATGGGTATGATAGCGCAGGGCATAGGTTTTGGCCACGCCGGGGGCCAGGCCGTAATCCATATTGACGATGGATTGACCGCCGTGCTGGTCGTTTTGATTGGATTGTATGGCGATGCAGGCCAGGGCCGCATAGCTTTCGATATGTTTCGGCTCCCGCAGCACCCCGTGGCCGGTGGAGAAACCGCCTTTGAACAAATCCAGCAAATCGATTTGGCAGCAGGTGGTGGTCAGGGTATAAAAATCCAGATCGTGGATGTGGATATCCCCCTGGCGATGGGCCTGGGCATAGGCGGGGTTGATGATGAACATTTCATAATAATGCTTGGCCCCTTCGGAGCCGTATTTCAGCATGGCGCCCATGGCGGTGTTCCCGTCGATATTGGCGTTTTCCCGCAGGATATCGCTGTCCATGGCGGCCTTGTAGGTGATGTCCTCGTATACCTTCATCAGGCGGCTGTTCATCTGCCGCACCCGGCTGCGCTCCGCCCGGTAGAGGATATAGGCCTTGGCCGTGCGTACATGGCCGTAATCCATCAACGTCTGTTCCACCACGTCCTGGATCTGCTCCACCTCCGGCTGGAGCAGCCCCGCCTCTGTCAAGCGCCGCTCCACCTCCTCCGCCAGGGCCGCCGCGTCGTCGTTGGCGGAGCCGGTGGCGGCAAAGGCCTTGTCTATGGCCACTTCGATTTTCTGCCGGTCAAAGGGGACCGTTCTGCCGTCCCTTTTTTTTATGTTCTCGATCACTACGGTTTCTATCATTTTGTTTCCTCCCTGCTCCGGCCGTGACCGCCGCTTTACACAATATATAGATATAATAAATAAACGAAAGCATATATATTGTAATCAATCCAGCCCGCAAAGTCAATAGCCTTTTCTGTCCCCTTTTGTTTCCGGCCGGGTTTTTCAGCCGGTTTCCCGGCGGTTTTTCCCGCTGCCTCCATGCAAAAATGCCCGGCCCAAACAGAACATTGGAGCCGGGGGCGCGACGGTTTCCGCAGAACGGCGACGCTTTTGCCGGGGCGGAGAAACAACAAAGCCCCCTCCCGCAGGAGGGGGCTTTGCGTTCAGTCAGGTCAGACCTGACTGATACCTACCTATCGTAGCGATTCGCTAAGGGCGATTACAGAATGGTCCAGACGGCCCAGTCCCAAGTGCCGGCAGCAGGATTGCTGGAAGCGGGGATCAGGTCGAAGTCATCATAGTGAACATCGCCGAACCAAGCGTTCATGGTAACTTTGGTGCCGTTATCCAGTACGAAGTGGAGGTTGGAACCGACAGCGCAGCTGATGTTCCAGAAGCTCAGGTTCAGATCGCTGTGGACTTTGATGGTAACGTCGCCGCCGACGACTTGGATGGCTCTGTTATCCCAATCGATAACCAGAGTGCCGTCGCCGCTCATTTCAGCGTTGCCGCCGAACATGGCAACGTCCATGCCGCCCGTACCGTCGCAGAAGCTGGACCAGGTGTACTGACCGTCAAGCCAGGTGTAGTCGCCGAAGAGCAATACGTTAGGCGCATTGACTTTGACCACATAGAGCAGTTCGCAATCGGTGGCGTCCAGAGCCGGTTCGTAGATGTATACGTACCAAGCGCTGGGATCCTGTTTGGAAGTCATCAGATCTTCATAGGTCATGGCTTTGTCTTTGGCCAGATCATAGAATTTGGTGTCGCTGGTGACTTCGAAGGTGCGGCTGGCGCCCATCGGGTTGTCATTGTCGTAATTGAATACGATATGTTTGCCGTTGCTGCCGACAGAAGCGATGGAGCTGCTGCCTACGTATTGTTGGAACTGACCGGCGGAACCGGGGATCTGGTAACCAGGTTTGATCTGCGGAACCAGACCGTCTTCGTCGGCGATGCCCAGACCGTAGAGCAGGTCTTCGTCATCCAGCCAGTAGAACATCAACAGCGGGTAATTGATTTGACCGATGCCCCACCAATTCGGATAGAGCCAGTTGTCGATCAGGATATCGTCGTCGTCTACCATTTCGAGAACTTTATCATGGTTGGCGTCCTGATATTCGTTCTCGGCTACGCCATAGCGGGCATAACGGCTGGTGGAGTTGACGATGTAGAGACCGTCGATGCTGGAGCCGCTTTCCGCGGTATCATAGGCGGCATACTGTTTGGTCATGAAATCACCTTTCAGCAAGGAAGAGGCTTTGACCAGTTTGACGCTGTCAAATACATAGTAGGTGGAATCTTCGACTCTGGCCTTCTGCGCATTGACGGGCGTGACTACAAGGCTGGCGGAAGCGTCAGCGAGGGAAGCGCCGGAATAGAGTCTGGGTCTGACCACTTTCGCATTGATGCGGAAGATGGTAGCGTCATCGTTCAGGTACTGTTTGGGATCCGTACCATGTTTTACATAGTGGCCGCTGACACTGTTGGCAATCGCAGGATCTTGCGGATCGAAGAAGACTTCCAGATCCACACCGTTGATCTGGCCATCGCTGTTCAGGCTCAGGGTGACCAGGGAGCCCAGTACATGCAGGACGTTGGGATCATAGCCAGCGTCATCAGCCTGGTCGAGGACGTCGGCGACGAAATCAGCGAAATCATATTTGTCGCTGAAGGTGTATTCATGTTCTTCACCGTCTTCACCGAAGAGGACGATGGTTTTCACCAGCGAGGAAGCAATGCCGCTGACGGGATTGCTGGAGGTTAGGCCGGAGATGATATCGTAGATGCTGAGGCCGTTGGCACGGGTCAGAGCGTCAACGATCACGCCCAGAGCAGCGTCGTTATAATCGCCGATTACATAGGCCAGGCCGTTGTAAGCATAGGCGATCGCATACTGGCAGGATTTGAAGACGTCATTGTTCAGGCTGTTGACATGGTTCAACCAGGTCAGTTTGCCGTCGACGCCATTGGTGCCATAGTAGCCGTAATGGGCGTCATAGTCATGATCGTCGTTCATGGTGATGAAGTAATCCTGACGGTATTTCTTCACATTGCCTTGGAGCGGGCTGTATACGAGGAAGTAAGTAACGTCGCCGTCGCTGAGTTTGCCTTGGTAAATGACGTCGCCGACTTTCACGTCGCTGGCTTTGATGAATTCACCGTCTTTGATGAATACGAAGCCTTTGTCCAGGTAAGTGCCGTATTTGTCATTCAAAGCAATGTTGGCGATAACATGTTGGGTCTGATTGAATTCGATCCAGTTGTCGTTGACTTTGCTGACGATACCGAAGCGGACGTCGGTCAGGGCCGGTACATGATAATCTTTCATGCCGATCCAGTTGCCGTCTTCGTCCAGGTACAGCATACCATAAGAATCAGCGTCGAAGTCTACGCGGTCCATGTAAGCGTAATCTGTGGATTTCGCATATTTGACGTCGTCGGCTTTCACGCCGGTGTCGCCGTCTTTCTTCAGGGCGTAGGATTTAACAACGGAACCGGTGAGTTCTACGAAGCAGATTTCCGCATCGTGATCCTTGGCGGGGTTGCCGGTGTAGGTGATGGTGGCGATTTGGCCGCCCAAGTCAACCAGCTTGCCGCCTTGGATGTAGTATTTGTCGTTGACGCCGTAGACGTCATAGTCGCAGGTTCTGTCATGCGGATATTCGCAGGCGATCATTTCCAGTTCGCCGTCTTTGAATTTTTCATAACCCCAGGCAGCGCCTTCACGGAAGATGTCAGCACCGTCTTTGAAGTGAACTTCGGCGGTGAAAGCATCGAAGCTGCCTTCCAGCAGGTCATAACCCAAAGCTACGAAATCTTTCGCATTGGAGATGGTGGTGTAGATCGCGTTGTTGGCCAGATATTTGTAGCTCTTGTCCTGATTTCTGACAGTGCTGGGTCTGTTGACCAGTACGGTGATGCTGTCAGGATCGTATTGAACTTTGGCCAGATCCAGGATGGCGTTAGCCATGATGGCGATCTCAGCACGGGTGGCGATGCGGTTGCTCACGAAATCGATGTCGTCGATGACATCCAGATCTTTGGCGGCGGCGATGTAGTCATAGGGCCAGTCGCCGGACAGTTCGTCGGTGTAACCGACAACGCGGAGCAACATGGTGACGGCTTCGGCCAGGGTGATGTTCCGTTGGGGACCGAAGGTACCGTCGGTATAACCTTTGACCAGGTTATATTCATAAGCGGCGATAACATAGCCGTTGTACCAGGAACCGACTTTCACATCGGAGAAAGCGGAAGTCATGGAATCAAAAGTGGAGATGGCGCCCACTTTGTCGGCCAGGTAATCGCAGATTTTGGCAAACTCGGCACGGGTGATGTTGCCGGAAGGACGGAAAGTACCGTCTTCATAGCCTTCCAACACGCCGAGGGTCGCCAAACGGTAAATACCGGTTTGGGCTGCTTTGGATTGGTTGCTTACGTCAGGAAAAGATACCTGCGTATCCGCAGCCATCGCGGTGGTGGCCAATCCGAAGACCAATGCCAGTGCCAGCAGCACTACGACAAATTTCTTCATTGCGTATAATCCTCCTAAATTATTTTTTTGCCTTATGGCTTTGCTAAGCTGCGGGCCTGCTCGCGCCGGCTAGCCTCCGGGTAAAGCTTCCCGCTTTTGTTCGGTTTCCTCGGGCGCGCCCCGCCGCTGCGGGACGGATGCCCTTTCTCCCTTGGGGCTGCTGGCCGTTAACAGGCGTCCCAGCCGCCGTTCATTTCGAAAAATGGCCTAAACGGCGTTCCCGTATCCGGCCGCCCCGCCGCCGCGGCGGACAAACCGTTCCGGCGGGGAAACGCGCCTGCCCGCCGCGCCGCCCAAGCGGCCCCGGGAACAGTCTGCGTTATACCATACTTACAACTTTTTGG
Organism: Bacillota bacterium; assembly: GCA_024679955.1. Classification (GTDB taxonomy): domain Bacteria; phylum Bacillota; class Dehalobacteriia; order UBA4068; family UBA4068; genus JAILCQ01. The sequence continues at coordinate 37,828 of JAILCQ010000044.1, read as the reverse complement.
AAAAAAATCTTGCGGCAAAAAATAAAAAAATTTATATGTTTCCTGTTGGTTTTATATAATACCTGCTATATATGCTTTTGCGCCGGATTTTTTATTTTTTTCCCCGGCGGCGGGAGCATAGATTTTCCGGCCGCTTATGCGATATAATTGAAATATCTTATTTGAAAGAGATATTCCGTTGCGGGACCGCTTTTTTACCCCGGCCAAAGGGCCCGCCGGTTTTTGCCCCGAAACGCCGCCGGAAGGAGGATCGCCATGCATTTCCGTCAAGCCCGGCCGGATGAGTTTTTCCGCATCCGCCGCTTTTATCACGACCTGACCGACCGTATGCAAAACGCCGCCTATGCGCCGGGCTGGATCAAGGACGTCTATCCTTCTCCCGCCATGCTGCGCCAGGCTTTGCAAAAGGGAGAGCTGTATCTGGCCACGGAAAAGGAAGCCCTGATCGCGGCGATGATCGTCAACGACCAATGCACCGACGGCTATCAGCAGGCCGATTGGCCCAGCGGGGCCGGGCCCGGCGAAGTCCTGACCATACATGCCCTGGGGGTGGATCCCCGGCGGCAGGGGCAGGGCCTGGGCAAGCAGATGATCGCCTTTGTCATGGGCCTGGCCAAGGCCAAAGGGGCAAAAGCCCTGCGGGTAGACGTTTTGGACGGCAATATGCCGGCGCTGCGGCTCTATCCCAGCCTGGGTTTTCTGCATGCAGGCAGCATAGAGCTTTTCTATGAAAACACCGGGCTTTGCCGTTTTATTTTATTTGAATTGCCCTTATAAATCCGCATAGCCTTGAAAAAAACGCAGGCGGCCGGCAAAAAATACCGGCCGCCTGCTTGCTTTCACCGCAAGATCAATGTCCGAAATATTGACATTCGCTGATGGCGCGCACCTGGCCGTTGCGGATGCAGATGCGGTAGGGGATGCGGGGGTAAGCCGCCGCTTTTGCCTTCAGCTGCGCCAATGCGCCGCCGGACATATCCTGCCGGAGGTTTTCTTTTTCCGGAGCGGCCGCAGCGTCGTTGCCGCCGCCGTTCTCCGTTGCAGCGGCGTCGTTGCGGTAATCCATGCCGCCCTCTTGCGGCAGGCTGTCCCTGCCGCCGCCGGCGGCGCTGTTGTTGGCGGCGCTGTCTTCTGTAATATTCTCCAGGCCGGTTTCGGCTTTGTCCTTGATCTTATCCAGACCGGTTTCGGCGTCGTCTTTGATCTCCCGCAAGCCGGCGGCCAGGCCGCCGTCATCGCTCACGCCGCCGTCGCCGTTGCCGGTCATATCCTCCCGGATATTCTCCAGGCCGGTCTCCGTTTTCTCCTTGACCTGCTGCAGGCCGGCGCTGATGGGCTTTGGGGTTTGGCTGCCGTTTCTCCCGGCGTACAAAGTCACCGTACAATCCGCAGCCAAAGGATAGATGCGAGTCTCCGGATCTGGATTGTACAGATAGCCGCCCAGGATCGCGTCGGCTTTCTTATCCAAATCCAGGCCGTCGATGCTTTGCCAATCGTTGAGGGCGATCCATTCCGCCCGGTCGATCTCCGCCGCGCCGTCATCCAGGGCGCGGATATAGCCGTAGATGGTGATATTGTTGCTATCCTCTTGCGCGCCGCCTACCCGCTGCTCCGTTTGTCCGCCGCAGCCTGCCGTCAACAGCAGCCCGGCCACAAGCAGCGCCGCGGTACAGCGGAAAACGCCTTTGCCTGACATATGCATATACAATCCCTCCTGTAACCGTGTTTTACCGTATTTTTTCTTCGTTCGTGTTTACAACTGTTGCGGCAAATATTCCAAAGGGTTCACGCATTCGCCGTTCAAACGAACTTCAAAATGCACATGGGGACCGGTGGTATGGCCGGTGAGGCCCACCAGCCCCAGGGTTTGCCCCTGGGCCACCCATTGACCTTCCTGCACCCACAGCTCGTCGCAATGGGCGTACAGGGTGACCAAGCGCCGGTCGTGGCGCAGCATCACCGCATAGCCGTAGGCGTCGTTTTTCCAACCGGCTTCGATCACCTGCCCCGCGGCGGCGGCGGCGATGGGCGTGCCCCGGCCGGCGGCGATATCCAGACCGCTATGCCAGCCCCGGCTGCGCTTGCCGAAGGGGGAGGTGATCACCCCGGACAAAGGCCAGGCAAAAGAGGTCTCCCCCAGACGGCTGGCCAAAGCCGCGGCCACCCAGGCCGTTTCTTCCTCTGCGGCCAAGGGGGAACCGGCCACCGCCGATACTTCCTCCGCCAAAGGGATGCGCAGGGTTTGGCCGGGATAGGCGGCGCTGCGGGCCGTCAGGCCGTTGAGGCTGTACAGCTGTTCCAAGGGAACGCCGTACCTTTGGGCGATGGACCAAAAGGTATCCCCTTCCCCCACCTGCACCCGGAACAAAGGCTGCTCCGGCAAACGCAGCAGCATGCCGCCGGGCAAAACCGCATCCGCCGGCACATTATTCATGGCCGCCAACAGGCCGGCTTCCGTGCCGGACAGGCTGCCCAGAGCCGCCACCGTATCCCCGGCGGTGGTGATATACAGGGAAAGCGGCTCCGCCGCCGGAGCCGGCCGGCAAAAGCCGCCCCAGCACAGAACCAGGGCCGTCAGGATCATCCAAAATTTTTTCATATATCGTTTCCTTCCGTTCCGACGCCTTTTCTCCGATGCTTTTTTCCGATCCGTTTTCCCCAAGCCGGGAAAACGGATCCTGGCGTCATAACCAGTTTTGCCCTTTGCCGGGAAAAATATACGCCGCCGGCGGCGGCAGGATGGCTATTGCCAAAAAAAGCGATAAGGTATATGATTAAAGACAGCGCGACGGCGTTTTTTCTTATATATATTCTCCGCTGCGAAAGATCGCGGTCTCCGGGCCGGCGTTCTCGCCGCGGCCTGTATCGTTGCCTTGACCGGCAATCCATAAAAACATTTACCAATATCTATGGGAAACAAACCCCTATTAAATAGGAAAGGAGCTCCTGAACGATGCGCAAATTTAAAGCCGAAAGCCAAAAACTGTTGGATTTGATGATCCATTCCGTTTATACCAATAAAGAAATCTTTTTGCGGGAACTGATCAGCAACGCCTCCGACGCTTTGGACAAACGCTATTACCTCAGCATGAGCCAGGAAAATATTTCGCTGGATGGGGAAGAATTGGCCATTCGCATCACCCCCAATGCGGCGGAACGAACTTTGACCATCAGCGATAACGGCTGCGGCATGAGCGATAAGGAACTGGAAAGCAATCTGGGCGTCATCGCCAAAAGCGGCAGCCAGGATTTTAAGCAGGTGAACGTCAGCGAAAACATCGACATCATCGGCCAATTCGGCGTGGGCTTTTATTCCGCCTTTATGGTGGCGGAACAGGTGACGGTGATCAGCCGGCCGCTGCAGGGGGAAGGCGCCTGGCAATGGCAAAGCAACGGGGCGGAAGGGTATACCATCACCCCGGCGGAAAAAGAGCAGGTGGGCACGGATATCATACTCAAACTGCGGGAAGATACGGAAAACGACCGCTACAGCGAGTTTTTGCAGGAATGGCGGCTGGCCCAATTGGTCAAAAACTACAGCGATTATATTCGCTATCCCATTCGTATGCTGCGGCATAAAAGCCGTCCCAAACCCCGGCCGGAAAACGCCGGCGAGGACTATGCCCCGGAATTTGAGACCTATACGGAAGAGGAGATCCTCAACAGCATGGCCCCCCTGTGGAAGCGGAATCAAAACGAGGTAAGCGCCGAAGAGTACGCGGACTTTTATAAAAACCGTTTCCATGACGGCAATCCGCCGGCCAAAACCATTTTCAGCCGGGCGGAAGGCCGGGTCAGCTACACGGCCCTGCTGTTCGTGCCCGGCCGCGCCCCTTGGGATTATTACAGCCGGGATTTTCAAAAGGGTCTGGCCTTGTATGCCTCCGGGGTGTTGATCCAGGAAAAATGCGCCGATCTGCTGCCGGATCATTTCAGCTTTATCCGCGGCGTGGTGGACAGCGAAGATGTCAGCCTCAACCTTTCCCGGGAGATGCTGCAGCAAGACCATCAAATGAAAAAAATCGCCGCCTCTTTGGAAAAAAAGATCAAAAGCGAGCTTTTGACCATGCTGAAAAACCAGCGTGAAGACTATGAAAGCTTTTTCCAAGAATTCGGCCGGCAGCTGAAATTCGGCGCGTACAGCGATTTCGGCGCGCATCGGGATATGCTGGCGGATCTGCTGCTGTTCTGGTCCGGCAAAGAGCAAAAAATGCTGACCCTGGAGGAATATGCCGCGGCCATGCCGGCGGAGCAGAAATATATTTATTATGCCGCCGGCGACGACGTCCAGCGTCTGGCCAAGCTGCCCGCCAGCCAACTGGTGCTGAACAAAGGCATGGACGTGCTGCTGTGCAGCGAGGACGTGGACGAATTCGTGCTGCAGATGGTAGGCGTCTATCAGGAGAAGGAATTCAAAAACGTCAATTCCGGCGATTTGGAGTTGGCCAATGCCGAAGAAAAAGAAGCCGCCGCCGCCCTGGAAGAGCAAAACAAAGATTTGCTGGCGGCCATGGAAAAAGCCCTGGACGGCAAAGTGACCAAAGTGACCGCCTCCACCCTGCTGGGCGATCATGCCGCCAGCCTTTCCGCCCAGGGGCCGGTATCCCTGGAAATGGAAAAGGTGCTGAGCAAAATGCCCGGGGCGGAGCAGGTAAAAAGCCAGCAGGTACTGGAGCTGAACGCCAATCATCCGGTGTTCGCCGCCCTGGACCGGGCCTGGCAGGACAAGGACGAGGACAAATTGGCCCGCTACGCGGCGCTGCTCTACGATCAGGCCCGGCTGGTGGAAGGCCTGCCCCTGGAAGACCCCCAGGCCTTTGCGGCGCTGATCTGCCAGTTGATGCAATAGCCTCTTGACCCTAGGCCCCGGCTGCCGGGGATAAGAAAAAGACGAAACCGCAAAGGTTTCGTCTTTTTTGTATGTTTTCTATTCCATAGCTATTCCATAGCTGTAGGTATCCGCTATATATATCTATCGGTGCGCGCCTGTTATTCTTCCGGCGCCAGCAGACCGTAATCTCCGTCATGCCGTTTGTACAACACGTTGACCATATTGCCCTCGGTGTTGACAAAAACGAAAAAGTTGTGGCTGAGCAGGTTCATCTGCATGATCGCTTCCTCTACCGACATGGGTTTGGTGGTAAAGGTTTTCAGCTTTACCGGCATATCGTCCTCCTGCCATTCCGGAGCCGCCGGCGCTTCCACTTTGGCAGAAACGCCCCGTCCCCGTTTGATCAGGCGGCTGCGATATTTGTGAATCTGGCTTTCCACCTTATCGGTAACATTATCGATGCAGGTGAACATATCGTAACCTTCTTCTTCGCCGCGGATCAGCACCCCGTTATAGGGCAAGGTGATTTCCAAACGGCAGCGGTCTTTTACGTTATGCATGGTAACGGTGGCTTCTTTGGCGCCGATTAATTTGTCAAATTTGGCCAGGCGTTTTTCCGCGTATTCTTTAAGCGCGTCGGTGATCTCCATATTTCTGGCTTTATAGGTTACTTGCATAGTAAACCCTCCTTCGTGAAATGAGAGTATATTCACTTCCCGTCCCTCTTGGGGGTAAGGGAAAAATGATTACTATATAATAGTTTCCCTTTTTATCCGGTTTTTCCTGCCGCTTTCCGGCAAAAGCCAGGGTCTTGTCCGGTTTCTCTCTGCGTTATCTCTACTATAGTTTCTGTTTTACCGTTTCTGTTTTACGCCCATGCGGCGCGGGCAACCGCAAGCAGCCTCAGCCGATGGCCAAAGGGCGCAGGCCCAGACGGTCGGCGCTGCAATTGATAAAAGAAACGCCCTGATATTCCCCTTGAAAAGCGGGGCTTTTATCCCCATGGATATGGCCGTATAAACAAAAGCGCACCGGATAGCGGCAAATGATCTCCCAAAAACAGCGATCCTCCGCCGCTTCGTCCAGGGGCGGATAATGCAGCATCAAAATGATGGGCAAAGCCAATTGAGCCGCCTGCTCCAGGGAGAGCTGCAAACGCAGCAATTCCCGATCCAGCACCCGCTGATCCCGCTGGGGCTGAAAATCGCTGTGGCCAGGCAGCAGCCAGCCCCGTTCGCCGCATATGGCGTAGCCGCCGGCGGCGATGGCCTGATGCTGCAAAGCGACGATCCCCGGCGGCAAAGCTGCCTGCACCTGGGTAAGGGAAGTCCACCAGAAATCATGATTGCCTTTGATGATCACCTTGCGGCCGGGCAGGGCGGCCAGATAGTCGAAATCATAGCGGGCCTGGGGCAGCTTCATGGCCCAGGAAAGATCCCCCGGCAGCAGCACCCAATCCTCCGGGGACACCGTTTCCCGCCAGTTTTCGGCCAAACGCCGGTAAAAATCCTGCCATTGCTGGCCGAATATACACATCGGCTTATAGCTTTCCGCCGGGACGCCCTCCCGATAGGGGGCGGACAGGGACAAATGCAAATCAGAAATGGCAAACAGTTTCATAGGCAAACCTCACTGCCGGGCCGGCATCAGCCCGGACGGGCCGGGATGGCCGGTCGCGGAACAACCCCGCCGGTATTTTCCCGGTTTTCCGTGTATAATCAACGGCAAAACGGTCATACTAAAGACAAAAGGAGGTTATCATCATGACGCATTTTACAGGTTGGGACAAATTCATATTGGCTTTGATCATTATCGGCGCTTTGAACTGGGGCTTGATCGGATTTTTCCGCTTCGATCTGGTAGCGGCCATCTTTGGCGGTCAATTGTCCGCCGCCAGCCGGGCGGTTTTCGCCATCGTCGGTTTGGCCGGTTTATGGGCTATCACCCTGCTTTTCCGCCATCAGCAGCGGCACGCCTGACGCCACCGGCTTCGATCTGACCCCATCGATTCTATTTAAGTATAGCCTATTTTTCCCACAAAGAAAAGTTTCTATTACCCGGAACAAAAGTTTCGGGTATTTTTTTATGCGCCGGGCCCCGCCGCCTTGGGAAAACCGTCTTTTTCCGCCAGGGGATTTTTGCTTTTTGAATGTTTATAATCGTAAGATTTTTTTATCGGCCAAAAGCAAAAAATGGGCTTTGTCTGCTAATTCAAAAACGCATTATCATAGCGAATAACTATGAAAAAGAAGGAAAAACGCCAATCATCCGGCGGCAAAAAAAACCGTATACGAAAAAAATTTGTTCCAAGCCGGTTTTCATAAAAAATTTCTTATTATTTGCGGCTTATGCTTTACAAAACAAAAATTATTCTGTATACTGATGGAGGTCTGGCCGCAGCGTCCCCGCTGCCGGCAGGCCTGTATCGGTTGGGGCGGAACACTGTATGGCAATCCGGCGGCAGCCGGGGAAAAGGAAGGACTTTCCATGTTTGATCCAATCAAAGCGCAATCCAAAAAACTGGCGGCCATCGCTCCTCTGGGCATTGGCAAATTTTTTTCTTTGCCTGAGGACGTGATTTCTCTGGGCCTGGGCGAACCGGATTTCGACACCCCGGCCAAAGCGGCGGCGGCGGCCATGGCGGCCATCGAAAAAGGCTATACCCATTACCCGGCCAGCGAAGGCTTGTGGGAATTGCGCAGCGCCACCAGCGCTTATTTGCGCAAGCGTTTCCAATTGGACTATGCGCCGGAAGAGGTTTTGATCACCGTGGGCGGCTCCGAGGCTTTTGACAGCAGCGTGCGGGCGTTTATCGAAGACGGCGACGAAGTGATCGTGCCGGAGCCCACCTTCTCCTGCTACGAACCGATCATCGAATTGGTGGGCGGCAAAGTGGTGCCGGTGATCACCACTTTGGAAGAAGGCTTTAAGCTCACCGCGGAAAAGCTGCGGCAGGCCATCACCCCCCGCACCAAAATACTGCTGCTCAATTATCCCAACAATCCCACCGGCGTGGATATGACCGAAGAAGACTACCGGCAGATCGCCCAGGTGGTGGCGGAAACCAATATCATCGTCATCACCGACGAAATCTATGCCGAACTGAGCTACAGCGAGCATCATCCCTGCATCGTACAGCAACCGGGCATGCGGGAACGGACCCTGTATTTATCCGGCTTTTCCAAGGCCCATGCCATGACCGGCTGGCGTTTGGGCTATGTTTGCGGCCCCACCTATTTGATCGACCCCATTCACAAAGTGCATCAATACTCGGTGATGTGCGCCTCCGGCGTGGCCCAGTATGCGGCCCTGGCCGCTTTGAACCATTGCCAGGAGGACGTGGCGAAAATGACCGCCGCCTACCGGCAAAGACGGGATTTCGTCTACCGGCGCATTTGCGAGATCGGCCTGCCCTGCGTCAAGCCGGAGGGCGCCTTTTATATCCTGCCCAGCATCCGGGAAACCGGCATGACCTCGCTGGAATTTTGCGAAAGACTGATGGAGGAAGGCCGGGTGGCGGTGATCCCCGGCAGCGCCTTCGGCGCAGGCGGCGAAGGTTTTGTCCGCATCTCCTACGCCTACGATATGGACACCCTGCGGGAAGCCATGAACCGTATCGAATCCTTCGTCAAAAAATGCCGCAAAGACCAAATCGCCGCCGCCAAGCCGGCCTTTGCCCTGAACGGGGAAAAAGCCGTTTCCTTCTGACCAAGGCGGAGAGGCAAAACATAGCGAATCTGCCTATGGCGTAAACAGGAAGCGCATTGCTTTTTGATTTTGTTCAACATTGACCAAGAGCCTCCCCCGGTATAGCCGGGGGAGGCTTTGTTTTCGGGCTTGACCGATGGTTACTACCATCGTATAATGCTTGTAAGAATGTATTACGGTAGAGAAAAGGAGGATACCGACGTGAAAAAGCGAGTAATCTCATTTATACTGGCCTTTGCGCTGGTTTTCAGCATGACGGCAACGGCGCTGGCGGCAGAGGGGCTTTCCAACTTTACGAAGGTCAACGCCTATCCCGCCGGCAAATTCACCGACGTTGCAGCCGCAAGCTGGTATGCCGAAAGCGTGAAAACGGCTTATGAACTGGACCTGGTAAAAGGCGAATCCGAAAACAGGTTTTCCCCTGACGGCAGCGTCAATATCGCGGCGGCGATCACCCTTGCCTGCCGCATCCACAGCATTTACTATACCGGCGAAGCGAATTTCCCGCAGAGCGATCCCTGGTATCAGGTTTACGTGGATTACGCGGCAGCCAATGGCATCATCCAAGCCGGCGAATACGCGAACATGACGGCCAAGGCGACGCGCACGCAATACGCGGCCATCATGGCCAAGGCGCTTCCCGACAGCGCCCTGCCGGCCATCAATACCGTGGAAGATAACGCCATTCCCGACGTCAAGACAACGGACGCCCAGGCCGCGGATATTTATAAACTCTATCGCGCCGGGATACTGACCGGCAGCGACGACAAGGGTACCTTCAACCCCCGATCCGATATCAAAAGATCGGAGGTCGCCGCGCTGGTCACCAGAATGGTGGATACGAACCTCCGCAAGAGCGTCACTCTGAACCTCGCCAATAGCCTCCCCTTGATCCCCAACAATACTGTGGATGTAACCCCCACCAGGAACGCCGCTTCTGCAGAACGGAAAATCGTAGGGGAGGAAAACTACCACGGGCATGTATACACAGGCGGCTCCAACAGCACCAAATATCATTATGAAGCAGAATGTGCCGGAAAATACAGCCATGAGATAACCTGGGATGAAGTGGACGCCCGTAACCTGCAGCCATGCGGGACATGCGTGCTAAAATAATTTGACGCAATCTGAATTAGGAACTCAATGACACTATATTGTGCGGCGGGATTATTCCCGCCGCATTCTCCACAAAAAGGGGACCGTCCTTGTGACGGTCCCCTTTTTTCTGCCGGCGCTTTTATGCGTCGTGGCCCACCATATTCAGCTCGGCCAGGTCGACGATGCGGGTGCATACCTTCTCGGCCAAAGCCATACTGTGGGTGATCACCAGCATACCCAGGCCGCGTTTGCGCGCGACGTCCAAAAGCACATTCCATATCTGCGCCTGGGTGATGGCGTCCAGCATGGTACTCATTTCATCGGCGATAATGAATTCCGTCTGCGGGCCCAGCACCCGGGCCACGCAGAAACGCTGCAATTCGCCGCCGGAAAGCTCGTTGGGCCAGCGGCGGAACCAAAGCTCCTTGTTGATGCGCAGGGCCGCCAGCAATTCGTCGTCGGGGGTCCAGGCCTCGTTCAGCGTGTCCTGCAGGCGCCACCGGGGGTTCACCGCCTTTTCCGGGTGCTGGTATATCATCTGCAGCGGGCAGTAGCCTTCCTTGGGCAGGGGCGCGCCCTTCCACAGCACCTGCCCCTTGGTAGGCTTTTCATAGCCGGAAAGGATGCGGGACAGGGTGCTTTTGCCGTAGCCCGAGGGGCCCACCAGGCCCACCCGTTCCCCTTCGTATATTTTCAGATAGACGTTCCGCAGGATCCAGGGCCCGGAACCGTAACGAAAACTAACGTCTTTTGCCTCCAGCAACACTCGTTTTGCGGCGGCCGTTTCTTCCGTCATGGCTGGTCCTCCTTCATAAAATCTTCCGGCGCCACGGCCTGAAAGCCGTTCCGCGGCAGCGCGGCCCACAGGGCCCGGGTGTAGGGGTGTTTCAAGGCGTCGCCGCCTTTGAGAAAGTCCTCCCGGTTGCAGACGTCCACCGTCCTGCCGTCGTAAAACACGGCGATCCGGTCCGCCACCAACAGGGCGATATCGATGTCGTGGGTGATCATCAATATGCCCCGGCCCTCGTCGGCCAGCTCCCGGAAGTTGCGCATGGTTTCCTCCGCGATGTCCTGGCTCAGGCCCGGCGTGGGCTCGTCGGCCAGGATCAGCCGGGCGTCGGAAATGGTGGCCGTGGAAATCAGCACCCGCCGCGTCATGCCGCCGGAAAGCTGAAAGGGGTACATCCCGGCCACGCTGTCCTTCAGGCCGTAGCGGCGAAAGGCCTGCTGCTGCATGGCCTTGGAGCCTTTCAGGCCCTGCACCTGACGGCCCACCTTCATCAGGGGGTCCAGATAGGTGACGGATTGGGGGATCATGATGATTTCCGATCCCACCTTTTCTTTGCGCACGGCGGCCGTAAGGGGCTTGCCGTCATAGTTGATCTCGCCGCTGATTTGGGCGTTGCTGGGCAGTATGCCCAGCACGGCATGGGCCAACACGCTTTTGCCGCTGCCCGAAGAGCCGACGATCACCATGATCTCCCCTTCGTTTACCGTCACGGACAGGTTGCTGATAACATTCAGATCATATTGGGTCAGGCCCCTGTCATACATGCGAAAGCTGACGGAGAGGTCTTTTACTTCCAAAATCGTTTTTCCCATATTGCGCCTCCCGTTATTCCTGCGCGCTGAAGGGGTCGATCAGCAGGCGCAGATTGCTGCCGATCTCCTCAAACAGCACAACGATCGCCAGAAGGCTCAGGCCAGGCAGCAATGCCAGCCACCAGATGCCGGTGGTGAGATATTTCATCGACTCGGAGAGAATGACGCCGATGGCGGGCTGCTCCGGCGGCAGGCCGAAACCCAGGAAGGTGATGGAAGCCTCGTGCATGATGGCATGGGGGAACATCAGCACCAGCCCCACGATAAACTGGGGGATCACATGGGGCAGCATGTGGCGCATGGCCACCCACCACTTGGATTTGCCCATGCGCACGGCGGCCTGCACATACTGGGAGTTTTTCAGAGACATGATCTCCGCCTGCACGATACGGCCCAACGGGCACCAGTGGGTGACGATCACGCCGATCATCACGCCCCGGGCCCCCCGGCCCAGCAGTATGGAGATGAGGATCAGCAATATCAGATGGGGCACGCCCATGAACAGATCCACCATCCAGTTGAAGGCGGTGGTGGCCCAGCGGCCGATGGTGCCGGCCAGCACCCCCAGGAACAAGGCCAGCACGGAGGTGACGATGGAGGCCAGCAGGCCGATGTAAATGCTGGTGGAAAGCCCTTTTACGGTGCGCATCAGCATATCCCGGCCCATCCAGTCCGTGCCGAACAGATGCTCTGCGGAAGGGGCCTGGTTTTTGACGGAAAAGTCCGTAGCGTATTTTTCCGGGTCCATGGTGAGCCCGGCCACGGTGATGAGGATCAGAGTGGCCAAAGCCACGGTAACGATAAAAATCGTTTGGGAACGGCGGTTCCGCAGGCCGTGTCCTGTCAGAACGGGAGTTTTCTTCATTGGAATCTTCCCCCTTCCCGGATCCGCGGGTCAACCACGGCATAGAGTATATTGGCGATCAGGTTGCCGCAGAAGACGAACAGCGCGGAAAACAGCGCAATGCCGAGAAACAGCGGCATGTCCCCCCGAAGACCGGACTGCACGGTAGCCTCGCCCAGCCCCGGATAGGTAAATACGCTTTCCGCCAGCACCGAGCCGCCGAACAGCTCGCTGATGGAGCCGAACTGCAGCGTGATAAAAGGCAGCAAGATGTTGCGCAGGCCGTGCCTGCGTACGAAGGTCCATTTGCCCTCGCCCCGGGTCCTGGCAAACAGGGCGAAATCGCTCTCGAACACCTGTATCATCTTTTCCCGGGTCTGTAGGGCGATCTTGGATATGCCCGTCAGCATCAGGGCCAAGGCCGGCAGCACCAGATGGTAGATGCGCTGCGGCAGCGTCGCCTCTTCTATGGACATGCCGATGGGGGCGGCCAGCCCCATGGGCAGAATATCCAGGTAGACGGCAAAAAACAGCAGCAGCACGATGCCGATCCAGAAAGCCGGACTGGACTCCAGCAGCAGGCAGTAGACCCTGATGATCTTGTCCACCACCCTGCCTTTATAGACGGCGGCTATGATCCCCAACAGCAGGCCGAACAGCCCGGAGACCACCCAGGAGACGGCCATCAGGATAAGGGAGAGCTTAAAGCGCTCCCCTATCACTTTGATGACGGGCTGCCGGTAGACCATGGAAGTACCCATGTCCCCGTGAAGGATGTTGGTGATCCATTTTACATAGCGCACCGTAGGAGGATCGTTCAGCCCCCAGTATTCCGTAATGATCTCCCTTTGCTCGTCGCTTACGCCGTTCTCCCCGATGTAGGAGCTCACCGCGTCTATGGGCGAAAGCTCCACCAGGAGGAAAGTCACCACGCTTACGGCCAGCAGCAGCAGGAGCATTTTTATAAAATTCGTTCCTAAGCCTTTCCAAAGTCCGCTGTTCAACCGGTCACATCCCTTCTCAGACAGCCGGTACCCGCCCTATGCGGCGGATACGCTTACCGCAGGCGTTTCAGTTCCATTTCCACTCCAGGATATTGTTGAAGACCTGCAGGGAAGCGCCGTGAGGATGCAGGGACTGGGTGCCGATATCCAGACCCTCCCGGATAAAGAAGCAGTTGTCCGGACGCACGAACCAGGCGTCGGGGGCGTCGCCGATATGGCTGGCGCCGGTGGCGCCGTCCCATTGGGCCAGTTTGTAATATTTATAAACGTCGTCCAGATTGTCGGAGGCCATAGCTTTATCAAAGTATTCGTCCACGGTGGGATTGGAATAGTAACCGCTGTTGCTCCAGCCCGCGCCGATGGAATTGGTGGAGGACATCAGGTAGAACTCTACGGGGGTGTGGTCGCCCCGGCCGAACACATAGGCTTCGCTGTGGAACAGCTCCTGGATATCAGAGTTGGCCGCGCCTTTGGGAACGACGCTGATGCCCAGGGCTTTGGCCTGCTCGGCCACGTTCATGGCTACCATCTGGCGGTTGCCGTTGGAGGAGGTGTAATACAGGTCGAATTCCGCTTTTACGCCGTCCTTTTCCCGGACGCCGTCGCCGTCGTTATCTACCCAACCGGCCTCGTCCAGGATATTGCAGGCCACGTCCAGGCCGGAATTGCTGTCGTTCAAGGCCGTTTCTTCATTGAACCAGGGCATCAGGTCGCACATGGAATCGGAGGGATGGCCGTAGCCGTTGAACACTTCCGCATTCATGGCTTCCCGGTCGATGCCCAGACTGATGGCCTGACGGATGGCTTTGTCGCAGGTGACGTTGTTGCCGATCTTCTTGCCGTCTTCCGTGGTTTTGCCTTCGTCGGGCACGGTGCAGAAAATGATGCCGAAGTTGTTGATGGTTTCCACGTTCTTCAGATAATAGCCGTCGATGGTTTGGGTGGCCAGGGACTGATTGGTCTCGATCATGTCCACATCGCCCTTTTGGGCGGCGGCGAAAGCGGCGTCTTCATCCATGAAGACCAGGATGATCCGTTTGATCGAGGGCTCGCCGCCATAATACAAATCATTGTATTCCCAGATGGCTTGCTGGCCCTTATCCCACTGTACCATTTTGTAGGGGCCGGAGCCGACGGGGTTTTCCATGTAGTTTTCATCATACAAAGCTTCGGGGACGATACCCAGCTTGGAAACCTGATAAATAAAGGTGTAGTCCGGTTTTTCCAGGGTGAATTTCACCGTAAGGTCGTCCTCGGCCTCGGCGCTTACCATATTGGTAAGATCCAGGTTGCCGCCGGCGCCTTTGGCCGCGTTGAAGGTGAAGGCCGCATCGGAGGCCTTCACCTGGTCGCCGTTGGAGAAGAAGGCGTCGTCCCGCAGCTGGAAGCGCCAGGTTTTGCCGCCGTCGTCCACGCTGTAGTCGGTGGCCAGGTCTTCGGTGATCACACCGTTCCAGGTCTTTACCAGACGGCTTTGCAGGATGGGATCATAGCGCAGGCCGTAGCCGGTGACGGGGTCGAAACCGGCGGAGAAGTCGGCGGTGACGGCGACGATGACCTGGGAGGTATCCCGGTCGGGCGCAGCGTCAGACGAGGCGTCCGCAGGATCCGCCGCACCCGGCGCATTCCCGGAGGCGCATCCCGTAAATAGAAGCGCCAGCCCAAGGGCGATTACCAGCAGCATGCAAAATTTTTTGTTCATGTTTTTCCTTTCCTTTCTAAAATTATGGATTTATATAGATCCTTTCGGATAAACCGAAGCAAAAAGAAAAAGCCGCTTTCCCGGAAGAAAGCGGCGCATAAGCCATACATACCCTTGAAACCGCGGCGCAAAGCGGTCACGGTCGCAGAAACGGCATTGAGATGAAGCACTTTCTCTGGAAGCTATCCATCCTTCTTTCCAAGCAGGTTTCCTGGCTCACGGCTCCTTGCGGCGCTGCGCCTTCTCATCCCTAAAGACAATGGCATATGCAGGCCGCTCCCCGTTCACAGTGACCGGATCGCTGAGGATTCCAACCTCATTCCCTATTATCTTTCCGCGAAGAAAGCACTTGGAAAGTTAAGCAATTTACTGTTTTTATCGATATTTATTTTTTTTATTATTATTGATATTTTTTATTACTCTGTTAGTTTTTTATATCTTTTTGTTTAGTATATATTATATTACTTTATTCTCTTTTTCAAGATAAATTTTCATTTTTTTTGACATTATTCTGTAATTTTCCAAAACAGGGCTTTACCTTTCCGGCAGCCCGGCTACAGAAAATAGGCTGTATCTGGCCGGATATAGGTCTGCTGGGGCATGATCTGTGGAGCGCGGAAGCATAGAAGGAAAAGAAAGGATTGCATACGGTATAAAAAACGCCGGCCTTTCCGTCAGGATGGGTCCGGCGTATCGATTCCCGGCAAGCGCCTGGTTTTCCATTAAAACGGCTCCGGCGCGTCCGTTTCCGCCTCCGGGGAAAACAGGTTGTCCGCCGCCATGGCCCGGCGCATATCCGCCGGCAAGGCCCGGGTGAAGCAAAGGCCGCGGCCGGTATGGGGATGGCGCAAGGACAAGCGCCCCACATGCAAAGCCTGGCGGCCGATGAGGCGGCAATCGCCGCCGTACAGCCGGTCGCCGGCCAGGGGATGGCCTGCGTATTGCATATGGGCCCGGATCTGATGGGTACGGCCGGTTTCCAATATCAGCCGCAGCAGAGACAGGCTGTCTCCCTGGGCCAAAACCTGATAGCGGGTGACGCTGGCCTGGCCCCGGCTGTCCACCCGCCGGGTGATTTGCGGGCCGGGACAACGCAGCAAAGGCGCGTCGATACGCCCCTGCTTTTCCGCAAAAAAGCCCTGGGCCAAAGCGTAATACACCTTTTGCGGCGGCCGGGCCGTCAACAAAGCGGCGGTCAGCCTGTCCTTGGCCGCCAAGCATAAACCGGTGGTATGCCTGTCCAGGCGGCCGATGGGACGAAAAGCGGCCTGAGGATGACAGGCCGCAAAATAATTGCCCAAAGAATCGTCAAAACCCTTGGCCGCCGGATGCATCAGCATGTCGTCCGACTTATCCGCCAGCCACAGCCAATCGTCCTCGTACAGTACGGCCACCGGCAAATCCCCATTGGGCGTCAGGGGGCAGGGACGGTCCGCCGTCACCACCTCCACCTGCTGGCCGGGAAAAACCGGCTCGATCATCCGCCGGGGCGCGCCGTCCACCCGCACCCAGTCTCCCTGGCGCAAAGAGGCCAACAGGCCCTGTGGATAGCCAAGGCGGCGCAAAAAATCCCCCAAGCGGCCGGCCTCTTCCACCGTATAGAGGAAACGGGCCGCCATATTACATTTTTTCCGGCGCGGAAACGCCCAGCATGGCCAAGCCCCGGCGAATAGCCCCGGCCACGGCCTGGATCAGATGCAGGCGGGCCCGCATCAAATCTTTATCCTCCACCAGGCAATGGCATTGGCCGTAAAAGTTGTGGAACTGGGCGGCCAGATCCATTACATACATGGCCAGGCGGTGGGGTTCCCGGCTCAAAGCGGCGGTAGCCACCTCGTCGGGGAAGGCCGCCAGCTTGCGGATGAGTTTTTCCTCCCCTTCCTGCTGCAGCAAGGCGCAATCCACCGGCCCCTCCAAAGCCCCGGCCGGAGCGGCGGCCAGGATGGAGCAGATCCGGGCATGGGCGTATTGCACATAATAGACCGGATTATCCGCAGATTGCTTTTTGGCCAGATCCATATCGAAATCGATCAGGCTGTCGGCGGAACGCATGACAAAGAAGAAACGGGCGGCGTCCCGGCCCACCTCCTCCACCAATTCGTTCAAGGTGACGTATTGGCCGGTGCGTTTGCTCATTTTCAGCAATTGCCCGCCCTGGTACAGGCGGACGAATTGCATGAGGATGACTTCCAGCCGTTTGCGGTCATAGCCCAGGGCTTCCATGGCCCCCTGCATACGGGCCACATGGCCGTGATGGTCCGCGCCCCAAATGTCGATCACCGTGTCGAAACCCCGGCGGAACTTGTTGTCGTGGTAGGCGATATCCGCGGCATAATAGGTAGGAACGCCGTTGTTCCGCACCAAAACCTCGGGCTTTTCTTCGCCGAAGCGGCGGCAATCCAGCCACAAAGCCCCGTCCTGCTGCAACAGCCAGCCTTCGCCCTCCAGCTTATCGATAATACCTTGTACGGCCCCGCTTTCATGCAGGCTGCGTTCGGAAAACCATACGTCGTATTCCACGCCGAAATTCGCCAAGGCGTTGCGGATATCGGTGATTTTCAAGGACAGGGCGTAATCCGCCAGCAAGCGGCGGCGCTCCTGCTCCGGTAATTTCAGATAAATATCCCCTTCCCGCTCCGCCAAATCGTCGATCAAGCGGGGAAGATCCTCGCCATGATAGCCGTCCTCGGGGAAAGGCACCGGATGGCCCAAACGGGTCTGGTACAAAGCGTCCAGGGACAGGCCGAATTTTTCGATCTGATTGCCGGCGTCGTTGATATAAAACTCCCGCTCCGCCCGGAAACCGGCGGCATTCAGGATATTGACCAAACTGTCGCCGATGGCCGCGCCCCGGGCATTGCCCATATGCAATTCCCCGGTGGGATTGGCGGAAACGAATTCCACCTGTATCTTTTGGCCCTGCCCGGCGTCGCTGCGGCCGAAAGCGTCCCCCTGGGCCAAAATTTCCGCCATGCACTTGCCCAGCCAGCCGGGCTTCAACCGGAAATTCAAAAAGCCGGGGCCGGCGATGGAAGCCTCTTCGATCTCCGCCGCGTCCGCCTCCCCGGCGGCGCAGGCCTCTTCTATGGAAGCTTTCAGCAAAGCGGCGATATCCCGCGGAGCCCGGCGGCAGGCTTTGGCCATGACCATGGCGGCATTGCAGGCAAAATCCCCATGGGCTTCTTCCCTGGGCTGCTCCACCACGAAATCGGCGATCTCTTCAAAGTTCAGTTTTCCTTCCTGCCGGTTTTTATTCAAACAACTTTCGATCAAGCGCCAAATGGCGGCCTTTCTTTGACCGAGAACGGTATTTTGCTCCAACATAAAAAGCCTCCTTGCTGAAAAATGGTCTTGCAAACGGTTTGCTTCCGCTTTTTGCCCCCTGTTGGCGGGGGAATCCTTATCGGCTTCCCAGGACGCCTGTGTTTCGGTTTGTCTTGCCCTATTGACATCCGACCCTTTTGGCGTTATAATAAGGGCGTCAAGAAGGCGGCTGCCCGTTGCAGCGGGCGGTCGTCCCGTAAAAGCATAAATCTTTGTAGAGAACGCCGCTTACCGCTTTGGTGGGCGGTTATCTACGTTTATGGGTTATCGCTAACCCGATAACGCCGATAATAACCAAACAGAATTGAAACAACCCTGGATATGTTACCATCTTATCACCACCTTTTCAGGTAGTGGACAACCTGCCGCCTTCTTGGCTTTTTCAGCTTAGCACGGTTGACAAGGTATGTCAATGCCGATCTGATCACAAAGCAAAGGGCTGCGCTTTGGCAGCGGTTTACCGATGAAAATAGGCGGTGGCGCTTTGGGGCTGTTCCGCCGCGGCCGGCGGCGGCAGGGCCAACCGGGAAAAGACGCGGCCGCTCAAATCCTTCCACAGGGCCTCATCCTTTTCCAGGATCAAATAGGAATGGCAGGAGCCGCCCCGAGGCTGGCCGAAAGAGCCGGGGTTCAAAAAGACAAAGCCGGGATGCACCGCCCCTTTGGGCACATGGCTGTGGCCGCACAGCAGCACGTCGCCGGGGCGCAAACCGGCGGGAGGGAAGCTTTCCCCATAAGCATGGCCGTGGCTCAGGAAAAGCAGACGGCCGTCCCAGGGCAGGCTGCGCAAAGGCTCCAAAATGGGAAAGCTAAAATAATCCTGCCAATCCTCCTGATCGCAATTGCCCCGCACCGCCACCGGCGGCGGATCCAGCCGGTTCAACAAAGCCGCCAGATCTTCCCTGCCCACGGGATTCATGGCCGGACGCAGCACGTCTCCCAGCAGCAACAGGCGATCCGGCCTTTCGGCGGCCAAGATTTGCGCCAAATCCTCCGCCGCGTCATACGCGCCGTGTATATCGGATACCGCCATCAGTTTTTCCATAGTCGCAACCTCTTTTCACCGCCTCTCCCCAGGCGGTCTTTTTGTTTTTTGCGGGTCTTCCGGGAAAGTCCGGGCCGTCTCAGTCCCGATCCTGCTCCGGCTCATCCACCGGGTTATAGGGGGTGCCGGGCAAAGGCAGGCTGGTGCGGAAACGCCCGTCCCGATTGTAATAGGCGTTCTGCGCGGCGGGGGCGGCGGGTATGGCGGCGATCTCCCCTACCCCTTTGGCGCCCAAGGCCAGCTCCGAGGGGTGGGGGTTGTCCACAATGCACACCTGCACCGGCGGAGCTTCGTCCGCCCGCAGCAAACCCAGATCCTTCATGCCGCCGCAAATGAGCCCCTGCCGCAGCGGCAGCTTTTCCCGCAAGGCATAGCCCAGGCTCATAACGGCGCCGCCTTCGATCTGTCCGGCGGCGCTGTGGGGCAGTATGGCCCGGCCCAGATCATGGGCGGCGGCCACCTGGCTGACCCGGCCCTGATCATCCAAAACCACCGCCTGGGTGGCGTAGCTGTAGGCGATATGGCTGACCGGATGTTCCTTTTCGCTGCCGAAGGGGTCGGTAACGCCGGTGTATTCTCCGTAAAAGCTCTGGCCTTCCAGCCGGGCGATATCCCCGGACGCCGCATCCAGCGCCCGGCGCAGCTCCAATGCTGCCCGGCGCACCGCTTCCCCGGAAAACAGGCTCTGCCGGGAAGCCGTGGTATTGCCGGAATGGGGCGTCACATCCGTATCCGGCGGCGGCACCTGTATGCTCTCCACAGGCAAGCCGCTGACCTGGGCGGCCACCGCCCGCAGCACCGAGGCCACCCCCTGGCCGATGCAGGCGGCGGAGCAGTATACGGTCAAGCTGCCGTCTTCCACCGTCAGACGGCAGCGGCCGCTGTCCGGCACGCCCACGCCCAAACCGCTGTTTTTCATGGCGGAAGCGATGCCCGCCCCCGGGTGGGCCAGATAAAAGGGGGCGATGGCCTCCAAAGTCTGCAAATAGGCGGTATCGGCGGAAGCGATTTGACCGTTGGCCAGCACATCCCCGGGACGTATGCCGTTGATGCGACGGATATCCAACGGGGAAATACCGGCTTTGGCCGCCAATTGATTCAAATTGGCCTCGGCGGCGAAACAGCTTTGGGTCACGCCGAAGCCGCGAAAGGCGCCGCCGGGGGGATTGTTGGTGATCCAGGCCTGACCGGTGATCTCCACATTGTCGCAGCGATAGGGGCCCAAACCATGGGTGCAGGCCCGCTGCAGCACCGGTCCGGAAAGGGAGGCATAGGCCCCGGCGTCGCTGAGGATGCGGGCGCGAAAGCCGGTGAGCCGCCCCTGCCGGTCGCAGGCGGTGTCGGCGTATATGGTCATGGCATGGCGTTTGGGATGCACCTGCAGGCTTTCCCGGCGGCTGAGGCGGACCTTCACCGGGCGATGGGTATGCCAGGCCAGCAAAGCCGCGTGATGCTGCACGCTCATATCCTCTTTGCCGCCGAAGGCCCCGCCCACGGTTTGTCCCTGCACCCGAATCTGTTCCGGGGGCAGGCCCAGCATTTCGCTGCATTCCCGCCGGGTTTGGTATACATCCTGGTCGCCGCAATAGACGGTAAGCCGCTCCCCTTGCCGCCAGGCCACGGCGGTTTCCGGTTCCAGAAAGCCGTGATCGGTGGCGGGCAGATGATAGACATTGGATACCGCCCAGGCGGCCCGGGCGAAAGCCTGCTCCACATCGCCCCGGCGCAATTTGGTTTCCGCCAGCAGATTGCCGCCTTCGGCCAAAAGGGGCGCGTCCGGGGCGGCGGATTCTTCCGGGGAAAAAACCCCCGGCATAGGCTGCCATTCCCCGCGGATCAGGGCTTTGGCCTTTTCCACGATCTCCGGGCTTTCCGCCGCCACCAAGGCCACGGCGTCCCCGGCGAAACGGCTGATTGCCCCTAGCGGCAGCAGCACGGGATAATCCTTTTGCAAATGGCCGATGCGCAGCTGCCCCGGCACATCGGCGGCGGTCAATACGGCGGCCACGCCGGGACAGGCCAAAGCCGGCCCGATATCCAAAGCCAGCAGTTTGGCCCGGGGATAGGGGCTGCGCAGGGCCGAGCCGTACAGCATATCCGGCAAATCGATATCGTCGCTGAACACCGCCTGGCCCAGGGCTTTGGGCAGCATATCCATACGCTCCGGCGGCGGCAGCTGCGGCGGCATGCCTTCCCGCCGCCATTGGCCGGCCAGGGCCACGGCATGGACGATCTTTTGATAGCCGGTGCAGCGGCATAAATTGCCTCGAAGCGCCCGGCGGATCTCCGCCGGCGTGGGGTCGGGGTTTTTATCCAGCAAAGCCTTGGCGGCCAGTATCATCCCCGGCGTGCAAAAGCCGCATTGCACCGCATGGGCCTGGGCGAAAGCCTGGGCGTACAATTCCCTTTCCTGCACCTCCAGCCCTTCCAGGGTCAGCAGAGAGCGGCCCGCCGCCTGGGCGATACGCAAGCGGCAGGCCCGGCGTGGCGCACCGTCCAGCAGCACCGTGCAGGCGCCGCACACCCCTTCGTCGCAGCCGTTTTTCACCGAATGCAAACCCAGCTCCTGCCGGAGAAAAGGCAGCAACGGCCCGTCCTCCGGGCAAAGCTGCTCCTGCCCGTTAATGTTCAGCCGATACATCACGTTCACCCCCTATTTCCGCCGCCAGCGCCCCATCCCAGGGCGTCCCCAAAATGCGGCCTTCCAATACCTGCCGGAGCAAACGCCCGGTTTGCTCCTGAATCTGCGGCAAAGACATTTTGGCGGCGATGCTTTCGCTGATAAAGCCCCACAAACCGTTGCAAATGAATCCGGTGAGCTGCGCGGAAGTAAAGGCGGAGTTTTTCGCCCCGCCGCAGGCCTCCATATATTGCAAAACCATGCGGTTCAAATGCCGGGAAAAGCAAAAATACAGGTAGGGGTTCTTTTCCAATGCAGCATGCCGCAAAAAATCCTGTTTTTCCCGAAACAAAGCAAAAATGCTGTCCAAGACGTTGAGCCAGCCTTTGGCCACATTGCCCTCGCCGTTGTTGCGCCGCTGCAAACGGAAGAAATGTCCGGTGGCCCATTCCACCATATCCTGGAACATTTCCTCCAGCAAATCGTATTTGTCGGCGAAATGGCTGTAAAAGGTCACCCGGCTGGTGGAGGAGACCCGGCAGATCTCCGTGACGGCGATCTGATCGAAAGGCTTTTCCGCCAGCAGCAGCACTACGGTGTCTTTGAGATTCTTTTTGGTTTTAATGATTCTCTTATCCATAATTATTATACTTAAATATATACAAATACCAGGATTTGTATGGATAACTTGCACTTTTTCTAAAATGTATTTGCAACATATGTCCTCTCTTGATAGAGTAACATGTGTATCAATAACTGTCAACCAAAGGCGCAGGAAAAGGTGGTAAAACATGAAGCTTTTTCAACTCAGCTGTTGCTCCACGGCGGATATCAGTTTGGAGCATTTACAAAAGCGGGATATCGCTTACGTTCCTTTCCATTTCTTTTTGGACGAGCGGGAATATGTGGACGATCTGGGGCGCAGCGTTCCCTATGATCAATTCTATCAGGCCATGGCCGGCGGCGCTTCCACCCGCACTTCCCAGGTGAATGTTACGGAGTTTTGCGATTACTTCCGCCGCTTTTTGGACGAAGGCCTGGACGTGCTGCACGTTTGCCTTTCTTCCGGCATCTCCGGCGTATCCAACTCGGCTTTTACCGCCCAAAAGATCCTGCGGGAAGAATACCCGCAGCGCAAGATCTACATTGTGGATTCTTTAGGCGCTTCCTCCGGCTACGGCCTGCTCATGGACAAGCTGGCGGATCTGCAGGAACAGGGCCTGGACGCGGAGCAAACCTACGCCTGGGCGGAAGCCCATAAGCTGGAATTGCATCATTGGTTTTTCTCCACCGACCTGACCTTTTATATCCGGGGCGGACGCATTTCCAAAACCGCCGGAACCATCGGTTCTATCTTGGACATCTGCCCTTTGTTGAACATGGACGCCCAGGGCAAGCTGATCCCCCGGGCCAAAATCCGCACCAAAAAACGGGTGATCAAAGAAATCGTGGAAAAAATGCGCCAAAACGCCCAGGGCGGACTGGATTACGACGGCAAATGCTATATCAGCCAATCCGCCTGCCTGGAGGACGCCCAGGCGGTGGCCGCTTTGGTAGAGAAGACCTTCCCCCGTTTGCAGGGCCCGGTGGAGATCAACCCCATCGGCTACACCATCGGCAGCCATACCGGCCCGGGAACGGTGGCCCTGTTCTTTTGGGGAAAAACCCGGCAGGATTAAAGCAAAAAACAGCGAACTTTTGCCGCAGAAGCTATCTAGCCCTGCGGCAAATTTTTTAGGGAAAGGATGATGCGATCATGGAAGCATCTGCCATCACAGCAGCGGCCCAGGCCTATTTGCCGGCCATGAGCCGCTTTTTACGGGAACTCATCGCCATCCCCGGCGAAAGCTGCCGGGAAGAACAGGTATGCCGCCGCGTGGAACAGGAAATGCTGGCCCTGGGATATGACCGGGTGGAGATCGATCCTCTCGGCAATGTGCTGGGCTTCATCGGCCAGGGCCCACGGCTCATCGCCTACGACGGCCATATCGATACCGTGGGCGTAGGGGAAATGGCCAATTGGCGCTTTGACCCCTATCAAGGCTATGAAAACCAGCAGGAGATCGGCGGCCGCGGCGCTTCCGACCAATTGGGCGGCATAGTGGCGGCGGTATACGGCGGGAAAATCGTCAAGGATCTGCATCTGCTGCCCGACGGGTATCAGATCCTGGTCAGCGGCACCGTGCAGGAAGAAGACTGCGACGGCTTATGCTGGCAATATATCATCGAGGAGGACGGCCTGCGCCCGGAATTCGTGGTCGTGACCGAGCCCACCGACGGACATATCTATCGGGGGCAGCGGGGACGGATGGAAATACGCGTGGAAGTAAAGGGCCTGTCCTGCCACGGCTCCGCCCCGGAACGGGGAGACAACGCCATCTATAAAATGGCGGAGATCCTGCCGGAGCTGCAGGACTTGCATCAACGCCTGGCGGAGGACGCCTTTTTGGGCAAGGGCAGCCTGGCGGTGAGCCAGATCTTTTTCCAGTCTCCCTCCCGCTGCGCGGTGGCGGATATGTGCGCCGTGTCCATCGACCGCCGCCTGACCTGGGGGGAAACCTGGCAAAACGCCCTGGATGAAATCGCCGCCCTGCCAGCGGTGCAGCGGCATCAGGCCCAGGTGTCTCTATACCGCTATGAAGCGCCCTCCTGGCGGGGGCTGGTATACCCCAGCGACTGCTATTTCCCCGCCTGGGTGGTGCCGCCGGAGCATCCGGCCGTGCAGGCGGCGGCCGCTTCTTTCCGCAATCTGTATCAGGAGCCGGAGATCGGCAAATGGACCTTTTCCACCAACGGCGTTTCGATCATGGGCCGCTACGGCATCCCCTGCGTCGGTTTGGGGCCGGGACGGGAAGACCAGGCCCATGCCGCCAATGAGATCACCTGGAAAGCGGATCTGGTACGCTGCGCCGCGGTCTATGCCGGCATCCCCCAAAGCTACGCCGCCCTAGCCCCCGCGCAGCCCCGGAAATAAAAAAGCCGGGGCGGAAAACCCGGCCGGGCGCATAGAGGAAAGGGCAAGGCCTATTCCGCCGCGGCAAGATACTGGGCGACCAAAAAAACGTTTTCCAGGTCCGCCGCATCCAGCCCGCGGTAGAAAAACAGATCGTCATAGACTTTTGCCATTTGCTCCGTGTTTTCGCTCTCTACATGAAAATAGCCGGAGCGCAGATCGATCCCCACATACACGTCATGGGGGAGGCGGTAGGCCGCGATTTCCGGAAGTTGGCCCTGGGGCAGCTTGGCCCGATGGAAATCATTTTCCAGTATGTTGGCCTCTACCACCCGAAGAAAACCGGCGGAGGCATAGGGCGAAGGACGGTATTTCTCCCGGAAGTACCGATCCAGCTCCGCGCCGCTTTTCCGGTTCGGCTTCAAATTTTTTCGCCCTTGGGCATATGCCCGCCGCCAGGCCTGCAGCATTTCCGGGGTAGGCTTTGCCGTCAGCATACGATCACCTCGTCCATATTCGTTCAGCGGCATTGTAACAAAAAAGACTAACGTCTCCATAAAGCCTTCGGCGGCTTGAAAAACCCCGCCTGCCCCCTGGATCCACGGTCAAATACGGCCAAAGCCCGTTGCAGCGTATCTGCAACGGGCTTTGATTCCGCCCTTCTGAAACCGAAACCTTTGGCCGTTTTCACCGCTTGCCGGCGGCGAAAGCCGCAAGGCAAAACGGTCCGGAAAGAAAACGGTTAAGGCAAGGAGGCAGCATAAATATTGTAGTGGCCGGTGACGGCGTCATAGCCGGAGAATACCACCGTATGACCGTCCTGTCCCCAGCAAGCGCTTTTCACGCTGTTGGCGTACAGCAGCAATTCCTGATTTTCGGCCACATAATAGACGTGCAGCAAACCGTTTTCGTCGGTGAACAAAAACTTATTGTTGTCGCCCCAGGAGATGATCTGACCGCCGCCTAAATTGCTGACCAGGCGGCCCGGCCCTTCCAGACCGGCGGAGGAAACATAGATCCCTTTGGCTTCGCCGCCGCAATTGGCCGCCCGGCTGACGCCATCGGGGGCGGCTGCGGAATAATAGGCGTAGCCGTAGGTTTCGCTTTCGTCTTTAAAGCCGGCGATACGGCCCAAACCCGGCATACTGTCAACGGTCTCCACAAAGCTGGGGTCCTGGCCGTCATGCAAAGCCGTTTGCCACAGCTGCAGGGTATCGTCTACCCGCAAATAATAGGAAACCGTATGCCCCTGCACATGGGGGCGCATAGCGTCATAATCGTTATAGGCAGCCAAAAGCACCATGGAATAGCTGCCCACGTTTTCATTGCTGTAGGCCACCGTAGGCAAATCCGTTTTGCCGTTATAGGAGGCTTCGCCGCCGGAGCCGGCGGACGTATGTTTTTCCGGCTGCGTACGCACAGGGGCGGCAGAGGTATTGGTATTGGTATTGGTTTTGGTTTTGTCTGCCGGCGCGGGGGCGGTTTTTTCTTCCGGCGTCACGTCCGCCTGGGCGAACACCGGTTGGGGTTCCGCCGCCTGTTCCTGCCAGGCCAAAGGCTGCGGTTCGCCGCCGCTGGCCAACAGGGCGGTCTCGCTACTCCCCACAGGCAATTGCAAAGCGCCGTATACGCCTGCGGCCAATACCAAAGCCGCCGCGATCACCGCCGCGGGGCGCAAGCGCCGCCGGACGACGGGGGGACGCAGGACCTGCGGCGGATTGGCCGGCAAAGCCGCCATCACGCCGTCCACAAAACCGGCGGGCGGTTCCACCGCCGGCATGTATTCGCTGAGCAGCCGGTCCAACTGAGCCGTTTGCTCATACACCGCGGCGCAGCGGGAACATTTGGACAGATGCCTTTGCAAAGCGGCGCTTTGCTTGGGCCCCAGCTGTCCGTCTATATGCAGTTGGCTAAGACGTTCCACATGGCCGCATGGGATCATTGTTCTCAACCTTCGTTCCGTGCAAATTTTATGAATTGGCAAAAGCGCCGTGGGCTTTTATTTCAAATCTTCTTTCAACAGTTTACGCAGCATATTGCGGCCGCGAAACAGGCGGCTTTCCAGCGTGGACTGGGAAATACCCAGGTAAGCGCTGATCTGCTGGTAGCTCAGACCTTCCAAATATTTCAGGACGATCGGCGTCCGGTAATGCTCCGGCAATTGCTGCAGGGCCCGGTTCAGGTTTTCGTCAAACTCCCTTTGGGCGTATTGCGCCTCCGGATCGAACGTCTCGTTTTGGGAAGGCCGGAATTCCTCCGCTTCGCTGAGGGAAAGCGTCTCTTTGGGCCGCTTTTGCAGCAGATTGATACAACAATTGTGCGCCACCCGATACATCCAGGGGAAAAACCGCCGGTTGGGATCGTAGCGGTGCATCTCATTATAAACGCGAATAAAAGCCTCCTGGGCCATATCCTTGGCCTCGTCGTAATCGCCGCCCAGGCGATAGGCCAAAGCGAAAATCTGCTTTTGATAGCGTTCCACGATTTGGGCGAAAGCCTGGCTATCCCCAGCTAAAACCAATATTGCCAATTGTTCGTCGGTGAGACGTTCCATGTCTCGACCTCCTGATTACGTTATAAATACAAGAAAGGCGGCAAAAATCTTGCGCCGGCGGGAAAAAATATTTTTTCCTGCCGCAAGACCCGGCCCGCAGGGGTCCGCCGCTGCCGGCAATGGCCCGCCGCCATGGATTTTCTTCATTTTATTATTTTATCATGAAAGACTAACCGGAAACAACTGCAAAATCCCTGGCAATATTTTCTTTGTTTCTCCATGGCGGATTATTGACAAAGACATTTTTTTGGTTTATTCTTTTAATATGGATAAGAAAATGATCGTAAACGCCCAAGGCGACCAATACATCTTAAAAACCCGACTCACCCTGCGCCGGGACGGCCGTTACGAAGGCCACGGTTTCGGCCGGGGCATCGCCCAGCTGCTGGACGGCATCGACCGTTACGGCTCTTTAAATATGGCCGCCAAAGAGATGGAAATGGCCTACAGCAAAGCCTGGCGCATCATCAAACAGGCGGAGGAAGAATTCGGCCTGCAGCTGATCAGCCGGGACGGCGCCCACGGCTCTACCATCACCGAGGAAGGCCGGGCCTTTTACAACCACTATCTGGAAATGGTGGCGGCGGCGGAAAAGGCCGCCCAGGACGTTTTTGAAAGATATTACGGGCAAAAGCCCACTCCGGCGGAATAAAACCGCGCCCCTGATAAAAGACAAGCGCATATCCAAAGACGAAAACAAGGGTTTCGTCTTTTTTTTATGCGCCGCTCCCGCCGCCCCGGCAGGGCATAAGCGGAAAACGGCGCGGGCAAGGCGGCAACCGCCGCAGAAACAATGCAGGCGATCCGCATCCGCAAGAGGGATCAATGCGGGCCAACCCCTCGCCGCAGGAATCTGCACAGGCAACCGCAACCGCCGCAACAATCAACGCAAAAGCAGCCGTATCTGCAGAAAACAGGCGGCGGGCCAA
Organism: Bacillota bacterium; assembly: GCA_024679955.1. GTDB lineage: Bacteria > Bacillota > Dehalobacteriia > UBA4068 > UBA4068 > JAILCQ01. Next base: position 9,614 of record JAILCQ010000044.1, on the reverse strand, counting down.
GGCCCGCCGCCTGCAAATCTTTTCCGTGACGCTTTGTAAACCTTTACCGGAAATCTTTGCCGCAAACCGTATCCCTGCGGTTTTTTATGCCGGCAAAACCGTTTTTCCGCGAAAACGGATCATATGGCGGGCTGGCCCACCAGGTCTTCCCGGGTCTCTTCCGGCGGAACAGCCGACTGGGCTGCCCGTTTGGCCGCGTCTTCTTCTTCCAAAATGCGATAGGCCACCTTGCCCACCAGGGTTTTGGGCAGCTCCTCCCGGAACTCGATGTCATAGGGCAGGGAGTATTTGGCGATATTGCCCCGGCAATAGTCCATCAGCTCCGCTTTGATCTCCGGGCTGGGGTCGAATCCCGGCTTCAGCATGACGAAAGCCTTGACCTTTTGCATTTTCAGCGGGTCCGGCACGCCGATGACGCAGCTCATCTGCACCTTGGGATGGGCGTCGATGATGTTTTCCAAGTGGGAGGGATAAATGGAATAACCGGAGGAAACGATCATCCTTTTGATCCGCTGGCGGAAATAGATAAAGCCTTCCGCGTCCATGACCCCCAGATCCCCGGTATGCAGCCATATCGCGCCGTCGGCATGTTTTTTCAGGGTGTCGGCGGTTTCCTGGGGCTGGTTCACGTATTCCCGCATCAGCGAAGGGCCGGTGAGGCAGATCTCCCCTTCTTCGCCGTAGGGGACTTCCTCCGTGCTGCCGGGCTTGACGATCTTGTAATAGGTATCGGGGTAGGGCACGCCGATGCTGCCTTCCCGGGCGGTGTGATAGGGGGTGAGGCAGCTGGCGGTGACGCATTCGGTGGTGCCGTAGCCTTCCCGCACCTGCACCGAAGCGTTATGCGACGCCAAAAAGGCGTCGAATTTCTTTTTCAGCTCGATGGACAGGGAATCGCCGCCGGAGAAGACCCCTTTGAGGCAGGACAGATCGGCCCCGTTCATTTCCTCGCTGCGCAGCAAAGCCTCGTACAGAGTGGGCACGCCGGCGATATAATTGGGCCGTTGTTTTTTGATCATCCCCGCATAGGTCTGGGCGTTGAAGCGGGGCACCAGAATGCAGCGGCCGCCGTTGGTCAGGAAGGTGTGAATGGAAATACCCAGGCCGAAGCCGTGAAAAATGGGCATGACCGACAAAATTTTATCACCGGGCCGGAAATGGGTATCCATAACCACGGTTTGCCGGGACAGGGCGTTGAAATTCATATTGGTCAGCAATATGCCTTTGGTGGCGCCGCTGGTACCACCGCTGTAGAGGATGACCGCCGGGTCGTCTGCTTTTCTCTGGACCCGGTAGGGGCCGGTATAGGCGTCGCCGGCAGCCAAAAAGTCCCGCCACAGCATCACGCCTTCCGCGTTTTGCGGCACGGTGGGCATTTTCCGCCCCAGCGTCAGCTTGTAGCCTACTTTTTTCAGCGGCGGCAGGACGTCGCCCACGCTGGCCACCACCAGTTTGGGCAAAGGCGCCTTTTTGGCGATGGCGGCGAATTTGGGATAAAACTGATCCAGCGTCAAAACGGCCACGCTTTGGGAATCCTGCAGATAGAAGAGGATCTCCCCTTCGCTGGACAATGGATGTATCATATTGGCGATGGCCCCCAGGCGGTTCAAAGCGTAAAAGCTGGTCACGCCCTGGGGGGTATTGGGCATGCAAATGGTGACCCGGTCGTTTTCCTTTACGCCCAGGGCGGCGTAGGCCCGGGCCAAACGGTCCACGTCTTCTATAAAGCGGCGATAGCTGACGGAACGGCCCATAAAATCATAGGCGATATAGTCGGGGTATTTTTCCGCCGCTTCCCGCAGCATATCCACCATGGAGCCGTCGGGATACTGTATATGAAAGGGAACATCGCCGTAACTGGCCAACCAGGGCGTCTTCACCTTGCCGTCCAGATTGGCGGCGTACACATAATGGCACTGGAAATTACTCATACTCTACCACCTCATTGGCCGGCCGCTCCAGCAGGGCCGGATGCTGTAACAGATATTTGAACAGTTTAATGGTTTTCGCGTAATAATAGCCGTCGGCAATGCGCTCGTCTAAGGTAATGCCGATATCCAAAGATTCCTTCATGGTGACGCGGCCCTCTTCATCGAAATAGGGGGCCATATATTTTTCACCGATCACCATAAAGATGGAATTGGTGCCCCAATTGTTCAGATGATGATAGCCTGCGTGCAATTTTATGCTGCCCAGGTTGGAAATATAAACGCTGGCATAATCCGGCTCGTCCTTGATCATGGCCTGAGGGACGCGGCCGTAATAATCCAAAAAGCGCAAAATAAACGATACCACCCGCAGCAGCCAGCGGGGCATTTTGGCCAGAATGTTGATAACGTCGGTGGAATGGTCGTTGCCGCCGGAACGTACCTTGTAAACCTCGTCATAGATGGCCTGATGTACCGTATGTACGGTGCAGTCGTCGGCAAAGCGGCGCATCAGCAGGGATTCCTCGCCGTTGTCGCTGAACTTTTTCTTGGCCACAAAGGCCAAGCTCAAATGATTGCGTTGATAAAGACGGCGGCCCTGGATGAAACGGTTCATTTTCGGCCGCAAAACCACGGTTTTTAACATTGCCGCGGCAAAAACCTGAAAAAACGTGTAATGGTACGGCGGGTTCTTTTCGTTTTGTTCTTTGAGCCAGGCGTTGATGGCCGTCAGATCGATGGTCTCGCGGATATGCGCTTCCGCATCGGCCCGATTGCGCAGGATATACGGCATGAAAACATGCAGGGAGTCGGCGTCCCGCACCAAAGTGCCGTCGGGACGGTCGCCAAAACGCCGTTTTATCTTATCCAAGGGCATCACCTCAAATCAGAAATAGGATAATCAGATAAAACTACATACGAATACAAGATACAGTATACCTTATAAACAAACAAAATTCAAGAAAACCCCGGCCAAAAAAAGAGAAAGATTTGTCCCTTCATATTGGAAAAACAGGCGGTATTTGCTATAATATACTATACGGATAAAAAATGCCGCACGTTTGCCCCGGCGGCGGCCGCCGTTTCGGGGCAAGACCCGGCCAAGGGGGAGGGACCGTCTATGCGTTTGTTTACGGCCGTGGAATTTTCTCCCGCCAACCGGGAAGCGCTGCGGCAAAGGGCACTGGCCCTGCAGGAAAAAGGACTGGGGGGCCGGACGCCCAGGGCGGAGAATTATCATCTTACCCTGGTCTTTCTGGGAGAAAGCCAAAACCCGCAGGCCGCCGCCGCGGCCATGGAACAGGCGGCCGCCCGCTGCCAGCCCTTTACCCTGAAAACCGGCGCTTACGGATGTTTCCGGCGGAGCGGCGGCCACATTTGCTGGCTGGGCGTGGAGCCGGACAAGGAACTGCTGATTTTGCAAAGGCTGCTGCTGGCCCGCTTGCGGGAACAAGGGTTCCGGCCGGAGGACCGGCCCTACCGGCCCCATATCACCCTGCTTCGGCAGGCGCAAACGCCGGCGGATTTTCCCTGGCGGGATTTGGCCGGCGACTGGCCCGGCCTGACCCAGCCTGTCCGCCGCATCGTGCTGATGCAGTCCAGCCGGGCCGGCGATCAACTGCGATACACCCCTCTGGCCTATGCGGATCTGGGCCGGGAAGAAAACAAAACGGAGAGAGAACTATGAACGAATTGCAAACCTATTTGGCCCAAAACCCCTATCCGGGACGGGGCGTATTATTGGGCGTGACCCCGGACGGCCGGGGCATAGCCGCCTATTTCATCATGGGCCGCAGCGTCAACAGCCGCAACCGCATTTTTGTCCTGGAAGAAAAGGGCATGCGCACCCAGGCCCACCGGCCGGAACTGCTCAGCGACCCTTCGCTGATCATCTATTGGCCGGTACGGCAGGTGGATGGCGGGCTGGCGGTGACCAACGGCGATCAAACCGACGATATCGCCGAAGCCTTGGCCCAGGGCCATTGCTTTGCCCACGCCCTGCACCGGCGGGTCTATGAGCCCGACGCCCCCAACTACACCCCCAGGATCAGCGGTTTGATCCGCCGGGGGGAGCAGGGCTTTTCCTATCGCCTGTCCATCATCAAACGGGGACTGGCCGATGCGGACGTGCGCCACTATTTCTATGAATACCAACATCCCCAGCCGGGCTTCGGCCATCTGATCCACACCTATGCGGGAGACGGCTCGCCCTTGCCCAGCTTTACCGGGGAACCGCCGGTATTCGCCCTGCCGGAAGACGGGGAAAGCCTGGGCCAACAGATCTGGCAAAGCCTGAACCCGGACAACAAAGTGTCCCTGTGGACGGCGGAATGGCGGCCCGGGGAAGGCTGGCGGCAAAACGTCTGGAACAAAAACCTTGGACAATAAAGCAGGGAGGACAAAGCTATGAAAGAATTCACGCTCAAATACGGCTGCAATCCCCATCAACAGCCGGCCCGTATTTACGCGCCCCAGGGGGAATTGCCTTTGACCATACTCAACGGCCGCCCCGGCTATATCAATTTTCTCGACGCCTTGAACGCCTGGCAGCTCACCTCGGAGATCAAAGCCGCCTGCGGCCTGCCCGCCGCCGCCTCCTTCAAACATGTCAGCCCCGCCGGTGCAGCCTGCGGCCTGGAACTCAGCGAGACCCTGCGCCGCATGTATTTCGTAGCGCCGGAGGCGGAAATCAGCCCTTTGGCCGCCGCCTATATCCGGGCCAGAGGCGCGGACCGCATGAGCTCTTTCGGCGATTGGATCGCCCTCAGCGACGTCTGCGACGTGCCCACGGCGCAAATCATCGCCCATGAGGTCAGCGACGGCATCATCGCCCCCGGCTACGAAGAGGAAGCCCTGGCCATTCTCAAAAACAAACGCAAAGGCAATTACAATATCGTGGCCATCGACGAAGAATACCAGCCGCCGGAAATGGAAACCAAAGAGGTGTTCGGCATTTGCTTCGAGCAAATGCGCAACCATCTGTTGATCGACCGCTATTTGCTGAAAAACGTGGTCACCGAAAAGAAGGATATCCCTGCGGAAGCGGAGCGGGATTTGCTGATCTCCCTGATCACCCTGAAATACACCCAATCCAATTCCGTCTGCTACGCCAAAGACGGCCAGACCATCGGCGTAGGCGCGGGCCAGCAATCCCGCATCCACTGCACCCGCCTGGCCGGGGACAAGGCGGATCTGTGGCATTTGCGGCAGCATCCCTATGTGCTGGATCTGCCCTTCCGGGAGGATTTGCCCAAACCGGTGCGGGACAATGCCATCGACGTATATCTCTCCCGCAATCCCGAGGACGTGCTGGGGGTCAACGTATGGGCCGACTTTTTCACCGAAAGGCCCAAGGCCCTGCTGGAAAGCGAAAAAGCGGAATTCCTCAGCCAATTCCGGGACGTGTCTTTGGGCAGCGACGCCTTTTTCCCCTTTGACGACAATATCGCCAGGGCCGCCCGAAGCGGCGTAGGCTATATCGCCCAGCCCGGCGGCTCCATCCGCGACGAAGACGTGATCGAGGCCTGCAACAAACGGGGCATGGTCATGGTCTTTACCGGCAGCCGCCTGTTCCATCATTGATTTGTTTACTATGTTGCAAGCGATCGGGAGGAAAAGAAAACAATGAAGATTATGGTTGTAGGCGGCGGCGGCCGCGAACATGCTTTGATACAAAAAATCGCCGAAAATCCCAAGGTCAGCCAAATCTACGCCCTGCCGGGCAACGGCGGCATCGCCGCCCAGGCGGAATGCGTGCCCATCGGCGCCAAGGATATCGACGGCATTTGCCGCTTCGCCGCGGAAAAAGGCATAGATTTCGCCGTGGTGGCCCAGGACGATCCTTTGGTGCTGGGGGCGGTGGACGCCTTGAACGCCATCGGCGTGCCCTGCTTCGGCCCGGACAAAAAAGCCGCGGCCATCGAAGGCAGCAAGGTGTTCGCCAAGGAACTGATGCGCAAATATCACATCCCCACCGCCGCCTATCAGGTGTGCGGCAGCATAGAGGAGGCCCGGGACTATCTGGACCAGGCCGCCTATCCCCTGGTGATCAAAGCCGACGGTCTGGCCCTGGGCAAAGGCGTATTCATTTGCCAGGACCGGCAGGAGGCGGATCAGGCGGTGACCGTGATCATGGAAGATAAAAAATTCGGCGCATCCGGCGACCGCATCGTGGTGGAAGAATACTTAACCGGCCCGGAAGTATCCGTGCTGGCCTTTACCGACGGCCATGTGCTGGAACCCATGGTTTCCTCCATGGATCACAAGCGCATCGGCGACGGCGACATGGGCCCCAATACCGGCGGCATGGGCACGGTGGCCCCCAACCCCTACTACACGCCGGAAATCGCCCGGCGCTGCCGGGAGGAGATCTTCCTGCCCACCATGGAAGCGATGAACCGGGAAGGCCGCCCCTTCAAAGGCTGCCTGTATTTCGGTTTGATGATCACCGCCGGCGGGCCCAAAGTCATCGAATACAATTGCCGCTTCGGCGACCCGGAGGCCCAGGTGGTATTGCCCCTGCTGCAAAGCGATCTGCTGGAAATCATGCTGGCGGTATCCGAAGAAAGACTGGCCGAGACGGAAGTGCGCTTCAGCGACCAGGCCGCCTGCTGCGTGATCGCCGCCTCCCAGGGTTATCCCGGTTCCTATACCGGCGGCCTGCCCATCGAAACCGGCCATATGGACGGGGCTATCCTCTATCATGCCGGCACCAAGCTGCAGGACGGCCGTTTGGTCACCGCCGGCGGCCGGGTGCTGGGCGTCACCGCCGTGGCTCCCACCCTGAACCAGGCCAGGGACAAAGCCTATGAAGAAATACAAAAGATCCATTTCCCCGGCGTCTATTATCGCCGGGATATCGGCAAACGGGCTTTGGCCGCTTTGGAACAAAATTAGCGAAGGCTCCGGCGGCTGGCAGCTGCATAGACAAAGCGATACATCAGGAGGAAAAACAGAATGGCAATTTTTGACCAAAAAACAAAAGAAAAAATCGCCAGCGTCACCAAAAGCGCCGCCGCAAGCGCCGGCGACGTATTGGAAATGGCCAAAGACAAAATCACCACCGTTACCAAAAACGCGGCGGAGGGCGCCGGCAATCGGATAGAGATCACCAAACTGAACGCCAAGATTTCTATGGAAAACAAAAAAATCGAAGGCTTGAAATATCAATTGGGCGAACTGTTCTGGCAAAAAGCCGCCGAAGGACGGGAACTGGACGCCGACGCCATGTCTTTCGTCTATCAAATCCAGGAGATCCAAAGCCAGATCAACGCCTACCAACAAGAGATCGCCGACATCAAAGCCGCCGCCCAGGTGGAAGCCCCGGAAGAAACAGACGCCAACGGCAGCGACGATAACGAAGACAGCGAGGAAAGCGGCGGCAAGGACAAAACCGGCGAAGACAGCGGCGAGGAAGGCGGCGGCAAAGAAGCCGCGCCGGAGAAAACCTGCGCGCAATGCGGCGCGGCCCTGTCCCCCGGCGGCAAATTCTGCATCCAATGCGGCGCGGCCGTGACCGGGGATAAGATCTGCGCCAATTGCGGGGCCAAAGCAGACCCGGCGGGGAAATTCTGCCCCAGCTGCGGCGCCCCCCTGGCCTAGCCCGGCAGGCCCGTTCCATCCAGGCAGGAGGAGAAAACATGCAAGCGCTGAAAGAAAGAATCGTCCAAGACGGTTTCGCCCTGGGCACGGAAATCGTAAAAGTAGATTCCTTTTTGAATCATCAGATCGACGTCGCTTTTTTACAGGAAATCGGCCGGGAATTCAAAGCCCGTTTTTCCGGCCTGCAGCCGACGAAAATTTTGACGATGGAGGCATCCGGCATCGCCGTGGCGGCCTTTACCGCCATGGCCTTCGGCAACATACCGGTGGTTTTCGCCAAAAAGGCGGCCCCCAACACCATGACGGAAGACGTGTACGCCGCCGAGGTAAAATCCTTTACCAAGGGCACGGTTTCCCTGGCCCGGGTGGCGAAAAAATATCTCGGCCCCCAAGACCGCATCCTGATCATCGATGATTTTCTGGCCCACGGAGAAGCGGGCATGGGTCTGATCTCCCTGGTGGAGCAGGCCGGCGCGGAATTGTTGGGTTTCGGCGCCGTTATCGAAAAGGCCTTTCAGGGCGGGGGCCGGCGCATCCGCCAAAGCGGCTGCCGTCTGGAATCCCTGGCGGTGATCGAAAAAATCGAAAACGGGACCATTCACTTTCTATAAAAAACAACCACAGCGGGTCGGCGGTGTAACGCCGCCCGCAAAGAAACGGGAGCGAAAACGATGATGAACAAAACCGTGGCCTGGACGGTGGCCATATGCGCCATCCTATTTTCCCTGTTCGTTTTGGGCGGCGCAAAACTGCACGCGGAAAAGGAAGCCGCCGCCGCCTATTTTTACCAGGGCGAAAACCAAGACGGCCTGTCGATCGACCATGATCTGCAGCAACGGGCCGCCGCCGCCTACAATTTGTATACCGTAGCCAGCCGCTATTTGCCGGCGGAAAACGACGCCCTCCGCCGTTTGCTGGCGGATCGGGAAGCTTTGCTGCAGGCGGAAAGTCCGGCGGACAAATTCCGGGCCGACCAGGAATTGGGCCAAAGCGCCCTGAACGTATATGCCGCCTTAAACGGCATGGCCTTAAGCGAGCAGGATCAGTTTTATCGCAACAACCTGCTGCAGCAGATGGATTCCTCCGCCGCCACCATCAGCCACGACGGCTACAATCAGCGGGCCAGGGAATTCAACGCCCTGCGGCAAGGCTTTCCCGCCCGTATCATCGCCTGGCTTTGGCGCATCCGCCAATTGGAGTATTTTAGCTGAGGAGGTACGTCATGAAACGATGGGCTGTCCTATGGCTGTTATTGCTGATGCTGTGCTGCAGCCGCCCGGCCTATGCCTTGAATCTGCCGCCGGCACCGGATTATTATGTGGCGGATTATGCCCAGGCCATCGACGCCGCCACGGAAGACAGGCTGAACCAGGCCTTGTACCGCTTGGAACATACCTGCGGCGCCCAAATGGTGGTGGCGGTATTCGACTTTCTGGACGGAACGGAAATAGAAGATTACGCCTACGCCCTGTTTAACGAATGGGGCCTGGGCGACGCGGAACGCAACGACGGCCTGCTGCTGCTGTTGGCGGTGGGCGAGGACAATTACTGGTGCGTGCAGGGCCGGGGGCTGGAAGCCTCCTTGCCCTCCGGAGACATCGGCGATATGCTGTCCCAGTATTTGGAAGCGGATTTCGCCGCCGGCAATTACGGAGCCGGGGTGGAAAGATTCACCCAGGCCATGACGGAACGGCTGTATGACATTTACGGCGTCAGCGATACGGAAGACGGCGCCGCGCCCACGGCTTTGGACGGCTCTTCCTATGCGGCGTCGATTTTCCTGATTTTCTTTTTTATCCTGGCCATGATGTTGATTTCCTTTATCGCCATGCGCCGCATTTTCGGCCGCCGGCGGCGGATCGAAGCTACGGTCGCGCCGCCCCGGCCGCCGGTGAGACCCGGCAATATCAGCGGTTACGGCGGTTACGGCAATCCCTTCGGCGGTTACGGCAGCCCTTGGGGCGGCGGCTACGGCCACTATACCCGGCCCTGGGGCAGTTACGGCAGCCCCTGGGGCGGCGTCCCCGGCAACAGCAGTAATCCCGGCAGCAGCGGCGGCAATACCGGCGCCAGCGGCAGCAGGCC
>JAILCQ010000043.1 GCA_024679955.1 Bacillota bacterium | reverse complement strand
GATAAAATAGAGACGGTGCCAGCCGAAACTATAGCAAGGGAGGTTTTTATGTGTCAGTAGACGAGAATAGTTTATCACACACGAAATGGGACTGCAAATACCATATAGTATTTTCGCCTAAGTTCCGCAGAAAGGTAATATATGGGAAGCTAAAGGCAGATATCGGGCAAATACTAAGAGAGCTGTGCGAAAGGAAAGAGGTGGAGATAATAGAAGCAAATGCGTGTGTAGATCACATTCATATGTTGGTGCGGATACCACCGAAAATTTCTGTTTCTAGTTTTATGGGGTATTTAAAAGGAAAAGCACGCTGATGATTTTTGAGAGGCATGCGAATCTAAAGTACAGGTATGGAAACAGAAATTTTTGGTGTAAAGGGTATTACGTAAGTACGGTAGGGGCAAACAAAGAGGCGATAAAAAGATATATCAAATTTCAGCAGGATGAGGATATGACAACGGATAAAATGACAGCCAAAGAGTACGTGGATCCATTCAAGAAATAAGGCCCCTTTAAGGGGATGCCGGTAATATGTGCGGCTGGCGGTCTTTACCATGCGCCTTTAGACGTTGCCGGCAATAGGCCCTTATAGGGCTCCAAGCAAAACCCCGCCTTGAAGGCGGGGTTGCTTATTAGTGCTGGACTCGCTTGCCACAGCTAGCCATAAATAAATAGACAGAGAAGGACGGCAGGAGATTTGCTTCCCCGCCGTCCTTGTTGGTTGGCGTTGTTGGAGAGATTACCTTTCTATAAACCGCTGCAAAATCGCGGCGACTTCCGCCCGGGTGGCATTGCCGCCCGGCGCCAGGGTCGTGGCGGTGCGGCCGGTGATCAGGTTCTCGGCGTTTGCCCATTGCATTGCGGGCAGCGCCCAGCTGCTGACCTTAGCCGCGTCCGTATAGCCGGAGAGATTCGCCTGCTTGCTTACGTCGTAGCCCTTATACCTGGCGTAACGATAGAGGATAGCCGCCATCTGTTCCCGGGTGATATTGTCCGTGGGGCCGAACTTGCCGTTGCCGTAGCCTTCCACGATGCCGTTGGCATTGGCCCAGATCACCGCGTTGGCGTACCAGGAACCGTTGGCCACATCCTTAAAGGGATTGACGCTGCCGGCGGCGGGGCTGCCCTCCAGACGGTAGAGCATGGTGACGATCATCGCCCGGGTGGTGGCGGCGTTGGGGGCGAAGCGATCCGCCGTCACGCCCTGCATCAGACCTTTTTCCACCACGTAATCAATGTACTCGTGATACCAGGCGTTGGTATCCACATCCGTAAAGCGCAGGGAGGGGCAATCGTGGCCATGGCCGGGCGCAGCAGGTACGGGTAGGATCGGTACGATTGCCTGCCATCCGGCATATACGGTCTTGTTGCCGTCCATTTTGATGGATGTGATTTTTTTGGTCAGCGCACCGTCGGCATACCAGCCGGTGAAGATATATCCTTCCCGGATGGGTGTGGCGGTGAGTTTGACCGTTGTACCGCTGTCATGCTTGCTTGCGGCAATGGCGCTGCCGCCGTTGCTGTTATAGGTCAGGGTATAGACCGCAATATCCGCCGGGTCGATGGTGATGGTAAAGCTTTTTGTCGCATGGCCCGCGTTGTTTTCGGCCTTCACTGTAAAGGTGAAATCTCCCGCCTTTGTCGGCTTGCCGCTGATTTTGCCGCTGCGGCTCAGGCTAAGCCCGTCGGGGAGCGAACCGCTTCTCAGCGTCCAGGTGATGGGCGTATCGCCGCTGGCGTCCAGATACTCGCTGTAGGCTGTTCCCACCTTGCCGTCGGGCAGATTGCGGGTGATGATCTTGGGCGCGACAGGGGCTGTCGCGCTGTCCGCCCTCCAACCGGCGAAAATGACGGTGTCCTTCAGGATCGGTGTGGAGAATTCATAGGCCTTGGTGCAGGCTTCATTTTCGTACCAGCCGGTAAACTTCCAGCCCGCGTCGGCGATGGGATCGGCTGGGCAGGCCACCGCTTGCCCATGCTCCACCCAGACCGGGGCGGGCGCCGTACCGTGCCCGTTGCCGTCGAAGACCACCAGATGATAGACCGGGGCGCTGTCGTCGAATTTATAGACGATGGCCATATACGGCGTATTGCTTTGGCTGACGTTCACCGTATAGGAGCCGTCGATATCGCAGTCCGCATGCCGGACGGCGTCCACCGCTTCGTCGCCGGTATTCCAGTTTACCGTCATATCCGCATTGCCGCTGTTATCCAAATCCACATCCTGATCGACAATGGGGGCAACGGGGAAAGCGGGGGAGAACAGGGGACGGTTGTAGAGATACGCTTCCGCCGGGATAGAGCCGGAGCCGGAGCTGAGATCGACGGTGCAGGTCTGCCGGTTTGCCGTGACGATGGCAAAGGTAACGTCCCTGTCGGGCATGGTCACGCCGCCCGCATAGTCGTTGGCGTTCAGGCTTGCGCCCTCGAATTTCACATCCGTCACGTATTTTCCTGCGGCGGGCTCGTCATAACCCACATAAACGGTATCTCCCGCCGCCGCCTCCGTGATGACCTGGGTCTTATTGGCGTCGCTATATGCCTTGCCGCCGCCGGTGACGGTGATGGCATAGGTATCGCCGGCATTCGCTTTATCTTTCCAGGTCGCCCAAACGTCCAGCGTATCGCCGGTGAAATCGCCGCCGGTTTGATCTTCCGGATCAAAGCGGTCGTTATCGATCAGCCATTGGTCAAATTCCATATCCTCCGGCGGATCGAAACCGCAGGCCGGTAGGGTGAAGTCTTCGCCTTTGTTGACGGTAAGATCCCTCATTTGGCCGGAGCCTTGTGCGCCGCCCGGCAGTCCCGGATGGAAAACAACGGTATAAGTCTCCACAGCCAGGCCCTCCAGCCGCGCTACCAGCGCATTCAGGTTGGCCACCTCGTTTACGGAAAAGTAGTCCTGCTGCTCCTGGTTCAGGGACTCATAGGCCGCGGCCGCAGCCTCGATTTCTTCCCGGGCCGCCTGGACTTCATCGTCCGACAGGCTGCTGCTCTTGGGCAAGGCCGCCAGCCGGGCCTTCGCTTCGTCGATTTCGGCGAAGAAGCGCGCTCTGTCTCGGGCCGCTTCCAGCGCGTTCCGGTTGACTCTGGCTTTTTCCCCGTCGTTCAGGACTTCGATGATCCGCTCGATCTCCGCGATCTGGTCCAGCACGTTCTCATAGTTGCCCATCCCGATCTGGTTTATGGCGGGCAGGCCGGCGATGCGTTCGTTCACATAGTCCGCGCCGTCGTCGGCGCTGATCACATGCAGCGCGTACCAGGTCCCTTTGCCGGATGTATTCATGCTGGGCCAGGCCCGCTCGCCGCAGCCCACGTAAATCACATCGCCCGGCTGTACGGGGATGCTCTCGTTCAGGCGGTAATAGCTGTTGCCGATGTCATTGGTGGTGACCTTTTCATTGAGGAAGGTTTTCACCATGAAATTGATATTGGCCGCATGGGGTGTCAGCTTTATCCTTTCGCTGTCGCCTTCGATCAGCAGGGCGAAATCATAGGTGTTGCCGATGCTGCCGGAATAGAAATCCGGCATCAGCGTTGCGGATTCCGGGCTGATCTCCAGGCTGGCCAGGGTGGTATTGTTGTTGTTCCAGGTGCCGCCCAGATCCACGCCCAGATTCTGGGTGAACATCACCTTGATCACGTCCCCGTCGCCCAGCAAGCCGCCGGCCACGGAGAATTGGGGGAACCCTTCATTGACCATGAAATCGTTCAGCGAGCCCATCCAGCCGGAAGTGATCTCGCCGGACATTTCGCCCAACTCCTTGCCGTCTTTGGTGATCATGGCCAGATAAGTGATGTCGAATCTGTCGCGGCCGCTGCTGTCCGTGCCGGTAAAGCCGTTATCCCGCAATGCCCGCAGGATGACGGTCATCATGGTATCGTTTTCGCCGATGGGATAGTCCGGCTGGTAGAGGATCAGGCCGGTGAAATCGCCCTCGGGGAAGGTGTTGTTTTCCACGCTGAGGGTCACGGTCCCCACCTGTGGGCCGGCGTCAAAGGGGTCGCCGGGGCCCCAGCCTGCGATGGGCCCGGATGGGGGAGCGTCCTTGGGCTCCACGGCGGCCATGGCGGCAATGGCGTCAGCCAGCGCGGTATCTATCGCGCTTTCGCTTTCCGCCGCATTTATGCCGTTTACACCCGTCTGATAGGCCTGGCGCAGCGTGGTCCAGTTTTCATCCTCGTAATCGCCGCGGCGATAGCCGTTGTAGGCCGTTTGCAGACTGGCCAGGGCGGCGTCTTTGGCCTGGGACAGTGCGTCATTGCCCGGCAGGGTGACAACGATGGTGAAATCCCGACGGGGGTTGTAGAAGCTATAGGAGTAGTATCTATATCGTTGTCCATTTATAGTCGTAACGGCCCCAGGTGGTGATGAAGATAGCGGCTTCAGGTTGTCCAAAAAAGCGGATACCACCGAATCTTCCTCAAGCGAGTCTATGGGAATATAAATAGTAGTATATATTACATCATCATGAGATGCACCATAAGGGACAGAAAGGGGTTGCGAACCGTCGCCGTATTCATCAAAGGTGACGTTCCAATGGTTTTCTTCATCAACACTGTTCCCCTGTATTCTGAGGCGCATCGTCTCGTCGCCGTTGACAACGGATACCGTGGCGGTATAGGTCGCGGCCGCGGGCAGGGCCGACCCGTCTTCGCCGAAGGCCGCCAGCAGGGCCTGCCATTGCCTGTTTTCCGCCGTGGTCAGCAGGCTCTTTTGATAGGGGGACATAAAGTCGTAGAGGTCTTTCGCCCAGCCCATGCGGGGGATATCGTTCTGGGTGAATTTGCCTTCATTGATCTGCTCTATGGAGGGCAGAAGCTTCAGATACTCGCGCATCTTCGCCAGGATGGCGTCGGTGCTGCCTACGGAAGCCTGCCGCAGCGCTTCCAGTTCCGCCAGGGCCTGATCCAGCAGCCTCTGCATCTGGGCCATGCTGGTCGCTTCTGCCATGGCTTCCTTGGCCGCATCGATGACGGCTACCGCCCGGCCATAGGTCACTTCGCCCAGCTCGTCCGCATCGCAGCCGGCCAGGGCTGCATCCAGCCGGGCCAGATAGGCTTCTTTTTCTGCCGCCAGTTCCTGGTCGCTCAGGGGGGTGATGTGTATCTCCACCGGCAAGGAGCTGACCGTCAGATTGGGATAGAATTTGTTCTGCACATCCTGCGCCCGGGGCTCAAAGGCGGTAAGCAAATAATCCCCGGCCTCATATAAAGCCAACGTGGCGTCGTTGCTGACAATGGGTTCCGCCGGCCAGGAGCCGTCCGGGTTCTGCGGCCCATAGGCCGCCAGGGCCGCGGTGTCGCAGGCGCTGCTTTCCCCGGTGTAGTCCGGCAGATAGCTGTCCCAACGCCGTACCGTTGCGGTGATGGCTTCGCCCTCGGCGACGGTCGTCTGCGACGGCTGCATGGACAATTGCCCGATATAGGGGAACTTCAGTTCAAAATCGGCCTGCTCGCCGCCAAGATAGCCGGAAACCATGGCGGCTTCCACCCGGGCCACCACTACCACATCCCCGTCCTTGATGCAAATGTCCCGCCAGTCAATACCCCCATTATAGTCGCGTAAACCTATGGTCTGAGCGACGCCACTGCTAGGCAATTGCGGGTCGCGGATCAAAACGCCGTTGATATAGACAAGCCAGGCGTCGTCTAAAAATCTTGAATTGCCGTAATGGTGCGAGTAGTCCAGAGCCCAGGGGGCCGAGGCCTCCATCTCCGGTATGCCCGCCTGGGTCAGCAGATCCTTCAGCGTGCGCTTGTCCGCCGCCAGGGTCAGGTTTTGCTGATAGGATATCCCTGTGGCCCACTCAGGATTGCGCATGCCGAAATCGTCGGAAAAATAGAGGGTCGCCGTAGGCGCTTCCAGGCTGCGCAGCCCGTAGGCCGCCAGCCAGTAGGTGCGGGCGGCGGAAGTATAAGCCTGGTTATCCGTGCGAGAGAAGCTTTCATCCAGCGGATGCTCCTCAACAAAGTCGTTGGCCGCCTGCCGCGCCGCTGCAAAGGCCTGCCAGCTTTCGGCCTCATAGTCCGCCGCCTCCAGGCCGTCAAAAAGCCCGTTCAGCTTCCAAACCGTATCCCGCCACATTTTGAGAGACTCGATCCCATCCCAAGTCATCAGACCGAGGAACGCGTCCCAAAGGGCATCGGCATAGCCGTCGGCCACGCTTTGGTTGGCGGCGATATTCGTTGCCGTCGCCGCTCCCTCTGCAAACAGACCGTCCAGATAAGACCGGGCCGCCGTCATGGCCGCCAGGAATGCCTCCGCCGAAACGGCAGTATATTCTGACAAATGCTCTTCCACGTAGGCGGCCTTTCCTGCATGATTCTGAATTCTTTCATAAAGGCCCGTGGCGTTCAGCTGCGCGGCGGGGATCAGCTTGCCAATGGCCGCGGCCAAGTCCTCCGCGGCCGCGTCTACCTGCGCCTGGGTGGCATTGGCTTTATTATAAATCGTCTGCGCATAGCTCAAGCTGGGCTGCATATCCGCCCAAAAGCCGCTTTTGCTGGTCTCTTTTCCGTTATATCTATCGTTTTGCTGATACCAGTTGGCCGCGTTTTCGCCGGTGACGGAATCGATCGCCGCCGCCAGGGCGGATTTGTCCACCGTGGGCGTACCGCCGGACGGCGCAGACCATTCGATTACGAGATACCCGGCCTCGCTGGGTTGTCGTAGAGTTCCAGATAAGAGGCGGAATAATAAAACGCTGCCGGTTTCATTGATGGAAACCCCATCATTCAGCACCATTTCCACCTTGCTATCTGTATAGAATTGTTTTACCGATTCAAACAAAGTGTCGCCGTAGGCAACGATTGCCTCACTGGAACCGGAATTAAAAACAACGCCAGAACCATCGGTGGACGCATCCTTTACCATCCCGGTGCAAACGGTTCCGCTTTGAAGCGTGGGAAGAAAATCAATCTTGTCATAGGCCTTCCCGTCAAGAGTAAGTCTGTAAACAGTTGTGCCATTTAATGTACCAATGGTTTCCGTATCATCAAATGACATAGTATACGTCCCAAGCGGTTCCTCACCGCCAGGTGTTGTACTGCGCTGGAAGATGATGAGCGTATCCGGCAGCATCTCATTAAATTCCATCTCGTCGTTGCTGTATTCTCTCAAAAAGTAGAAGAATAGACCCTCCACATTTTCGGTGGGAATCTGTCCTTCT
>JAILCQ010000006.1 GCA_024679955.1 Bacillota bacterium | reverse complement strand
CTTCCCTGTACATTTCGATACATTTCCGCTTGTACTCGTAACTATAACGCATAATAATATACCCTCCTTACTGGTTGTCCAGTAAAGAGGGTACATATCAGATGTTCTCTCCCGGTTTCGACTGGTTTATACAGAAGGTGATGCAAGAAACAGGAGGTGAAATCAAACAAAAGGATTTACAAAACGTCTTTTTTCTCACAGGCGCCGCTCATGGGGCAATGGCTGCAGCCGCAGCCGCAGGAGGATTTGCCCGTCTTTTTGTTTTTGATCAAGCTTCTGACAATCAGCGATACGACGGCTGCCAAAAGCAGGCCTATGACGATACTCGCCATATTTTCTGTTATCCATGCGGCCATAGTCTGCAACTCCTTTTGCTCCCGGGCGAACCGGGCCGTGTCGATCCGAATTTAGCGCAGCTTCAAGGTAGTGGCTTCCTTGAAAGGGCGGAACAACAGGTAGCAAAGGACGGCAATGGCCAGGAGGGCCGCGGCCGCGCCGGGGAAGCTGCCGCTGCCGCCGAACAGCATGCCCAGTTGGTAAACGATCAAAGCGATCATATAGGCAAACAGGCATTGATAACCGATGGCAAAGGCGGTCCATTTGCCGCTGTTCATTTCCCGGCGAATGGCGCCCATGGCGGCCACGCAGGGGGCGCACAGCAGATTAAAGATCAGAAAAGCATAGGCGGCCAGGGGGGTAAACATTTGCCGCAAATGAGCCCAGATCTGCCAACCGTCTTCCGCCACTTCCTCGAAACCGCCGAACAGTACGCCGAAGGTACTCACCACGTTTTCTTTGGCGATCAAACCGGTGATCATCGCTACGGCGCTTTGCCAATTGCCCCAGCCCAAGGGGGTGAATATCCAGGCGATAGCATTGCCGGTGGCGGCCAGGATGCTTTCGTTCATATCCACCTTGCCGAAGGAGCCGCCGGAAAATCCGTAATTGGAGGCGAACCAGATCACAATGGAGGCCAGGAGGATCACGGTACCGGCTTTTTTGATGAAGGCGTAACCTCGTTCCCACATGGAACGCAGCAGATTGATAAAGGTGGGCATGTGATAGGCCGGCAATTCCATAATGAAGGGGGCCGGGTTGCCGGAGAACAGCTTGGTTTTTTTCAGGATAATGCCGGAAACGGCAATGGCGAATATGCCCAAAAAGTAGGCGCTGGGCGCGACCCAGGCCGCCCCGCCGAACATGGCGCCGGCAATCAGGGCGATGATGGGCAATTTGGCGCCGCAGGGGATAAAGGAGGTAGTCATGACGGTCATGCGCCGGTCTCTCTCGTTTTCGATGGTGCGGGAAGCCATGATCGCCGGCACGCTGCAGCCCACGCCGATCAACATGGGGATAAAGGATTTGCCGGAAAGGCCGAATTTGCGAAAGATCTTATCCATCATAAAAGCGATACGGGACATGTAGCCGCAGGCTTCCAAAAAGCCCAGGAACAGGAATAAAATCAACATTTGCGGAACGAAACTCAAGACGGAACCCACGCCGGCCACGATGCCGTCCAGGATCAGGCTTTGCAGCCATGGCGCGCAGCGGATCCGTTCCAGCCCACCGGCGATCAATGCCGGTATGCCCGGGATCCACAGCCCGTATGCGGCCTCATCCGGCTCTTCCATGGAGAGGGCACGCATATAATCGTCGTAGGTGACGGACATCTCTTTTTTTACGTTGCCGTCGTCATATATATATTCCGCGCTTAAATCTCTGGCCTGGGCCGGATCGACGCCGGCTTTGTCCGCCGCCATTTCAAAGGTTTCCGCGATCAAACCCGCGCCGGCATAATCTTCCGCCGCCTGCTGGTATTCCGCCGCGCCGATGCCGAAAAGACGCCAGCCGTCGCCGAACAGGCGATCGTTGACCCAGTCTGTGGTCCATGCGCCTACGGTGCTGACGGCTACATAGTAGACCACGAACATAACAGCCGCGAAAATGGGCAGAGCCAGCCATCTGTTGGTGACGATGCGGTCGATTTTATCCGATTGGGTCAACTTACCGGCGTTCTTTTTCAGATAGCAGTCTTTCAGTAGGGTCGTGATATATACGTAGCGCGCGTCGGTGATGATGCTTTCCGCATCATCGTCCAGCTCTTTTTCCGCGGCTGCGATATCTTCCTCGATATGGGCCAGCACTTCCGGGGCGATGTTCAGCTTCTTTAAGACCTTCTCATCCCGCTCGAAAATTTTGATGGCATACCAACGTTGCTGTTCCAGGGGCATGCTATGCAGCGTGGCTTCCTCGATATGGGCCAGGGTATGTTCTACCTCGCCGGAAAAAATATGCCGGGGCACGGTGATCTCGGATTTCGCCGCCGCCAAAGCGGCCTCCGCCGCTTCCTGCACGCCGTCGCCTTTCAGGGCGGATATCTCCACCACCGGGCAGCCCAGCTTTCGGGAAAGCTCCGGGATACGAATGGTATCGCCGTTCTTTTTCACCACATCCATCATGTTCACGGCCACCACTACGGGAATGCCCAATTCGCTGAGTTGGGTGGTCAGGTATAAGTTGCGCTCCAGATTGGAGCCGTCCACGATATTCAAAATGGCGTCGGGGCGGCTGTCCACCAAATAATCCCGGGTCACCACCTCTTCCAAGGTATAGGGAGAGAGGGAATAAATGCCGGGCAGATCCGTGATCACCACGCCGTCATGGTTTTTCAGTTTGCCTTCCTTTTTTTCAACGGTGACCCCCGGCCAATTGCCCACGAACTGATTGGAGCCGGTCAAGGCGTTGAACAGGGTGGTTTTGCCGCAATTGGGGTTGCCGGCCAGGGCGATCCTGATTTCCTTTGCCATGGGTTTCTCCTTAGAGATTAGATATATCTAACCAAAGGCGGAAAAAAATAGAGGGGATCCTCTTATTTTTTTCTGTTTACTCGATTTCGATCATTTCCGCGTCGGCCTTGCGCAGGGACAATTCGTAACCGCGAACGGTGACTTCGATGGGATCCCCCAACGGCGCCACCTTGCGTATGCAAAGGGCTACACCTTTGGTAATGCCCATATCCATGATCCTGCGCCGGATGGCGCCTTCGCCATGCAGCTTGACCACTTTTACCGTTTGGCCGATCTTGGCCTGTCTGAGCGTATGCATCTATTTTCTCCTCTCCAATGAAAGCGATTGTCGATCGGGATTTTGCCGGTTCTGCCCTATTCACCGGCAAGTCGGGGATCTTTGGGATCAATAGTTAGAATCCTCTAACCACAAAGCAGTTTAACACCTCTAACTATATTTGTCAACCGTTTTTTGCCGGCATTTGGTTTTCTTTTTTTGCTGTTTTATACGGCATGGGATCGTCTTTTGGGGAAACGAAAGCGGATACTGTGCCGCCGCGCATGCCCATTGCGGTTTTCAAAAAAGACGTTTCCCGGCTTGCATGTTGGATGGGAGTATGTTACCCTAAAAGTGCCGTGAGAATTTTGCGAAAGGCAGGCGAACCATGATGAAAATCCAAAAATCTGCCGAAGATTATTTAGAGGCTATGCTTATGGCGAAGGAAAAACACGGTTATATTCGTTCCGTGGATGTGGCGGAACTATTAAATGTGACCAAACCCAGCGTAAGCTATGCCACCAAACGCCTGCGGGAAAACCATTATATCGTCATGGACAAGGACGGCTTGATCACCTTGACCGAGGCCGGGATGAAAATCGCCCAGGATATTTACGAGCGGCATAAAGTGCTGACGGCATGGCTGATCGACATCGGCGTAGAGGAGTCCATCGCCATCGAGGACGCCTGTAAAATCGAGCATGATTTGAGCGAGCAAACCTTTCACGCCATTTGTAGCTTTATCGAACAGGAAAGGGAGTAACGGCGGGCCGCCGGGCGGAAAGAGCCGGCAAGCCCGAAAATTATCGATAATTATTTTAATAATATTTTTCAATGCCCCTTGAATTTTTGGTTTTTCTATGCTAAGCTGGTTTTGGAAAGCTTCTGAACAAGCGGTTTGCGAAACGCCCCGCTGTTTGGGCTGCGCCGAAATACAGATACAAACGATAGGCTATCGTTCCGACTCAAAGGCTTACCGACGGGAGGGAAGCGATGCTGGATTCCGATGGATACAAATCGGAATATTGCGCTTCCCGCCTCCGTGCTTTAACGGAGGTTTTTCTTTTGGAAAGGGTATACGGATGACGGAAATGCAAAAACGGGAGAAAACGTTTTCTTATAAAAAATGCGCGATCGTATGTCTGTTGATCGTCGCGCCGCTGCTTTTGGCTTTCGCGGCCTTGGCTATGGGGCGTTTCCCTTTGTCGCTGCAAACGGTGTTTCAGGTTTTGGCCGCCAAAATATCCGGCGCAGTCCCCATCGATCTGCAAACGGAAAAGGTGATATGGGGCATCCGCCTGCCCCGCATTCTCCTGGCCATGTTGGTAGGCGCAGGTTTGGCCGTATCCGGTCTGGCCTTTCAAAATCTCTTTTCCAATCCTCTGGCCACGCCGGATACCTTGGGCGTGGCTTCCGGGGCCAGCTTTGGCGCGGTACTGGCCTTATTGTTCGGTTTGAACCTGCTATGGGTGCAGCTGCTGGCCCTGATCGGCGGCGTTCTGGCGGTGAGCCTGACCTATAGCGTCAGTGCCAATCGGGACCGGGGCTCCATCACCACTGTGGTTTTGGCCGGTTTGATCATCGGTTCTCTGTTTACCGCTTTGGTTTCCTTGGTGAAATATGTGGCGGATGCGGAATCCCAATTGCCGTCCATCGTATATTGGCTGATGGGCAGCTTAAGCTCGGCCAATTATCGCATGCTGCTGTTGGGCGCGCCTTTGATCCTCATCGGCATAATCGTGCTGCTGCTATTGCGCTGGCGTTTGAACCTGTTGCCTTTGACGGAAGATGAGGCCCGTTCCGCCGGGGTCAATATATCCCATTTGCGTTTGCTGACCGTGATCTCAGCCACGATGATCACCGCCTCCTGCGTTTCCATGTGCGGCCAGGTGGGTTGGGTGGGCTTATTGGTGCCCCATATGTGCCGCATGCTGTTCGGCGGCAATAATCAAAAGCTGGTTCCCGCCTGCATCAGCCTGGGGGCCATGCTGATGCTGATTGTGGATACGATGGCCCGTACCGTCAGCGCCGGCGAGATCCCCGTGTCCATTTTGACCGCTATTATCGGCGCGCCGGTGTTTATTGTTTTGCTGCGGCGAACGGGAGGATGGAGTCTATGATTTTCTCGGTGGAAAACGGCTGCTTTGATTATGATAAAAAACGGCAGGATGATTTCCTGCTGCAAAATATAAATTTTTCTTTCGGCCCAGGGGAGTTGATTGCGGTTTTGGGCCCCAACGGCGCGGGGAAAACCACTTTGCTCCGGTGCATGATGGGTTTATTGCCCTGGCGGCAGGGGGCGACTTTGCTGGACGGGGAAAACATCCGCCATATTCCCTATAATATGCTGTGGCGGCGCATCGCCTATGTGCCCCAGGCCAAAAACCCCTTAGGCATGTTCACGGTGGAAGAGTTGGTTTTGTTGGGCCGCAGCAGTCACTTTTCCCTGCTGCGCCAGCCCTCTGCCCAGGATAAGGAAATCGCTTCGGATTGTTTGCGCCGCCTGCATATCCAGCATTTGGCGGGGCGCAATTGCCGGCAGATCAGCGGCGGCGAATTGCAAATGGCATTGATCGCCCGGGCTTTGGCCGCCCAACCGGAAGTGCTGATCCTGGACGAGCCCGAATCCAATCTGGATTTCAAAAATCAGCTGGTGGTTTTGGACGCCATGAGCGAACTGGCGGAACAGGGCATCGCCTGCGTTTTCAATACCCATTACCCGGCCCACGCCATGCAAAGGGCGGATAAGGCTTTGCTTTTGGATAAGCAGGGCCGCTATCGTTTCGGCCTTACCGGGGAGATCATCAACGAGGACAATATCAAGGAGGCCTTCGGCGTGGAAGCGGTCATCGGCGAGATCGAAACCAAACACCGCGTATATCGGGATATCCTGCCGGTTTCCGTATTGCAACTGGATTTGGAGCCGCCGGCGGGGCGGCATGCGGATAATGAAGAAAAGAAGGGGGAGGCACACATGGAAAAAGAGATTTCCGAAGAACGTTCCCGGGAAACAAGGGTAGCCATCGTCGGCGCCATCGTGGAGAATCGGGAAGCCGCCGAGAAAATCAACGAATTGCTGCATGAATACGCGCCCTATATCATCGGCCGTATGGGCATGCCCTATGAAAAGAAAGACGTTTCCATCATTTGCGTGGTGGTGGATGCGCCGGAAGAGATCACTGCCGCATTATCCGGCAAGCTGGGCCGGCTCAGCGGCGTGAATATCAAAACCACCTATTCCAGAATATAAATGCGTCCCGGTTTACGGGATAAGCGGGGTGACAGGATTATGGAAATGGAAACCAATACTTTGAATCAAACGCCGCGTTCCGGCCGTTTGCATATCGGCGTATACGGAAGGCGCAACGCCGGAAAATCCTCTTTGATCAACGCCTTGGCCGGACATCAGGTAGCCGTGGTGGCGGATGTGGCCGGCACCACCACCGATCCGGTGTATAAATCCATGGAGATCCACGGGCTGGGTCCCTGTGTATTGATCGATACCGCCGGGTATGACGACGAAGGGGAATTGGGCAAACTGCGGGTGGAAAAAACCGTGCAGGCGGCGGCCGCTACCGATGTGGCCATCGTCTTGTTTGCCGCCGCTTTGTCCCCTGAAGATGATTTTGCCATGGAACGCCGTTGGATAGACGATTTCAAAAAGCGGCAAACGCCGGTGTTGGCTTTGATCAGCCAAAGCGATACGGTGGACAGTACGGAGGCTTTGGCGGCGGCCATAGAAGAAAAATGCGGCCTGCGGCCTTTGGCGGTCAGCGTCCATCAGCCGGGCGTGCGGGAGATATTGCGGGTGCAGTTGCTGCGCCTGCTGCCGGAAGGCCGGGAAAAAGCCAGCCTGGCCGGGCATTTGATTCAGCCGGGGGATGTGGTTTTGCTGGTGATGCCCCAGGATATCCAGGCGCCGGAAGGCCGTCTGATCCTGCCGCAGGTGCAAACCATCCGGGATTTGCTGGATCATCACGGCGTCGCCATCTCCGCTACGGTGCAGGAAATGCCGGCGGCCTTGGCAGCCTTGCGGCAGCCGCCCGCTTTGATCATCACCGATTCCCAGGCTTTTCATCAGGTCTATGCCATGAAGCCGGCGGAAAGCCGCCTGACCTCGTTCTCCGTTCTGCTGGCGGCGGTCAAAGGGGATATTGCCACTTTGATACAAGGGGCGGAGGCTGTGGATGGACTGACGGAACAATCCCATATCCTGATTGCCGAAGCCTGTACCCATGCGCCGTTAAGCGAGGATATCGGCCGGGAAAAAATCCCGCGGCTGCTAAGAAAACGTTTGGGGCAGGGCTTGCGCATCGATATGGTCAGCGGCACGGATTTCCCCGAGGATTTGCGGCCCTATGATTTGATCGTCCATTGCGGCGCTTGTATGTTCAATCGCAAATATATGATGCACCGGGTGGCGGCGGCGGTGGAAGCCGGTACGCCTATCACCAATTACGGTTTGCTGTTGGCGAAATTGAATGGGATCTTGGATAAAATCGATTATTGATGAGGGATAATATGAAAAATAAAGCTTTGATCGATGCGTTGAATCAACAGAAGACCTTGCCTTTGGCGGATCTGACGCAGTTGATCGCTACAGCGGACGAACAGGACAGGCAATACGCGGCGGATATGGCCGCGGAAATCAGCCGTTCCCGCTTCGGCCGGGATATTTACACCCGGGGTATCGTCGAGTTTTCCAATTACTGCAAAAACGACTGCTATTATTGCGGTATCCGCCGGGGCAACCGTCAACTGGAGCGCTTTCGCTTGACGGATCAACAGATCATGGATTGCTGCCAGGTGGGGTATCAATTGGGCTTTCGCACCTTTGTTTTGCAAAGCGGCGAGGACATGTATTTTACCGACGAACGGATGACGGCCATCATCCGCGCCATCAAAGGCCGGTTTCCGGATTGCGCCGTCACTTTATCCCTGGGGGAAAAAGAACGGTCGACCTATGAAAAATATTTTGCCGCCGGCGCGGACCGCTATTTGCTGCGGCATGAAACGGCAAATTCCCAGCATTATGCCAGGCTGCATCCGCCGGCCCTGACTTTGGCCAACCGTATGCGCTGCCTGCGGGATCTGCGGGATATCGGTTTTCAAACCGGCTGCGGCTGCATGGTGGGTTCGCCCTATCAAACGGCGGAAAACCTGGCGGAGGATTTGCTGTTCATGGCGGATTTCAAACCGCATATGGTGGGCATCGGCCCCTATTTGCCCCATCGTGACACGCCCTTTCGCGATATGCCGCCGGGCAGCGTGGAGCAAACCCTGCTGATGCTCAGCCTGACCCGGATCCTGCTGCCTTCCGTATTGCTGCCGGCCACCACCGCTTTGGGTACGGCCCAGCAGGATGGACGCATACTGGGCATATTGGCGGGAGCCAATGTGATCATGCCCAACCTTTCCCCGCTGGACGTGCGGCAGCAATATGAATTGTATGATGGCAAGCTGGGTATTCACTCCGACGCCCGGGAAGGCGCGGAACTATTGCAAAAGCAAGTGGCAACCATCGGCTATCGGTTATTGATCGATAGAGGAGATTATCGGGATTGAGAAAAGGAGACGGCAATGGAAACGATTAAAATCGCGGTTTACGGCAAAGGCGGTATCGGTAAATCCACAACCACGGCCAATCTGGCGGCGGCCTTCGCGGAACAGGGGTTGCGGGTCATGCAGATCGGCTGCGATCCCAAGGCGGATTCCACGATATATCTGCATCAGGGACGCCCCATCCCTTCGGTTTTGGATTTGATCCGCAGCAAAGGCAATGATTTCACCCTGGACGATATGGTAACCCAGGGCTATAACGGCGTTCTGTGCGTGGAAGCCGGCGGCCCTACGCCGGGACAGGGCTGCGCCGGCCGGGGCATCATCGCCGCTTTGGATAAGCTGGCGGAAAAAGGCGCCTATGAACGCTATGATCCCCAGGTGATTCTCTACGATGTCCTGGGCGACGTGGTATGCGGCGGATTCGCCATGCCCATGCGGGGCGGCCATGCGGATTGGGTGTTCATCGTCACCTCCGGCGAGAATATGGCCATCCACGCTGCCGCCAATATCGCCACGGCGGTGCAGAATTTCCAAAGCCGGGGCTACGCCAAATTGGGCGGGTTGATCGTCAATCGCCGCAATGTGGCCCGGGAAATGGAAAAAGTGGAAGAATTGGCGGAGGATATCCATAGCCGTATCGTCGGCGTTTTGCCCTACAGCCCTTTGATCCAGGAAGCGGAGGAACAGAAGGCCACCTTGATGGAAGCCTTCCCCCAAAGCGAAATGGCCGATTGCTGCCGGCGCTTGGCGGAGCAGATCTTGGCGGTATGCCGGGAGGGATAAACGATGGAAATTATCAAAGTCAATGCGGAAGGGGCGCAGGTAAGGATCGCCGACGCTTCCTTTCCCCAGCCTTTTGCCTCGGGATTGGAATACGGCGCGCCGGCCCGTGGCCCTTGGAATATCGTGCATTTGGGCATGCTGATACCGGAAAGCCATCAGATTTTCGTCTGCGCCCAGGGCTGCTTGCGGGGCGTGGTGCTGACCGCGGCGGAAATGGGGGCTTTGGACCGCTTTTCCACGGTGGCCATTGAGGAAAGCAATGTGCTCTCCGGCAATATGGAGGATCAGATCATCGACGGAGTCAGCCAGATCCTGCAGGAGATGGACAATCCGCCTCGGGCCGTATTGGTCTACACCAGCTGCATCCACCATTTTATGGCTTGCGATCTGCCTTTGGTGTATCAGACTTTGCGGCAAAAATTCCCCCATATCGATTTTACCGATTGTTATATGACGCCCACCTTCCGGCAAACCATTTCGCCGGACGTATTGATGCGGCGGCAGATGTATAGCCTGCTCAAGCCTTTGCCCTTGGAAGAAAACCGCATCAATATTATCGGCAGCGCTTTGCCGATGCTGGCGGAAGCGGATATCAAGGCCTGGCCTCAGAAAAACGGTTATTTTGTGGGAGAATTGGCCAATTGCCGCATCTATGAGCAATATCTGGATATGGCCCGGGCGGCCTGGAACATTTCCTTTATTCCGGCGGCCAAAGCGGCAGGGGAGGAATTGGAAAAACGTCTGGGGCAGAAACATTTGTATCTGCCCTTGAGCTACGATTACCGGGAAATCGAAGAATGCCTGGGTAAGCTGGGAGAGGCCTTGCATCTGCCCGCTTTCGATACGGCGGGTAAGATCCGCCAGGCGGAACATGCCCTGGAAGCCGCGGCAAAAGCCGTTGGCGATACGCCGGTGGTGATCGATTATACGGCCACCACCCGGCCTTTGGGTTTGGCCCGGCTGCTGCTGCAGCACGGTTTCCGGGTGGCCGGCGTATATGTGGACGCCCTGTCCGGCGAGGACCGGGCGGATTTCGACTGGCTGCAAAAAGAGGCGGGAGATTTGCCTTTGTACGCTACGGTACATGCCAAAAGCGGTTTGCTGGCCCGCCGGCAACCCCGGGAGTCGGAGGAGAAAGTATTGGCCATCGGCCAAAAAGCCGCCTATTTCGCCAATACGCCCTA
Source organism: Bacillota bacterium (assembly GCA_024679955.1). GTDB lineage: Bacteria > Bacillota > Dehalobacteriia > UBA4068 > UBA4068 > JAILCQ01. The sequence continues at coordinate 9,485 of JAILCQ010000006.1, read as the reverse complement.
TTTCGTCAATTTGGTGGAAGGCGGCGGATTATACGGCTTCGACGGTATCGTCAAGCTGGCGGCCTGGATGATCGAAGCCATGCTGCATGAAAAAGATACCCGGGAAATCATTCAAGTCAAAGGATGGGGGTGCTGCGGATGAATCAGGCTACCCGTTTATTATCCACCTATACGGCGGATGTGTCCGGCGTGTGCTCCGCCCTGTACGAGCTGGGCGGTTTAACGGTCATGCACGACGCTTCCGGCTGCAATTCCACCTACAATACCCATGATGAGCCCCGCTGGTACGACCGTCCCAGCATGGTCTATATCTCCGCTTTGAAGGAGATCGACGCCATCATGGGCGCGGACGACAAACTGATCGGCGATATCGTGGCCGCCGCCCGGCAATTGCAGCCCCGGTTCATCGCCATCGCCGGTTCTCCCATACCCATGCTGATCGGCACGGATTTTACCGCCGTGGCCCTGGAGATCGAGAACCAATGCGGCATACCCACTTTGGGGCTGGCTACCAACGGTATGCATGAATATCTTTCCGGCATCAGCATGGCCTTTACCGCTTTGGCCCGGCGTTTTTGCCGGCCCGCCCAGCCTGCTTCCGGTTCAGGACGCCCCCTGGTCAATATCCTGGGGGCCACCCCCTTGGATTTTTCCGTCACCGGCAATATCGAGGCTTTGCACGAAGCTTTCCGGCAGCGGGGCTATGAGATCAACAGCTGTTGGGCCATGAACAGCGATTTGGATCAATTGGCCAATGCCGGTGCCGCCCAGGTCAACGCCGTGATTTCTTCCGCCGGTTTGGCTTTGGCCCAATGGCTGCAGGAACAGTACGGCACGCCGTATCTGGTGGGCGTGCCCTGGGGGCGCCTGGGCGCCGCCGCCTATTTCGACGCTTTGCGGCAGGCTTTGCACGATGGGAGCTCCGCCTGCTTTTACAGCGGTTTATCCGGGCAAGGTTCCGGAAAACAAGGGTTGATCATCGGCGAGGCGGTGACCGCCGCTTCCTTAAAGGCGGCTCTGCTGTTGCAGGGCGGCTGGTCCCGCATCCAAACCGCCTGTCCCTTCCGGGATTACGCCTCTCTTTTGGGGCCGGACGATATCGCCCTGGAAGATGAAAAGCAGATACGGCAATTGATGGAAGAGGCGGACGTGATCATTGCCGACCCCATATACCGGCGTTTTTTCAAAAACGGCAAGCAGAGGCAATTTGTCGACTGGCCCCATGAAGCCTATTCCGGCAGGATATACCGGCGGCAGATTCCCGTTTGCATAGAAGAGCATTTGGATTTGTGGCAGAAAGGATGGTTGAAGGAGAAATGAAGAAAAAAGTTGTACTGTTGTTGATGCTTGCGCTGTTATCCCTGGCGCTGCTGGCCTGCGCGCCGGAATCGGCGCAGCCGGACGCCGGCGACGCTGCCCAGGAAGAAAACGGCGATACGGCGGATACCGGGGATACCATTACCATAGTGGATCATCTGGGCAATACGGTGACCTTGCCCCGGGAAATCAATCGCATTGCGGTGACCAATATTTATCCTTTGCCTTCGGTGATCACCGTCATGCTGGGTTCGGCGGAAAAGCTGGTGGGCATTCATCCGGTGAGCATGAGCGCCGCCGAAAACGGTCTGCTGGGCGATTTGTATCCGGAGATCCTCAATGCGGATACCGGCTTTGTCCAAGGCAGCGATTTGAATGTGGAAGAACTGCTCAAATTAAATCCGGACGTGGTGTTCTATGGCGCGGACAATCCGCAAATGGGACAGAATTTGATCAACGCCGGATTTGCTGCGGTGGCCATTTCCGCCAACAAATGGGATTATGATATTTTGGAAACCTATCGCCAATGGATCGCTTTGCTGAGCCAAATCTTCCCCAATAACGATATCAGCGACAAGGTGGATCAGTACAGCCAGGAAGTTTATGATTTGGTGCAGGAACGTACCGCTAGCGTGGAAGAGAAAAAGAAAATACTGTTCCTGTTCCAGTATGACGATTCGCAAATGGTCACTTCCGGCAAGCATTTCTTCGGCCAGTTCTGGTGCGACGCGGTCGGCGGGAAAAATGTGGCGGAAGAGATCACCCTGGACAACAACAATGCGGTGATCAATATGGAACAGGTGTACGCCTGGAATCCGGAAGTCATCTTTATCACCAACTTTACGCCCACACAGCCGGAGGATCTGTATAACAACGCCGTCGGCGCGGACGATTGGCAAAGCGTAAAAGCGGTGCAGGATAAGCAGGTATACAAAATGCCTCTGGGCATATACCGCAGCTATACCCCGGGCGTAGATACGCCCATCACCTTGCTGTGGATGGCCAAAGCGGTGTATCCGGATCTGTTTACGGATATCGATATCCCGCAAAAAGTGGCGGACTACTATCAGGAATTGTACGGCATTCAGTTGACGGATGAGCAAATCAGTCAAATGTTTACGCCTACCGGCGACGCCGCGCAAGGATTTAAATAATAGCATATTGCCATGATGGCATTGACAGGCGAAAGCCCGGGGGGATCCTTTCCCTCGGGCTTTTGTGTCATTTGGGCATAAGCCGCATATATTGAGGAATATCAAGATACGGTATTCGATAAGGAGAGGCTTATGCTGACATGGTTTGCGGGGTTGAGCCATCCGTTGCAGGCCTTGCTTGCAACGCTGTTTACCTGGGGCGTGACCGCTTGCGGCGCGTCGTTGGTGTTTTTGTTCAAGACGGTGAACAAAAACATTCTCGACGCTATGCTGGGTTTTGCCGCCGGGGTGATGGTGGCCGCCAGTTTTTGGTCTTTGCTTTCGCCGGCCATCGATATGGCGCAAAAGCTGCAAATGGTTTCCTGGTTGGCGGTGTTTCTCGGCTTTTTCAGCGGCGGCGTTTTGCTGTTTTGCGGCGACAAATTATTCGAGCGCGTTGCTTTGCCGCAAAACGACGACAGGGCCGGGGATAACCGCAGTCGTAAAAGATGTATGATGCTGCTGTTTTCCATTACTTTGCACAATATACCGGAAGGTATGGCAGTGGGTGTGGCTTTCGGCGCTCTGGCTTATGGTTTGGAGGGCGCTACTCTGGCCGCCGCCGTTATGCTGGCCTTGGGTATCGGCTTGCAGAATTTCCCCGAGGGTATGGCGGTCAGCGTGCCTTTGCGCCGGGAGGGCTTCAACCGGGGCAAAGCTTTTTTCGCCGGCCAGTTAAGCGGCATCGTCGAACCGATCGCCGGGGTCATCGGCGCGGCATTGGTATTGCAGGTGAGAATACTATTGCCCTATCTGTTGTCCTTCGCCGCCGGGGCTATGATCTATGTGGTGGTGGCGGAATTGATACCGGAAAGCCAAACCAATCAAAGAAAAAGCTGGATGGCCATGTTTACCTTGATCGGTTTTGCGGTGATGATGGTTTTGGACGTAGCTTTATCTTAAACCCAAAGTAAAAAACGGCTTTCCGCATTTTGCCGGAAAGCCGTTTTGTGCCGCTGCCTTTTCGGAAACGGGGCGCAGGCGAGGACGCATGGGCCGGAACCCGCCGGAATATGACCCGGAGCAATTTTTTCTTGCCACAGACCGGCATTTCGATTTACAATTATGCTTGTAAATGATTTGTAAATCCAGTTTTGTCCGGGAGGTATGACCATGCCTGCTCCACATGGATTGGGGCCGCGAGGCTTCCTTACAGAAGAAGAAAAAGCCAATATCCCAAAAGTCACAAAGGGGCTGCTGCTGCGGATCCTTTCTTATCTCAAGCCCTACAAATGGCATTTCCTGCTGGTGTTCATTACCATCGTGGTGGCGGCGCTGGTAGGCTTGCTGCCCTCCATCATCACCGGCCGCATCGTCGACGACGCCCTGGTGGGCCAGGATATGCAGCTGCTGGTGAGGCTGCTGATCTACGCGCTGATCGCCCTGACCGCCAGCCAACTCATCGGCATGCTGGAAAGCTACATCAACGCCTGGATATCCCAGCGTATCATCTTTGATATGAAAAATGAGATGTACCGGCATTTGCAGCACATGCCGCACGCCTTCTTTGCCAGCGAAAAGCAGGGGGATATCATCACCCGCATGAGCACGGATATCAGCGGCGTCAGCTCCGTGATCAGCGGTACCCTTACCTCTCTGGTCAGCAATATCGCTACGGTGGCCACCACGTTTATGGCGCTGTTCACCATGAGCTGGCAGCTGGCCCTGGTGGGTATCGTGGTCCTGCCTTTCCTGGTGCTGCCCACCCGGACCGCCGGCAAAAAGCGTTACGGCCTGCTGACGCAAAGCCAGGCCAAAAACGACGAGATCAACCAGGTCATCAATGAAACCCTTTCCGTCAGCGGCTCCATGCTGGTGAAGCTTTTCACCCGGGAGCAGAAAGAATACGATAAATTTGAAAAGCTCAATGAAGAGGCCGCCAAACTTGCGGTAAAAGAAGCCCGCAGCGGCAAATGGTTCATGGTGGTCATGGGCATGTTCACCCAGTTGGGCCCGCTGCTGATCTACTTTTTCGGCGGCCTGCTGATCATCCAAAGGATCGACCCGGCGCTGACCGTGGGCACGGTCACCGCCACGGTAGCCTTGGTCAACAGGCTGTACCGGCCGGTGGAATCGTTGCTGAATATACATGTCAACTTTACCCGCTCGCTGGCGCTTTTCACCCGGATATTCGATTATCTGGATAAGAAGAATACCATCGTTTCCCCGGAAAACGGCAAAAAGCCGGACGTCAAAAATCAGGATATCGTTTACAGCCATGTCCGCTTCGGCTACGATCCGGAAAACATCATATTGCAGGACATAGACTTTACGGTGCCCGGCGGCAAAATGTATGCCATTGTCGGCCCCTCCGGCTCCGGGAAATCCACCATCATCAATCTGATCCCTCGCTTATATGACGTGCTGGAGGGTTCCGTGACCATCGGCGGAACCGATGTGCGGGATTTCGATCTGGAATATCTGCGGGAAAACATCGGCGTGGTCACCCAGGACACCTATCTTTTCAACGGCACCATCATGGAAAATCTGCTCTATGCCAAAGAAAGCGCCTCGAAAGAAGAAATCTACGATGCCTGCCGGGTGGCCGGTATACATGATTTCATCATCTCCCAGCCGGACGGTTACGGTACCGTGGTCGGCAACCGTGGCTTAAAGCTTTCCGGCGGGGAGAAGCAGCGCATTTCCATCGCCAGGGTCATTTTGAAGGATCCCAAAATCCTGGTGCTGGATGAAGCCACCTCCGCCCTGGATTCCATATCGGAAAAAGCGATACAGGACGCCCTGGAAAAACTGATGTTGGGACGCACCAGCATCGTCATTGCCCACCGTCTCTCCACCATACTCAAAGCCGACCGCATCCTGGTGCTGAAAAACGGCATGATACGGGAGCAGGGCAATCACGAAGAATTGCTGGCGCTGAACGGTACGTACAAGGAATTGTACGAAACCCAGTTCCGGCTGGCCCTGGATTATGAGAACGAACACAAGAAAAACAGCATGGATATTCAGGTGCTCTCTTCGGAATTTGACGTGCGGCCCCTTACTGAAGCCGATATTTCCGATGTATATTGGCTCAGCCGCAACAACCGCCGCTATTATTTGGATTTGAAGAGCCGTCCTTCCGTAAAAGAGTTGACTGACGTGATTACGGATGTGCCGCAGGAAGCCGGCGCGGGAAGCAAATACTTTGTGGGCTTTTATGAACAGGACGATCTTATCGCCGTCATCGATTTGATTACCGGCTATCCGGAAGCGGACGACGTATTTATCGGCTGGTTTATGGTAGACGCCCAGAAACAGAACCAGGGCATCGGTTCGCAGATCATGGCGGATGTGCGGGCTTCCATGAAAGCCCTGGGCTATGACTTGCTTTCCCTGAAATGCCTGAAAGAAAACGACCATGCCGTTTCCTTCTGGACAGGCGTCGGTTTTGTCAAGACCGATGAAGGCCTGGATGAACAGGGCAGGGAAGTCTATCAAATGGAATGGGCCATTTGAACCGCTTTTAGAAGCCGCCCCTGCGGCCCGTTTTCTTGGGAACAAAAGAAGAAAAAGCCTTGCTATCCGGCGGCAGCCGGAGGGCAAGGCTTTTCAGCGTTACCGGTATTGGGCGGGCAGCTTTTTTACCTTATCCGCATGATGGGGATAGCTGCGATAGGGAGATATGCGGTTGGCCAGCAGGGCAAAGAGCAGCAGGATCAACGCGCCGGCCAGCACCGGGAAGAGGACGAACAAATAATTGCCATGCTGCAGCACCGTGACGATCGCGGTGGCGCCGCCGGGCGGATGCAGGGTATCCGTGACCATCATCAGCAGGATGGCGGCCACCACGGCGACGGTTATGGCATACCAGGTCTCTCCCATGGTAAGATAACAGGTGGCCCCTACCAGCGCGGCAACGGCATGTCCGCCGATCAGGTTGCGGGGCTGGGCCAGGGGCGAACTTGTGGCGGCGTAGAGCAGCACGGCGCTGGCGCCGAAGGAGGCGATCAGCAGCGGACAATGCAGCACATAGGTGAGAAAAGCGACGCTGCCTATGCCGCCGCCTATGCCCACGGCGGAGGAGAGCAGCTCGATGGGGGGTACTTTCTTGAACAATGGCTTCATGGTAAACGGCTCCTTTATGCAGTACAGGCAAATATGCTGATAAGATGCTTTTCCGGCTGCCGGTAATGCCGGTGTTCCCATGCTTTGGGGAATCGGGCAGCCAACTCTATTCTACAACTTTCTTCCGCTTTGTCAACTTTCCGGCTTTGCTCTCCGGCAGCCTGCGGCGGCCCGGCCATGCGGTTTTGTATATCCTGCTGCTGCCGTTGCCTGCGCGCCGCGGCAGGGCATGGCTTATGCCGCAAGGACGGCTATTCCTTGGCTTTTGCTTGCGGACAGCTTCCGTTTGATGTATAATGATTAGAATAGGAATTCAGTTTTCGCAAGGAATGGAGGTTGTGTCATGAAGAAGCTGTTGACCGGCGACGAAGCGATCGCTAGAGGCGCTTATGAAGCCGGTGTACATTTTGCCGCCGCCTATCCCGGCACCCCCAGTACGGAAATTTTGGAGAATCTAGCCAAATATCCGGAAGTATACGCGGAATGGTCGCCCAATGAGAAGGTTGCTCTGGAAGGGGCCATCGGCGCTTCGGTTGCCGGCGGACGCAGCATTGCCTCGATGAAGCATGTGGGATTGAACGTGGCGGCCGATCCCTTGTTTACCTTTGCCTACACTGGCGTGAACGGCGGCGCCGTCGTCGTCACTGCCGACGAACCGGCCATGTACTCTTCCCAAAACGAGCAGGACAACCGCAACTACGCCAAGGCGGCGAAACTGCCTATGCTGGAACCGGCCGACAGCCAGGAATGCCTGGATATGGCAAAGCTGGCCTTTGAGATATCCGAGTCTTTCGATACGCCGGTATTGATGCGCCTGACCACCCGGGTTTGCCATGCCAAATCCCTGGTGCAATGCGGCCAGCGGCAGGAAGCGCCGGTCCGGGACTATCACCGGCAAATGGATAAATACGTGTGCGTGCCCGCCGTCTCCCGAAAATTGCGGGTGAAGGTTGCGGAACGCATGGCCAAACTGGCGGAATACAGCGAAAAAACGCCGTTGAATTTCGCCCAATATAACGATTTGCAGGCCGGCGTGATCACCTCCGGCGACTGCTATTTTTATGCGCAGGAAGTGTTCGGCGACACGGTTTCCTATTTGAAACTGGGGATGACCAATCCCTTGCCCGCCAATTTGATACGGGAATTTTGCCAAAAAGTCGGCAAAATCTATGTGATAGAGGAAAACGATCCTTATCTGGAAGACGCGGTGCGCCAGTTGGGCTTTGACCCCATCGGTCAGGCGCTGTTTCCCTATACGGGAGAGCTGACCCCGGAAGTGATCCGCAAGGCTGTTTTCGGACAAGCCCTGCCCTCCATCGAATACGACCAAAGCAAGGTGGTGGGCCGTCCGCCGACGCTGTGCGCCGGTTGCCCCCACAGAGGCTTTTTCTATGAGATCGGCCGCCGCAAGGACATTATGGTCTGCGGCGATATCGGCTGCTATGCCCTGGGCTCCGCCAAGCCCTTCAACGCCATCGATACCACCATTTGCATGGGCGCCAGCATCAGCATGGGCCACGGAGCGCAGAAGATTTTTAAACTGGGCGACAAGCCGACGAAAGTGGTTTCCGTATTGGGCGATTCCACCTTTTTCCATACGGGCATCAATTCCTTGATCAATGTGGCCTACAATCAGAGCTCTACGGTGAATATCATTCTGGACAATCGGATCACCGGCATGACCGGGCATCAGGAAAACCCCGGCAGCGGTTATACGGTAAAAGGCGAACCCACCAATTTGATCGATATCGAAACTTTGGTGAAAGCCCTGGGCTTCCGGCATGTGCGCACCGTGGACCCCAATGACTTGGATACATTAAAGAAAACTTTGGACGAATTTTTGGATTTGGACGAGCCTTCTGTGATCATCACCCGTTGGCCCTGCGCCTTGAAGAAGTTCTCCCAAGAGGACAAGGCGGAGTTTACGGACGCTTTCAGCCAGAAATACACCGTCGATACGGATACCTGTATCGGTTGCCGCATTTGTATGCGCGCCGGTTGTCCGGCCCTGTCCTTCGATCAGCAGGCCAAAAAAGCCAAAGTGGACAAGGTGCAATGCCTGGGCTGCGGCGTATGCGCGCAGATTTGTCCCAAACAGGCGATCATAAAGGAGGGCAAATAACATGACCAAAAGCGTATTATTGGTCGGCGTGGGCGGCCAGGGGACCATTTTGGCCAGCAAGCTGTTGACCACCGGCTTGATGCAGGCCGGCTATGATGTGAAAATGAGCGAGATCCACGGCATGAGCCAAAGAGGCGGCTCCGTATCTTCCCAGGTGCGGTATGGCGAAAAGGTGCTTTCGCCGGTGATCGAACCGGGCGGGGCCGATATCCTGGTTTCCTTTGAGGTGATGGAAGCCTTGCGCTGGTTGAACTATCTGAAACCCGATGGCAAAATCATCGTCAATCAATTCCAATTGCCGCCGATGCCGGTCATCACCGGCGAAGCGGTATATGCCACGGATATCATTCAGGAATTGCAGGCCCATGCCGATGTGACCGTGGTGGACGCGGCCGCCATCGCCAGCCGCCTGGGCAATCCCAAGGCCATGAATATCGTGCTGCTGGGCGCCATCATCAAGGCTATGAATCTGACGGATATCGATTGGGAACAATTGATCCGGGAAACGGTAAAACCGGCCTTTGTGGAGCTGAATATCCAGGCGGTGCGCCAGGGTATGGCAGCCGTATAATGGCGAATCCGCAACGATTGCTGGCGGCGGGGATTCCATTGGACATGACAGAAAAAACCGGGAGGCGCAAGGATTGATATGTACCCTCTTTACTGGACAACCAGTAAGGAGGGTATATTATTATGCGTTATAGTTACGAGTACAAGCGGAAATGTATCGAAATGTACAGGGAAGGGAAGTGGCCAGAGACTCCGGAAGGAATAAAGTATCCAGA
>JAILCQ010000001.1 GCA_024679955.1 Bacillota bacterium | reverse complement strand
ATAGCGGATTATATTGACTACTACAATAACGAGCGCATCCAGGCAAAAACAAAATGGATGCCACCTGTAAAGTACAGAATGGCATCCACCTGTTGAGCCTCGGTCATAAATCAATGTGTCCAGGAAACTGGGTACATATCAATCGTTTCTCACCCGGTTTTCCTATGCCGCCGGCCTGCCCCGGTTTCCCTGCGGGAATAGCCCTTAGAAAAAAACTTTCAATTCGCCGTTTTGGATTATACATTCTTCTTTAAATTTGTTATACTAATTATAGAAAAATATCGGACAAGAGGTAACCCATGATCGAGCAAAGCGCGCTGAAAAAAATCGTTCTCTATCGCGGCGACATCGTCAAACTGGGCGTGGACGCCATCGTCAATGCCGCCAATACTTCTCTGCTGGGCGGCGGCGGCGTGGACGGCGCCATACACCGGGCGGCGGGCAAAGAATTGCTGGCGGAATGCTATACCTTGCATGGCTGCGCCGTGGGCCAGGCCAAAATCACTGACGCCTATGCCCTGCCGGCATTGAAAATCATCCACACCGTGGGGCCGATTTGGCAGGGCGGCCATGCCCAGGAAGCGGATTTGCTGCGTTCCTGCTATTGGCAGAGCCTGTCCCTGGCGGAACAGCACGGTTTGCGCACCGTGGCCTTTCCGGCCATCTCCACCGGGGCTTACGGCTATCCGCTAAAGCAAGCCACCGCTATCGCCTGCCAAACCGTAGCCGAATATTTGACCCGGCATCCTTTCATCAATAAAGTCTATTTTGTGGTTTTCAATATCAACGCCGAAAAAGTCTATCAGGAAGCCCTGGCCCGACTCATCGAGAGCGAGCAGATCCAGGAAGAAGAAACAGAACAAGCCTGATCCGGCGGGATCTCCCTGCCCCGGCAACCCAAGGTTTCGCCGTCGGACAAGGGTCTGCCGCAAAGCCCCGCAAAGGATATGTTAGGAGGAAGCATATGATCTATAAACCATTTCAGGATTTACAGCTGTCCGCATTGGGCCTGGGCATGATGCGGCTGCCGCTGCAAGGCAAAGAGGAAGCCGATATCGACGAAGCCCTTACCGCGGAGATGATCGGCTACGCCTATGAAAAGGGCGTCAACTATTATGACACCGCCTGGGGGTACCATGACGGCAATTCCGAATGGGTAGCCGGCCGTCTGCTTTCCCGTTATCCCCGGGAAAGCTATTATCTGGCCTCCAAGTTTCCCGGCTATGATTTGGCCAATATGGACAAAGTGGAAGAGATTTTCACGAAACAGCTGGAAAAATGCCAAACGCCCTATTTTGATTTTTATCTATTTCACAACGTATACGAAGGCAATATCCGGGAATATCTGAATCCGCAAAACGGCATATTGGACTATCTGCTGCGGCAAAAGGCCCAGGGCAAAATCCGTCATCTGGGCTTTTCCACCCACGGCTCTTTGGAAACCATCCGGGAATTCCTGGAAGCTTACGGGGCGCATATGGAGTTTTGCCAACTGCAGCTCAACTATTTGGACTGGCATTTTCAGGACGCCCAACAGAAAGTAGCCTTGCTCAAAGAAGCCGGTCTGCCGGTTTGGGTCATGGAGCCGCTGCGGGGCGGAAAACTGGCCCAGGCCTCCCAGGAAATGACCGCCCACATGCGGCAAATGCGGCCGGAGGAAACCGTGCCCGGCTGGGCCTTTCGCTTTTTGCAGGCGATACCTGAGGTGACGCTGGTCTTATCGGGCATGAGCAATATGGAGCAGCTGCAAGAGAATATCCGCATTTTCCAGGAAAACAAACCCTTAAGACCGGAAGAATTTGCCGCTTTGGTACGGCTGGCCGACAATGAAGTGGAAAAAGCGGGCGTTCCCTGCACCGCCTGCCATTATTGTCTCAGCCACTGTCCCCAGGGTCTGCCCATCGCCGATTTCATCGCCTGGTATAACGAACATAAAATCACCGGCGGCGGCTTTCTTGCGCCGATGTCCGTTTCCGCTTTGCCGGAAGAGAAAAGGCCGGACAAATGCATCGCCTGCCATAGCTGCGAGCAGGTTTGCCCCCAGCAAATCCAGATCGCCAACGTTTTAAGCGATTTTTCGCAGATGATCGGCATGTGATCCCGTTCCGGCCCGGCCTGGGACGCGATAGATCAAAAGCAGCCGTAAAAAAACCGCATTGACCATACGTCGGCTTTGCCATGGACAAAGCATAACGGGATCAATGCGGTTTTCCTATATAAAGTCAGGCAAACTTGCGGTCGTACAGCAAAGCCGCGATCAAAACCACCAGACAGGAACCGGCGTTGTGCACCAAAGCGCCGGTGGTTGGCGTCAGCTTGCCCAAAGTGGAAAGCCACACCGCTACAAAATTGATGCACATGGATAAGGATATGCTCAGCTTGATGGTGTTCATCGTGGCGTTGGCCAGGCGTTTCAAATACGGGATCTTGCTGATATCATCCTGCATCAGCGCAATATCCGCCGCCTCCACCGCAATATCGCTGCCCATGCTGCCCATGGCCACGCCTACGCCGGCCGCTTTCAAAGCCGGCGCGTCGTTTACGCCGTCGCCGATCATGCAAACGCTTTCGCCCCGTTCCTGCAAGCCTTCAATGTATTTCAATTTATCCGCAGGCAACAGATCGCCGTATACCTGGGAAAAGCCGGCTTGGCGTCCGAAATACCGGGCGGTTTGGCTATGGTCGCCGGTCAACAACACGCTGTTCACATGCATGCCGGACAAACGACAGACAGTATCCTTGGCTTCCGGCCGCAGCACATCGGACAAAGAAATCACGCCGATGCAGCGATTTTCCGCCGCCACCAAAACGGAAGCCTTGCCCTGGTTACGCAGCCGCGCCAATTCTTGCTCCGCGGCCGGGTGGATCGCCGCTTGATTATCCCGGAGGAATTTTTCATTGCCGCATAACAAACGGCGGCCGGCGGCTTCTCCGTAAATACCTTTGCCGGAAGTCATTTTAAACCCCTTGACCTCCTCCAGAGATATGTTTTCCGCTTTTGCATGGGCAACAATCGCTTGTCCCAAGGGATGCTCGCTTTTGGCTTCCGCCGAAGCGGCCAAAAACAGCAAATCCCTTTCGCTGACCGTTTCATCAAAGGGAAGGATATCGCTGACTTGCAAACGTCCGTAGGTCAATGTACCGGTTTTATCAAAAATAATGGTAGAAACTTTGCCCATCTTTTCCAAAGCTTCGCCGGATTTGATGATGACACCATGTTTCGTGGCCTGACCGATGGCCGCCATGATAGCGGTAGGCGTGGCCAGCACCAAAGCGCAAGGGCAAAAGACCACCAGCACTGTGACCGCCCGCACCAGCGAATGGGTGGCCAGACCGGCGATGATGGCCACGGTCACGGCCACGGGCACCAGCCAGCTTGCCCATTGATCGGCCAACCGCTGCATGGGGGCTTGCTTATCTTCCGCCTCCTGCACCATACGGATCAATTGCTGCAGGGAACTGTCCGCGCCCACATTCGTCGTGGTTACGTCTATGGCGCCGAAACAATTCATGGTGCCGCAAAATACCTGGTCTCCCTGGGCTTTATCCACCGGCAAGGATTCCCCGGTCATAATGGACTGATCCACGGAGCTCTCCCCGTCAATTACGGTTCCGTCCACCGGAATGATTTCGCCGGGCAAAATGCGCACTACGTCGCCGGGACGTAAGGCGGCCACCGGCACCATTTCTTCCGTTGCGCCGTTCACTCGCCTACCCTGCACCGGGGCCAGACTGATCAGCTTTTTCAACCCCTTTTTGGCCCGGTTGGTGGTGGCCTGCTCTAAAAGCGCGCCGATAGCCATAATAAAGGCCACCTCTCCGGCGGCGAACAGATCGCCGATTGCCAAGGCCGCCAACATGGCGATGGTGATCAGCAAAGCTGAGGATATCCTGCGGACGCCCGTATTATGCACCATACGCCAAACCGCCAGATAGAGCAAAGGAAAACCGCTGAGGATCACCGCCCCCCAGGCGGGATCGATACTGGGATGTATGCCGGCGCGAGGCAAAATCAAACTCAATGCCACGCATATACCGCTGATCACCGTCGCCGGCAGGCCGGCCAAACAATCGCTAAGCTTCTGCATCCTATCGCCTCGTTCCCTCCTTCTTACCGTTGCCCCGGTATACAGCCATCGTTATCCTTGACGGACAAACCGTTTTACCGTATACTATATTTGTTACCAAACATATTGTTCTGTTAATTATTTTAGAAAGTGAAAAACCCGTTTACAATGGATAATTTATATCATATGTTTCTTACGGAACACTTTTCTTATTTTGTTTGGGAGAGATAGCTATGGATAGAAAACAAAAAAAGACCCGGGCGGCGATTTTTGCCGCGTTCAGCAGTCTTTTGGCAAAAAAAAGCTATAACCGCATCACCGTGCAGGAAATCATCGACGCCGCCGACGTGGGACGCACCACCTTTTACGCCCATTTCGAGACCAAAGACGATTTGCTGAAGGAGCTGTGCGAAGAGCTGTTCGGCCATATCATCGGCAGCGCCATGGATTGCGCCCATACCCACGGATTGTATTCCGACGCCAGCTCGCCGGATTCGGTGTTCTGTCACTTGCTGCAGCATTTGCAAAAAAACGGCAGCAATATACTGGGCTTGCTTTCCTGCGAAAGCAACGATATCTTTTTGCGCTATTTCAAAAACAGCTTAAACGATCTGATACAAAACCAGTTTCTCCAAGGTAAGCCGCCGAAGCTGGACTTGCCGCCGGATTTTTTGATCAATCATATATCCGGCAGTTTTGTGGAAATGGTATTGTGGTGGATCAAAGGCGGCATGAAACAAACCCCGGAAGAATTGGACCGCTATTTTTCCGTGGTGCTGTCGTCGGTTTTATAGCGGGAGCAATGCTATGCGCCTGTTTGATTCTGGTAGACGCAGGCGTGCTGTTCCCGGTGGACCATAAGATCGCCGACGGCCTGCGCCAAAAACAACGCCAGCCCCGGCAAAAGCGGCTGCAAGACACAAAAAAACACCTGCTAAGAAGATGAATGCTTCCTTAGCAGGTATTTATTTATGGGGCTCCTGGCAAAGTCCCCAGCGATCCGACGCCTGGCGCGGCAAAATTGTAAAAGCATACGAACGATCAGCCGGCGGCGCTTTCCCGCATTTTCCGGTTGATGGCGTCGATCTTTCTCTTGACGGCGGCATATTGGATCAGCCAGATGATCGCATAGATGGCAAGAAAAATGCCGAAATACAACAGAACGCCGGATACGCTATGATGCATCCAATGCATAAAATAGGCAACGGGGAAGGTGGCCGCGGAACAAATCAGCAGGTGCAACCCGGTCATTTGCAAAAGGCTCCATCGTTCCATCTGCCAAATGGCGGAAGCGCCCGCCCAGGCCGCTCCATACAGCAACGAACAAACCGTCTGCAGCGTGACCGCCCAGATCTCGCTGCCGCAATCCTGGGTCAGCTGCGGCACAACCGCGTGATAATTGCCGTCGCCCAAGGCAAAGGAGATGATGATGGTAATCAACGTGCTCAGCGCCACGCCGATGGGCGCCCCCAGCAGACAACGAACAAGGATCTCTTTTTTCATGGGAATCACCTCACAAGCCCAATACTTCTTTGATCTTGGAAACATAGCGCCGGGAAACATAACTTACGCTATGGTCGGCAAAGGAAACGCAAATCGTACCCGCCAAATTCAAATCGAAATGCAGCGCCTTCTTCAGGTTGATGATCTCGGAATTGGAGATACGGACAAAGCTGTCCCGGCGCAGCCTTTCCTCCAATTCATAGAGACGCAGACGCAGCTGATACTCCCCTTCCTCCGTGGCGGCGAACACCTTGCCATTGGCCCCATAAATGCGAAGGATGCTTTCCGGCTCCAGTATTCTCACCGTTTCCTTCCGCATGCCCAAAATCGGCTGCGGTGCGGTCCGGGAAAGACTGCGCACCATCTCGTTGATCTCTTCCGTGATGCGATCCGTAACAATAATGGCCCTTGGCTCCGTGGCCGTGTCGTCGATTTTGATCTCCACCCGCATAGACGTCACCTCCTCGATACGCTTACATTATAGGATAGCCGCCCCGGTCTTTCCAGTGTTTTTCCATAGGCGGTCGGTTTTGACGCATAGACGGTAAAAAAGAACGGCAGATTCTTCTACCGTTCTTTTTCTTTGCCTGCATGGATGCAAAAAAATTGATTGTAAACAGAACCGTCCTTTGGGCAATACGATTTTTTTCAAGGCCATCTTTTCTTAGTCCATGTTCTTTATATCCATTGTGATTTCTTCATAACAACACCCCAAATCGTATTACCGTTTTTGAAACTTGCGCTGCATTCAACAGCAAAATTCAGGGGGATTTGCAACATCCGTGCAACATTTTAGGGCTGAAAACAGGGGCAAAACGGCAAAACGGGAAGCATTTGCACACAAAAAACCCCTGCTAAATACCGCGCAATCAAGGCATTTAGCAGGGGTTTTCTTATGGTGGGCCATCAGGGGCTCGAACCCGGGACACCCTGATTAAGAGTCAGGTGCTCTACCAACTGAGCTAATGGCCCGAACAGATTAATTATAAAAGATTGCAAGCAAAAAGTCAAATTTTTTTTCGTTTTCCACCGGCCGGTGTTTTTATAGTCCGGCCTACATTTCGGGGCCGCCTTGCCATTTTTGCGCCAAATTTTGAAAGGAGGTGTAATCTTTTAAAAACAGCATATCCACATCGCCGATGGGGCCGTTTCTGTGCTTGGCGATCATCACCGTCACCACTTCGCCGGCGTCTCCCATATCAACGGGCTCATTTTCCATTTCGTTTTGGCCATTATTCTTGTTTTTATGCAAAAGTATGACCACGTCGGCGTCCTGTTCCAGCGCGCCGCTTTCCCGCAAATGACTGAGGGAGGGCGGCTCATTGCTGCGGTCGGCCAAGCGGGATAACTGGGACAAGGCCAGCACCGGCAAATCCAATTCTTTGGCCATGGCTTTCAGGCCGCGGGATATTTCCGCCACTTCCAATTGGCGGTTTTCCACCCGGCTGGAGGCCCGGCCCTGCATCAGCTGTATGTAATCCACCACCACCAAATCCAGGCGCTTTTGCTCGGTTTTCAGCTTCCGCAATTTGCTGCGCATTTCGCTGACACTGACGCTCATGGAGTCGTCGATAAAAATCTGCGCATCGGACATTTCCGTCATGGCCTTGCTCAATCTCTGGAAATCCTCCATGGAGGCCATGCCCTTGCGCACCAGGCCCTGATTCACTTTGGCTTGCGTGCACAACATCCTTTGCGCCAATTGTTCTTTGGGCATTTCCAAAGAAAAAACAGCCACCGTCATGCCGTGTTTCACCGCGGCGTTTTGCGCGATATTGATGGCCATGGAGGTTTTGCCCATGGCAGGCCGGGCGGCAAGGATGATCAAATCGCTTTTTTGCAAACCGGAAAGATATTTATCCAAATCCCGGAAGGTAGGCACGCCGGTCACGCCGTCCGCCGCTTTCGTTTGCGCCATCATTTCAAAAACGGCAGGCAACAAATCATGCAGGGATTGAAAATAGCTGTGGCGGCGACCCTGGGAAATATCAAAGATCGACTGTTCGGCCAGCTCCAACAATTCCGCGGCGCTATGAGTACCGGCATAGCCCTCCTGGCCGATCAGGGAAACCGCTTGGATCACAGCCCGGGAAACGGCTCTTTCGGCGATGATTTTGGCATAGTGGACGGCTGCGGCAGCCGAGGGAACAGCGTCGGTCAAAGAAGATACATAAGCGATACCGCCTGCTTTTTCCAAATCGCCCTCTTTTTGCAAAAAATCCACCAAAGTCACCAAGTCGCTGGGAATCCCCTGCTCGTTCATATCCAAAAGGCAACGGAAAATAAGCCGGTGGCTTTCGCTGTAAAAATCCTCGGCTTTTACATACTCCTGCGCAGCGGCAATCGCCTCGTTATGCAACAGACACGCGCCCAATAACGCCTTTTCGGCTTCCAAACTCTGGGGCGGCAGTCGATGGCTTTCTTCCCTTTGCTCTGCCATGCCTATCCTTTCCCGGTTACCGTTTATTCATCCCGAACGTCCAGTTGAATCTTTGCCGAAACTTTGGAATGCAGCTTCAATACCGCTTCAAACATGCCCAAAGCTTTGATGGGCACCGGTATTTCGATTTTGCGTTTGTCCACGTCATATCCTTGCTGGCTTAACACCGCGGCGATATCCGCCGTGGTCACGGAGCCGAACAATTTTCCCGCTTCCCCTGCTTTCGCCGGGATGACGAAGGTTTTGCCTTCCACTTTTTTGGCCAAATGCTCCGCATCGTCGATCAGCTGCGCCTCTTTGCTCATGCGCATCTTGATCTCATGATCCAATATATTCAAGTTTCCTTTACTGGCAGGTTGAGCAAAGCCTTTGGCAATCAGGTAATTGCGGGCGTAGCCGTCCGCCACTTCTTTCACGTCGCCCCGTTTGCCTAAACTTTTTACGTCTTGCAATAAAATAACTTTCATCTTTTTTCCTCCTCCTGCTTATTCAAACGACTGCGAAAATCCAACAAAGGATCGAACGCTCCGATCAATGCCAATAGAATGCAAACATAAGCGAAAAACTGTATCCAGATAATGATCAATATCACCAAAACAAAGGTATGGATGCGCAGTTTTTTCCATATCCAAACCACGCAGGAAAAACCGCAAATCAACAGTATGGGAAAGAAAATATATAGTATATTGACGCCCACGGTATTCAACCATGGCAAATGCGCTTGAGAACCCACCCAGGCACACAACAGCCCGGCGATCACACCCCAGGAAAAACGCCAATCCATCCGCCACTGGGAAAAGGGCGGCAGCGACGGGATATGATACCGCATGCGGCGCAAAACCTTGCTGTAGATCAGATAGCACAGCATGGCCATCAGCATAGAAGAAAGGATGAATACGGCCGGCAGCAGCTTTTGCATCAGCGCGGTGAAATACTCGACGCCTTCTTCCGCCGTCATACCGCCGGCGGTGAACAGGGATTCCCCACCCACGCTTTGCAAGGCCGCCGCGTATTCCCTGACCATCATGCCGATCTCATCGCCGATGCTTTGCCAAGGCATGCCCATCACATACAGGGAAAGCGCCATATTGGCCAAGGCGCCGAAAGCGGCAATCACCGTAGCGATAGCCAAAGTGAACAGGGGCCCCTTGCCATAACGGAAACAATATCCCAAAAACAGCCCCAGCAAACCGCATTGCAGCAGCAGGGCCACGCTTTGCGCCAGGCCAAAAAAAATCAAAGTCAGCAGGAAAACGACCGCGGTGACCAGCACGCCCATCTTCACACCCCGGCGCAGCACCAATACGGTGGCCGGCAAAGGGAACAACAGCAGGGCCGCCAGGTTCAATACCGGTACATAGACGGCGATCACCGCCAATACCACGGCGACGGCCGCCATCATGGCGCCTTCAGTCAGGGATTTCACGCCGATCCGCTCTTCGGCCTGGGGTATGCGCCGCCACTCCCTTGGCGGTTGACGGTAATAGGTTTTTCCGCCATTTTTTCCGGGTGCGGCAGGCGCAGAGAGGGGCGGAGCGTCCTTCCCTTCCGCCTTGGCGGAAAGGGGCAAGGAATAGCCGTCGTCCCCGTTTGCCGCATCGCCCGTATTTTCCGATTCTGCCTCTTCCGGAACAAGGCTGTAAGGATGCTCCCGCTCTTGAAACCGGTTGTCGTCTTGTTCCATCTTGTCTCCTTATCCCTTTGCTATTGAAATAATATTATACACTATATTGGAAAGAAATGCCAGTATAAAAAAGAGACAAGCTTCTCCGCAGACGCCGCAGTTCTCCCGGGTCAAAAGCCGTAATAGGCGGCCAAACCTTCCTGCTGGGGCTGGGGAAAAGGCCGGCCAAAGCTGGTCACGGGGATCTGTTTGCCCGGCTCCATTTCCCGGCCGTTTTGCAAATAAAAACGGGGGATCCTGGTATGCAGCGGGGCGAACAATTCATGGTGCACTGTACCGGCCAACTCCGCCAACTCCTCTACCCGCAGTTGGGCGTCGCCCTGCCTGCCGTAAAAAACGACTTCGTCGCCGGGGCAGACGCCGGGTATATCCGTTACGTCCACCACCATTTGATCCATACAAACGGCGCCGGCGATCCGCGCCCGTTGGCCATGGATCAGCACCATGCCCTTATTGGACAAAGCCCGCAAATAGCCGTCGCCGTAGCCCACGCCCAAAGAGGCGAGAACCGACGGTCTTTGGGTGGTAAAGGTGCAGCCGTAGCCCACCGAATAGCCGGCGGGCACCTGTTTGACAAAGCCCACCCGGCCTTTCCAGCTCATGGCAAAACGCAAATGTATCTTATCCCGGCTGACATATTCGGAAGGATAGGCGCCGCAAGGCAAAGCCGCCCCCCGGGTCAGCCCGTAATGGCTTTCCGGCATCATCACCACCGCCGCGGAATTGGCAATATGGGGACAGGGTATCTCCAAACCGGCCCGGCGCAATGCCGTCAGAAAATCGTCAAAAACCGTCAGCTGCCGGTAAGCGTAGTCCAGATCCGGCCCGTCCGCCGTGGCGAAATGAGAATAAATACCTTCCACAAACAAATTGGGCAATGCCATGATGCGGCCGATGGTTTTGACGCTCTCCGGATTGGCGGCAAAACCCACCCGGCCCAAACCGGTTTCCAGTTTGATATGGATGACCGCCGTCTTCCCCTGCCGGGCAGCTTCCTCGGACAAAGCGATAGCCGCCTGTTCATCATACACCGATTGGATGATATCGTTCTTCACCACCGTAGGCGCAAAAGCCGGCGGCAAATAGGCGAACACCAAAATCGGCACGGTAATGCCGGAGGCGCGCAAATCCATGGCTTCGCTGAGCAAGGCGGTCACCAAACGGCGGCTGCCGTTCTCCACGCACACCTTTGCCAGCATCCTTTGCCCCAAGCCATAACCGTTGCATTTGATGACCGGCATAAATTCCACGCCGGGCCGCAATATGCGTCTGATTTCCTGCAGGTTATGGACAATATCCGTCGTTTCGATTTCAAGCCAAGCGTTTCTTTCCGGAAATCCGTCATATATCATATGTTTTCTCCGCTCTATTCTTTGATTTGTCCTTGCAACGATTCTTTTTTGCAACCTTTCCCAGCAACACTTTATCCTTTCAACTGCGGCGGTTTGCCCAAAGCGTCCCGGCCGCAGCACGCAACCGTTATTTCAAGCCCAACTCGTATACGCTTTTTACCGGCAGGCCATACTGCCCAGCCAGCGTTTTCGCCGCCTGCTTGCGGCTCATCCCCTGCTCCAGCAATTTTTCCAACCGGTCTTGCAGGGCTTGCAGATCCGGCGGCGGTGACCGCCGGCTTTCGCCGCCGGCGACGATCAGCACATATTCGCCCCGAGGCTGCTGCTGCCGGTACAGCTCCGCCGCTTCAGCCAGGGTAAGACGAAGATACTCCTCATGCAGCTTGGTCAATTCCCTGGCCAGGACCGCTTTTCTCTGCGGGCCCAAAACTTCCGCCATATCCGCCAAGGTCTCCGGCAAACGGTGGGGCGCTTCATAAAAGATCAGCGTCCTTTCCTCCCCGGCCAGGCTTTGCAAACGCCGCTTTCTTTCCCCGTGATGGCGGGGCAAAAACCCTTCGAATACAAACCTTTCCGTAGACAGGCCGCTGGCGATCAAAGCGGAAACGAAGGCGCAGGGGCCGGGGATGGGCGTGACCTGTATGCCGGCGTCGATGGCGGCCCGGGTCAAATCCGCTCCCGGATCGCTGATGGCCGGCGTGCCGGCGTCGCTGATCAAAGCGATGCTCTCCCCTTGCAGCA
The DNA here is from genome assembly GCA_024679955.1 of Bacillota bacterium. Classification (GTDB taxonomy): domain Bacteria; phylum Bacillota; class Dehalobacteriia; order UBA4068; family UBA4068; genus JAILCQ01. Next base: position 64,604 of record JAILCQ010000001.1, on the reverse strand, counting down.
GCCGTTCCAATAAGGCCGGGCCCCGGATATGCTTATTCTGTTCATAATAGCTGACCAGCGGTTTTTTGATGCCGAAATGATGCAGCAAACCACCGCTGACCCGGGTATCTTCCGCGGCGACGCAATCCACTTCGCTCAATATGCGCAAAGCCCTGGCGCTGATATCCTCCAGATTGCCAATGGGCGTGGCCACCAAATACAGAATCCCTGCCATAGTTTACCTGCCTTTATAGATCTCGCGCATTTCCCGCGTATATACCCCTGCCGATTCATATACCGTAAGCGGCGGCAACAGCCGCATCTCCCGGACGCCGCCTTTGACGGCGGCGATCAAAAACAAATTGGCTTCCGCGCCGGCAAAGGGCTGCACCTGCCGCCACAGGAAGGGCCGCAAACCGTTGCTTTCCAAAGCGACCACCGTCTCGGTAAAACGAACGCTGCGATGTATCATATAGAAGCAGCCCAAAGGCTTCAGGGCAAAGGCGGCGGCGGCCACAAAATCCGACAGAACCCCATGAATCTCCGTGCGGGCGGCGGCCGTCAAAGCGTCGGCGCTGACCTTTCCTTTGCCGGGTTGATAATAGGGCGGATTGCAGACCGCCGTATCCGCCGCGGCTTTGGTCACGGTCTTTTCGATCTGCCGCACGTCGCCATGATCAATGCGTATGCTTTGCTCCAGCCGGTTCATGGCCACGCTGCGCCGGGCCATATCCGCCATTTCCGGCATCAGCTCTATGCCCTGTATGCGGCAATCGGGGTTTTTGGCGTATAACAGCAAGGGAAGGATACCGGTGCCGCAGCCCAAATCCACGATGGAGTCGCCGGCCTTCACCGGCGTAAAATCCGCCAGCAAAACGGCGTCCAAACTAAAACGGGGGGCTGTAGAATTTTGAATGATTCTCAGTCCCCCCCGACACAACTCATCCATACGTTCCCCAGCCGGATCAAACATCTTTTTTCCCTTTATGCAGTAAAAAATTCAAGCAAAACAAACATTCCTCATCCCTCGTCCTGCCGAAATTGGCCGGACAGATATGATAGCCTTCGTCATAAATCTTGGTCACGGCTTCAAAACCGTCGGTTTTGTCCCCATTCATCAAACGCTCCTGCAATAAAGCATTTTCCTTTTCCAGATCCGCCACGCGTTCGTGCAAAGCGTCTCCTTCGTCCAAAACCGCATTCAGCTTTTTTCGCCATTGTTCCAAATCATCCTTCAGCGTCATGCTTTACTCCTCATCGTCGATCAATACTTCGTCATCCTCCGGGGGTATATCATATACCACCCGTTTGTTTTGGCAAGGCAAATCGTCGTAGTTTTCAAATTTCAGGCAGCACATCAATCTGCCGCATACCCCCGATATTTTGCTGGGGTTCAAAGAAAGGTTCTGTTTTTTCGCCATTTTGATCGATACCGGCTGAAAATCTCCCAGCACGCTGTGGCAGCACAAAACCCGGCCGCAAGTGCCGATGCCGCCGATGGCTTTGGCTTCGTCGCGAACGCCGATCTGCCGCAATTCGATCCTGGTGCGGAAAACCGAGGCCAGATCCTTGACCAGTTCCCGGAAATCCACCCGGCCTTCGGCGATAAAATAAAAAATGATTTTGCTGACGTCAAAGGTATACGATACTTCGATCAGCTTGATCGGCAGCTTGTGCTGTTCGATTTTCTTAACGCATATTTTAAAAGCTTCTTTTTCCGCCTGTTTGTTTTCCTCGTGTTTTTGATTGTCCGCTTCTGTGGCCCGGCGCAGCACTTTTTTCAGCGGATTGGCCACTTCTTTTTCCGAGACTTCTTTGGTGCCCAGCACCACTTCGCCATATTCCACGCCCCGGGCCGTTTCCACGATCACATGATCACGCAGCTGTATATCCACAATATCCGGATCAAAATAATAGATCTTACCGTTCTTTTTAAAGCGAACGCCGACTATTTTAACCATAATACCCCCTGCCATTTCTATTGTCAATCGGTGACGGCCGGCGGCGGTTCCGATTGGATGCGCCGCCTCTGCGGCGATCTGCCTCCGCCGGTATGCCGGTTCTGTTTATCGATTTATAGTATTATTATAGATGGAAAAGATGCCGATATCAACCTTCGCTGCGGCTATTTTGCCACAATCGCAACAAAATCACATCCGTCAAAAGCTGTTGCCGCACCCTTTTGCGCAAATAGTCGATAGCGTTTTCCATCATGATCGCCGAATCCAGGGCCTTTTTCCGGCCCATAGGCAATTCCGTTTTTCCCACGGCGGCCTGATGCAAAACCCGCAGCAAGGCGGCAAAAAACCCTTCCTGGGCTGCCGCGTCTTTTTCCCGTTCCTTGGCGATCAGCAGCACCTGGGATATGGGCATAGACGGCAGCTCCCGCAAAAAGCAGGCCGCCGCCTGCATATCCACCGCCGCCGTTTCCGTTTCCTCATCGGAAGCGAAGGAAAAGCGTTGGCAGCGGGAAACGATGGTGGGCAGCAGGCTATCCAAATGGTTGGCGGTCAAGATAAATACGCAATTTTCCGGCGGTTCCTCCAGGATTTTCAGCAGGCAGTTGGCGGCGGGTTCCCCCATAAGCTCCGCGTCCTGCAGCAAAAACACCTTCATGGGGGATTCCAGCGTAGACAGATAAGCCAATTTATGCAAATGACGTATGGTTTCGATCTTATGGCCGCCACCGGACGCCGTGATCCACTGAAAGCCGCTATGGGTGCCGGCCAGAAAATGGATGCAGGCGGAGCAATGGCCGCAGGCGGAACCTTCCGCAGGCTGCCCGCACAATAGGGCGGCGCTGAAATTCAGGGCCTGCTGCAAAGCGCCGGAACCGCAAAACAAATAGGCATGGCTAAGCTGCGGCGAACCCGTCAGCGCCTGTAAACGCCGGCTTAATGTGGTCAACTCCATGAAAAAAACTCCGTTATTTTTCGTTCGATTTGAGAAAAAACTTCCTCCGGCGGGCGATTGGCGTCAACGGTGACAAATCTATGGGGGAACCGGGCCGCCAAATCCTCATAGGCCCGGGCCACCCGGGCAAAAAACCGGGGCGCTTCTTTTTCCAGGCGGTCTTTGCCTGCGCTGAGCCGGGACGCCATTTGCTCCACATCCAAACGCAGGTAAAACGTCAGATCCGGAGACAGGCCGCCGGTGGCGAAATCGTTGATCCGCCACAGCAGATCCATTTCCACACCCCGGCCGCCGCCCTGATAGGCGATGGTGGAATCCAGATACCGGTCGCAAAGCACTACCATCCCCTGGGCCAAGGCGGGACGTATCACTTTGTCCACATGTCTGGCCCGGTCCGCGGCATAGAGCAAAACCTCGGTGGCGTCATTCATCTCCCCCATTTGGGTATGCAGCAGCATTTGCCGGAAGGAACGGCCGAAATCGCTGTCCCCCGGTTCTTTGGTCAGCAATACGCGCTTGCCCCGGCTTTCCAGCAATTGGCCGCATAAGCCCTGCATCGTCGTTTTGCCGCAACCGTCTATGCCTTCAAAAGTGATAAAGACGCCTTTTTCCATTTTTCTCCCCCCAGCGTTACCTTTTAAACTTCGCCAAATTTGCCCGTTTACCTTTATCCGCCCGCCATTCCGGCAATAAAAAAAGCCGCTTCGCTGAAAGACATACGATGCGGCTTTTTCCTGTTTGCAAAGGGTCGCTCTATCTACCGGGCTTGACCGGCCGCCGCCCGGACGGCTTGGCTATTGGCCGCGCTGGGGCAGCCCCGGATAATCCAGGGTGGCAAAATAATCCGCCAAAGTCTCGGCGCGGCGGATCTGTTTCACCTGGCCGCTTTCCGTCAAAAGCAATTCCTGGGAACGGAGTTTGCCGTTATAATTGAACCCCATGGCATGGCCGTGGGCCCCGGTATCATGGATCACCAGCAGATCCCCCATATCGATTTTGGGCAGGCTGCGGTTGATGGCAAATTTGTCGTTGTTTTCGCACAGGGAACCGGTAACGTCATAGACATGGTCGCAGGGCCGGTCTTCCTTGCCCACCACCGTAATATGATGATAGGCGCCGTACAGCGCCGGCCGCATCAAATCGGCCATGCAGGCGTCCAAACCGATATACTGCTTATAGGTATCCTTATAGTGAATGGCTTTGGCCACCAGATAGCCGTAAGGGCCGGTGATCATCCGTCCGCTTTCCATGGCCAGCTTCACCTGCCCCAAACCGGCGGGAACCAGTATGCGCCGGTAAGCCTGCTCGATTTCCCGGCCCAAGCGGGGCAGATCCACCCGCTGCTGCTCCGGCTGATAGGGGATGCCGATGCCGCCGCCTAAATTGATCACTTCCACGCTTACGCCCAAAGCCTCTTTCACCCGGGCCGCCAGCTGGAACATCATCTCCGCCGTCTCGATCAAATAGTCGATATTCAATTCATTGGAAACGATCATGGTATGCAAACCGAAACGGCTGACGCCCCGCTTTTGGCAATCGGCGACGGCTTGCAGGATTTGGGCGTCGGTCATGCCGTATTTTGCCTCTTCGGGATAGCCGATGATGGTATTGCCGCCCTGGCGCAAGGGACCGGGATTGTAGCGCATGGAAACGAAAGAAGGAAGACCTAAAGCCTGATCCACACCGTCGATATGGGAAATATCGTCAAAATTGATGATTGCCCCCAAAGCTTTGGCTTTTTCATATTCCTGCATGGGCGTGTCGTTGGAGGTAAAACAAATATCCTCATTTTTCAGGCCCACCGCTTCCGACAAATACAGCTCCGCCATAGAACTGCAATCCGCGCCTACGCCTTCTTCTGCCAAAATCTGCAGAATATAGGGATTGGGCAAGGCTTTCACCGCAAAATACTCTTTGAAAGCCGGCGCCCAGGCAAAAGCCTGCAAAAACTCTCTGACATTGGCACGGATGGCCTTTTCGTCGTACAGGTGAAAGGGGGTGCCGAAACGTTCCGCTATAGCCGCTATCTTTTCCCCGGAAACAGGTAATTTTTTCTCACTCATGGAAATTTTCCTCCAAAAAAGTATTTATATAGGAAACCGGCAAAGCCAATCCTTTATCTTCCACATCGGCAAAAGAAGCAAATATGACCGCGATCACCTGGGTCCGGTCGTTAAAAACCGGGCTGCCGCTGGAACCGGGGCGTATGGGCCCGTCCAATACCACGGCCGACGTTTCCCCATCCAGCCGGTAAAGGCCTTCCACCGTGGCCTGGGATATGGTCCAGTCGAAGCCCAGGGGATTGCCGATAAAAATCACGGATTCGCCGGCCGCGGCGTCCTCCCGGCTCAATTCCACATAGGGCAGATCCGTACCGTCAATATCGATCAGCGCCAAATCCACATTGGGGATCTCCAACCATTGACTGGTGACAAAGGTGGTGGCTTGTCCGTCGCCGAAGGTGATGATCAAGCTGAGACTGTCTTCCACCACATGGCGGTTGGTGACGATCAGGCCGTCCTGCCGGATATTGAAACCGGTGCCGCTGCTGTTGGTGCCCCGGATGGAAACCACAGCGCTCCGCAAATCGCGGAGGGATTCATCCTGGGCTAATTTGGCCGAATCCGCCAGAAAACCGATGTTTCCTTTTCCCAGAAACATATCGCCCCAAAGCCATACGGCAAAGGCCAAAAGAAGGACCGCAGCCGCCGCAGCCCGCCATATGCGCCGTTTGCGCCTGCCTGGGGCGTCGCCGGCGGAAAGCGGCGTTTCTTCCTCTCCATGGCTGGCGTTGGCCGCCGCCAAATCCTCCATATCCAGATCCGCCGCCGCTTCCTCAGGGATATGCTGCCAATAGGCGTCTTCTTCAAACTGTTTTTCCATTTCCGCCAGGGCCGCGTCGTCATGCTTTTTGATTCGGTATTTCGCCGCCATATTTCATTCGCCTTTCGCCGTTACTCTGAGAATCTCTCCTATGGCTTTTTCATCCCAAGCGTATAAAAACAATTGCGGCTGCCGGTTCAAACGCCACCAATTTTCATAGCGGCTGCGATTGTATGCGATAAACCCGATACCCGCCCGGAAAGCCGCCAGAGCGTCGATCAAGGCGTCGCCGATCATCCATGCCCGCTGCGGCGGCGCTTGCGGAAAGCGGGAAACCACATATCGCACCCCTTCCGGCCGGGGCTTGAGGACGGGCGCTTTTTCCCTGCCGCAAATCAGGGAAAAATAGGGGGCCACCTGCAGATCCGTGAGACATTGATGCACGGCGGCGTCCATATTATTGGACAGCACTGCCAGATAAAAACGCTCCGCCAGCCGGGGCAAAACCTGTTCTATGCCCGGTTCCAATACGGCACGGGCCAGGCCTTCCTCTTCGATCTCGCTGATCCTTTGCCAAATCCTTTCGTTTAAACCGGCGCTGAGCGCCCCGGATTCAAACAAGGACGACAAATTATCGGAAACGGAACGGCCTCCGATCAAAGACAGGTGTTCTTCCTGCAGCAGCAAACCCACGTCTTGCTTCATGCGCGCAAAATCGATATGCGAATGCAGCAAGGTATTGTCCATATCAAAAATCAGTAAACCATCCTTCATCAAGCTATCCTTCATCAAGCTATCCTTCATCGGCGGCTTCCAGGCTCCGTCCCGTTTCATAGTTGACGGGCAATGCGGTTTTGCTGACCCCCTGCCAAACCCCGGCCGCCACCAAAAGCGCGCCGGTGATCTGCATCCAGGTCAACGGTTCTCCCAGCCACAAGCCGGAAATCAGTATCGAGCAAATCGGCATAAAGCTGTTGATCATGCCGCATACGGAAGCGCCCAAAACATTAACGCCCTTGGCCCACAGCAAAAAACAAACGCCGCCGGGACCCAAGCCCAAATACAGCAGCCACAGCCATTGCGTGAGCGTCAGCGAGGAAATATCCGGCAGATAGTAGATCAGCATGGGCAGGCTCATCACAAAGGCGCTGGCAAATATCCAGAAAAAACCCTGCAGATAGGAAAGGCAATGCCCGTAACGCCGGCTGAGCAAGGTATAGGAAGCCCAACAAACGGCGGCCAAAAGCAATATACACTCCGGCCAGCCCCAGGAAAAACCGGTGTGGGCGAAAACGCCGCCGCCCACCACCGCCAGGACGATGCCGAAAAAGGCCAAAACCACGCCCAAAGCCTTGCGCCAACCAAAAGGCTCTCCCAGCAACAGGGAGGAAAAGATAACGATCAGCAGCGGGTTCAAACCAACGATCAGAGCGGATTCGCCGGCCTGCGTATATTGCACGCCTACGTTCATCAGAATAAAAAAGCCGAAGGCGCCGGTAAACCCCATGGCCACAAAAGGCCAAAAATGCTTTTTGAAAGCCGGGGCGTTCCATTTTTGCCCGCTTAGCGGGACCATCACCGTGGCCGCCACAAAAGTGATCAAAACCCGCATCACGCTGATAAAATAGGGCGACACCCCGTCCAATGTCAAATACCGCGTTGCCGGATATACCGAACCCCAGGCGACGATCACAACGCCGACCAGGGCAAAATAGAAATGCTTGCTGCGCATGTATATTCCCGATCCATTCGTCCGTTGTAAAAAAACGATAATTTCGATATAATAGCCCTATGAAAGATCCGATTGCCAGCATACGTAACAAAGGGCTGAGCGCCAACGGCTTAAAAGCGTTGGCCTGCCTGTTCATGTTCATCGACCATTGGGGGATGCTGATCTGTCCGCAAATCACGGCACTGCGGCATATCGGCAGATTGGCTTTCCCCATTTTCGCTTACATGATCGGCCAGGGCTATATGCACACCCACGATCGCTTTGCCTATGCTTTGCGTTTGGCCCTATTCGCCATACTGTATCAATACCCGTATCAAATATGCGCTTCCAGCCGGGATTTCAATATATTCGGCGAACTGTGCCTGGGCCTTTTGGCCATCGCCCTCTACGAAAAATGTCTAAGCAAGAACAAATTGGCTTTGGCCTGGGCGGCCGTGGCAGGCCTGGCCCTGCTGGGCGAAGCGGCCTCTTTTCAATACGGTTTTTACGGCATAGCGCTGATTTTCAGCGGCTGGTATTTTGCCGCTTCCTTCGACAAGCTGTGTCTGGCCTGGCTATGCCTACATTTGCCCTTTTTCCTGACCGCGGAAGCGGAATCTGTCAACCAGGGGCTGGCTTTATTGGCTTTGCCTTTGCTGTTTCTGTATAACGGCAGCCGCGGCCGGGGAAGCAAATGGTGGTTTTACGGCTTTTTTTGCCTGCATTTGCCGTTGTTGAAGCTGCTTGCCCTGTACGTTTTTTAGTCCAATTCGTCCAGGGTCTTGCTGTAAGCGTCCAGGCAATGATCCATGAACCATTGCACCGCCGGTATATCCTGATATTTGGCCAAGCCCTGAAAAACGCTTTCTTTGGCCCGCAAAAACTCGCCGTTGCCGGCGGCGCATTCTTCCAGGCATTTCACATAGGCGGATAATTTATCGGCGGCTTTGACCAAACGGTATTCCGGCCGCTGCCGGTCGGCGAAAAACAAAGGCCGGTAGGCTTCCTGCAATTCCCCGGGCAAAAAGGAAAGCAGTTTATGCTTGGCCACGTCCTCGATCTCGCCGTAGGCCTGTTTGATCTGGGGGTTGAAATATTTCACCGGCGTGGGCAAATCGCCAATGATCACCTCGCCCACATCATGATACAAAGCCAGCACGGCGGCGTAATTGGCGTCGTAGCTCTCCTGAAAATAGGCGTTGCCGATCTCTGCCAGGGCATGGGCGAAAACCGCGGTTTCCATGCTGTGCTCCTGAATGTTTTCCTCCTGGATATTGCGCATCAAGCTCCAACGCCGTATCAGTTTCATGCGGGAAATATAAGCGAAAAAGTTACTCACGGTTTTCTCCCCCGGAATAAATTCCAAGATGGGCCGGCGAATAACGCCGCCCCATCTTGTTTTTGTGATCTATACCTTTGCCAAGCCCAAAAGCTCAAAATTCCACAAATCTGACTTTCAATACATCGTCCAAGGCAGCGATGTTTTCCAGTTGCTCCTCGCTGGGTTCGCGGGATATGCCGAAGGTCATCATGGCCACTTCATTGTCGCCGCCGGGGCAAACCTGCATGGCGGAGATATTGATGTTGTTTTCGCCCATGACCGTGCCGATCTTACCGATCATGCCGGGTTTATTGACATTTTCCACCAAGATCATATTGGGCTCGGGCCGGAAGTCGAAGCGGTAGCCGTCGATTTCCACGATGCGCGGATCATCCAAACCGAAAATGGTGCCGCAATAGCGGTAAACCCGTTGACCGGCATAAACCTTCACCCGGATCAAACCGGGGAAATGTCCGGCGTCCTGTTCTTTGCTTTCGATGACGCCCACGCCTCTGGCTTCCGCCACCTTCATGGCGTTGACGTAGTTGATCTGTTCTTTGAGGATGGGTTCAAACAATCCCCGCAGCACCGCCCGGGTGATCATGCCCGTATCCAATTCAGCGGCTTCGCCGCAATAGTCCACGGCCACTTTGTAAACCGGTTTTTTCTGCAATTGGTGATAGATTTTACCCAGCAATTCTCCTAAGCGCATATAGGGTTTGATGGTGAGCAGATCTTCATTTTTCAATACCGGCATATTCACGGCATTGGCCACCAATTCCCCTTTCAGGGCGTTGACGACTTCTTCCGCCACACAAATGCCCACGCTTTCCTGGGCTTCGGTGGTGGTAGCGCCGATATGGGGCGTGACCGTGAAATTGGGGAAAGCGTACAGCGGCGAATCGGTGCAGGGCTCTTTGGACAAAACGTCGCAGGCAGCGCCAGCGACCTTACCGCTTTTCAGAGCTTCCGCCAGGGCTTCTTCATTGTACAGGCCGCCGCGGGCGCAATTGACCACCCGCACGCCGTCTTTCATCATGGCGAACTGCTCCCGATCGATCATGCCCAGGGTTTCCGCCGTTTTGGGCGTATGTATGGTGATGACGTCGGCCTCGCGCAGCAGATCTTCCAATCTTTCTTTTTTCTCCGCCCGGCCTCTGGCAAACTGTTCGTCGGTGATATACGGATCATAAGCGATAATATTCATATTGAACGCTTTCATCCGATTGGCCACCAGTGTACCGATACGGCCCAAGCCGATGATGCCCAGGGTTTTGCCGCTCAGTTCCACGCCTTGGAAACGGCTGCGTCCCCATTCGCCATGTTTCAGGCAATTGTTGGCTTCGGAAATATTGCGGCAGGCAGCGATCAGCAAGCCGATGGTCAGCTCGCAGGCAGAAATACTGTTGGAATCCGGTGTATTGACCACGACCACCCCTTGATTGGTAGCCGCTTCCATATCGATATTATCGACGCCGTTGCCGGCCCGTCCTACGACCCGCAATTTCGTCGCTTTATCCAATAATTCTTTATCCACAATCGGTAAACTTCGTACGATCAAAGCGTCATATTCATGAATGGTGTCAAGCAGTTCTTCACGGGTTATGTCTTTGTTATAAACGATATCCATACCGCTGGCATACAAAACATCCAACCCTTTTTCATTCAGCTTTTCCGCTACCAAAATCTTTACCATTTCAGTCACCTCTAAACAGTTATTGTACCTCCGGAAAAACATACACAATAATTATATATGCTATGAGGACATATGTCAACGATAAGAAAAACGCGGCGATGGATCATGCCATCACCGCGAATGACTTTATGCCTTCTTTTCTAGGCCCGATGCATTGTATACGCGTGGGCGGCGGCTTTTTCCGTCCCCTTATAGCCCATTTGCGTTTGCAGGAATTCTACGATTTCCGGATCCAGTACCGTACCGGCATAATAGGATAGCTCGCCCAGGGCTTCCTGGCATTTCATCTTTTTTTTGCCATTGGCCGGATGGGTAAAGGCGTCATAAGCCAAGGCGGTCTGCAGGATACGGCAGGGCAAGGGGATATCTTTGCCCTGCAGCCCCCAAGGCCCGGATCCGTCAAAGTGCTCCTTGTGATATCGCAGCAAGGGGGCGGCGGGGGCCAGCTCCGGCAAGGCGCCCACCACTTCCACGCTCTTTTGCAGGTTCTCTTTCCACAATTGCCTTTGATCCGGGTTTTCTTTGCGGCAAGAGAAAAAATCCTGATCCATGGTGAGCATGCCCAAATCGAATATTTGGCAAAGCACATACAAACTGTCCCTGTCCTGCCGCTCCATCCGATAATAGTCGGCGATGGGCAAAGCGATATTGATGAGCCGTTGTTTTTGGTTTTCGCTTTGGGTAAAAATGTTGAGGCTGGTAGCCGCGGATTGCAGGCCCATCATAAACACGTTGTCCCCTACCGTGCGGCGGGTGACATGGGCGAAAGCGACGGTCAGCAACGCCACCTCCACCAGCAGCCGGTACAGCATACGCGCCGGCGAAACCCCGGTCCACAAAGCGGCGGCAAAAGGAATATCCAAAATAGAACTCAGCAACAGGCTATCGGCCAGCCAAAAAAGCGCCATGGCCAGCACATAGCCGCACAGCATACGTACTACCCGCATATACGGCGTCCTTTCCCCATAATCGTTCGGCTAAAACACAATATATAGTATTCTGCTGCAAAGGGCGCTTTCCTGCTGATTGTGGAAAATATTCTGTTATTTATGATAGGGCTCGGCGCGGATGATCTTGACGGCGCGGTACACCTGTTCCAGCAAAATCAAACGCATCAATTGATGCGGATAGGTAAAACTGCCGAAAGACAACAGCAGGTCCGCCTGATCGATGACATTTTGTCCCAATCCCCAGGAGCCGCCAATGATAAAGGCGAAGTGGCTTACCCCCTGCAGCATACGATGCTGCAAATGGGCGGCGAAATCCTCGGAGGTCAATGTTTTCCCCCGGCTGTCCAAAACGATTTTCCAGCAGCCTTCGGGTATGGCGGCCAACAGTTTTTTGCCTTCCCTTTCTTTGAGTTGGATGATTTCGGCCTGGCTGGGATAGGCGCTACCGTTTTCCTCGCCGGTTTCGATGATGCGGACTTTGGCGACGCCGGTGAGCCTTTTGGCGTATTCAGCCAGTCCTTCTTTTAAATACTTTTCCTTGAGCTTGCCTACGGCAAGTATGGTGATCTGCATAGTCAAAACCTACCAAATATTTGTCGTGACCGGTATGGATAAACGGTCGATCACCGCCACGGCGGTATTGATGGGCACGGCAAAGCCCATGCCCTCGAAACAGGTATCCACGATTTTGATGCTGGTGATGCCCACGACCTCGCCCTCCAGATTGACCAAAGGGCCGCCGCTGTTGCCTGGGTTGATGGCCGCGTCGGTTTGGATCAGATCGGCCATATCTCCGTCCGGCAACTGCAAGACCCGGTTCAATCCGGAAACCAGCCCCATAGTCATGGAGCGGCTGAATCGTGCGCCGCCGGGATTGCCGATGGCAAATACCAATTGTCCCACGGATAAAGCGGCGGAATCCCCCAGACGGGCCGCGGGCAGATCCGGCAAATCGATTTTTACCAAAGCCAGATCCACAGAGCTGTCGGCCCCCACCAATCGCCCTTTGGCCCGGCGTCCGTCCGCCAGATATACCTCCAAAGCGTCGCAGCCGGCCACCACATGATTGTTGGTGATGATATAGCCCTTTGGCGATACGATGACGCCGGAACCGCTGCCGCCGGCGGCATGGCCGGCTATGTTTTCAATATAAACCACGGTAGGGCTGACCTGCTCGGCTACGCCGACAATGGCCCGGACATATTTTTCCTGGGCCGGGCTTCCATTCCCCTGCCAGAGGGAAAAAAGCGCCAAAAAAAGCAGCGCCGCCCCAAGCATCTGCAGCCAGGCGGATGATTCTCCATAGCCCAGGCCGTCATGGCGACGGCGGGTGGACGGCAAACGAAAGGTAAAAAAGCGCATGGCAGCCCTCGTTTTCTTCTACGATCACAAGATCAGCAACGGATGGGGCGACATTCGCGGCGCTACCGAGACCCGGCAAGGGATTTCCGGCAAAAGCGCCAGCTCATCCATGACTTCCCGATAGGCCGTTTCCGGCGTATTGTTATTCTGGCTCAAATGGGTCAAAACCACGTACTTTGTGTTTTCGCCGATCAGCCGCCGCAAGGCCACGCCGGCCTGCCGGTTGGACAAATGTCCCCGGTCGCCCAAAATGCGTTTTTTCAGGAAATACGGATAGGGGCCTTGGTACAGCATCTGCCGGCTATGATTGGCTTCGATGAAAATGGCGTCGGCGCCGCGGACTTTTCTGTACATGGAAGGGGTGATCGTCCCGGTATCGGTGATGATGGCCAGTTTGCGCCCGTTTTCCTGAACGACGATACCCACCGGTTGACAAGCGTCATGGGAGAGGCGGAAAAAATCCAGGCTCAATTCACCGAACTCCATCCCATACTCAAATATATGGCGTTCCTCCGGCAAAAAGTCCTCATAAAAGGGCAAATTTTTCCAAGTGAGAGGACTGGCGTATATGGGTATGCCGAATTTGCCGCTGATATGTACCGCGCCGCTGATATGATCGTTGTGCTCGTGGGTGATCAAAATGGCCGAAATCTCCCGGGGCGAGCAATGCATCTGCGCCAAAGCTTTTTGCAAATAGGCGGCGCTGCAGCCGGCGTCGATGAGAATATTCGTCTTTTCGCCGCCGATAAAAATACAATTTCCCGAAGAACCGGAAAGTAGCGTTGTGCATTTCATATGTATATCTTCCTCGATCCCATAGTGATCCGCTTTGTATTTTACCATAGTTTTTTCCATTAGGAAAGCTTGTCAATCTTTCCTTTCTATGCTAAGCTTAAAGAAATACGGCGCTTTCTTTGGCGCTGCCCGTTCTCTGTCAACGCCCAAGAAAGCCGGCCTCTCTATGGATCATGCCGGTTGCATTGAAAACAGCCATCAGGGAAAGGAGCTTTTATCATGTGTGAAAAATGCGGCTGCGGCGGGCATCCTCAAGATCCCGTTCATCTCATTCTGCAGGTCAAGGGGATGCATTGTTCCCATTGTTCCGATCAAATCAATCAAACCCTCAACGCCTTGCCGGATATTACGGCTAAGGCCGATCATGAAAGCGGCGAAGTGTCCGTGACCGTCGGCCCCCACGGGGATCTGCAAACGGTCAAAGAAAAAATAGAAGAATTGGGCTTTGAATTATAAGGGAAAAGCGGAACGGCAGGTTGTCGTTCCGCTTATTTATATGCCGTTTTCATCCGCTTGTATCCCGGCGGGCCGGAAATTCACACCTCTTCCGGCGCGCCCACGGGGCAAACCTCGGCGCAGGTCCCGCAGTTGATGCATTTTTCTTCGTCGATAAAATAATAGTCTTCTCCGTCATGGATGCATTGTTCGGGACAGTCCTGGGCGCAAGCGCCGCAATTGATGCAGTCTTTGCCGATACGATAGACCATGGCTTTTCCCATCCTTTTTTTATTGTGTTTTTCTAGGCTTTAGCCTATGTAAATTGCCGCAAATTATACCTGCGCCGCCGGATGTTGGCCTATGCCCTGCTTCCTGCTCTGGTTCCTGCTCTGGTTCCTGCTCTGGTTCCTGCTCTGGTTCCGCTTCTGTTCCCCCATCGGGGTTGGGATGCGGAATGTCCGCGGTTGCCGGCGCATCGGGTATTTTCGACGCATTCGCCGTTGCCGCCGTTCGCCGCATCTGGCGTCTGCGACGCATTCGCCGTTGCCGCCGTTCGCCGCATTGGGCGCATCGGGCAAGCGTCCCCTACCCGCTTCATAGCGCAACTGCAAACCGTCGGCGAAACATCGCCGTCAAAGCGGCCGTCCGCGGAAACGGCTCTTTTATCTCTGCATATCAAAAGACCGCAAACAGGGGGATGAACCATCTTTTCCCTCCTGTTTGCGGTCTTGTGGTTTCGCTGTATGCTACGCTTTCGCGCTTTTGTCTGCTTTTACTTATTCCAAATAATCCAACGGGTTGTAGGCGGTGCCGTCAAAGCGCACCTCAAAGTGAACATGGGGGCCGGTGCTGTTGCCCGTATTGCCCAAGGCGGCAATATGCTGGCCTCTTTCCACCGTATCGCCAACGTTCACATATATGGCGGACAAGTGACCGTAATAGGTTTCCATGCCGCTGCCATGGTCGATCTTAACCAAATTGCCGTAGCCGTAATACCAACCGGCATAGGTAACGGTACCGGATTCCGCCGCGTAGATCGCTTCGCCTACCGGGCCGGCAATATCCAAACCGCTATGCCAACCCCGGGAGCGCCAACCGAAACGGGAAGTGATCGTCCCCGTATAGGGCCAACCAACTACGCCGGAACCGCTGCCGCCGAAACTTCTGGAGGACAAAACCACTTTTGTACCTCTTTCCACCACTTGATCCACCGGTTCCACCAAGGTGGTGGCGGAAATCTGTTCGGAGCTTACCGTTTCGCCGTTGCTGACGACCACGCGCAGAGTAACTTCTTCCAGACCGTCTATACCTTCGGAAATAACCTTTTCCTCGCCGCGATTCATATTGCTGTTGTCCTGATGGACAACGCTATACGGTATCGCCTGGGTTTGCACCACTTCTTTTTCCACGAGCACGCTGATCATCGGAGCCGGCTGGGAAAGGGCTACCGCCGTACCCAAAGTCAACGCGTCTTTATCAGCAATAACGGTGTTGATCGCTTTTAAGCTTTCCACGCTGACGCCGTTGCGTTCGGCGATTTCCGCGAAGGTTTCGCCTTCGGTGGCTACAAAATAATATTTTGCATCCGGGCAGCCGTACAGCAACATATTCTTTGCTTCTTCCGCAGGCAACACCTGATCGATATCAGCCAGGGTGGGAATGACGGAAACCTGCTCCGCCACGGTCACCGAGAGAATATCGTCGCTATCGTCGTCCGCATAATACTGCTTGGCCAGATCAATCGCTTCTCTGGCGGTTTCTTCATCGGGTACGTATAAGGATTCTACGCCGTTGATACAAATCGCTTCCGCCTTGGCCATGAGATGCAGGTTGCCATCCAGAGCGTCGGCCGCTTCCATGGCGCTGGATAAAATTACGCCGGCGGTGGAAACTTTATTGATTTCCAAATCGTCGGAATATACGATATCCATACCGTACTCAGCGGATTTGTTTTCAATGTATTGGTCGATGGCAGCTTCCGCTTCCGTCATGGAGGCCAGGGTGGCGATTTCCTTACCATCCGCTACCAAAACATAGGCGGAAGAGTTGGCGGAGACCAAATGGATGCCGCCAAAAACCAAAAACATCACGCAGAGCAAAACGATAGCGGAAGATACCGTTCTTTGAATTGCTTTGAAACGTTGTTTTTCTTTTTTGTTGCGTGGATCGGACTGGATATATGTAGCGACTGACAAATCTTGTTTTTGATTATTATGCATAGTATTCATTATTTTATAAGATATCCCCTATCTAGAATCTTTAAAGTAAAAGCAAACTTAAAACGCGTTGCGAGGCTATTATACCACAGAATGGCAAACCGCGCAACCCTTCGGCGGCAGAAAAAAGCAACAAGCTGATAAAAGGCCAGTACAAAAGGGTGATTTTTTCGGGTTTCCTTCGTTTTCCCCAAAGGGATATGCAAAACCGATGCACGGGGACGACCCCGGTGACGATACAATCATACAATAAAAACCAGCGGGAAAGCCGCCATGCCGCTAAGACGAATTGCATATATACAGTGCCCGGCCGGCAAAAGCATGGCCTGCCCCTGCCGTCAGTTTGACGCCGCCCCACTGCCGCCGCCGGGATTGCCGGCGGCCCCGGTTCTGTGTTATACTTTACGCACGATCAGCAACTGCCAGCCGGCGGCTGTTCCGGCAGGCTGGAAGCCGAAAAAGAGCGGGATCCGTTTTCCGCTCCGGCAAAGCAAAGGATGGTGAAAACATGAGCGGCAAAAAAATGAAAAAAGCCAAACGCCGGCTTCGCCCTGGCGCGCTGCTGCTTTTTTGCCTGTTTTGCGCCGTCTTTCTCTTCAGTGGCTTTATGCTGCTCAGCGATATCATAAAAAACAAAGCGGCTGCCGACGCCTACCGGCAGTTGAGAGCGGAAATGGAAAGCGCCGCCGCCCAAAAGGAACAAACGGAAACGCCCATTCCCTCTTTGCAGAAGCCTTCCGCGGAAATGCAAGCCCTTTTTTCCATAGATTTTGCCGCCCTGCAGGAGATCAATCCGGAAATCGTAGGCTGGATCAAAGGCGCCGGAGCCAATATTGACTACCCCATCCTGCGGGCGGAGGACAACAGTTACTATCTCGACCACATGTATAATAGAGAAAACAACAAAAGCGGCGCGATTTTTATGGACTATCGGTGCAGCGGGGATTTTTCCGATAAAAACACGGTGATCTACGGGCATCATATGAAAAACGGGACCATGTTCGGCGGTTTGGACCGATACAGGGATCAGGCGTTTTACGAAGCCAATCCCACTTTGCTGCTGGCCACCCCGGAGCAGGATTACAGCATTGAGCTGATCTGCGGTACCGTGGAAAACGGCGACCGGCAATTCTTCCGCCTGCAATTCGAAAACGACGAAGCTTTTTTCACCTATCTGGACGATCTGAAGAAGCGTTCCACCTTTACCAGCGATGTGAAAATACAGGCAGACGATCAGATCATTACGCTTTGCACCTGCTCCTATGAACGGGATAACGCCCGCTATGCGGTGGTGGGACGGTTGGTCCCCCTGGGAGAAACCCCGGCCGCCGGCTATGTGGGGATATAAAGGTCATGGGAAGACTGCATCTCATAGGATAGTTTATATTAGAATTTGCCCGAAATACGCTGCCAAGACCGAAAATTGAGATAATCGTTGACATATATTGACCACACTGATATACAATAGTTAGTTCTTTATACCATACCAAGAACTATGCAGGTTACTATAACAAGGTAGTAAACCGCAGAGTCCAAACGCCTCGCCTTTGCGAGGCGTTATCTCTATACGGAGAATGGAGGAAGGCAAATGTTTCGGTACGGTATCGGATTGGATATTGGCATTACTTCTGTCGGATGGGCAACGGTCGCTCTGAATGAGGATGACAATCCCTACGGCATTCTCGGCATGGGAACGCGCATCTTTGACGCGGCTGAGCAGCCGAAATCCGGTGCTTCACTTGCGGCTCCGCGCAGGGAGGCTCGCAGTACAAGAAGGCGTCTGCGCCGCCGGAGGCACAGAAATGAACGGATTCGTATGCTGCTTATAAACGAAGGAAGCTGGTCTCCTAACCCATCACTAACGTCCGCGTTTGACTATTTGGATGCAAAATGTTATATTGAAAGAAGCAGAGCGCTGCTTCGGCAGAAATGCGGGCGGCGCCCACAGTACTATTCTATATTCGGAAGGAGTGTATCATATGGCATTCTCAAAAACGTTCTCTCCCTACAAGATCGGTAGCCTTGAAATCAAGAACAGGCTCATCGTTCCCGCAATGGATTCCGGCGTATTTGACCAGAAGGGCTTCGTGATTCAGCCTACGCTGGACTACTACGGCGCCCGTGCCGCAGGCGGGTTCGGCCTGATCATCATCGAGATCACCGCTGTTGAGCCTACCGGCGTCGGTATGCCCTGCGAGCCTGCCGGCTGGACCGACGACTGCATTCCCGGCATGACAAAGCTGGCCAGCGTCATCCATGAAAAGGGAGCCAAGACCATTGTACAGCTGCATCACGCCGGCCGCGAGACCGTCTCCCTGATGGCGGGCAAAGTGGTGGCGCCCTCCTCCGTTCCCTGCCCTACCAACCGCGAGACGCCAAAAGAATTTACCACGCAGGAAGTCTATGATTTGATCCAGCACTATGTGGACGCCGCTGTGCGCATGAAGAAAGCAGGCTTTGACGGCGTAGAGATACACGCCTCCCACGGCTACATGGGCGGACAGTTCCTGTCCCCCCGCTCAAACAAGCGTGTGGACGAATTCGGCGGCGGCCTGGACGGCAGGGCATACTTTATGAAGCTGATCGTTGAGGGCATCAAGGCCGCCTGTGGCAAAGATTTCGTTGTCACCACCCGATTGAGCGCCTTTGAAAACCGCATCGGCGGCCTGGAGATGGAGGAGACCATCGTCTTTGCCTCCATGCTTGAAGAATACGGCTACGACGCCCTTCATATCTCTGCCGGTACGTATGAGACCTGGGAAACCATCGTACCGCCCACTGCCTGGCAGTCCGGCTGGAATCTGGGGAATAGCCGCCGCATCAAGGAAGCCGTCAACATCCCGGTTTTCTCCGTGGGCCTGTTCCACGATCCCTACACCATTGAGACCGCAATCAAGAGAGGCGACTGCGACGCCGTTTCTCTTGGCCGTCAATCCATTGCCGACCCCGACTTCCCCAATAAGGCCGTCGGCGGCGCGCTGGACGACATTATCCCCTGCATCGGCTGCACGCAGCGATGCATGGAGTTCAACTATCCCGAGAATCTGATGCCCGGAGACTGGGGCGTAGGCTGCATGTACAATCCACAGTCCAGCCACAGAGCAGATCGTATGCTGCAGTTGACCGACGATCCCAAGAAGGTCGTCGTGGTCGGCGCGGGCCCCGCCGGCATGACCGCTGCCTGGATGAGCGCCTACAGAGGGCACCAGGTCACCCTTCTGGAAAAGGAAGATAAGCTGGCTGCCGGCGGTCAGCTTCGCATCGGCGCTTTCCCGCCCTTCAAGCAGCCTCTGACCCGCGAGATCCGTTACATGCTCCACCAGTGCGAGAAAAATGGCGTCGACCTGCGCTGGAACACCGAAGCCACCCCCGAACGGATTGCCGAACTGAAGCCCGACGTGCTGATCATGGCCACCGGCGCCAAGCCCATCGTGCCCAACATCAAGGGCTTGCAGGAAACCGGCGTTGTCCTTGCCAACGACGTGCTGCTGGGCAATCCTGTGCTGAAGCAATCCGCCCTGATCATCGGCGGCGGCGAGGTCGGCGCAGAGACCGCGGAGTATGCCACCGACTATTGCTCCAAGGTCGTCATCGTCGAAATGCTGCCCCAGATCGTTCCCACCCTGTATCTCACCGTTCGCAACGCCTTGCTGGACCGTTTGAAGGATGAGGAAGTGGAGATCCACACCAACACCAAGGTGCTGGAGTTCATCCCCGGCGGCGTAAAAGCCGAGTGCGATGGCGAACAGATCGTGCTTGACGGCTTTGACCATGTGATTCTGGCCTTGGGTTCCAGCCCTTATCTGCCATTCGCCACCGAGGGACTGGCGCCGGAGGTTTACACGATCGGCGACGCCGAAGCTGTGAAAGACGCAAAATGGGCGATCTACAAGGCCTACACCGTAGCGAAAGAGATTTGACCTGGTCGATGAGATTCATAAAAAAGCAGCCGAGGCAAATACCCGGGACGCGTACGGAATAACGGAGCTCTTTGCCGGGATAAATCGTACTTCCACATAGTGGATTTGCTTCTGAATCACCGGTTTCCAGCGAAGTCTTGAAAACGACCTGGGACTGCTTTTAGCGGTTTAGCGAAAGATATGAAAAAGTGCCGAAATCAGTGATTTTCGGCACTTTTTTCTTTGGCGTCCCTAAGAGGATTCGAACCTCCGACCCCATGCTTAGGAGGCATGTGCTCTATCCTGCTGAGCTACAGGGACATATTCGGCTTTTTGCTTGCGGCGCTGCCGGCGGCATGCTTTTCCGGCCCCGGCGGCGCCGTTTGGACAAGATAAGATTATTTTACATCCATCCGTATGCAGCGTCAAGGTTTTGTTTACCCCTTATGCCCTGCCCAGATGGGGGCGCAGGCCGCCCAGGGCGAAGCAAATCGCGAACAGCAGCAGATCCACGGTGACGATGGTAGCGCCTACCGGCGTGCCTGCCAGAATGGCGACGGTCATGCCGATAGCCGCCGCGCAAACGGAAAAACAGGCGGAAAAGAGGATCACGCTGCGGAAGCTTTTGTATAAGCGCATGGCGGACAAAGCGGGGAAAATCACCAAAGCGGAAATCAGCAAAGAGCCCACCAGCTTCATGGCCAATACGATGACCACGGCAATCACCGTGGCAATGAATATATTATAGCCGCCCACGTTGACGCCGATGGCCCGGGCAAATGTTTCGTCGAACGTGACCGCAAAAATCTTATGATAAAAGCATACAAACAAAACGATCACCGCCAAAGACATGGCGAAACAGAGCCAAACGTCGGCTGCGCTCAGCGTCAAAATGGCGGTGGCGCCGAACAAAGTGCCGCATACATCGCCGCTGATATTGGACGAGGCGGAAAAAAGATGCAGCAATAAATAGCCCAAGGCCAGTGAGGCCACGGAAACCATGGCAATGGCTGCATCCCCTTTCACCTTGGCATTTTGTCCGGCCCGCAGCAATAAAATGGCGCTGGCCACGGTGATGGGAAACACCACCAG
Organism: Bacillota bacterium; assembly: GCA_024679955.1. Taxonomy (GTDB): domain Bacteria; phylum Bacillota; class Dehalobacteriia; order UBA4068; family UBA4068; genus JAILCQ01. The sequence goes on along the minus strand of JAILCQ010000001.1, from coordinate 43,409 downwards.
GGTATCGTTTTGCACGTTTACCACCGTAGCCACGGCCAAAGCGCCAAAAGCCACATGGGACAGGCCGTCGCCGATAAAGGAAAACCGTTTCAGCACCAGCGTCACCCCCAGCAGCGACGAACAAAGGGCGATCAATATGCCAACGGCAAAAGCGTAGCGCACAAAAGGATATTGAAAATATTGAGATAACATAGACGTCAGCGCAGCCATCATCCTTCCCCTTTCGTCCAGCGCATAAAGGATTTGCCGGTATCGCTTTGTTGATAGCCGGCCGCCGTACCGAAAAACAGCGGCCTGTGGGCAAGATGCAGGATATGGCTGGCATATTTTACGGCGGCGGCAACGTCATGGGTCACCATGATCACCGTCATTTTCTCCCGCCGGTTGAGTTTTTCGATCAAGCCGTACAGGCCCTCTCCGGCCTGGGGATCCAAACCGGCTACCGGTTCGTCCAAAAGCAAAAGCTTGGTGGCCGCCCCCAGCGCCCTGGCCAGCAGCACCCGCTGCTGTTGACCGCCGGACAGCTCCCGGCAGCATCTTTTGGCCAGATGGGACACGCCGGTTTTCCGCATATTGTCTTCGGCCTGCCGCTTTTCTTCCTTCGTATAAAAAGGCCGCCAACCGCTGCGGCTCAAGCAGGCGGAACGCACGATCTCTTCCACCGTAGCCGGGAAATCCTGGGGAACCGCGCTTTGCTGCGGCAAATAGCCGATGCTCTTATGCTGCAATCCCTGGCCATAGAGGATTTGGCCGGCACTGGGCTTTTTCAAATGCAGCAGGGTGCGGATCAATGTGCTTTTGCCGGAACCGTTTTCGCCGACAATGCATAGATAATCCCCTTCTTCAAGGCAAAAGCTCAGGTTTTCTACCACCGTATGCCCTTCATAAGCCAAAGTCACATCCCGGCATTCCAACAATGCCATATGCATTCCGCCTTCCCTTCAGTTTAAGGCTTGCCGCAAAGTCTGCAAATTCTCTTCCATTATAGAAAGATAGGCGGCCCCGGCGTCGATCTCCTGATCCGTGACCGACTGCATAGAGTTCAGAGTCAAAATGGCCACGTTTTCCGCGCCGCTGTTTTTTACGATCGTTTCCGCAATGGCGGAGGCGCTGTTTTCCAGGGTCAAAACCGCCGGTAAGCCTAAGGTTTTCAATTGACCGGCCAAATAAGTCACGGTTTCAAAACTGGCTTCCGTTTCCGCGGAACAACCGGGGAAAGCCGCGTCATAGGCCAATTGATAATCCTTGACCAAATACAAAAAGGGAAAACGGTCGCCAAACAGCAGGCGCTTCACCGGGGCGGCATCCAACGTTTGCCGGTAGTCCGCATCCAGTGCCTGCAATTGGGACTGATAGGCCTGATTGTTGACGGCATATACCTCCGCCCCCTGGGGATCCAAAAGCGACAGCTGCTCTGTCAGGCGGTCGCAGACGATTTCCGCGTTTTTCAGCGAAAGCCACACATGCTCGTCATATACGCCGCCGTCTTCCTCTTCTTCCTCTTCCATGCCGGGAGACAATTCTTCCTCCAACAGGCGGCCGGACAAAACGTCGAACAGATCGACTGCGATCCGCTCCGGCTTCTCGTCGCCGGCCAGCATATCGCTTAGCCATCGATCCGATTGCCCGCCCACATACACCAGCATATCGCAGGAAGAGATGGCGACCATATCCTCCACGGAAGGCTGATAGCTATGCATATCCGCGCCGTTATGCAGCAGCAGGCGCAAATCGAATCGATCCGCCCGCTCCCCCAAAAGCTGCCGCAGCCAATCGTATTCCGGGAAAACGGTGCAAACGATCAGCGGCTTGCCGTCGTTGTTTTCCGCCACTTCGCCGGCGGGCGCGCAGGCGCACAGCAAAACCGCCAGGAGCAGCAAACAAAGTATGGTTTTTTTCATGGATGATCCCCCCTGCTTTATTCCGGCGGTTTGTGCAAATGTTCGCCGCATCGGCGGCAGGGACCCATCAACACCGTCTTTTGTTCATCCAGCAGCAAGCCGTTGTTGCGCAACACCTGTTTGATCTGTTCCTCGTCGGCCTGGTTTTCTATATGGAAAATACGCCCGCATTCCGTGCATTGCAAATGCAAGCGCTTGTGGCATTGGCTGCTTCCTACATATTGATAATAGAACTTACGGCTGTTTTCCCGGGCCGATTTGTGCAAAAGCCCTTCCCGCAGCATCCTGTCTACATTGCGGTAGACCACGCTGCGCTCTATGGGCTCTTTTTCGGACAAAGCGGCGACGATTTCATCGATGGAAAACTGTTCATGGCAATGGGCTTCAAAAAAAGCCAGCAATTGTTTTCTTTGCGCCGTATCGTATTTTTTCATGGCCGTCCCTCTCGATATTTGCAACTAAATCGCAAATGTTATTATAACACATCCATACCGCTTGTCAATCCGTAACCGGCATAAAAAAGGTTCGATTTCCCCGAAAGAAAATCGAACCCGATGTTTTCCCAGCTGCCCCTTATCCGGCCCGGCGGCTTTAAGAGTACATGGCGTTGGCCTGCATATAATCGTAAATCATTTTTCCGTGCTGCTGTTCTTCTTTTTGAATGTGGTTCAAGGCGTCCCGCAGCCCTTGCTCTTTGAACTCAAAGAGGCAGTATCGTATAAATGAGAGGCATGCTTTTCGCTGAGCAGCGCGTCGCCGCATAAATAGCTGTCGTTTTGCTTGGCTTCATTGTTGTTGGTCTGGGTATAATAGGCCGTAAACGCCGGCGTGGAAGGAGCGGATGCGCCGCCGCCGGCGGCGGGGATCTGCCCCGCGCTCATTTGTTCCAGGGTCTGCAAATGCTGTGTTTCTCTTTGGGCGATCTGCGAAAACAGGCTTTTCAATTGGCCGTCCGCCGATTGGCCGGCATAATGACGGTATTTGCTTACGCTGATCCGTTCTTGTTCCTTTAACTCTTTTAACAATTCGTTTTCTTTTTGCGATAACAGCATTGTTTTCACCTCCGTATCTAGTATAGGCAGTCGGCCGCCGGCTATACCAAGGCGCAAAAATTTTTCTGATATTTTTCCGCAAAATCCGGTATGCTATATATGTCAACTATAAAAAATCACAGGAGGTCTCCCTATGTCGCCCAATCGTTTGGCTGCCGCTGCCAGCCCGTATTTATTGCAGCATGCCCAAGACCCCGTGGATTGGTATCCTTGGTGTGAAGAAGCCTTCGACACGGCGCAGCAACAGGGCAAGGCCGTCTTTCTCAGCATCGGCTACAGCGCCTGCCATTGGTGCCATGTGATGGCCCGGGAAAGCTTCGCCGACCCGGAGGTGGCCGCTTTGCTCAACCGCTATTTCGTATCCATAAAAGTGGACCGGGAAGAACGGCCGGATATCGACCATGTGTATATGGAAGCCTGTCAATTGCTCAGCGGCAGCGGCGGCTGGCCTTTGAGCATATTCATGACGCCGGAACAAAAGCCTTTTTTCGCCGGCACCTATTTCCCCAAGGAGCCTGCCTTTGGCCGCAACGGTTTTCGGCAACTGGTGCAGATTTTGGGCGAAGCATGGCAAAATGATCCCCACCGATTGGCCCAAGCCGGGGACAAGCTTACCGCCGCGCTCAGCGCAACCCCTATGGGGATGCCCGGCAACAGCCCGGAGGAGGATTTGCCGCAAGCGGCCCTTGAGCAGCTGCGGCAGAGCTATGACCCGCAATGCGGCGGCTTCGGCGAAGCGCCCAAATTCCCCTCCCCGGCCAATATTCTGTTTTTGCTGACCTATTATCAAAAACGGCACGAAAAAACCGCTTTGGCCATGGCGGAGCATACCCTGCAGCAAATGTATCGGGGCGGCATCTTTGATCATATCGGCTACGGCTTTTGCCGCTATTCCACCGATCGCTATTTTCTCGTTCCCCATTTTGAAAAGATGTTTCAAGACAACGCCCTGCTGACGCTCTGCTACGCCAAGGCCTATACGGTGACGCAAAACCGTTTGTATTTGCATATCGCCGGCCAAATCGCCGCCTACATCCTGCGGGAAGGCGCCCATCCCGAAGGCGGTGTCTATACCGCCCAGGATGCGGACAGCGAGGGAGAGGAAGGCAAATACTATCTGCTCACGGCGGAGGAGATCCTGGATATCCTGGGGCCGGAAACTGGCAAAGCCTTCAACGACTACTATAACATCACCCCAAGTGGCAATTTCCAAGGGAAAAATATTGCCAACCTGCTGCCGGACAAGGCCATCGACTTTCGCTTCAACGCCTGTTTGCCGCAAATTTTGGCCTATCGCCAAAGCCGCTTTCCCTTGCTTTGCGACGATAAGATCCTTACCGCCGTAACCGCCGCTGCCGCCGCCGCTTTTGCCTTTCTGGCCCGGGCCGGCGGCGGAAACGGCCTATTGACCGCCGCGGAAAAGGCCTGGGACTTCATTCACCGCTATCTGCGGCGAGAGGATGCGCTGTACGTCAGCTACCGGCAAGGTCATAGGGGGGTAAAAGGCCTGTGTCTGGATTACGCCGCTTGTATGGCGGCAGGCATTTTCCTCTATCAGGCCACCTGGAAGGAGAAATATCTAAACCAAGCCCAGGCCTATGCCCGCATGGCCGTGGAAAAATTCTTCGATGCGGAAAACGGCGGCTTTTTTATTTCCGGAAGCGACGGTCAAGATCTGATTTACCGGCCCAAGGAGACCTGGGACGGCGCCGGCGTCAGCGGCAACGCCCTGATGACCTGCGGCCTGGTGATTTTGGATTATCTTTGTCCGGAGCACCCCTGGGGTGAAGTTCTGTCGCGGCAAATCGCTTTTATGAAGCGGCAGGCGCAAGCCTATCCGGCGGCCTATCCGCTTTTTCTGACCGCCCTGCTCCATCAGGAGCAGCCTTCGCCCAAAGCGGTGATCGTCCCGGAAGAGGGAGAAAACCTGCAGGCCCTGGGCAACGCCTTGCCGCCGGCGCTTTGGACGCGGCTGATCCACGGCGACCGCCAATATCCGCCGGTCAACGGCAAAACCACCTTTTATATTTGCCAAGGCGGCGCCTGTTTGCCGCCGCAAAATGATATCCCCGCTTTCCCCAGTGTTTGAAGCTTGGCGGCCGTTTGATTGGGGGCCGTCTTTCCTTTTCCGCCAAAAACTGTTATAATGAAAAATGGGAATAAGCTGCGCCGCTTATCCCCCGCGCAACCATTGACGTAGACGCAAAACGATTGCCGCTTTTTCCGGTCAAAGGAGATACGCCCCTATGCTAGACGCTTTGCAACAACTGAATCCCGAGCAACTGGCGGCGGTCACCGCCACCGAAGGCTATGTCCGGGTGATCGCCGGGGCCGGCAGCGGCAAAACCAAAGCCCTGACCTACCGCTATGCCTATCTGGTGCAGCAAATGGGCATTTTGCCGGAAAATATACTCTGTCTCACCTTCAGCAACAAAGCCGCCAATGAAATGCGGCAGCGCATCCGCGGCATGATACCGGATTGTGGCGGCGGTTACATCGCCACCTTTCACAGCTTTTGCGTCACGGTATTGCAGGAAGATATTCATGCCTTGCAATATCCGGAGCGGTTTCTCGTTTTGGACAATCGGGATATCGACGCCATTTTGCAGATGATCTATGAAGAGCGGGGCTTATCCCTGCAACATATGTCCTTTGCCAAAGCCAGAGATATGATAGAGATCAAAAAACTTTTTGAAGAGCCTGAATACTATCTGGACGTTTTGGCCATGCCTTTGGACATACTCAGGCAAAAATACCTGCAAGCCACTGCCGCCAAGGATATTATCTTTTACGGTTATCTCTATCAGCAAAAAAAATGCTTCGGCTTGGATTACAACGATTTGCTGAAATTCACCCTGTATCTGTTCGCCCAGCATGGGGACATCCGCCAAAAATGGCAGGAACGTCTGACCTATATCATGGTGGACGAATTCCAGGATATTGACGATTTGCAATATCAATTGCTGCAAACCTTGGCCGCCTATCATCAAAACCTGTTTGTGGTGGGCGACCCGGATCAAACCATTTATTCCTGGCGGGGGGCCAACGGCAAATATCTGTTGAACTTTGATAAAGATTTCCCGCAAACGGTAACGATCATGATGATGAAAAATTACCGTTCCACACCGGAAATCGTCGCCGCCGCCAATTCTCTGATCCGCCACAACAAACAGCGGATCGCCAAGGACTTGCAGTCCCTGCAGGCCTCCGGCGAAAAGCCTGTCTATTTTCACGGGACCTCCGCCCAGGAAGAGGCGGCATGGATCTGCGACCGGATAGAGGAGCTGCAGGAGCAAGACGTTCCTCTAGCCTCGATGGCCATTCTATACCGGGCCCATTATTTATCCAGAGTCATCGAAGAAGCCCTGCTGAAAAAGGAAATCCCTTATTATGTCTACAACGGCATACAGTTTTTGGACCGCAGCGAGATCAAGGATGCTTTGGCCTATTTGCGCCTGATCGCCCTGGGGGACGACCTGTCCTTTGCCCGGACGGTCAACCGTCCCAAGCGAAACATCGGCGAGCAGCGTATGGCGGCCTTGCGCAGCTACAGCGAAGAACATAGCTGTTCCCTGCTGCAAAGCCTGGAGCAGAATATCGACGCGCCTTCCTTTAAGAACACCAAGGGCCGTCAATTCCTGGCCCTGATCGAGGAATTCTCCGCCGCGGCTGCCGCCATGTCCGTCTCGGAATTGGCAGGGGCGGTTTTGGAAAGAAGCGGCTATGAGGCGGCGCTGAGAACCGCCGGCGATCAAACGCGGCTGGACAATCTGGCGGAGTTCAAGCAATCCATATATGAATATGAAACCACCTGCGGCGAAGAGGTCACCCTGGAAAACTATCTGCGGCATATCGCCTTGTTCAATAGCGCCGATATCAGCGGCCCCCGGGAAGGCGTAAGACTGACCACCGTACATACCGCCAAAGGCCTGGAATTCCCCTATGTATTCCTTTGCGGCCTCAACGAAGGCATATTCCCCAGCAAAAAAATATTAAACGCCGACGGCATGGAAGAAGAAAGGCGGCTGGCCTTTGTGGCCGTCACCCGTGCGGAAAAGGGCCTGTTCCTCAGCGATTCCCAGGGACGCAACCTGGACGGCTCCATCCGTTTTCCTTCCCGCTTCCTGTTCAATATCGATCCCGATCTTTTGCATTTCGTGCGGCAGCCGGATGAAATCCTTGTCAAACAGGCCAAAGACCGGATCCTCTGGCATGAGCAGGCCCTGGCGCAAAGCGGCGGCGAAGCGGCTTTCCGCCCCGGCGAAACAGTGATCCATCCTTTGCTGGGTGAAGGGAAAATCCTGGATACAGACGAAAAAACCCGCGCCTATACCATACAGTTTTGCCAAACGGCCACGCCGCGGAGGATCAGCTTTCAGACGCGTTTGCAAAAGCGATGAGCTTTTCCCGGCCTTTACTCGCCGGCCGGCAGGACGGAGGTTGCCATCCGCCGGTTTTTACCACCGGCAAAAGTCCGGTTTTTCACTATGTTTTGCTATTTTGGCAGACAAATTTATTGCGTCGGAAACTTTTTTTTGATATACTAATGGGTATGGCAAATACATTTTTTCATTAGAGCATTTCGAGTATATAAATGAGGTAAGGATAATGATGAAAACAAACAACAATACGCCTGCAGCGGTTCAGATCGCCGTCATAGGATTAGGCACGGTGGGTGGCGGCGCCATCACGGTATTATGCCAAAACAGCGACGTCATTGCCGCCCGCGCCTTGCCCATCCGGGTCAAACGAGTCGTCGACCTGGACGCCCAACGGGCCGCCGGCTTATGCGAAAAATTAAACCTGCCTCAATCTATCATCAGCAGCCGTTGGCAGGATGCGGTGGAAGACCCCGAGATCGACGTCATCGTGGAAGTGATCGGCGGCGTCACCGTGGCCAGAGACTTGATCAGCGCGGCGCTGAAGGCCGGTAAAAGCGTGGTCACCGCCAACAAGGACTTGATGGCGGCCCATGGCGGAGAATTGCTGCAGATGGCGGCGGATCACCATGTGGATCTGTTTTTTGAAGCCAGCGTCGCCGGAGGCATACCCGTGATCCAGGCGGTAAAAGAAAGCCTGGCCGGGAACCGTTTCAGCCAAATCATGGGCATATTGAACGGCACCACCAACTATATCCTCACCATGATGTGCGAGAAAGGCGCGGACTTTGCCCAGGCCTTGTCCGAAGCCCAGGCTTTGGGCTTCGCGGAAGCCGACCCCACCAATGATGTGGAAGGCTATGACGCGGCGAGAAAAATCGCCATCCTGGCTTCCATCGCCTACAACAGCCGGGTGAGCGATTCCATGGTGGCCACCGAAGGCATCAGCCAAATCAGCAAATGGGATATCGCCTATGCCGATGAATTCGGCTATGTGATCAAAAGCATCGGCCTGGCCCGTTTTGACGGAGAAATGATCGACGTAAGGGTGCATCCGGCAATGATCAAAAAAGGGCATCCCCTGGCTTCCGTTCGGGATTCCTACAACGCAGTGTTCGTCACCGGCGACGCCGTGGAGAACGCCATGTTCTACGGCCGGGGCGCAGGTTCCCTGCCCACCGGCAGCGCCATCGCCGGGGATGTGATCGCCGCCGCCCGCAACATCGCCCACGGTTCCCGCAACCGCTGGGGATGCACCTGCTATCAGCAGCTGCCCATCCGTCCCCTGGCCGACGTGGTCAGCAAATACTATGTGCGCATACAGGTTTACGACCGGGTAGGCGTTTTTGCCGCCATGGCCAAAGTGCTGGGCGATTGCCAGGTGAGCATGGATTCCGTCATGCAAAAAAGAAGGATCGACGCGGAACAGACCGAAATCGTCGTCATCACACACAAAGTCCGTCATGAAAACCTGGTCAAAGCATTGAATGCATTGACCGATCTGGATTGCGTTGTCAAAGTCAACAACTATATACGAGTGGAGGATGAGGATATTTAATGGCTGCTACAGGTTTCCGAATTCAAATCCCGGCCACTACGGCCAATTGCGGCTGCGGCTATGACAGTTTCGGTATGGCCCTGGGCTACTACAACGATATAGAAATACGGGAAAGCGACGCCTTCTCCATAGATATCGAAGGCGAAGGGGCCAACACTTTGGCCTTCACGCCCCAAAATCTGGTGGTCCGTTCCGCCCAGGCCGCGTATGAGCTGGCCGGCATATCCATGCCCCCCTTGTCTTTTCTTTGCCGGAACAACATTCCTTTGGCCCGGGGTATGGGCAGTTCTTCGGCGGCCATTGTCGGCGGCATCTACGCCGCCAATCTGATGATGGGAAAACCGCTGGATCACCCGGCCATGCTGGAACTGGCCAGCAAGATCGAAGGCCACCCGGACAATGTGGCCCCGGCTTTATACGGCGGCTTTACGGTGATCGCCAATGAAGGCGGCAAACAGTACATCAAAAAAGTAGCCCTGCCCGATACGCTGCATGCGGTTTTGGCTTCCCCGGATTTCCCCATTTCCACCAAAAAAGCCAGAGCCATCATGCCCCGCAACGTTTCTCTGGACGATGCGGTATACAGCCTGAGCCACGCTGCTTATCTGGCCCTGTCCATCGCCGAAGGCGATATGGCCGGTTTGCGGGCCATGCTGTTCGACCGGCTGCATCAGCCCTATCGTTTTACCTTGATCAAAGGGGCTGAGGACGTGGTGGAGGCGGCCATCGCCGCCGGAGCCATCGGCTGCGTCATCAGCGGTTCCGGGCCTACCATGATCGCCTTTACGGAAGACGATCCGATACTGATGGAAAATATCGGCTACGCCATGCAGGAGGCTTTTGCGGCGGCGGACGTTACCGCACAGATCCGCAAGGTAGAAATGGATAATCAAGGCGTGCGCCTGGCATAGCCCGGCCTGTATCTCGTATCTTTATTCTGGGAGGATAAAATGGCAATCATCGTGCAAAAATTCGGCGGCAGCTCTGTCGCCAATGCGGAAAGAATACAAAGAGTGGCGCGAAGGGCCGCGGAAGCGGCGGCTGGCGGCAATCAAGTGGCCGTGGTTGTTTCCGCCATGGGCGACACCACCGACGATTTGATCGATTTGGCCAGTCAGCTGAATCCCACGCCGCCGTCTCGGGAAATGGATATGCTGCTTTCCACCGGCGAACAGCAATCCATAGCCTTATTGGCCATGGCCCTGCACGCCATGGGAAAAAAAGCGATCTCCCTCACCGGCGCGCAGGCCGGCTATCAAACCGACGGCGTGTATTCCCGGGCCAAGATCTTAAAAATTGACAGCCAGCGGGTGCTTGACGAATTGAACAAAGGCAATATCGTCATCGTCGCTGGCTTCCAGGGCGTGGGCGAAAACGGCGAGATCACCACCTTGGGACGGGGCGGTTCCGATACCAGCGCCGTGGCCCTGGCCATCGCTTTAAACGCCGACTTATGCGAAATATATACCGACGTGGACGGCGTATATACCGCCGATCCCCGCATCATCAAAACCGCTTGGAAGATCCCGGAAATATCCTATGACGAAATGCTGGAAATGGCGGTCTTGGGCGCGCTGGTTTTGCAGCCCCGCAGCGTGGAGTTGGCCAAACAGCACAATATACCTTTACACGTACGTTCAAGCTTCAACCATTCTCAAGGCACGATTGTTAAGGAGGTTGCCCCTATGCAAAAAGATTTGGAGAAAGAATTGATCGTCTGCGGCGTCGCCCACGATTTGCATGTCCTGAAAACGACGATTTTCGGCATTCCCGACCGGCCCGGCGTTTCGGCGCTGATTTTCGGCCTGCTGGCAGCGGAAGGCGTCAACGTGGATATGATCATCCAAAGCGGCACCCGGGAAGACAAACAGGATATATCTTTCACCTGCGGCAGAGATGAAAAAGACAAAGTGGCCAAAATCGCCGCGCAGGTGGTCAAAGAATTGGACGCCCAAAGCTATTTGCTGGAAGACAATATCGCCAAGATCTCTGTGGTCGGCGCCGGTATGATGACCCACCCCGGCGTGGCCGCCATCATGTTCAAGACCCTGGCCGATATCGATTGCAATATCCTGATGATCGCTACCTCGGAAATCAAGATATCCTGCATCATCGATGAAACCAAAATCAACGAGGCCGCCATCGCTTTGCATAAGGCTTTTCATCTGGACAGATAATTTTTTGAAAAACCCCTGCCAGCATATTGACAAATCCGACCGGAAAATATATAATTGTTTTTGCCGTCTGAAAGACGGCATAACGGGGCGTAGCTCAGTTTGGCTAGAGCGCTACCTTGGGGTGGTAGAGGCCGCACGTTCAAGTCGTGTCGCTCCGACCAAAAGCCATCCGTCGTTTGACGGATGGCTTTTTTGTTTTGCTATTTCAGCGGCCCCGGTGTTTCTGCCGCTGCTTTTGCTTGCGCAAAGCATATTGCCGTTCTTTTTCCGCCTCCCGCTGCTGCCGGCCTACGGCTTTCCGCTCCGTTTTTTTCTGTTCCTGCTGCAGCTTCAGGGCTTGCTGCGCCTTGGTGCCAACGGGAGCCTTTTGCAGGCTGTGGCGGATCTCCCGCTGCAACCGTTTGGGATTGCTTTTCCGTTCCGTCAAGCCTCCCCCTTTTACCGGCGGGCTGAAGCGCAGCTTCCGCCAATTTTGCAAAAGATAGTCCCAAACCTCATAGTCCTTGGGCTCGGCCCCAAAGATGATTTTGCAGACCTCATACCACTCTCCGTCCGTACGCTCATACATCCCCACCCAAAAGGGATCTTCAAAAAAAACCGTCAGGGCGCTCTGTATCATGGCAACGAGGCCCCTTCTTCCGCCAATTGGGCGGAAAAAGCGTCCAGCCATGCCAACAGCGCCTGATAGACCCGGCGCTGCTGGTCGAATACCGTCCGGCCCGTCAATGGGATACCGGCATATTCTCCGGCATAGGCTTGGCTTTGCTCCGCGGCGGCGGCAATGCTTTGCCGCAGCTTGCCGATGAGCTTTTGGGCGGAAGCTTGATCCAGTTTATTGAGGTTCGCGATCATGGCGTTGAAATCAAAGGCCAGCGTCACAGGCTGTTCCGCCATCGACTCCATCAGCGACATAAAATAGGCTTTTCCGGCTTCTGTGATGGAATAGACCGCCTTTTCGGCAAATCTGTCCCCTTTGGCTACATCGCTGCGCAAATAGCCCTTCTCCTTGAGCTGAAGCACCTTTTTATATACGGACGGGACGCTGATTTTTGTCCAGCGGGGAAAATGGTGGTATTCCACATCCTTTTGAATTTCATAGGCGCTTTGGGGCTTTTCCAGCACCATCCCTAAAATCACCAAATCGATAGAAGACAAAGCCAGCCCCCCTTTTACTATAAATTATAGTAATATAATTTATAGTAAAAATCAACCCGGCATACAAAAGTTGCCCGGCGGGGCTGAACTTTAAAAAAATAAAAAATGTCCGCCAATGCAACCTTTTCCGCTTCCCGATCGTATAGTTTGTGAAGGGACCTTCAAAGATAAAGGAGTAATTTCATGAGACTGTCAGTTGCCGAAGCCTTTCAAAGGTACGGAGACCGCCTCTTCGCCGCCGCGTTCAGCATATGCCGCAATCAAATGGACGCGGACGACGCGGTACAGGACGCGTTGATCCAATACCACAAGCTTGGGCTGGATTATGCGGATGAAACGCATATCAAGGCCTGGCTTCTGCGGGTAGCCATCAACCGGGCCAAAGACCTGTCCGCCTCCTTTTGGCGGAAAAACGTCGTCTCCTGGGAGGAATATATGGACGGACTGGCTTTTGAAGCGCCGGAAGACAGCCGCTTGTTCCAGGCGGTGATGGAACTTCCCCCAAAATACCGGGTGGTAATCCATCTGTTTTACTATGAAGAATACTCCATCCGGGAGATCGGGGAAATCCTGGGACGGCGGGAAGGAACGGTAAAGAGCCAACTGAACAGAGGAAGAAAGCTTCTGAAAAATATGCTAAAGGAGGAATGGAACGATGACGAATAAAGAACTCTATCAAAGAGCTTTTTCCACACTTCATGCCTCCTGCGATCCTGTTATGGAGGTGGAGAAAATGAAACGTGCCAGAAAAAAACGATTTCATAAACCGGCGGCTGTAGCCGCGGCGCTTGTCCTGGTATTGGGGCTGGCCTCTGTCGCTTATGCCACGGATATCGGCGGCATACAGCGAAGCATACAGCTTTGGATGCATGGCGATCAGACAGACGCGATCCTGGAGGTGGAAAACGGACACTATTCCCTCACCTATGAGGATGCGGACGGCAATGTCCGTCACCAAAGCGGAGGCGGCGTGGCGGTGGGCATGGACGGCAAGGCGCGTCCCGCCACGGAAGAGGAGATTTTGCAGGAGCTGAACAGTCCGGAGGTGGTATACCAAGAGGATGGCACCGTCTGGGTATATTACTTCGATCAGAAGGTGGAGATCACGGATAAATTCGATGACCGGGGCGTTTGCTATGTCCAGCTCAAGGACGGCGACGGCGTGCTGTATATGACCATAAAAGACCAAAGCGGCTATAGCGCCAGCCGGCACAGCTATCCCAATCCCCGATCCTTTAACTGAGCCGTCAAAAACGATCCCTTTACGCTTCCAGCGGCAGATGTGCCGATAGCATTCCGGCCGCGCAAAGCATATAGGACGATTTGCCCATTATAGAAAAACAAGGCCGCCCGGAAAAACGGGCGGTCTTGTCGCTTACCTGTATCCAATTTCTGTGTTTTGTCAATGGCTGTATTTCAACAACGATCTGGGTATCCTGTTTTTTTCGCTTTGCGCGCCGATCCATGATTCCGCCAGGCAATAGCCCAGTTTCTCGCCGTCCTGGTCGTATATCCCGTTGACCTGCCAGGCGCAGGGGGCGGAAAAGGAAGGTTCGCCCATGGGCTTCAAACAGAAATCCTCCTGCAATACCTGGGGCATGGTAACGTTCCATTGATCGGAAAACTTCCAATTGTTCCATACGCGGCTATCGGCAATTTCAATTTTGACGCCGTCGATCCGCTGCTGTTCCCGGGACAAGGGGAAATAAACGCCCTGGCAGCGCCCTTCCCGGGGAAAATGCCACAGCGCGGCTTCCGCGCCGTTGTTGAAAAAGAAATAAAACCGTTCATATTGGTTGGCGGTTTTGCGATAATCGTAAGGGCCGAAGGCTCTGTCCACCACGGAACGGCCCACCAGCTTCAATTGCCGGTCCGCCGCTTGCAGCCGGCAGGAAGTGGCCGTTTGCGGAAAGGCCAGGGAAGTCAGATACGGTTTGTCCGCTCCCTCTTCCCGGCGCCAGATCTGCCGGTCTTGGCCATAGGTTTTCTGGCTTTGCGGTTTCACCAAACAAAAGGTGGCATGCATTTCGCCGTTTTGCATAACCAAGGCCATGGCCTGGGGCGAATCCAACAACTGCAGCTGTTCGCCGGCGAATATGCTTTCCTCGTCAATGGACAAAAGCGGCTTTTTGATCGGCAAAAGCCCTGTATGGAACACTGTTCTCTGGGAAGACGCCGTATTGGCGCCGATATCGTGCATGGCCATGAACAGGGAATACCAACCGGCGGGAAATTTATTCAGCGAACACCGCCAGGCATAATGACGGTCGGGGCAAGCGATATCCCGCAATATGCCCTGGAACCGCCATACGTCATGCATCTGCCAATGGGGCAGCCATGCTTTCTCAAAACGGACAAAGTCCTGTCCGCCGTTTTCCGTATGGGGATGATTCTCCATGCAACCTCCTCAACAAAACGAAATACAAAACCAAGGGCATTCGCCGATACAATACCCGCAAAACAGGCATAAGGATTTATTCCAAACCGCCTGCCGGTTTTCATCCAGGGTCAGCGCGCCTTGGGGACAGCGTCTTACGCATTTGCCGCAGCCGTGGCAGCGGGGTTCTTTGTCAAACACCAGATTCCGATCCAAAACGGATATCTTTTGTTCCTCCGCATAATCCCGGCCTTGCAAATAGGCGCAGGCCGCGTCAATTTCCGCCGGATCGCGAAAACCAACGGCGGCTCCGGATAAATCATCCTGGGCCAGGAACCAGCGGAAGGCCTCCCTGGCCTGATGCATCAGCGCGCCGCCGCCGAGTATTTTCATGCCGTATACGCCTATGCCGGCCCGGCGCAGTTTGGCCACGGCCCGCAGCATATCCGCCAAATCGCCGTCCAAAATACCGACGCCGCGGCAATTGAGCAAAACATGCACCACTTCCATGCCCTCTATCGCGGCGGCGGCTTCCGCCACTTGGGCGCTGTGGGTGGATATACCGATGGAGCCGATCACGCCCACCGCCTTGGCGTCCCGCAAATATTGCCAAGCGCCGGCCCGCTCTCGGAAATCCGCCATATTGCGGATCTCATGCAGCATGAAAATTTCGATCTTATTTCTTTGCAGGCCGATGCGGGCCTCTTCCACCGCGAAAGCCATTTCCTCGTAGCTGGCGGCAAAGGAACGGCAAGCAATGATCAGCGGCTGGCCGCGATCGAAAAGCGCCGGCGCCAAAAGGGAATAATTGCGATAATGCTGCGCCGTATCGATAAAGTTGACGCCGGAATCCAAGGCATGCTCCAGCAAAGCCGCCGCCTGGTCCGGAGATAAATTCGCGCCCAAAGGGCCCATGGTCAAAGCGCCAAAGGCGATACGCGACATCGTCAAACCCGTTTTGCCCAAAGGCCGGTATTCCATATTCCCTCCCGGCGTACGCCGGTCCTGCCGCCGGCCTCCGCAACAGCGGGCAAACGCATCCTGCCCGCTCTGCCCCAAAGGCCGTCTGTAAGCCAACGCCGCAATCTATGGCCCGCCGGTCAACGGATATCCCGCAAATAGGCGGAAACCAATTCCTCGATCAAATCGTCTCTTTCCACTCTGCGAATCAAGCTGCGCGCTTGTTTGTGGCTGGTGATATAAGCCGGATCGCCGGAAATCAGATAGCCGACCAATTGATTGATGGGATTATAGCCTTTTTCGCGCAACGCCGCATAAACGGTTTTCAACACATCGCCGGGATGCAATTCTTCCTCGCCCCGCACCCGAAAAGTCATGGTCTCATCCAGTTTGGGACTGCTTTTTCCGGAAAAATTCAAATCATCCGCCATGGAAACCGCCTCCTTTGCCGTTAATCCTCCACATTTCAAGAAAGTTTCAAGCAGAAACCGTTTACTGCAATTTCTCGCGGATCAGCGCTTCCGCCTTGGCCAGGGCCTGGTCGATCTTGCCTTGATCCGTATTCTTACCGCCGGCCTGCGCCATATCCGCCCGGCCGCCGCCTTTGCCGTCGCAAATGGCGGCCACTTCTTTGATGATCTGTCCGGCGTGGCAACCGGCTTTTTGCGCTTTTTCCGAAACGGTGACCACAAACTGTACCTTATCTTCGGTCACGGCGGCAGCCACGATCAGATAATCCTGCAATTTATCCCGCAGCATATCCACGGTGCTGCGCAGGGTGGCCATATCGGCGGCGGGCACTTGTACGCACAGGGCGTTGACCCCGTTGATATTCACGGCTTTTTGCCAGATTTCGCCGATGCTGTCCGCAGCCAATTTGGCCTGCATTTTCTCCAATTCTTTGGACAAAGAACGGTTTTCCGCCAAAATCTGTTCCAAACGTCTTTCCACATCGCCGGTGGAGGTCTTCAGCAGCGCCGCTATGGCGTCCAGTTTTTCTTCCTGCCGTTTATACAAGGCGCGGGCCTGGGCGCCGGCCACCGCTTCGATACGGCGCATGCCCGCGCCGATGCCGGTTTCGCTGATGATCTTTACGCTGCCCAATTGGCCGGTGCGGTCGCAGTGGGTGCCGCCGCACAATTCTTTACTGAAATCGCCCATGGAGATCAAACGCACCACATCGCCGTATTTATCGCCGAAGAAGGCCATGGCGCCGGTGGCTTTGGCGTCTTCCAAGGCCATCTCCTGCTTGGTAATGGGCAAATCGGCCAAGATCTGCCGGTTCACTTCGTCCTCGATCTTGCGCAGGTCTTCCGCGGAAATCGGTTCAAAATGGTTGAAGTCAAAACGCAATCTTTCTTCATTCACATGGGAGCCGGCCTGATGCAGCTGCTCGCCCAGGGTCATACGCAAAGCGCGATGCAGCAAGTGGGTGGCGGAATGGTGGCGGGCGATGGCCATTCTTCTTTCCTCATCCACCGCGGCCTCCACCGTTTGTCCCACAGCCAGCTTGCCGCCGTTCAAGCGGAACTGATGCACCATCAAGCCGTTAGGCAGTTTTTGGGTATCCAAAATCTCGGCGTCGCCGATCACGCCCACATCCCCTACCTGGCCGCCGCTTTCGCCATAAAAAGGCGTGCTGTCCAAGGCCAACCAGCCTTCGGCGTTTCCTTGCGCTTCCTCCACTTCTTCGCCGTTCACCACCAAAGCGATGATCTTGCCCTGGCCGCTGAATTGCTGATATCCGGTGAAAACGCCGGCCGGCACATGGGCCAAAACCTGGCTGAGATGGATATACTGCTCTTCCTGATCCTGATCGGACTTGGCGCTTTGGGATTTTTTCCGTTGGGCGTCCATAGCGGCCTCAAAACCCTTTTCATCCAGGGTGAAGCCGTTTTCTTCCGCGATATCCTTGGCCAGATCCAGGGGGAAACCAAAGGTGTCGTACAGCGTGAACAAATCGTCGCCGGAAATCTCGGTTTGGCCGGCTTTTTTCATCCGTTCCACAATGCCCTTGGTAATATTCATACCCGCCTTCAGGGTCTGATGGAAACGTTCCTCTTCCATCTTGATGGCGCGGACGATGTTCTCTTCTTCCCGGATCAATTCCGGATAATGGTCGGCCAAAGAAGCCTTGACATAGGGGAACACTTTGTATAAGAAAGGTTCGTCCATGCCCAATACCAGACCGAAACGGGCGGCGCGGCGCAAAATACGCCGCAGGACGTAACCCCTGCCTTCATTGGAAGGAATGATGCCGTCGGCGATCATGAAGGAGCAGGCTCTGGCATGGTCGGCGATCACCCGGAAAGGAAAGCCCCGATGGTCTCCATGATAGGGCTGTCCGCACAGCTCTTCCACGCCGTGGATGATGTCCCGCATGATATCCGTATCATAGTTGCTGTCCACATGCTGCAGAATGGAAGCCACCCGTTCCAGACCCATGCCCGTATCGATGCTGGGACGGGGCAAAGGCGTCAGATTGCCGTCGGCGTCCCGGTTGAATTGCATGAACACCAGGTTCCAGATTTCCATCCAGCGGTCGCAATCGCATTTGCCGATACCGCATTCCGGCGCGTCGCAGCCGTATTGCTCGCCCCGGTCGAAAAAGATTTCACTGCAGGGGCCGCAAGGGCCGGTATCGCCCATGGCCCAGAAATTGTCCTTGGCGCCGATACGGAAAATCCGCTCCGGATCCATGCCGGTGATCTCCTGCCATAAGGCGGCGGCTTCGTCGTCTTCTTCATATACGGTGACATATAATTTATCCTTGGGCATTTCCAGAACCGTGGTCAGATATTCCCAGGCAAAGGTAATGGCGTCCCGCTTGAAATAATCGCCGAAAGAAAAATTGCCCATCATTTCAAAAAAAGTATGATGGCGCGCGGTACGGCCTACCGTGTCCAAGTCATTATGTTTGCCCCCTGCCCGCAGGCAACGCTGGGCGGTGGTGGCTCTGGTGTAATCCCGTTTGTCCATGCCTAAAAACACGTCTTTGAATTGCACCATGCCGGCGTTGGTAAACAGCAAGCTGGCGTCGTTATACGGCACCAACGGCGAGCTGGGTACCCGTTTATGGCCCTTGGACTCGAAGTATTGTAAAAAGCTTTCCCGGATTTCTTTGCCGGTCATGTATTTCATAGCCGATTCTCCTTTAAACATAGATTTCCAGATAATATCTAATTACATATTTTATCATACATATTGAAAATTTACACCCTTTTTTTATAATTTTTCTCTCTATAATCCAGCCCGGCCGGCTATAGACGCATCCGGGCGCCGCCTGGAAAATCCGCCCCGCCACAGCGGGGAAAACCATGGCCAAGGAATGTACTCCCGGAATCAGCAGATGTTGATCTTTTGCTGCGTCAAGCATGAAAAGATGCTGCCGAAATAGACAAATCCACCGTTGTGTGTTAGAATGTATGCAAAACAAGCATCCGCATCTACTACACATCTATGAACGAAAGGAAGAATGAAAATGGCAAAAATGATTCGACGCTGCACCATGCTTGTGTTGCTTCTGCTTCTGACGGCGGGGCTTTCCCTCCCGGCCTGGGCGGCCGGAGGCCAGGCCCAAGCCCCCGAGCTGAGCATGTGGGATCCCACCTCTGTCGTGGTCAAAGCGGTGGAAGGACAGGAATACGTCATCGCACTGAAGGGCGCTGATCCAGACTGGAGCAAGACGGTAGCGCCGGCGGACGGCTTTGTCACCTTCGACAACCTGACCCCCGCCACGGCTTATGTGATATACACCCGCATCCAGGCGGACGCCGGCGAACCTCAGACCCTGGCGCATACCACCGACCTGATCGGCCTGGGCGTCTGGAGCGAAAACGATTTTATCCCCGGGGCCGTGCTGAACCTGCAGCCCGATCCGGAAGACGCCAAAGGCCTGACCTATCAATGGTACTATGACACGGTCACCGTCAACGAGGAGGGCGGCGAACTCCATGACCTGACTCCCATCGAAGGCGCTGCCGGCTTGACCTATACCATACAAGAAGCCGATTTGGGGAAATCCCTGGCGGTCAAAGTGTTCAAAGACGAAGCGGAAGTGGGCGAGATGACCGGCCTGGGCCCTGTGGCCGAAGCCGGCGCAGCGGATACGGACGAAGACGAAGTTTGTCCGCAGGACGATACCTGCCCGATCAGCCAATTCCAAGACGCCACCCCCACCGCCTGGTACCATGACGGCGTCCACTGGGCCCTGGCCAACGGCGTGATGAACGGCGTGGGCAGCGGCAAATTCGCCCCGAACGGCGTTGCCACCCGGGCCATGGTGGTCACCATGCTCTGGCGGATCGAGGGCGAGCCCGCCGCTGGCACAGACGCCGCCTTCGCCGATGTGGAGAAAGGCAGCTGGTATCAGCAGGCTGTCAACTGGGCGGCCAAGAACAAAGTGGTCAACGGTACCGGCGACGCCACATTTTCCCCCAACGCTTCCATCACCCGCGAACAGATCGTGGCCATCCTCTACCGCTATTTGCAGTTCAAAGGCGTAGAGCTGAGCATTGACGCCAATATTCTGGACTATGACGACGCCTTAAGTATCAGTTCCTGGGCCGTGGAGGCTTTCCGCTGGGCTGTGCAGGAAGGCATCGTCCAGGGCGTAGGCAATAACCGGCTCAGCCCCGCCGCCAACGCCACCCGGGCGCAGATCGCCACCATGCTCCAACGGTTCTGCGACGCCCTGGAACAGGGCGGCGTGACCCCGATCAACCCGCCCGCTGATGAAGAAGGGGCGGAAGCCGCCGTGGACTATGGAACCTCCGAGCTGTACACCCAGGAAGAAATGGATGCGGCCATTGAACGCATCCATGGGGAGTTCGACAAATGGACGGGCTGCCAGCTCCACAGCGTCCGCTATGCAGGCGACGAATGCAACAGTGCGGAAAATATCAAATGGTTGAACAGCCTGAAAGAGGGAAAGAATTATACTCAATGCATCGAATTCCTGACGGATTTCCATTCTCCCAAGGATGAAAGCGATCTGGAAGGGACGGCATGGGAGCCGGATCATGAATACAAAGATTACCAGTGGTGGCTGGCCCGGGCCGAGGGAGGCGACTGGGAACTGGTAAGCTGGGGATATTGATTTTCTCCCCAGTACCCCTATCCCGGGGCATAGAAAAAAAGATATGGATCAGAACGGCAAGGCGCGGGCAGCTTGAAAGCTGTCCGCGCCTTTATATAGCTGGGAATAAAGCGCCCAAATTTTTATAGCTTTTCTCTATATCCTACCATGCGGCTGTAGCCGTAGCGAAGGATCAAACTTAAGGAAGCGGCGGCGGGAACAGCCAGAACAGCCCCGGCTACGCCGAAAAAATACGCCCCCGCCATCACGGAAAAAATCGTGACCAAAGGATGCATGCCGATGCGGTCCCCCATGATCAGCGGGGTAATGGCCAAACCTTCCAATTGCTGCAGCATCAGCAAACCGGCGGCAGTGAGCAAGGCCAGTTTGGGGCTTTCGGCCAAAGCGATCAAAACCGCCGGTATCGCCCCTAAAAACGGACCGAAATAAGGGATCAAATCGGCGATCCCCATCAGCAAACCCAAAACCAAAGCATAGTTCACGCCGATGATCGAAAGATACGCGGCGGTAAGGACGGCCAAAACCAAAGACACCAGCAAATAGCCGTAAATGAATTGCCGCAGCAAATGATCGATATCCCCGGCCAGGCGCAAAATCTCCATCCGGTTTTCCGCGGAGATCCAGCTGATCAAACGCCGCTTGATCGCCCCTTTGTCCCGCAAAAAATAATAACTCAGCACCGGCGCCAGCAGCAAATACAGCAGCCATTTCACCAAAGAAGGAAAAGCCAGGGCCGCCTGGGATATCTTGTCGCTGATCATCGTTTCCACTGACAAAACGCTGCGGTCTATTCCCTCCATAAAACCGGAAGGAAGGGGGATCCGTTCCATTTCCCGCAGCAAGGCGCTCCAGGCATTCAACAATTGCTGCAAAAGCTCTGGCAGATAAGCCAGCAGCAAACGACCCTGTTCCAGTAAAGGGGGTATCAACAGCCATATCAGCAGGGCCAAAACGGTAAAAACCAGGGCGTAGATCAAAAAAATGGCCGAACCGGCGGAAAAGTTTTTTTCCAGCAAAAGATTGATCAAAGGCCGCAGCAAATAGGCGAAAACCATGGCGAAAAAGAAAGGGGCGGCCACCGGCCAGATCAGCGCCAGCAGCAGGATCAAAACCGCGACGCCTGCGCCGGTCCATAGCATTTTTTTACTTTTTCCGCTGCGTATCCCCTGCATATCGCCGCCTCCGCCCCGCATTTATGTAGGAACGGCCGAAGCCGTTCCCCTGTCAGCGCATCCGATTGGCCAAGGCGTCCCCCGCATTGCTGATCCTCTCGCCCGCCTCATGAGAGATGCGCGACGTCATATTGGCCGCGTTCATGCGGGCTTTCCGGATCGACGGCTTGCCTTTGCCCATTACAGCCATGCCGGCTACGCCCAAGCCCAAAGCGCCCAACATAGCGCCGGTCAAAAAAGATTTGTAACTGCCGTTGTTTTTCATTTCCACACCCCCGATACTTCCTGGATCGTCCCTTCCGATAATTTGGCCTGCGACAGCGGCAGAAAGCCTCGCCTCTGAAACAAATCGCCGATCATGCCGTTGGACACCTCAAAACCGGCCAGATCGCCGTTTTCGATGAACACATCGGCCACCGATCCTTTGTCCCGGCCCGACCGGTCATGGATCAAACTGCCCCGCCAGTTCAAGTCGGACAAAGTGGCCAGATGGGGCGGTAAAGCGAAACGGAATTCTTTCTTTTCGCTGATCACGCCCTGCAAACTGATATCCGCTACCGCTTCCAGAGGCAAATAGCGATTCTTGCTGATCAAGCCATGGTCGTTTACGGTAAAACCGCAAAGCCTGCCGCTGTGCTTGTCGAAAACCAAATCTGTTATGCGGCCGATTTCCCTGCCCTGGGCCGATTTGACCGCCAGACCCTTGAGCTGTCTGCCACTAAGCATACGTTAACCCTCATCTATGATTCAATGTGCCGGCTTTTTTATTCTTTCCCAAAGCAAAAAAAATAGCCGTTTTTTTCGCAAAAAAAGCAACGAAAAAAACGGCCAAAATAAGGCAAGCTCTTGTAAAAATTATTAATTATTTTATTCCATATAGGCTTCGGCCACGATACCGCCGCCGGCCACCTCGTCCCCCATATACCATACGGCGGACTGTCCGGGCGTCACGGCGCTTTGGGGTTGGGCGAGCCGGATGAGGATTTGTCCGGAAGCGTCCTCCTCTATCCGGGCCGGCGCTTCCGGGGATTTATAGCGCACTTTCACCTGGGCGTCCAAGGGCATTTGCCGGCGGTAATCGCCGAAAAACACCGTATCCCGCAGGCGGATGCGGTTGCTGTAGGTGGCTTCCTTGAGGCCCAGATGCAGCGTATTGCCGGCCGTATCCAACCCGGTCACATAGGCGGGGTAGCCCAAAGCCACCGGCACGCCCCGTCTTTGGCCCAGAGTATAATTGGCCAACCCCTGATGCCGGCCCACCACATTGCCGTTTTCATCGACGATGGGTCCCGGCCGGAAGGCCGCTCCGGCCTTTTGCCGCAGCAGCTCCCGGTAATCGTCCTGAATGAAGCAAATATCCTGGCTGTCTTTTTGCCGGGCTGCGCTCAAACCGGCCGCCGCCGCCAAATCGCGGATCTCCGCCTTGGTATAGGCCCCCAAAGGGAATAGGCACCTGGTCAATACGGACTGGGGAACGGCATATAAAAAGTATGACTGATCCTTATGCGTATCCGCCGCTTTTGCCAAATAGCAGCAGCCATCCCTTTCTATCTTCCGTACATAATGGCCGGTGGCAAAATAGTCCGCGCCGGTCTCCTCCATCAAGGGCAGAAAAACGCTGAATTTTATTTTTTGATTGCATACGATGCAAGGGTTTGGCGTATTGCCCTGCATATATGCGGCCACAAAAGGTTCGATCACTTCTTTGGCAAAGCGGGCGCGGATATCGACGACATGGTGCTTGAGGCCCATTTCCCCGGCCAGACGGGCCGCTGCTTCCGCCGGCGCGCCGTAGCCGTTGACAAAGGTAGCGCCTTCCACTTCATAGCCCTGCTTTTGCAGCAGCAGGGCCGTCATGCCGCTGTCCACGCCGCCGCTCATGGCCGCCAACACCTTTTTTTTCATACGAACAAAACCTCACATACATATATTATTATTGAAAAAAGCGGGAGTATACTCCCGCTTTTGCTGATAGGCGAATGAAAAAAACTCAGCCTTGATGTTTCGACTCATAATCCTCGATGGCCGCCCGCAAGGCGTCAGCCGCCAAAACGGAGCAATGGATTTTCACTTCCGGCAAACCGCCCAAGGCTTCCACGATTTGTTCGTTGGTGATTTTTTTGGCTTCTTCCAAAGTTTTGCCCACCGCCATAGTGGTCAGCATACTGGAGGAAGCGATGGCCGCCGCGCAGCCGAAGGTTTTAAATTTGACGTCTTTAATCACACCGTCTTCCACATCCAAATAGATAAACGTGGTATCGCCGCAAACCGGGCTGGAGATCTGGCCTACGCCGTCTTTTTTGCTGCTTTCGCCCACGTTGCGCGGATTATTAAAGTGATCCAATACCGTTTCATTATACATTTTTTTTTCTCCCTTTCCTAAAAGCGGGCCAAGTCCCGTGTCGCTGATACAAATAATCAGCTAATCCCCATTAAATCACTTGGATAATAATATCACCTGCATAAGGATTTGTCAATATTTTTACTTTTTATTTTTCTCTTTATCCGTTCCTTCTCTTAATTCCGACAATCGTTCTTTGATCCGGGCTTCCCGGCCGTTTTCCGTGGGACGGTAATAAACTTTATCTTCAAAGCCCTCCGGCAAATACTGCTGCGGCACATAATTCTGGGGATAATCGTGAGGGTATTTATAGCCCACGCCATGGCCCAGGCGTTTCGCCCCTTCATAGTTGGCGTCCCGCAAATGTATGGGCACGCCGGCAAAGGGGGCGGCCGACAAATCGGCCCGGGCCGCTTCCAATCCCATATAGGCGGCGTTGGACTTGGGCGCGCAGGCCACATATACCGCCGCCTCGGCCAGAGGGATGCGCGCTTCCGGCCAGCCCACAAAGTGCACGGCCTGGGCTGCGGACATGGCCACCGTCAGGGCCATGGGATCGGCCAGACCCACGTCCTCCGCCGCGCAAATGACGATACGCCGGGCGATGAATTCCGGCTTTTCTCCTGCGCCCACCATGCGGGCCAGCCAATGCAAAACCGCGTCCGGGTCGGAGCCTCGCATGCTCTTGATAAAGGCGGAGATCACATCATAATGCCAATCGCCGTCTTTGTCATAGCTGATGCTGCGGCTTTGTATGCTTTCCTCCGCGATGGCCAAATCGATGCGGCGCACGCCGCCGGCGTCCGGATCGGTGCTCAAAACCGCCAATTCCAAAGCATTGTAGGCCGTGCGGGCGTCTCCCGCCGCCAGGGTAGCCCAATGCTTCAGGGCGTCTTCCTCTACAACGACATGATAAGCGGCCAAGCCCTTGGGGGAATCGATGGCCCGTTTCAGCAGGGTCATGATATGCGCCGGCTGCAAAGGCTGCAGTTTGAAAATCCGCGAACGGGATAGTAAGGCCCCGTTTACTTCAAAATAGGGATTCTCCGTGGTGGCGCCGATGAGAATGATCAGGCCGTTTTCCACCGCCGGCAACAGGGCGTCCTGCTGGCCTTTGTTGAAACGGTGGATCTCATCGATGAACAGCAACGTTCTTTGCCCGTACAGTTTTAGATCATCGGCGGCGTCTTTCAGTACCTGGCGAATATCGGCCACGCCGGCGGTAACCGCCGACAATTGCCGGTAACGGCAGGCGGTGCTGCCGGCGATGATATGGGCCAAAGTGGTTTTGCCGCAGCCGGGCGGGCCGTAGAAAATCAAGGACGTCAGCCGGTCCGCTTCGATGGAGCGGCGCAGCAGCCGTCCCTTGCCCACGATCTCTTCCTGTCCCACCAATTCGTCTAAGGTTTCCGGCCGCATCCGCGCCGCCAAAGGCGCGTTGGCCGCCTGTTTGGCCGCAGCCGCTTGTTCAAACAAATCCATATTCAATCCTCGATTCCGCCGATATCCCGTATGGCTTTACCGGCCATGATCAAGCCCATGGCCCCAGGCACAAAAGAAACGCTGCCCAGGGGCGCGCCGTCGCCGCCGGTTTTTTGCGGTATTTCCTCGCTGAAAACCACCGGCACGCCTTTGACGATCCCCTGCTTTTTCAGTTCCCGGCGCATAACCCGCGCCAAGGGGCAGGTATGGGTTTGGCTAATATCCGCCAAACGCAGTTTTTCCGGGTGCAGGCGGTTTGCCGCGCCCATGGCCGATACGATGGGAATGGACGATTTGCCGCTTTCCGCGATCAGGCCGATTTTGCCGGGCAAAAAATCAATGGCGTCCAACACATAATCACAGCCGGCAATGAGGCCGGCGGCGTTTTCCGGCCGGATAAAGACCTCCTGCCGTTCGATTTCCGTCTGCGGATGTATCTGCGCCAAACGCTCCGCCACCACCGCGGTTTTCAACCGGCCCACGCTGGAGGTCAAAGCGCAGAGCTGCCGGTTGATATTGCTGGCCGCCACCACGTCGCAATCGATCAGGCGGATGTGGCCCACGCCGCCCCGGGCCAAAGCCTCGGCCACATAGGAGCCGACCCCGCCCAAACCGCATACGCATACCCGGGCCGCCTGCAAGCGGCGCAACACAGTCTCCCCCAGCAAGATACGGCTGCGGCAAAAGGCATCTGTTTCATCCGGGACATAGGTTTCGGGCTGCTGTTGATTCATCTTTCTTCCCCCTGCTGCAAACGGTTCAACAAATCCTGAAAATATGCGGGAAGCGGGCTGGTAAATTCCATATATTGGCCGCTGCGGGGATGGCGAAAGCCCAATACCTGGGCATGCAAAACCTGTCCGGCAACGCCCAAAGGATTTTTCTTGGGGCCGTACAGAGGGTCCCCCGCCACCGGATGGCCCAAATAAGCCATATGCACCCGTATCTGATGGGTGCGTCCGGTTTCCAGCCGCAGCTCCGCATGGGTATACCCGGCATAGCGGCGCAGCACCCGATAATGGGTGACCGCCGGCCGTCCATGCTTGGGCTCCACCGCCATTTTTTTTCTGTCTATGGGATGCCGGCCGATGGGCGCGTCCACCGTTCCTCCGGCCACGGCCACCTGACCATGGAGCAGGGCCTGATAGACCCGGGTAATATGATGTCCCTGCCACTGTTGGCTCAGCCCCATATGCGCCAAATCGTTTTTGGCGGCCACCAATAAACCGGAAGTGTCTTTGTCTATACGATGGACGATGCCCGGCCGCAGCATGCCGTTGATGCCGGACAAATCGCCGCAATGGTATAACAAAGCGTTTACCAGCGTATCCTCTTCATGCCCGGCGGCGGGATGCACCACCATGCCCTGGGGCTTATTGACCACGATCAAATCCGCGTCCTCATAGACGATGTCCAAAGGGATATTTTGCGCCTGCACCAGGATTTCCCGTTCCGGCGGCACTGTGCAGCGGATCTCATCGCCGGCTTCCAGTTTTTGGCTGGCCTTGGCCGGCGCCTGATTGACCAAAACCAGATTTTCCTTGATCAAGCTTTGCACCCGGCTGCGGGATATCTCCGGCAAATGATCCGATACGTATTTATCCAAACGGCAGCCGCTTTCCGGCCCGTCCACAATCATGGTATAGGTGGTATCCGTCATGGTTTTTGTTTCCTTTTTGTCTCCGTTCGCAAAACGAGGATGGCAATGGCGATCACCGACAGCACCAGTAGGCTGTCCGCCACATTCCAAATGGGAAAAACGCGTATATCGATAAAATCGATGACCGCCCCCTGCCGCAGCCGGTCGATAAAATTGCCCAACATGCCGCCGACAAAAACGGCCATGGACCAACGCAGCCATTTCTCCTCTTTGGGGATCTTTCGCAGCAGGCAGCATATGGCGATCAAAACCGCCAGGGTGATCACGAGAAACAGCCATTTTTGCCCCTGCAGCATGGAAAAGCTGGCCCCTTCGTTCAGCACATAGGTGATATGCAAAACATTGGGGATAACGGGTATGCTTTGTCCCAAAGTCATATGGCTGACCACCAAATATTTGGTAAGCTGGTCCAAACCGATACAAAACAATACGATCAACCAGAACATATTTGCTCCTTAGTAAAGATTCACCTGCTTTACGGATTCGATATACTGCAATAGATCGGCTATAAAATCGCCGATATAGGGCAATTGCAGCACGTTCAGTTTGCGCAGGATATAAAAAGCGATGAAGGCCAACACAGAAAAACCGATGGCAAAGCCGAAGCCTTTGGCCATCCCCGCCAAAAGGTTGGAAAGTATCGCTCTTCCCGGACGGGCCGCATAGGACAAATAGTCCTCAAAGCGGATCCTGCGCAGAAAATTGGCCAAAGCGTTGATTTTTTCCGCGTCTTCGCCGCTTATCGCCAGGGTCTTATCAGCGCTGCGGGACCCGGGCGCGGCTGTCGCCCGCCGCCGGCCGGCAAATCGCCTCTCCTCTGTTTGTTCCGGCCTGCAAGAACAGGCTTTTACACGCCGGCGTGGCAAAGGTGTATCTGTCATAGGAATCTCCTTCCGCTTCTTTGCAGGATAGTATTCGCCGCTTGCCGGGAATTATGAAAGGATTTCGTCCCCGCCGTAAAGCTGCCGCCGGATATGAAAAAAGAGGGTGAGCAATGGATTGCTCACCCTCCATCCAAATACGAAATTATTTAACGCTACCGGTGACCAGGGCCAACAAAGCCATTCTGGTGGGAACGCCGTTACCCGCTTGACGGAAGTAAGCAGCGCCCGGATAATCGTCGACTTCCACTGCGATTTCATTGACTCTCGGCAGCGGATGAAGGATGATCGCGCCTTCTTTGAACATATCAACATGGCGTTGGGTCATGATGAAGATGTTCTTGTTCCGTTCATATTCTTCTACGCTGGAGAAACGTTCTCTCTGAACTCTGGTCATGTAGATAACATCGGCGTTTTTGGCCGCATAGTCCAGATCGAAGCATTCTTCGATTTCGATGCCCAGGTCTTTGATCTTGTCGATATTTTCGCGAGGCATACGCAATTCTTCAGGAGAAGCCAGGATGATCTTTTTGACGTCAAATTTGCACAGGGCGTCCAACAGGGAGTGGGGCGCGCGACCATATTTCAAATCGCCGCAAATCGCGTAGGTCCAACCGTCCAAGCCGCCTTTTTCTTTGTAAATGGTGTAAACGTCTAACAAAGCTTGGGTGGGATGTTCGCCGGAACCGTCGCCGCCGTTGATGTAAGGAACGGTCGCCGCACGTTCGATTTCAAAACGAGCGCCTTTGATCGGGGAACGGCAAGCAATAACGTCGACATAGTAGTTGACGACACGGATGGAATCGTAAAGGGTTTCGCCTTTGGCGGTGGAAGAAGTCTGCGCAGCGGGGGTTTCGGTAACGGTAATTACTTTGCCGCCCAAACGTTCCATAGCCGATTCAAAGGACAACCGGGTACGGGTAGAGGGTTCAAAGAACAGAGCAGCCATGATTTTGCCGTCCATGTCATAAAGACGTTTGTGTTCCGCAAGGGCCTGATCATAATAAGCGGCCGTTTGCATAATCGTTTGCAAGTCTTCCTTGCTCAGACTGGAGATATCCATGATGTTGCGGTTTTTGAATTTGTCCAGTGCTGCCTGAGCGGGTTTACCACTAAAGTTCGCCATTCAAACAAACCTCCCAAATAATTATATTGTACTTTGCATTCTATAAAAAAACGCTTTTGGACATATTAAGAATTCTGCACCCTCTTCTTTTTTCCTGCATTTTTGGATACAGATTCTATATTTTTTTTAAATTTTACATGGAAATTTTCGCTCGCGCATTTCATCGCAATAGCGTAATGCCGCGTTTCATGCCAGCGCCTGGCGGCAGCGTTCGCACAATTGCGTTCCGTCGGCGCCTACGCTTTCGCTGTAGATCCAGCATCTGGCGCATTTCTTGCCTTTGGCGGGTTCAACGCGAACCGTCAGGGCGTCTTCCCCGGCGGCGGGGCTTTCCGTCAATTCCACTTGCGAGACGATGAGCAGACGGGGCAAATCGGCTTTCATGCTGTTCAGCAAAGCAAAGGTATCACCGCCGGCCTCCAGTTGCACCAGAGCGTCCAGGGAATGGCCGATGCGTTTTTCCCGGCGGGCGTTTTCCAGCTCTTTGGCAATGGCGTCGCGAACGGCCATAAAGCTTTCCCACTTGGCCTCCATTTGCGGATCGTTCATCGTTTCATCATAAACCGGCATATCCAAAAGCTGCACGGATACCGGCGCGTCCGCCGCTTTCGGCATATAGGAATAAATCTCTTCCGTGGTATACGCCAGAATGGGCGTCAGCAATTTGGTCAAGGTAGTCAGGATATGATACAAGGCCGTTTGCACGCTGCGCCGTTTGGGGGAATCGGCTTTTTCCGCATACAGCGTATCCTTGACCACGTCCAGATAAAAGGCGCTCATATCCAAAACGCAGAACTTGTGGATCGAGTGATAGACCACGTGGAATTCGTATTCCTCATAGGCCCGCAATACTTTCCCCACCAGCTTGTTCAGGGTGATCATCGCCCATTGATCCAATTCGCTCATTTCCGCGAAAGGAACGATATCGCGGTCGATGTCAAAGTCATAAATATTCCCCAACAGATAGCGGACGGTGTTGCGGATCTTGCGGTAGGATTCGCCGATTTGTTTGAAAATGCCCTGAGAATTGGCAATATCGGAACGATAATCGGTGGAAGATACCCACAGGCGCAGAACGTCCGCGCCCATATTTTTGATGATATCCTGGGGGCTGATGGTATTGCCCAAAGACTTGGACTGTTTTTTCCCTTCTTCATCTACCAGGAAGCCATGGGTCAGCACCTGACGGTACGGGGGCACGCCCCGGTTGGCCATGGAAATCAGCAAAGAGGAATTGAACCAGCCCCGGTGCTGATCGGAACCTTCCAGATACAGATCCGCCGGCCAGCTCAGATCCGGCCAATGCTCTTTGTTTTCCAACACGGCAAAGTGGCTGCTGCCGCTGTCGAACCATACGTCCATGGTATCGGTCTCCTGGCGGAAACGGTTGCCGCCGCAATGGGGGCAGCGGTATCCTGCCGGCAGCAGCTCTTCGGTAGACATGCCGAACCAGGCGGAAGAGCCGTGGACTTTGAATATTTTCTGCAAATGGGCAATGGTATCGTCGTTGATGATATATTCTCCGCAATCCTCGCAATAGAAGATGGGTATGGGCATGCCCCAGGTACGCTGCCGGGAAATGCACCAATCGCCCCGATCCTGCACCATATTGTGGATACGGTCTTTGCCCCAGGCGGGGATGAATTTGATGTTTTCGATGGCGGCCAGGGCGTCTTCGCGGAAGC
Organism: Bacillota bacterium; assembly: GCA_024679955.1. Lineage (GTDB taxonomy): Bacteria > Bacillota > Dehalobacteriia > UBA4068 > UBA4068 > JAILCQ01. The sequence continues at coordinate 12,405 of JAILCQ010000001.1, read as the reverse complement.
CCTCAATGGAGGCGAACCATTGCTCGGTAGCCCGAAAGAGGATCGGCGTATGACAGCGCCAGCAATGGGGATATTGGTGGGTGAACATTTGGAAATGCACCAAAGCGCCGCAATCCTCCAAGGCCTGGCACACCGCTTTATTGCCGGCATTGGTGTCCATACCGGCAAAGGGCCCGGCTTCCTCCGTAAAACGGCCCTGATCATCCAGGGGCGAGAAAACATCCAGACCGTATTTTTTGCCCACCACAAAGTCGTCGGCGCCATGGCCCGGCGCGGTGTGTACGCAGCCGGTACCGGCGTCCAGGGTAACGTGCTCGCCTAAAATCACCAGGGAATCCCGGTCGAACAAAGGATGGCGGCACACGATATATTCCAGGTCACGGCCCCGGTATTCGCCGGTGATTTCATAGGGTTCGCCGCTCAATTCCGCCTCTTTCAGGAAGAAATCGATCATGTCTTTGGCGACCAACCATTTTTCGCCGCGGATCGCCAGCAACGCATAGGTAAAGTCCGGATGCAGGCAAATCGCCAGATTGGACGGTATGGTCCAGGGGGTGGTGGTCCAAATGACGATATAGGCGTCTTCCGGCAAAATATTTTTGCCGTCTTTCACCTGGAATTTCACATGGATGGAGGCGGATTTATGCTCTTCGTATTGAATCTCCGCTTCCGCCAAGGCGGTCTCGCAGGAAGGGCACCAATACACAGGCTTCAAGCCCTTGAAGATGTAGCCTTTTTTGGCCATTTCGCCAAAGGCCGCCAACTGAATGGCTTCATAGTCCGGCATCAAGGTATAGTAAGGGTGCTGCCAGTCCGCGGTAACGCCCAGACGTTGAAATTCTTCGCTTTGCAGATTCACATATTTGGTGGCGTAGCCTTTGCAGTGCTCCCGGAATTCCACCTTGCTGACCTTGTCCCGGTTCAGCCCCAAATCTTTGATGGCCTTTTGCTCGATGGGCAAACCGTGGGTATCCCATCCCGGCACATAGGGCGCGGAAAAACCGGTCATGGCTTTGTATTTTACCACCATGTCTTTCAGCACTTTGTTCAAAGCATGGCCCAAATGAATATCCCCATTGGCATAGGGCGGGCCGTCGTGCAAAATGAACTTGGGCTTGCCGGCGTTTTTCTCCTGTACCAGGCGGTATATATCCATTTCCTGCCATTTAGCCAATGTTTCCGGTTCTTTTTGCGGCAAATTGCCCCGCATGGGGAAATCCGTTTGCGGCAAATTCAAGGTTTTGCCGTATTCTTGTTCTTTATTGTTAACAGCGTTTACACCCTTATCCTGCTTATCCTGCTTATCCTGCATTACCGTTATTGTACACTCCTTTTAAACGACAAATTATGCTTTCGCCGCAAAATACCGGCATAATAGCAAATACGCAAAAACCAAATCCAAACAAAACTAAAACAGAAAAAACAAACGAACGATAATGTTTTCCATGATCCCCAAGGCGATAAAAGCAAATATCGGCGAGAAATCGATCATGCCGGTCCTTATGGGGATAAGACGGCGGAAAAAAGCCAAAAAAGGCTCCGTCACATCGTAAATAAAGCCGGTGACGGTATTCCTGCCGATCGGCATCCAAGACAAAAGAATCCTTGCCAAAAGCAAAAGATAGTACACGCGAAATACGGTTCGGACGATCGTGTATAACGTATAGGCCATACTACCCTCTCTAGGATTGATCCTTAAACCATTGATCGGGGGTGTGCGGCATATCGTCGCCGGCGCCGTTTTCCGTTTCTTCGCCTTTTTCCATGATTTGTCCCACCATGCCTACGCTGGAGGAGCTGAAAATGAAGGTGCCGCCGGATACTTTGCGGGGCACGCCGTCCAAAGCGAAGGTGGCGCCGGATAAAAAGTCGACCATTCTTTGGGCGATATCTTTATCCATATCTTCAAAATTCACCACCGCTACCTTGCGTTCTTTGATATGCTTGGCGATTTCCTGCATATCGTCGTAGGAGGTGGCTTTGATCAAAACCATTTCCATAAGGCCGGGATCGGCTTTGGCGTTCCGGGTGGGGACGCTGATCAAATTGGTTCTTTTGACAGGTTTTTTGACTTCCGGTTCCCGCCATGCATTGGTATTGGCGACGGTTTCTTCTCTTTCTTCCTCGGGTTCAAAGCTTTCTTCATCTTTAAAAAAGAATCCGCCCATTTTATCTAAGAAGCCGCTCATATTTTGTCTCTCCTTTTTTCGGACATCGCCGTTATAAATCTAACGTTAACCACGTTCATCTGTATAATTTCTATTTTTATCGTTTAATTCCTTCATAAATATAGCCGCGGGCCGAAAATACTGCTGCCCACGCGAACGATATTGGCCCCTTCTTCCACGGCGATACTGTAATCATAACTCATGCCCATGGATAGGTACAGCCACTGGCAATGAGGCAGGGCCCTGGCCTTTTCCTGCAGAAACAGGCGTCTCAATTCGGCAAATACCGGGCGGATCTGCCCGGTGTCGGTCACATTGGGGCCGATGGTCATCAAACCTTTCACTTTCACATGGGGAAAATCCGCCATTTTATCCAAAAAAGCGGATAACTCCGGAACCAACAGACCGGATTTGCTGTCTTCCTCCGCGATATTGACCTGGACCAAAACATCGGTTTCCACCTGGGCCTGCAGGGAACGCTTTTCGATTTCCGCCGCCAGGGGAACGCTGTCCAAAGAATGGATCAATTTGGTTTTACCTATTAAATATTTTACTTTATTGGTTTGCAGATGGCCGATCAAATGCCAATTGACCTGCGGCAGGGCTTCATATTTGCCCATCCATTCCTGTACCTTGTTCTCGCCGAAATCCTGCAGCCCGGCGGCCATGGCTTCCCGGATCATCTCCACGTCTCTGGTTTTGCTTACCGCCAGCAGCAGCACATCGTCCGCAGCGTGGGGACTGCGGCTCTGGGCGGCTTTGATCTCCTGTTGTATCATTTTGATATTCTCGGCAATTCCCATATCAACACTCCCCGTATATGGATAATAAAAACCTATTCTAATCGATTTGCTTGCCTTCCCTGGCGGCTCCCGGGTTGGCCACCACAAAATCCGTAGCGCTCAACCCTTCCACCATGGCGATCTCTTCGTCACGATAGACGACGTCCACTTCCCGCCGGGTCACATAGTTTTTCTTACGAATATATACATACGATTTGGCGTCCTCCTGGAACACGGCGGAAACCGGCACGGTCAGACCATGCAATTCTTCGGCCGCCAATTGGCAAAGAGCGTATCTTTGGCTGAACAGCCGGTCTTCGGCGGAGGATACAGACAGCAGCACAAAGGACGAACCATCCTGTAAATCGCCTTTTTCGATTATTGTGGCCGGGGTCATGGCGTCTTCGATTTCGTTATCCTCTTCCTTTTTATCCCAGCGGATCATCACCTGCCGGCCTTCTTCCATGGCCGTAACGTCGTTTTCCCCGGCATAAAAAAAGATTTGGAAATCCAATAGATTATCCACGATGCGAGCCACCGGACGTCTGGCGGACATATTGGGCACGTCGCCGTTTTCCGCCGCCCCGGCGTTGGCTTCTTCCTGACCGGCGCCGGCATTTCCCTCAGCGCCGCCGGCATACCGCTGGCGCATCCATTCCAAAAGCTGCAGCCAATCCAGCGGTTCCTCCGAGCCCGGACGCAGCGTATCCTCCCAACCGTCCAGCTGATAAAAAACCACGCCGCCGGCGGGACTGTAAACCGGCACGGAAGGGCCCGGCGCGTCGGTATCGCCGGTCTGCACAGAGCCCAGGACGCTGTCTTTTTTCACCCGTTGGCCCGGCTCGAGGCTGGGCGTAAACACCCCTGCCTGGGGCGCGGTCGCCACATATTCAGAGCGCAGGGTAACGGCCTCCCCCGGGATATTGGGATATACGGCGACGTTTTCCACCTGCACCAAATCCAAAGGGCGGTCGATCAAGGTCACGATCAGCTTGGCAGCCAAAGCGATCGCCACGATCGCCAGGATGGCCACGGCAAGCTTGTCGGTTTTGAATTTCTTTTTGTTTTTGGAGGGCCTTTTTCTTTGATGCTCCGTCATACAGCCAATTCACCATCACTATCCGGGCCCGGGGCCCTGGCTTTGCAACAAAAAGCAAATTCTACGAGAAGCACGGACATTCTCCTAGAATAAAACGGCGGCACAGCCGCCGCATTTTCTGATACCTGGGACGGCAAAAGAACGCAACGGTCAACCGTCGTTGTTTTCGGTTTGCAATTTATGGATTTCTTCAATAAAGGTGGAAATATCTTCAAAATTCCGGTACACGCTGGCGAAACGGACGTAAGCCACCTGATCGACGCTGCGCAAGCGATCCATCACTTTTTCGCCGATCAATTTCGACGGCACTTCCCGTTCCAGGTTGTTGCGCAAGTCCCTTTCGATATCCGCCACCATATTTTCCAAAACAGACAAGGGCACGGAGCGTTTGTCGCAGGCTTTGATCAAGCCGTTCAAAATCTTGTTCCCGTCGAATACTTCCCGGCGGTTATCGCTTTTCACCACGATCAGCGGCAATTCCTCTACCCTTTCGTAGGTGGTGAAACGTTTGGCGCAGCGCAGGCATTCCCGGCGGCGGCGAATGGCCCGTCCCTCTTCCACCGGGCGGGAATCCAACACGCGGGAATCCTCATAACCGCAAAATACGCATTTCATACGCCGTCCCCCTTATGCAATATGGGATATCTTTATTATACAAAAGGAGCAAAACAAATGCAAGCGTCCGCCGGGCAGAAAATGCTCATGGTGGCCGGCCGCTTTTGCCTTTAATCCCGGCGGTTTCTTTCGATCCAGGCCATCAGCAGGTTGACGATTCTCTGCTGCTCTTCCTCCGTCAGGCAACGATGCTGCGGCACCCTGTACCATTTTTCCAGGCAACCCCGGCAGCAGCAGGCGGTGGCATGCATGGCCTTAAATACCGGATGCCCGCGCATAGGCGTCTGCCGGCCGTCGTTTGGCGGCTCCGCGGGGGCCAGCTTCTGCCGGACAAAATCCTCCGCGTGGCGGCGTATCGTTTCTTCCCCTTTTTCTTCTATATACGCTTTGTCTTTTTGGCTCAGATAAAAGCCGGCGCGGAATTTGGACCGTTTCAGCTTATCCAACGCTTGATCGATGGTTTGCATAGCCGTCCCCTTCTCTGCTTTACCGGGTAAAGGCGCGAAAGACCGTATATCCCGGATTCATAAGAATGCATAACATATGCCTTATTAGCAAGTATACCATATTTTTGCGCCGGCATGGGACAGGTTTTCCGGTAATAAGCGGCCCAGGGAAATCATAGGCTGTATGGGAGGTGGAAACGATGATTCGCATATCGGATCTGCGGCACAAAGACGTGATCAACAGCGGCGACGGCAAAAGGCTGGGCTGTATCCGGGACGTGGATATCAACGCGGAGGAAGGCTTCATCAACGCGCTGATCATCCCCGGCGAAGGCAGGCTGGGCTTTTTCGGCAAAAGCAATTATGAGGATGTGATCATCCCCTGGTCGAGGATAAAAAAAGTCGGCATAGACGTGATCCTGGTGGAAAAGGATACGTCCATGCCGGTGGATCAGAAAAAGAACAAAAACGGCTTTTTCTTCAGCGGCTACGGGGAAAACGACAGGCATGAACAGGATTCCGCCCTGCCCGCCGCCTTTGCCAATCCTTTGTACGGCGACGACGGTTTTGCCTGAACCGTCTTTATCCGGCTCTGCGGCCGTTCCACAGCTGCCAAAGCTTCCATTTGACCGTCACCAGGCGGCTGCCGGCGCCGTCGTCCATGGCCGCCACTGCGGCCACCGCCTGGGGGTCGTATTCCCCGGCCACGTCCACAAAGCACAGCGGCGGGAACAGTACACACCACCAATTGTGGCCATGGCCGCTGCCCAGGACCACCCGCAAAGCATCGTATTCCCCGGCGGCCAACACCAAACCGTCATAATCAATTTGGGGGAAATCGTCTTTGACCAGGCTTATGCCTACGGAATAACCGGCTTGCCGCCCCACAAAATCATTGCAGGCGGCGGTCAATTGGGGCAGCATGCCTTCCAGGGTTCGCATCGCCTCTTCCTTGGAGCCGGCCCCCGACAAAGCGTCGCTCAAATAGTCCACCACAAAATCCTTGGCGGCCAATTTCACTTGCTGATCGTACAGGCTGTCGCTGTCGGCCAACACATGCAGGCGCAAAGGCTTGTCCCCTGCCTCGCCGTGTCGGAACAGAACCGTATCCTGGGATAAGCAGGCATAGCCGATGCAGCCGCACAAACCGATCAAAAACAAGCCGCAGCCTATGGCCTTGCGCCAGGTGAATCCGGAAAATTTTCTCATAAAGCCCTCTTTCCTATATATAATACGCTTTTTGATTCATATGCTTTTCGCCGGAATGCCGTTTACTGCATATATTTCCGCAATTGCAGCAAAGCGTTTTTCTCCAGGCGGGAAATCTGCGCCTGGGAAATGCCGATTTCTTCCGCCACCTCGACCTGGGTTTTGCCGATAAAAAAACGCAGGTTGAGTATTTTTTTTTCTCTTTCGCTTAATCTGGCCAATCCTTCCTTGATATTGATATTGTCCAACCATTTCTTTTCCGTGGTCTTGTGGTCGCTGACCTGATCCATCACATACAATGGGTCGCCGCTGTTATCATGATAGGCCGGTTCGTATAAGGAAATGGGGTCGGCGATGGCGTCCAGAGCAAAAATGACATTTTCCTGGGGCAGATCTATGGCCTCGGCGATCTCTTTCAGCGTCGGTTCCCTGCCGCTGTCCGCAGTCAATCGATCCCTGGCCTGCAAAGCCCGATAGGCCACATCCCGCAAAGAGCGGGAAACCCGAATGGGATTGTTGTCCCGCAAATAGCGGCGAATCTCGCCGATGATCATGGGCACCGCATAGGTAGACAAGCGAACATTCTGACTGAGATCAAAATTATCTATGGCTTTTATCAAACCGATGCATCCCACCTGGAACAAATCATCTGCGTTTTCCCCTCTATTATGGAATCTTTGCAATACGCTTAATACCAAGCGCAGATTACCGGAAATCAACTCCTCCCTGGCGGCCCGGTCGCCGGATTGGGCGGCTGCAAACAATTCCGCCGTCCTTTCATTGGATAAAACCGGCAATTTTGACGTATTTACTCCGCAAATCTCAACTTTATTGAGCAAATCGCTCCCTCCCGAGGTTTTAGCGGTATGCCATAAGTATTGCCGGAGAGAGTGTTTTTTATACCCGGAAATGCTGGTATCCGATAGAGAAGCATGATATAATATATTATTAATTGATGATGTCCCGGCCGGAGGATAGAGATTTGGAATTCTTCACGAAACGCAACATACTCATCATATTGGGCATGGTATTTGCCGCCATACTGTTTAACGCGCTGCTGCAGAATCTCAGCGGTTTCAAATTCTTTCTGAGATCCTGCTTCAGCGTGCTGTTCCCCTTTATCCTCGGCTTATGCCTGGCCTTCATCTTCAATCTGCCTATGCGCTTTTTGGAGACCAAAGTCGTGCATAAGCTTTGTCAAAAACACCCTGTCGCCGATAAGCTGCGCCGGCCGCTTTGCCTGATCGTCAGCGTCCTTTTCGTTTTGTCCATCTTTATTGTGTTCGCACTGCTGATTTGGCCGGAGCTGCGGGTCACCATCATCGCTTTGGCAAAGGATCTGCCCGGTCAAATCGAGGCTTTATCCCAAACCTTGCAGAATCTGTCGGAGCAGTATCACATCGGCGGCGAGTATTTCAACAACGGATTCAATATCGATTGGTCGGAGATCGGCAATAAAATCATCAACAAAATGCAGGATAACAGCGGCAGCGTCATCAGCGCCACCATTTTCTATACCAGCAATGTGGTCAGCGCCCTCTTCCGCACGATCATGGGCTTTGCTTTCGCCATCTATTTGCTGGCGGCCAAGGAGACCATCTGCCGGCAAGCCAAGCGTCTGGCCTATGCCTGCCTGCCCCAAAAGGTTACCGACAAGCTGATCCGCGTATTGGCTTTGTCCAATGACGTCTTTTCCAATTTCGTGCGGGGGCAATGCACCGAAGCTTTGATCCTGGGCTGTCTGTGCTATATAGGCATGCGCATTTTCAGCATGCCCTATGCCTTGCTGATTTCATCTCTCATTGCCGTTACCGCCCTGATCCCCGTTTTCGGCGCTTTTATCGGCACCGGCGTGGGCGCTTTGATGATACTGCTGGTCAATCCCTGGAAAGCCCTGTGGTTCGTGCTGTTCATCATCGCCCTGCAGCAGGTGGAAAGCAATGTCATCTACCCGCGGGTGGTGGGCGATTCCGTGGGCCTGCCGGGCATTTGGGTGCTGGTTGCGGTCACTGTGGGCGGCAGCTTATGGGGCGCCGTCGGCATGCTGATCGGCGTGCCCGTCTGCGCGGTGCTGTATTCGTTATTGAGAGGATTCATTTCCGGCCGTTTGAAAAGCAAAAAAATCAAAATCGAGTGATCTGCATATGCCTGCCGCAAGCCGGCAAAGCATACGCGTGTTCTTAGAATCGATCGCATAAAACAATTAAGGAGAGATACCTTTGGCTGAGATTTCTCATATTCGCAACATTGCCATCGTCGCCCATGTCGACCATGGCAAAACCACATTGGTGGATAAAATGCTGCGCCAAGGCGGCGTTTTCCGCAAAAATCAGAGCGTTGCCGAACGGGTCATGGACAGCAATGACCTGGAGCGGGAAAAAGGCATCACCATTTTGGCGAAAAACACCTCTATCCATTGGCGGGACATCAAAATCAACATCGTGGACACCCCCGGCCACGCCGACTTTTCCGGCGAAGTGGAGCGCATCTTGAAAATGGTCAACGGCGTTTTGCTTTTGGTGGACGCTTTCGAGGGGGCCATGCCGCAAACCAGATTCGTTTTGCAAAAAGCTTTGGAACTGAACCATAAAATCATCGTGGTGGTCAATAAAATCGACCGGCCAGACGCCCGGCCGGAGGAAGCCGCTCTGGAAGTGCTGGATTTATTGGAAGAATTGCATGCCAGCGAAGAGCAGCTCAATTGCCCCATCCTCTATTGCTCCGCCCGGGGCGGATATGCCGCCCTGGATTTCCATGAACCGGGCGAAAATTTGGATCCTTTATTTGAAACCATACTTCGCTATATCCCGCCGCCGGTAGCCTATCCGGAACGGCCCTTGCAAATGCTGGTTTCTTCCGTGGACTACAACGACTATGTGGGACGGATCGGCATCGGCCGCATCGATTGCGGGCAGATCACCGCCGGGCAGGAAGTTTCCGTCGTCAATTTCGAAGACCCGGACAGCAGTTATTTGGGAAAAATCAGCGGCCTGTTTACCATCGACGGCCTGAAGCGCATACCCATCGACAAGGCGGAAGCCGGGGATATCGCCTGCTTTTCCGGGGTGGAGAATATTTATATCGGCGATACCGTGTGCCAGGCCGACGCCCCCCAGCCCCTGCCCTTTGTCAAGGTGGGCGAGCCCACGGTGGAAATGACCTTTTCCGTCAACGACAGCCCCTTTGCCGGCACGGAGGGCGAATACGTCACCTCCCGGCAATTGCGGGACCGGCTCTATCGGGAATTGCTCAGCGATCTGTCTTTGAAGGTGTACGATACCGATACCACAGACGCGTTCCGGGTTTTGGGCCGGGGCGAAATGCATTTGTCTATTTTGATTGAAAATATGCGGCGGGAAGGCTACGAGTTTTCCGTTTCGCCGCCGAAAGTCCTGTTCAAAAACATCGACGGCAAAATCTATGAACCGGTGGAGATTTTCCATGTGGACGTGCCTCAGCAGTATTTTCGCCATGTGATGGAAAAGATGGGGGAACGCAAGGGCATGATGACGGAAATGTCCCCTGGCGATACCCGAACCCGGGCAAAATTCATCATTCCCTCCCGGGGCCTGTTCGGTTACCGCAATGAATTCCTCACCGATACCCGGGGCGAAGGCATTATGGGCTCCCGCTTTTTGGAATACCAGGAATTCAAGGGCAAAATCAAAAAGCGCAGCGGCGGCTCTTTGGTGGCCTGGGAAACCGGCGCGGCGGTGACCTACGGTTTGTTCAACGCCCAGGAACGGGGCGCGCTGTTCATCGAACCGGGGGAAAAGGTCTACGAAGGCATGATCGTGGGCCAGACCCCAAAAAATGAAGATATCAACGTAAACGTCTGCAAGAAAAAGCAGGTCTCCAATATGCGGGCCTCCGGCTCCGACGAGGCCATGCGCCTGGTGCCGGCCAAAAAAATGTCCCTGGAGCAATGCCTGGAATTTTTGGCCGACGACGAATTGCTGGAAGTCACCCCCAAAAGCCTGCGCCTGCGCAAACAGATACTCAAACGGGATCAGCGTTTGAAAATCGCCTCCCGGGAAAAATAAGCCCGCCTGGTTTTATCCCCTATTCTGATTACAAAACACCGCCCTGTGCCTGACGCCGGCATAGGGCGGTGTTTTTATGCGAAAAGGACGCCGCGGCTGCGGCGTCCTTTGGCTATTGCGGGGCTGCTTTTCCCCTTTGCTGCGGGCAACTCGCCATGCGGGCTGCCGTTGCGAAAAGCGCAGGGAAAACGCTTATTCTACGATGGTGATACCGGGCAGGATGAAGCCCCATTGGGGAGCGGATTGGGGCTCGTGGTATTCTTCGCCTTCCGCCAGGTCGATGGTGACTTCCTCGCCGGCGGCGTTGATGCCGGCGCCGGAGAAGGGGCCGATCACGTAGGGATACAGCTGGCCGTCAATGATCTGCTGTTTCACTTCTTCCGCTTTGGCTTTGGCTTCGGCGGGGATGACCGCTTCGTTATAAACAACGTTTACCATACCGTCGGCCAGGTCGCCGCAGAAGTCGGCGGGGATTTCTTCGCCGTCCAGCACGGCCTGCACCGCGGAGATATAAACGGCGCTCCAATCCCAAACGGCGGAGCAGAGGTTATAATTGGGGGCGGCGGCGCTCATATCGGTGTTGTAGCCGATGCAGTATACGCCACCCGCTTCACAGGTGGATTGTACGGCGGTGGAGTCGGTATGTTGGCAAATCACATCGCAGCCCCGGTCGATCAAAGATTGGGCGGATTGGGCTTCGATGGTCATGTCAAACCAGGTGTTGTTGAAGATCACGTCCATGGTCACATCGGGGTTGACCGATTTGGCGCCCAGATAGAAGGCGGTGAAACCGCTGATGCATTCGGTGTTGCGCATGGCGGAAACATACCCCAGTTTATTGTCCTGGGTGGTCAAACCGGCGATGACGCCGCACAGATAACGGGCTTCGTAAATGTTGCCGAAATAGTTGTGGAAATTGCTCAAACCGGAGCCCAGCGCCTGGAAACCGGTGGCATGGCAGAACTGTACATCCGGATATTCCTTGGCGGCTTCCAACATATAGTCTTCAAAACCGAAGCTGTCGGCAAAAATGATATTGCAGCCGGCTTCCACCAATTCCTGAATGGCGTCGGCGCAGGAGCTGTCTTCACTGATATTGTATTTGCCGATCACCTGATCGTCGCTGAGGCCCAAAGCTTCTTTCATACCGTTGATACCGTTGATGTGCGCGGTGGAGTATCCCTGTTCCGCTTCATCGTTGATGTGGATATGGCCGACTTTGATATCTTCCACAGCGATACCGGCGCTTTCCGCATTGGTATCGTCGGTGGCGTTTCCGTCATCCGGATTGTCCACATTGGCGTCGGTGCTGCAGGCGGCAAAAGCCACGATCATGGCCAAGGCCAATAAAACGAGCAATACTTTTTTCATTTTTTCCTCTCCTTTTCTTCTTCTTTTCAAATCCTTTCCCCAAACAAAGCGCAGGCAAAGCCCGGTTTTGCTCGGGGATTGTTTAATTGTATCAAATAATATATAACAGAAAACACATCAAATGTAAAGCCAAAAATTCAGCCGGCTGCAGGCGGTTTTGTCCATGCGCAGGGCAGCTTTGGGGATTTGAAGAAGATTGCCCGGCAACGCTTTTGCAAGCAGCCGGAAATACAAAAACCCGAGGCCCTTCCCGGCCCGGGATCTTTGTTGCATAAGGGCAGGCAGAGGGCCTGGCGGCGGGGCGGGAGCCGCAGCGCGTTTTGTTCCAAAATTGCGGAAATAAAAAAGTTTGTTTCAAAAGGTAGACTTTTTGAAACAAGCGAATATGTAGCAAAAAATGGATAAAGCAGGGGTTTTTACGAGGTTTTTAGGGCCTTTTATGGGCTTTCATGGCCTTTTTTTGCCTAAAACGAACGCGAAAACATTATAGTATATTTGTTTTAAAAAGTCTACCTTTTGAAACAAACTTTTTTATTTCCGCAATTTTGGAACAAAACGCGCTGTGGCTCCCGCCCCGCCTGCCCTTATACAGCCAAAACCCGAGGCCGGAAACGACCTCGGGTTTTTGTATTTCCGGCTGCTTGCAAAAGCGTTGCCGGGCAATCTTCTTCA
>JAILCQ010000042.1 GCA_024679955.1 Bacillota bacterium | reverse complement strand
TAGCGGATTATATTGACTACTACAATAACGAGCGCATCCAGGCAAAAACAAAATGGATGCCACCTGTAAAGTACAGAATGGCATCCACCTGTTGAGCCTCGGTCATAAATCAATGTGTCCAGGAAACTGGGTACATATCATTTTATCCTCCGTTTTTATATATTGTTTATTGTCTTTCCGTTTCTATCTTCACGATCTTGTCCTTTATCCGGACGCCGCTTTCCGCATTCAGCACCAGCCAGGCGTTCTCGCCTTCCTCCACCTGCGAAAAGTGGATTTGCTCATTTACCATATTCATCAGATCAGAGCAGGTATAGCATCTGACGCAGTCCAGGATATCCGATGGCATACGGTCCTCGCCATGTAGGATAAGAACCTCATCCCGGGAAGAAAACGTTCCAAAATGAACAAAGCCGCGTACGATCACTTTGTTTTCAAGGGCGTGGCTTCTGAGGAAACCGGCGTTGATGATTCGAGGCGAGGCGATCCCCACATAGTCCACGGTCAGTACGGCCCTATAGAGCGTTTGGTATTGTTCCCGGATTTTTTCCTGTTCCCGGTATTTTTCTTCGATGAGCTCCCGGATGAATTTCGCAGTAAAACCGGCCAGGGGATCTGCATCTGTCCGGACTCTTGCTCCCGTTGCGTAGCCAATCCTTACCTGTTGGGCAAGGGGATAATCCCCTCTTAGAAGAACGGCGCAGTTTTCACAAATGGTTCCGTCCGATATCCGTACCGCGCCGCCCAGCCGTTTTTTCCCAAGTTCCCCGCCGCAAACAGAGCAGCTTTTGTCCGCATTTTTCTTGTTGAATAATCCCATAGTTTACCTCTTTGCTATTATATTGCCAGCTTTGATGCCTCCTTCTGTATCCAGAATCATCCATGCGTTGCGGTTTTCCGTTACTTCTTTTTTGTTCGCATGGGTTTTCAGCGCCAAATCCAGATCCGTCACGCCGTCGCAGGGGATCATCAGAAGAACGTTTACCTCTTTTTCGCTATCCTCGTGAAGGATCAGCACCGTATCGCCTTTGGCAAATTGTCCTTTTTGTACCAGTCCGCGAACCGCAAGTTTGTTTTTGAGCTCCTTTGCCCATTTTATGCCCACATCCAGCGGTTTTGGCGCGATCATCGTGACCATATCGGCAGTTAGAAGGGAACTGTAAGCCGCGCCGTAGGCAGAAAGCGTCTCTTCCTGTGCAGACTTCAACTCGGAGATCAGCTCCCGGATCATGCTGACGGACATAGCGCGGAGCGGGTCTTCCGTTTTTTCTTTGATTTCATTGCTAAAAGGCTTTCGCTCTACGTACCGCTGTATATCGTACTTTCCGCGAAGCATCCGTTCACAATTCCCGCAAATCGTTCCGTCGGCAACGGCTTTGCTGTCTCCGAATATGCCTGCGTTCATTTCCATGCCGCAGGCCGGGCAAAAGGTTTTCGCTTTTTCTTTTTTTCCGAATAATGCCATCGCAATTACCGCCTTTTATAGATTTTCAGCAACAATGCAATGTAAATCAGGTATGCCGGGCAAAAGTTGCATCTGCTCCAATAATGGCTGGGCCGGAGAAGGGGCCTGATGTTTCCGACGAAGCAGGCGAAACATATACCCTAAATTTTATATAATTATCATTATCGATAATTTATTGGTTTTAAAGTTAAAAAAAATAAATTTCGACTAATTATAGCATTTTAAGTCCGGGTTTGCAAGTATAACAGAAGAATGATTTGACAGCCCATCTATGATGTCAATGGATATAAACTCCTGCCTCAAAAAAGAAAAGCGTTCGGCTTGTTGCTGCTCCAAATAGGGCGCTCTGACCGTTTATGATTCCATTCCTCCGCACTGCGGAACGCCTCCCAATCGTAGGAATAACACGGATCGTTGCGGCGGATTCTCTCCATATCAAAGCAAGGACTTCTCTTTTTTAGGTTTTATATCGTTTTCTGCATACGGGACTATCTCTTATACCCGTATCCGGATCTTCCGCCAACGGCAACCGTCCCGCCGGGCATAGCGGCAGGCGGGGAAAGGCCGGGTTCAGCGATTCATTTTGGCCATGGAGGCAAGGGTCGGGATATGCATGGGGCAGACGTCCATGCAGGAAAGGGATTTGGAGCAGCCGCTGCCGAAGTGGGCCCCGTAGGTTTTGCGGATATCCTTGGCCTTTTCCCGGTTCCTGGCGGCAACCAGATAGCAGTCATTGGCGAACAAGGCGCCGAAAAAGCTGCCGCCATTGGTATAGTTGGGACAAACTTCCAGGCAAAGTCCGCATTTCAGGCATTTGGCGGCCTCGTACTGATGGAGATGGTCCTGGCTTTCTTCCGGTTGGAAGGCGCCGATATACATGTTCGTGCGTTTCAGGTTCTCATGGATAACGCTGCGATCCGTGATCAAATCATGGATCAGGGGAAATTTCCGCAGGGGCCGGAGCCGTATCTCCTCCCCGGGGATATCCTTGAGGAAGGTCTCGCAGGCCAGGGCGGGTTTTTCGTTGATCACCATGGCGCATGCGCCGCATACCCCCTGCAGGCAGGAGCAGTCCCAGCCGATCCGGGTGGTCTTTTCGCCGGCGTCGTTGAGGATATCGTCATTGTAATTCAGCCGGTCCAGCAGCCCGGCAACGGAAATATCCCTGGTTCCGTCATAATCGAAGGTTTCCCAATAGGGCGGGGAATCCGGCGCTTGCTGCCGCAGTATCTTAATTTTCATAGGCCTTCTCCTTATCCATGGTCACCGGGTATCCGCCTTGTCCGTAGGCGATCAGCGTGGCGGCGGCAAAGTCTTCCGACGTCTGGGGATGATCCGCCCGGTAGTGGGCCCCGCGGCTTTCTTTCCGGGCCTTGGCGCAGGTCAGGGCGGCGCGGGCCAGGGTCAGTATGCCTGTCAGGCTGTAATTGGTATAGGCGGATACGCTGGCGTCGTAGCGGATACGCTCCGCCACCGAGAGATAATAGTCCACGTCCCGGATGCCTTTATCCAGGCTTTCCTCCGTGCGCACGATGCTCATGCTCTCCCGCATGATATCCGCCAGGGTATCGCGGATATGCATGGCGGCGAAGGGGCTGCGGGAATCCAGCATTTTGCGCAGATGTTCCTGCTCAAGGCGGATGGTTTCGTCAAAAGCGGCATGCCTGCCGGCCTTGCCGTCAAAATGCCTGCCGGCGATATCCTCCGCCGCCACATTGCCGCTGTAAATGGCCGCCAGCAGGGAATTCCCGCCCAGGCGGTTGGCCCCGTGATACATGGAGGCGCATTCGCCTACGGCATAAAGGTTTTTTATGCTGGTCTCGTGATTCAAATGCACCGCCAGACCGCCCATGAAAAAATGCACCGATGGGGCCACGGGTATGGGTTCTTTGGCGATATCGACGCCTCTGTACTTTGCGCAAAGATCCCGCACTTCCGAAAGCCTTTGATCGATCAGCGTTTTATCCATAAAGGAAATGTCCAGGAACACCGGCCGTTTCAGCGCATCGATCTCCCGGGAGACCACGTCCCGGGTCATCAGGTTGCCGCCGGGGCCGTATTTTTCCTCCATGAAATAGATGCGCTGGCCGTTTTCTTGGTAAAACAGCCTTCCGCCCTCGCCCCGCACGGCTTCGGAGATCAGCATCCGCTTCTGGGCGGTTTCCAGCGTAGTGGGATGGTACTGTATGAATTCCAGGTTTTTCAGCACAGCGCCCTGGAGGAAAAGCTTTCCCACCGCATAGCCGTCGCATTGGCTGGAGCCGGTGGTTTTGCCGAACATGGCGTTTTGGCCGCCTGTGGCCAGGATCACCGCGTCCGCGAATACCGCCTCCAGCCCCCGGCTTCTCTCGTCGAACAGCAGCGCGCCATAGCAGACCCCGTCTTGGATCAGCGCGGAATGGAAATGCTTTCGCAGCGCACGGCTGATCAGCCCCGCCGCTTCATAGCGGCGGGCTTCCATCACCAGGGCGGAGACGATTTGTTTCCCGGTGGCGGAACCGCAGTAATGCGTCCTTTTGTGAGATTGCCCGCCGAAAGCCCGCAGCATAGGCCGGCCGCAGCCGTCTACCGTAAACACGGTGCCAATGCTTTCCAGGTAGCGGATGATCGCTTCCGCATGGGCGCACAGCCCGGCCACGGCATTCCTGCCGCCCAGCCAGGCGCCGCCTTTCAGGGTGTCTTCGATATGACAGGCGACAGAGTCGCCCGCTTCATGCTCCGCGGTAACGGCGTTGATGCCGCCGGCCGCCATAACGGATTGGGCCTGCTCGGAGGGGTATGGGGAAACAAGCTTCACCCGGATACCCTGTCCGGCGCAGCGGATGGCGCAGGCCATGCCGGAAATGCCGCTGCCGATGATCAATGCTTCTTTCATATTGCGCCTCATTTGGGTAAAAACATCAGCAGCTGGCCGCGGACCACTGCCGTGGCGGTCACAACAAACAGCACGGCGCAGAGGATATAGGCCAACCGGTCCAGCCGTTTTTGCTTATCCCGGTCCGTCAGCAGGCCCAGGGTGATCCAGGCTTTGGAAAAGGATACGGCCACATGGACAAAAACGATCAGGTAAAAAGCGACCTGCAGGCACAGCAAAAGGCCGAACATGCCCCATTGGCCGCCGGCGGCGCTGCTTTGCAAAAGCGTGAACGTTTTCAGGTGCACGATGAGCAAGGGAAAAATCAGCGCGGCGGAGACCCGCTGTAGGAATGTACCCATATTTTGTTTTCGGTAGACGTCCAGCCGGGCGCCGTCGCTTTGCAGAAAAACCGCGCACATGCCGCATATGGCATGAAGACAGACCACCACGATAAAAGGCAGCGAAGTCAGGGTTTTGAGCGCGGGATTGTAATAAAAGGTAAAGTAGGCAAAGGCGCTGTAGCCGATGTGGATCAGCAGCGTCAGCACAGCCAGGAGGGAAAGGACAGCGTTGATTTTTTTAAGCTTCATACCGACACTCCCTGGTAGGATATTTTATATTCCGCTTTTCCGGAAAAGCGCCGTCCGCCGGGGAACCGGCGCTTGCGCCATAAAGCCGGAAGCCGTTTTTTACCGGTTCAATGAATCGCTGTTGACGGGGAAGGTGAAGTAGGTGTCCGGGTAGGGTTCGTTTTCCAGCGTAAAATGCCACCATTCTTCCGGCAGGGGTTTAAAGCCGTGTTTGACCAGGATATCCCTAAGCAGCATGCGGTTCGCATACTGTTCCTCGGTGACGCCCCGGTAATCCGGATGGCTCAATTCGCCGAAATAGTCGAAAGTGCCGCCCATATCCACTTCTTTTTCCGTGGTCATATCGAACAGGGTCAGATCTACCGTGCTGCCGCGGCTGTGTCCGGAATGCTCGTTGATATACCCCAGAGGGAACAAAACGTCCTTATCCAGCTCCGGATAGAAGTATTGCTTCATGCGCGTATCGTCCGGATCCAGCGCCCAGTTCATGAAATGGCTGACCGCTTTTTGCGGGCGGTAGGCGTCGAATATCTTGAAGCGATAGCCCTGTTCCACCAGCTCGTCGCTGGCTTCTTTCAGCGCCGCCGCCGCCTCTTTGGTGAGAAAGGCCAGGGGCTCCTCGTAGCCGTCTATGCGCTCGCCCACAAAGTTGTAGGTGGAATAGTAGCGGATCTCCAGAATAACGTCGGGCACGGCTTCGCTCAGCAGCACGAAACCGGAAGCATCGTCGGAGAGTTTCACGCCGTCTTCCTCCACGGATTCCGCGGCGGCCACAGGAGCGGCATTGGCGGCGTTTTCACCGTCTCCCGCAGCCGCGCCGCAGCCGCTGAGAAGAACGGCAAAAGCCGATAGCAGAAATAACCATTTGCTGTTTTTGGGGCTTTTCATGATTTTTCCTTCTTTCGTTATATGGTGTAGCCGGTTTTTCGCGGCCGCTTGCCGCCGGCCCCTTTTGTCCGGGGCGTTTTCCCGGCGGTTGTTCCATCGTTCACGCCTTTTGGCAATCAACTTGTAACGAAATCAGTATAGCACAAGCACCGGTGCAATTCCAGTTGCCGAAGGCAAAACGGAGCTGTGAATCTTTCAAAGCCGGGGCGGGATATGAAAAAACCTCCTGCCGCAAGGAAAAAGGCGGTAGGAGGCTGTATAAGTCGGCTATGCGATCGACTCCGTTTTTTCAAGCCTGCCGGTCTTTGCAAACGTCCACCCAGGCGGCAAAGCCGGAATAGGTCTCCAGCTCGGGGATGGTCAGCTCGATGGCGCTGTTGCTGCTGCCGCAGGCCGGAAAAACCGTGTCAAAGCGTTTCAGCGACTGGTCCAGATACACGGCGACGCCTTCTTTTACGGCAAAGGGGCAGACGCCGCCTACGGCATGGCCCACCAGGGTTTCCGCTTCTTCGGGGGAAAGCATCTTTGCCTTTTTGCCGAATTGCGCCTTGTATTTGGCATTGTCGATCCTGACGTCGCCGGCCGCGACGATCAGGATCGCCTGGCCGTCCACCAGAAAGGAAAGGGTCTTGGCGATGCGGCCGGGCTCGCATCCCAGGGCCTGGGCCGCCAGCTCCACCGTGGCGCTGGATACGTCGAACTCCTGCACCCGTTGGGCCAGCCCATATTTCGAGAAATATTCTTTTACCGCTTCAATGGCCATAATGACCTCCTGTATGCGCCGGTTATCACGGAACGCTCTCATTGCGTGCGCTTCCATTTCAAAACCGTTCGTTTGCTTAGGTGACGTCAAAAATTATGCGCAAATTTGCTTCTGGGGCCCGCTTTTTTGCGCCTTTGCGCAGCCGGATGTGTTGACGGGTTTACGCTTTTTCCAAATAGATGATGTTGAACGCTTCCGAGACCTCCCGGAAACAGGCCAGCAGTTTATCTGCGTAGCTTCCCAGGTTCTCGCACAAGGTCTGCGTGTTGACAAAGACGATCGCCGTCTCCGTATCCAACTCGCCAAGGCAGTCGGCCAGGGCGTCCAGATTATGCCCGAACCATTCCGGGAAGCCCAGCGTCCGCTCGATGACCCGGTAGGCTTTTTCCCGGTTTTTCATGTCCTTTCCGTCTAATATGAATATGCGCATGGTTCAGTTCTCCTTTCCGTACAGCAGCGTGAAGGAGTCGTAATGGTCGTCGCTGTAGTAGATCAGGCCGTCGTTGGAGTACACGATCCGTTTGGCGCCGCGGGAATCTCTTCCCCCGGCGTCGACGTCGCATTCATAATAGATCCGCCCGGAAGCTTTGGGAAGTAGGCCCTCCCGGTTTTGGAACACATCCCCGCCTATGCTGCAGCCGGGGAAACAGTCCTCCAGCGAGCCGCCGCTCCATCCTTCCTGCCGCGCTTCCTTTTTCGTGACGTAGTTGGAGGGAAGATGGCCGTAGGCGTTGATATAGCGGGCCACTTCCTCTTTTGAATCGTACTGCCCGTCCTCGGAGATATCCGTTTCGCCGCTGTCGGCCGGATTTGCATCCGGTTGGCCGTCCGGCAGAAGAACCGTGGAGGACTGCCCGGTCTCCCCGGCATCGGGGTCGACGGCTGTGGGAGCGGAAAGGTCTGCTCCCACGAACCGGCAGCCCGCCAATATGCCGATGAGCAATACAATGAACAGCCATAATGCGATACGCTTTTTATTTTTCATAGTTTCTTCCTTATCATCAAGATCATCCGGCGCGATACGGCGCCGTATTCTTTTGCCGCCTTCCAAAGCTTCAGCACGGCGCCGGTGATTATCTTTCTGCTATAGGCGTTTTTCGCTTCGTGGAAGACGGGGATAGATTCCGCCCTGTTGTTCCACTGGGACGGCCTGCGCCGACGCCCCGATTCTCGCCGGTATAATGATTTCACCGAGACGATTGTAATATCCTTTTTAACGGATGTCAATCGCCAGGGAGCGGATATCCGCATGCCAAAGACGGAAAAGCCCAAAGGGAAAGGGCGGAAGAAAGCTTACCCTCCCCATGTGCCTCTTTTGCCGTTACAGCGTTTTTTCAAAGCGGCGTGCTGCAAAAATGCTGCAAATGCTCTGCGGCGCAAAAGAAAAAGCCCGGAGGCCCTGTCATCGCAAGGGCCCCCGGACTTTTGTTTATCTGGTTGTGGATTATTCCCACTCGCTCCTGGAAACCGTAAGCTAAACGATTTTGTATAGGTCATTTAGCTCAGATTATCCAGATTATTCGCATTACCTATAAATCTTGGACTATCAAGATTTTTGTTGTCACCGTGTTGTCAGGAGCGAAGATTTATTCGCTCTTTTTTTGTGCCTTATATCTATTGCCCCACTCCTGCATGGACATGAGAATAGGTCTCATACTCTCGCCAAGCTCAGACAGTGCATACTCCACGCGGGGAGGAACCTCCGGATATACTGTACGGGTAATGATCCCGTCTGCCTCCATCTGCCGCAGTGAATCCGTCAGCACCTTCTGACTGATTCCCTCAAGGTTCTTATGCAGTTCATTGAAGCGCCAGGGGCGAACGAGGAGATTTCTCATAATAAGCAGTTTCCATTTGTTTCCGATCAATGCCACTGTTGTTGCAACCGGACATTCAGGTTCAAGCTCTGCTTTTGTCTTCATATATATCACTCCTTAAAACTTCATATTTGAATGTTACACGCTTATTATACTGCAACATTCATTAAAAATCAATAGGATTGGCGCTGTTCATAAAAAAGATACAATCGATTTTTCCCTAAAAAGCCTGCAGCGACGCAAAACTTACAAAAAAGTAACCAGAGTTATAAAAAAGTGCGTACTTGTGCGAGCTTTCTGCGTCCGTATAATAAATAATGCAGAGAGCAAAACGCCCTCTGACTACTATCAAGGAGGATACAACTATGGCGCTCTCCAACCTGTTCGGATGGAAGAAGGAAGCTCCCGGCTCTGCTTGCGGCGCAGCTGACAAGCCAGAGGAAAAGCCTGCTGCTTGCGGTGCTGCTGAGAAGCCCGCGGAGGCTCCTGCCGCTTGCGGTGCGGCTGAAGCTCCAGCAGCCTGTGGCGCAGCCGATAAGCCTGCGGAGGCTCCTGCCGCTTGCGGTGCGGCTGAGGCTCCCGCCGCTTGCGGTGCGGCTGACAAGCCGGAAGAAAAGCCCGCAGCCTGCGGTTCTGCCTGCGGCGCTGGCGATAAGTAATCGCAGCCTCCCGCCTCAAGGGGCCCCACGGAATCACATGGTTCCGTGGGGAGAGGAGACACAGCGAAATGGGTGAGCTTTCGTGCCTCGCACGGAAGCGAAGGATATGAAGCTTGTGCCGACGAGTTCCCGGTGGGAGGATTCTTGCCGGGAACCTCGATGATTTCTCGGATAGTCCGATTTACATAGAACGATCATGAATACAAGGTGAAGAACATCATGAAACAGTATTTTTCTTTTCAATGGCATATCACAGACGAGTGCGACCAGCGATGCAAGCATTGCTATATCTTCTCCGGAGATCCCTGTTGTAAGCTGGACAGCATGACCTGGGAACAGATGGAGGATACCTTCTACAATTGCCTCGACTTCTGTGAAGTATATGACAGACTTCCGTATTTCTATCTGACCGGCGGCGATCCGATCCTGCATCCGGATTTCTGGCGGCTTTTAGAGCGGTTTCATGAACACGACATTCCCTTTACGATCATGGGGAATCCCTTCCATCTGAATGAACAGGTCTGCCGTGAGCTGAAGTTTTTCGGATGCCAGAAGTATCAACTGTCTCTGGACGGCCTCCGGGAAACGCATGACTGGTTCCGAAAGCCCGGCAGCTTCGACTGCACACTGGAAAAGATCGGCTGCATCAATCGTGCCGGTATTCGCAGCGTTATCATGACCACCGTCTCCAAGCAGAACTATATGGAAGTTCCAGGCATCATTGACGCCGTGGTGAAAGCCGGAGTGAACATCTTCGCCTTTTCCCGTTACGTCCCCTCCGGCGGTGAGCTGGACACCAGCATGACCCCGCAGGAGTACCGGGGCCTTCTGGAATCTTGTGACAAAAAGTTCAGAGAATACGAAGCGGAGGGCTGTGACACCTACTTCAACAAGAAGGACCATCTCTGGACGCTGTATGAATATGAGACCGGGGTATTCAAGCTCCCAGCCTACGCCTGCGATGGCATGATCTACGGCGGCTGCAACTGCGGAAACTGTCACCTGACCATTCTCCCCACCGGCGATATCTATGCCTGCCGCCGGGTGGCGGACAGCAAGGCCGGCAACATCTTTGAAGACCGCCTCGCAGACGTGTGGATCACCAGTATGGAAGCCTATCGAAACTATGATGCGTTCTCCAAGTGCTCACGGTGCAAGCTGAAACAATTCTGCCGTGGCTGTCCTGCCGTGGCAAAGGGCTATACAGGGGATTTTTACGGCGATGATCCCCAGTGCTGGGCCAGCGAAGCGAATGGATTACTGACGCCGGAAGTTAAAAGGAAGATCGGATAATGGATATCGAGACCTGTATCAAAAAGCTGGGCTACGTCGGCGTGCTGGATTTTGCCACTGTGGACGAGGACGGCGCGCCGCAGGTGCGAAACATCAGCGCCATCCACTATGAGGGAACGACACTGTATTTCCTCACCGCCAGGGGCAAGTCCTTTGCCCATCAGCTCAAGCGAGACGGCAGGGTACAGATCCTGGGCTACACCAGATATAAAGAAACGATCCGTCTTTCCGGCAGAGCTGTGGAAGTTTCGGCAGAGGAACAGCTCAAATGGCGGAATGTACTGTATCAGGAGCAGCCGTACCTGGAAAATGTATACCCCGGCGAAACAAAAAACATCGACACCATGTTTATGCTGAAGGATTATACCGTCGAATACTTCTGCCTCTCCACTCGTCCCATCACGCGGGAGTATTTTGCGGTGGGCAACGTGGAGCCGATCCGAAAGGGTTATTATATCAGTGAAAGCTGTATTGGTTGCGGTACCTGCCAGACGGTGTGCCCGCAGAGCTGCATTGAAGAAGGAAGCCCTTTTCATATCCGTGAAAACCATTGTCTGCAATGTGGGAACTGCTTTGAGAACTGTCCCGTGGAGGCAATTCGGAGGTATTGAGATGAAGACGATGAAAGCAGTCGTTCTTGACAAGATCACAGAAAGAAAAGATATCGTTCTGTCTGAAACGCCCATCCCCGAAGTTCGTTTCGGATGGGTGCTGGTAAAGGTGCGGGCTTTCGGGATTAATCATTCCGAGAAACTGCTTCGGTTGAATGAGATCCGCGCCGGTTATATTCAGAAGCCCGTTATTCCCGGCATCGAGTGCGTGGGAGAGATCGTTGAGCCTTCTGACAGCGGCCTGACTGTCGGGCAGAAGGTCGTGGCGCTGATGGGCGGCATGGGGCGCAGCTTCAACGGCAGCTACGCCGAGTACGCTTTGCTACCGCGCCGCATCGTTTTTCCGATAGAGAGCGATTTGCCTTGGGAGGCGCTTGGCGCTGTGCCGGAGACGTATTTCACAGCTTGGGGTTCCCTGTTCGAGTGCCTGCAGCTGACCGCTGATGACACGCTGCTTATTCGCGGGGCAACCTGCGCACTGGGGTATGCCTCAATACAGATTGCCAAGGCGCTCGGCTGTAAGGTCATCGCCACAACGCACAGAGAAGAAAAACTGCCGCTAATCGCCGAAGCAGATGAAGCTGTAATTGACGATGGAAGGTTGACCGGTACATTACATGGCGTCACAAAGGCGCTTGATTTGATCGGCCCCCGCAACCTGAAGGATACACTGACCGCCGTGAAAAAGGGCGGGCTTGTCTGCCAAACGGGTCTGCTTGGCGGCGTATATACGCTGAACGGGTTCGATCCGATCAAGGACATCCCCAACGGTGTGTATCTCACCGGATTTTTCTCCAACTATCCGACCCAGCAGATCATGGATGAGATTTTCTCTTTCCTAAATGAAAAGAAACTTATCCCTGTCACCGGAAAGGTGTTCGATTTTGAGAATATCCGGGAGGCAATCACAGCGCAGGACGAGGGTAGTGTAAACGGCAAAGTCGTGGTAAGATTGTAAATGCAAAAGGCGGTGAGGCAGTATGATCATCAATACGGGACAGCGGACGGATATTCCGGCTTTCTATGCCGAATGGTTTGCAAACCGACTGAGAGCGGGCTTTGTCTGCGTCCGCAATCCCTATAATCCGGGTCAGGTCAGTCGATACCGCCTTGATCCTTCCGTTGTAGATGTGATTGGCTTTTGTACGAAAAATCCGGCACCTATATTCCCCTATATGGATATTCTGAAGAACTATGGCCAATACTGGTTCGTGACCATCACGCCTTACGGGCGGGACATTGAACCGAATGTTCCGGACAAACACCGTCTGCTGGAGGATTTTAAGAGACTGTCTAATACCGTCGGCTTAAACTCCATCGGCTGGCGGTATGATCCGATTTTTCTGTCGGATCGCTATACGATGGAGTATCACCTCCGTGCCTTTGAGCAAATGGCGGAGTCCCTCGATGGGTACACAAAAACTGTAGTCATCAGTTTTATCGACCTGTATCCCAAGGTCAGAAGGAACTTTCCTGAGGTGCAGGAGGTCGCACGAGAGCAGCGCCTGATCCTGGGCAAGGAGATGATCGAAGTTGCCTCCGCCCACGGCATGACGGTCAAGCCCTGTGCGGAGGGTGATGAACTGTCAGCTTATGGTGCAGACTGCAGCGGATGTATGCGGATCAGCGATTATGAAAAAGCCATCGGCAAGCGGCTGAACGCCCCCAAGAAGAAAGGCGCAAGAGCTGAGTGTGCCTGCTATCTCTCCTGTGACATCGGCGCATACAATTCCTGCCGGCACCTGTGCAGATACTGCTATGCAAATGCGGAACAGTCCAGGGTGCTTACACAAAGCCGTCAGCACGATCCTAAATCCCCGTTTCTAATTGGCAATTACAGGGATGGGGATACCATCCATGACGTGCCGCAAAGATCATGGATTGACGAACAAACAAGTCTGATTTTATAAAAGGTGACGCTATGAACCAAGCAGAAAAGCGACTGTTTCTGCTCAAACGACTCTTGGAGGAACAGGCAAGCTACCGGAATATGGAGATCCCATCTGACGCAGCAGAGCAGAGACTGCTTCTGCGCAGTCTCTTTAATATACGTATGCCTGGCAGGATCGACGAGAGCTTTCTCAAGGTACAGGACGAATATCTGCGAGAAGAAACAAAGCAAAAAGGCATAGCCACGCTTGCTGATCTGACAACTGTAGAGCCGGGACTGTATCTATGGCAGGGCGACATTACGACGCTTGCCTGCGACGCCATCGTAAATGCAGCAAACTCCGGCATGACCGGCTGTTATCAGCCCTGCCATAACTGCATTGATAACTGCATCCATACCTATGCGGGCATCCAGCTTCGGAACGCCTGCGCTGAGATAATGAAAAAACAGGGATATGAAGAGCCAACCGGACAGGCTAAGATCACACCAGCCTACAATCTTCCATGTAAATATGTGATCCATACGGTCGGCCCCATCGTTCAAGGGAGCCTTACAATCAAGCAGGAGAAGCAACTTTCCTCCTGCTACCGCTCCTGCCTTGCACTGGCGGAGAAAACCGGATGTAAAAGCATGGCCTTTTGCTGCATCTCCACCGGCATCTTCGGCTTTCCGCAGCAGCGGGCGGCGGAGATCGCTGTGCAGACGGTACGGAATTATAAGGCAGAAAGAAACAGCACGATTAAGGTGGTTTTCAATGTATTCAAGGATGTCGATTACGAAATCTACCGGGACATACTCGGATAATATCAATAAGTTGAAGGAAGCCCTATCAGATGCCGATGCCGTGGTCATCGGCGCAGGCGCGGGGCTGTCCACTTCGGCTGGCTTTGTCTATAATGGCGGGCGGTTTCAAAAGTATTTCTTCGATTTTGCAAAAAAGTACCGCTTTGCGGATATGTACTCCGGCGGCTTTTACCCTTATGCCGCACAGGAGGAGTTCTGGGCATACTGGAGCCGGTATATCTGGGTCAACCGCTACATGGACGCGCCGAAACC
>JAILCQ010000039.1 GCA_024679955.1 Bacillota bacterium | reverse complement strand
GCTGGGTGGCCACAAGGCCGCGGCCATCGCCATGGTTCAGGAGCGGGCGGACATCTACCTGGTCTCCGAAATGGCGCCTGACTTTGTCCGCAGCCTGTTCATGACCCCCTTTGCCACCGTGGCAGAGGCCTACGCCGCCGCACAGGAAAAACTGGGGCGCGATGCCAGCGTCATTCTGATGCCCTACGGCGGCTCCACGCTGCCGAAGCGCAGCACAGCTGTGTGACACTTTGTTTTGCATAAAAGCTGATTCGCTCTTGCCGATTGAATCCGCGTTTCCCTGAAAAGCCGAGGTGCCCATCCCCTGAACAGGTGACGGGTTCCCCGGCTTTCTCTTTTGTTTCCCCGCACAGGCTCAGCGACGCCGTTTCCGAGCCATCAGGAAAGCTGTTGTAATTTAATTTGAAACCTATCTGTTTTTTTGTCGTATATAAGGGTGAGAGCTCTCATGCAAAGGAGGTTCCGTATGGAAGACAAGCAGATCGTCGATCTGTACTGGCAGCGTTCCGACCTGGCCATATCGGAAACAAACCGGAAATACGGCAGATACTGCCATACCATCGCCTATCACATCTGCGGCGCAGACGAGGATGCGGAGGAATGCGTCAATGACACCTGGCTTCGCGCATGGAACCTGATGCCCGATCAGCGCCCGACGGCATTGTCGGCGTTCCTCGGCCGCATCACCAGAAATCTTGCCATTGATCGTATCAAGGCAAAAAACAGACTTAAACGCGGAGGGGGAGAAGCGGTTCTCGCATTGGATGAACTGGAAGCGTGTATTCCCGGAGGAAAAAATCCGGAGCTGGCGCTGGAAGAGAAAGAGCTGGCGGCGACCATCGGACGTTTTGTTTCCGCGCTGCCCCAGCCGGCAAAAGCCATCTTCGTTTTGCGATACTGGTATCTTGCGCCCATCGACACGATTGCCGAAAGGCTGCAGTTCAGCCGGGGCAAGGTCAAAAGCAGCCTGTTTCGCACCCGCGGGAAACTGCGCGACTATTTACAGGAGGAGGGCATATGTTAGACTCGCTGACACTTCTTCGCGCTATGAACGGCATTCATGAGGAGTATGTAGTCATGGCCGGAAACCTGTATTTTGACAGCAGACAAGCCAAACGTTTCAAAACCAAACGCATCATCACCCTGGCGCTGGCGGCGGCGCTGATCCTGTCCCTCGGCATTGCAGCCTATGCGGCCTTTTTCTCCATGGCGCAAAGAGTTCCGGAGAAGAGCGAGACCTTTCGGATCAACTGGGCAGAAAACGAAAGCGGCTATATCGAATGGAGCGACGCCAAGCTTGTCGTCACCTTCCCGGAGACGGCGGAGAGCAGGGAGATCGAGTTCCGACCCGGCTGGCTGCCCTATGAGCTGCCCGCTGAGCTTGGCGGAAGCGATCCCTGGAACCATCTCAGCTCCGACAGCTGGTTCAAACGCCTGACATCCGAGACGCTGTGTTTTCTTGACGGGCCGCATGCCGTGCCTTCCTATAAAGGCATGATGCAGCCTTTGCTGATCGAGACATATTATATGTCCATGTTCAACAACGGGGGCGCCCTGCTGCTTCTTTACTATACCCCGGACGAGATCACGGAAGAGCATTGGGACGACTTGGGTGTGGATGTGATGCGCTTCCACGCCACGCAGCATTTTGACGCGCGTCCGGAGTACAATATGCCGGAATACACGTTGGAGCAGGACATGATTCTGATGGCCAAGCCCGATGCCGGATGGGTCGTCCGAATCTGCGGAGAGGTCGGTATGGACACGCTTCTTAAAGTCGCGAAAAACCTTGAGGTTCGGGAAACCGGCCGGACAATGACCAGCGATGACTTTGAGAACCATTACACCTTTATGGACGGCGGCGTCGGTTGAGTACCGCACGGGGATCGGGAACGCGGTTTGGAACCGAGCATTATAATCCGGTTCCGCAGCACGCACCAACAACCGGGCAGCCCCGGCCGGAGCGGGCCAAAGAAAAACTCGGCTTTGATTTTCAGGCCGATTCATAAACAGCAATTTTCATCAACAAGGCGCTCTGCGTGCAGCAGAGCGCCGATTTTTTCTTGTGGAAAAATCCGGATGGATGGTGTATACTTAATTTAATATCTGTCCCAGGCCGGGCGCCGGAATGCTAAACGGTGCGCGCACCGGAAAGGGATTTATGAGAGATCAAAATGCACATCTTGTCTTTGCTGGAGATCATTGGAACGATCGCGTTTGCCGTGTCGGGCGCATTGGTCGGAATACAGAAGAAAATGGATATTTTCGGCGTCGCGATTCTGGGCTTGACCACTGCCGTCGGCGGCGGGATTCTGCGGGATTTAATCCTCAACATTACGCCTCCCGCAGCGTTCCAAAACCCGGTATCCGCCGTCACCGCGATTCTGGTCAGCATCGTGCTGTTCGTTCCTTCCGTCCGAAAGGCCATGCTCCGTTCCGGAAAGCTGTATGACACTCTCTTTCTGGTCATGGACTCTATCGGGCTGGGTCTTTTTACTGTCGCCGGGGTTCGGGTCGCCTATGAGGCATCGACGGAAAAGAACCTTTTTCTCATCACCTTTGTCGGCGTCCTTACCGGTGTCGGCGGAGGTCTGCTGCGAGATACCTTTGCGGGGGATATGCCCTATATTTTCATCAAGCATTTTTATGCGTGTGCGTCCATTATAGGCGCCTGGATCTGTGCGCTTTTGTGGCCGCACGCCGGAGCATTTGTTTCTATGGCCGCAGGCGCAGCCGTAACTGTGGTTTTGCGGCTGCTGGCCGCTCATTATAGGTGGAGCCTGCCCAAAGCGCAATAATCCAAACGGCTTTCCGTTTTCCTCCCGCATTTCCCTCTTGGGGCGGCAGGAACCGTCCCCCCTGCGGAAAAACACGGCAGAAGCCGGCTTTTCAGGAGGCTGAACGAATATGACCAAAATCTTGTTTGTCTGCCACGGCAATATATGCCGCAGCCCGATGGCCGAATACCTGTTCCGGGACATGCTGCGTCTGGCCGCCTGTGCGGAGGACTTCGAGGTGGCCTCCGCTGCCACCAGCGCGGAGGAGATCGGCAATCCCGTCTATCCCCCC
>JAILCQ010000004.1 GCA_024679955.1 Bacillota bacterium | reverse complement strand
CAATGAGATCGTCAACGCCCTGGTCACGGAATATGAGCCGATGCTGGGCAGCGTTGCCAGAGGAGAAAATCTGGGCTCCCGTTGGGATGAATGCTATGACATCGAACGTCTGGTCCCCACCCCGGATTATTATGATCTGGTGCAGCGTATGCACAAGAAAATGGAAGGCTTCGGCCTGAATTGGGATATCCTTAAAACAGAATGTTAGCATATCCACACTAATTGGATACTCATTGAAGTTAGAGAATTTGAATCGGAATTGGAGTATTCTGCGGCTGAAAAGATAATCGGTTCCGTCTTTAATAAATAAAAACTTTTTTGCCGGACTGATAGTTCCATTTTTGTTGATTCCCGGCAGGGCAGGGAAACCTGCCTTGCCGGTTCTCTTAATTGGAAGGAAAATAGCCCCTGGAGGGATTGCTCTTGTCATTTTTTATAGGGAGAGGTGAGCAGAATATGCGCGTGGTGTTTCTTCCGAATAATATAGTGCAAGAGGTTGAGCCGGGAACAAATCTTCTGGACGCGATCAGCGCCGCCGGTATTACCATCGACGGTTCCTGTCGTGGTCTGGGCCGCTGCGGCTGCTGCCGGGTGCAGATCATGACCGGCCGGTGCGCGCCGCCGGACGCAGCGGAGCAAAAGGTTTTGAGCCGGGATGAATTGGCCCAGGGCTGGCGCTTGGCCTGCCGGGTTGCGGTGGAGGATAATCTGCGTCTGTTGATACCCAATTTAACCAATGCCGACAGGCGTAAAACCGGCTTGGTGTTTATCCCAGAGGATTTTGTTCCGGACGGAGCAGCCGGCGGCTTGGGCGCTGCCTTGGATATCGGCACCACCACCATGGTAGGCATCGTTTGGCAGTTGAGCGACGGCCGTCTGGTGGATATTGAGGCTATGACCAATCCCCAAAGCGTTTACGGGGCCGATGTGATCACCAGGATCAATTTCTGCGGTGAAGCGCCGGAAAATCTGCAGCTGATGCAGGATAAGGTGACCGGCTGTTTTAAGCAAATGCTGATGCAAATGTCCCAAAGAAGCGGCTTCGCTATGGAAAACATTCGCAAAGCGGTGGTGGTAGGGAACACGACGATGAGCCATTTGTTCTTGGCGGCCGACCCGTCGAATCTGGCGGAATTGCCGTTTTCCCCGGCCTTTACCGGTCCCCAGCTTCGCTGCGGACAAGAGCTTGACTTGGGGCTCAGCGATACTACGCCGGTGCTGGTTTTACCCAATATCGCCGGTCATGTCGGCTCGGATATCGTAGCGGGGCTGCTTACCTGCCGCCTGTTGCAGCGATCCGGGCTGAATTTGTTTATTGACCTGGGTACCAACGGCGAGGTGGTGCTGGCGGATAATGGCAATGCCTGGGCCTGCTCCACAGCTGCCGGCCCGGCCTTTGAGGGCGCCGCCATTTTTCAGGGCATGCGGGCAGCCGGCGGCGCGGTGGAAAAGGTGGTTTTCACCGAAGACGGACTGCAATTGCAGGTGATTGACGGCGAAGAGCCCAGAGGCATTTGCGGTTCCGGTTTGATCGACGCCATTGCCTGTTTGGTGACGGCCGGATTGATCGATCGCAGCGGGCGTTTGCTTAAGCGAGAGGCGGCGGAAAAAGCGGGCATAAAGCCCTGGCTCACGCAACGGCTGGTGCTGCGTCAAAACATGCCTTGCTTCTTATTATGGCAAGGCGGCGATGGCAAGGAGCTGCTGATCACCCAAAAAGATATTCGCGAAGTGCAGTTAGGCAAGGGGGCGATTGCCTGCGGCGTAAAAATGCTTTTGGCGATTGCCGGTAAGGAAGCGGCGCAGCTGGATAAAGTGTTTTTGGCCGGTGCCTTTGGCAATTATGTGGATAAGGCCAGCGCTTTAACCATCGGTCTGCTGCCGGATGTACCCCAGGATAGGATCATTTCCGTAGGCAATTCTGCCGGAGCAGGCGCTTCCATGGCTTTGCTTTCCGACAGAGAAAAGGATGAAATCATAGAGCAGATCAAAGGTATCCATCATGTGGAATTGGCCCAGGTTGAGGGCTTTCAGGACAGTTTCATGTCCTGTATGTATTTTGCAAAAGCGAAATAAGAAAAGGAGGTCTTTGTATGAACGGGAAAGAGATTTTATTGGAAACCTACAGGCATCATGATACGCCCAGGGTGGCCTGGGTGCCTTATGCCGGTATCCATGCGGCCAAGCTGGTGGGCTTAACGGCCAAGGAAATATTATTGGACGGCGAAAAGTGCTATAAAGCTTTGATGGAAGTCAACCGCATTTACCGTCCTGACGGTCAGGTGGTATTGTTTGATTTGCAGATGGAAGCGGAGGTTTTGGGCTGCGAATTAAAATGGGCTGACGATGCGCCTCCGTCGGTGATCACCCATCCCTTGGAGTCGGAAGAAAACAAAAAGGTACCGGATCTGTCCACGCTGCCCAAGCCCACGGACGGACGTATTCCGCTGGCCACGGATATGGTGCGCAGGCTCAAAGCGGAAGTAGGGGATCATACGGCTTTGTTTGGACTGATCACCGGTCCTTTGACCCTGGCTTCCCATTTGCGCGGCACCAATTTCTTCCGGGATATGTTCCGGGATAAGGACTATGCCAAGGAACTGCTGGGATATTGTACGGAAGTAAATAAACGGATGGCGGAAATATATATGGACGCCGGCGTCGATATCGTAGGCGCGGTGGACCCGGTGCTGTCTCAGATATCCGCCAGTCATTTCAACACCTTCCTGTTGGATTATTATACGGAATTGTTTGATTTGATCCGTGCCAGGAATGTATTCTCCGCATTCTTTGTCTGCGGCGACGCCACACGCAATATCGAAGTGATGTGCCATTCTAAGCCCGATTGCATCGCCGTGGACGAAAATGTGAATATGGCGCAGGCTAAAGAGATCACCGATAAATATAATATCGTGCTATCCGGCAATATACCTTTGACGTCGATCATGTTGTTCGGCACGCAGCAGGATAATATGAAATATACGCTGGATATGCTGGATACTTTGGATCATCACAATCTGGTGATAGCCCCCGGCTGCGATATGCCCTATGATATTCCGATTGAAAACACCGTAGGCGTAGTACAGGCCATTCACGAGACGGAGCAGGTTAGGGAAATGCTGAAAAACTATGAAGCAGCGGATGACGATATCGTTGTGGAACTGCCCGATTACAGCAAGCGCACAAAACCCTTCCTGGAAGTATTCACCCTTGACTCCGCTTCCTGCGCCGCCTGCACCTATATGTATGCCGCTGCCTGCGACGCCAAGGAGCATTTCGGCGACGCCATCGACGTAATAGAATACAAATACCTGTACAAAGAAAATATAGCCCGTTGCAAAAAAGTAGGTGTACAGCATTTGCCCAGCATGTATATAGACGGCGAACTGAAATGGTCGTCCATCATTCCGGAAAGAGAAGTACTCTTTGCCGAACTGGAAAAAGCGATAGAAAAATATAAATAAAGCAAGATTTTCCCCACCCTTCGTTTGAACAAACAAAACAGCCATGATCAGCCTGATTGCCGGTCATGGCTGTTTTGTTTGGCGTTTCGATGTATTTGTCCGTTTAGATAGTGGATGGATATACAATGCGCTTTGCAAAGCCATTAGCGGATAGCAGCTACATTGCAAGCATTGTTCCCGGCGGCTTTGCAGGTTGTTCTATGTTATCTCCCGTCAGTCATCCGATTGCCACATGCTTATTTTATGAATAAGATATATTACTGATATGAGTAATATATAAAAGATGAAGTATGGTTGTCTTTCTTTAGATATCCTGCTGCTATAGTAAAGCTACATTTTCTTTATTTGTAAATTCAGAAAATTTTGTGGGTTGACGTAGTCCATGGATAAGTACTTAGAATCTAGAAAAGCGTTGCATTATTCCAAAAATGACTCTATCGCCTCTGATATATTTGTTTCATGTTAGTTTTATATTGATTATGGAATAACGCAAGGCCAAATTAAAAAAAAGGAGGAAAGAACCATGAGTAATTTGTTGGAACAGATGAAAGATTCCATTGTCGACATGAATGATGAATTGGCAGTCAAGCTGGCTCATCAGGCCTTAGATGAGGGGATGG
>JAILCQ010000003.1 GCA_024679955.1 Bacillota bacterium | reverse complement strand
TCGTCACCATCCTCTATCGCCTGGCCGGCAGCCCCGCTGTCAGCGAAGCCAATCCCTTCAGCGACGTGGCGCAGGGTTCCTGGTACGCCGACGCGGTGGCCTGGGCCAATGCCAACGGCATCGTGGAAGGCTACGGCAACGGCAAGTTCGGCGCGGACGACAACATCACTCGCGAGCAACTGGCCGCGATCTTGTACCGCTTCGCCAAGGCCCAGGGCTACGATGTGAGCCAGACCGCCGATCTCTCCGGCTATGGCGACGCCGGTCAGGTAGACGGCTGGGCCCAGCAGGCCATGGCCTGGGCCTGCGGCTCCGGCTTGATCCAGGGCGACGGGCAGCACAACCTGCTGCCCGGCCAGGGCGCCACCCGGGCCCAGGTGGCGGCCATCCTCATGCGCTTTGTGGAAAGCGCAAAATAACTTGCATCCGTCACTCTTATGGTTTCTTATGGTTCGGGAAAGGCGCGCTAAGGCGCGCCTTTCCTGTTTGTATGGCCTGGGACGCAAAACCGCCTTTGCCGGGTTTTCCGGCAAAGGCGGTGGTTGTCGTTGTAAGGATGTATGGGTTTGTCTCGCGGGGCGGCTCAGCGCAATCCGGCGGCGTCTTCGTCCGCCTTGCGGATTTCGGCCCGCTTGATCTTGCCGCCTACGGTTTTCGGCAGCTCGTCCACATATTCGATGACCCGGGGATATTTATAGGGGGCGGTCAGCTTCTTCACATGGGCCTGCAGCTCCTTGGTCAGCGCCTCGGAAGGGGCGTAGCCCCTGGCCAGCACGACGGTGGCTTTCACCACCTGGCCGCGGACAGGGTCCGGCACGCCGGTGATGGCGCATTCCACCACCGCGTCATGGGCGATCAGCGCGGATTCCACCTCGAAGGGGCCGATGCGGTAGCCGGAGCATTTGATCACATCGTCATTGCGTCCCACGAAACGGTAATAGCCATTGCTGTCCCGCCACAGGACGTCGCCGGTGTTGTAGCCCACGCCGCCCAGCTTTTCTTCGGTCATTTCCGGGTTTTGATAATAGCCGGTGAACAGGCCCACCGGGGGATGATGCTTCACGTCCATGATGGTCAGGGTGCCTTCCTCGCCGTCTTCGCAAAGGTTGCCCTCGGCGTCCAGCAGCTGGATGTCGAAAAGGGGATTGGGCTTGCCGGTGGAGCCCTCGATGGGCTGGAACCATTCGCTGCCGAAGTTGGCCATCAGCACCGGCCCCTCGGTCTGGCCGAAGCCCTCATAGATCTGATGTCCCACCAGGGCCTTCCATTTTTTGACCACTTCCGGGTTCAGCG
This sequence comes from Bacillota bacterium, assembly GCA_024679955.1. Classification (GTDB taxonomy): domain Bacteria; phylum Bacillota; class Dehalobacteriia; order UBA4068; family UBA4068; genus JAILCQ01. The sequence goes on along the minus strand of JAILCQ010000003.1, from coordinate 6,897 downwards.
GCTCCCCGGCGGTGGAGCAGTGATGCAGGCAGGACAGGTCGAATTGGCTCAAATCCTCCTGCAGCATGAAGCGGTACATGGTGGGCGGCGCGCAAAACGTGGTGACCCGGTATTTCTCCACCTTGGAGAGCAGGTGATGGGGATTGAACTTGCCGATCATGTCATAACAGAAGATGGTGGCCCCGCAAATCCATTGTCCGTAGATCTTGCCCCAGCCAAATTTGGCCCAGCCGGAATCGGAAACGCTCATATGCAGGCGGTTTTCTTCCACATGCTGCCAGTATTTGGCGGTGACGATATGGCCCAGCGGATAGGCGAAATTGTGCTGCACCAGCTTGGGCATGCCCGTGGTGCCGCTGGTAAAATAGACCAGCATCACTTCATCGGCGCGGGTGGCCGCCTCTCCGGTGGGCCGGGGGAAATCTTCGGAGCAGCGGTCCCAACCGGCGTGCAGGTCCAGCCAGCCTTCCCGGGGCGCGCCCACCAAAATTTTGTTTTCCAGGGTGGGCGTTTCCGGGGCCGCCGCCTCTACCTGTTGGATGACGAAGGGGTCGTCCACGCAGATGACGGCCTTGATCTTTGCCGCGTTGATGCGGTAAACGATGTCTTTTTTGGTCAGCTGCAGCGTGGCGGGGATGAGGATCACGCCCAGCTTATGCAGGGCGGTGGCGCATACCCAGTATTCCCAGCGGCGGCGAAGGATCATCATCACCACGTCGCCTTTTTTCAGGCCCAGGCTTTGGAAAAAGTTGGCGGCCCGATTGGAAAGACGTTTGATATCGGTAAAGGTGAAGTCGTATTCCTCGTCTTCTTCATTGACCCAGACCAAAGCCCGTTTTTCCGGCTCCTGATCGGCCCAGGCGTCCACTACGTCGAAACCGAAATTGAAATCATCGGGTACGTTTATGGTAAATTTTTCGCGGAATTCCTCATAGCTGTCAAATTCGATTTGCGGAAGGAATTTTTTCAGTAAATAGTTCAATGTTTTTCCCCTTTCACAGACGTTGTTCGGCGATCACCGTAAGAAACCGGGCCACTTTATCGCTGCCGCAGCGCTGGCCGTGCGGTATGGTGGGATTGAAATATATGGAGTCGCCGGCTTCCAGCAAAAAATCCTCATCGCCCAGGGTGACGATGACCGTGCCTTCCAGCACCAGATTGAATTCCTGGCCGGGATGGGTGATCAGCTTCGCCCGGTCGTCGCTGGGGTCCAGGGTCACCAGCAGCGGCTGCATGATTTTGTTGGCGTAGCGATAGGCCAGATCCTGAAAATGGTACTCCGGATTGCGGTTGACCGTTTTGCCTTTGCCCTGGCGGATCAGGTGATAGGTATCCAGCTTGGCGCTTTGGCCGGTGAGGATCTCGGCAAAATCCACTTTGAATTTGTTGGCGATCTCATAGATCACGCTGATGGGGATATCTTTTCCGTTTTCCTCATAGGAAGCGTAAACTTCCGGACTGAGACGCAGTTCCGCTGCCAGCTGCTCTACGGTATAGTCGCTGACCTCTCGCAACTCGCGGAGACGCGCGCCGATCTCTGTATAATCGTTCATGTTCATATCCTCCTTTTGATGAAGGTTTGACGAAGGCCCAGGGGAATCCATTCCCAGAAATACAAAGGCGGTACTCCATGCTTCGGTATGGGTCGCGGCGCTTTTTCTTGCCGGCGTCCGCCGGAGCGGGCCTTGCCGGGCGCAAAATTCCTTATGCTAATACTAGCACGGCAAGCGAATAAAATCAACCGGCGTCCGGCTGCGCCGGGCTTTTGCGCACTAGCCTTGATAATTGATAAGGATCAGACCCAGCAGGCAGATGGCTACGCCCGCGATCTTGTTCCAGGTAAGGGCTTCCTGATAGAGAAAATAGCCGACGAACAAAAGCACAGCCGCCAGAAAGGCGCTCTGCACGATGAATCCGGTGCTTACCTGCCATCCGGCCTTGTAGGCGAATATCCATCCGGCTTCCAAGCCGACGATGACAATGCCCAGGACAAAGGGGGCCCAGTTCAGCTTGGCGTATTCTTTGAAAAGCCCGCTGTCATGGTCGAACAGGAAAAACAGCAGGGCGCTGGCCGCCGCGCCTACCAGATAGGTAACGGTCAGGGAAGCAAAGGGATTCATCCCTTCCGGCACGGACTTGGCGCAAATCTGATACAGGACGTTGGATACCACCACCAAAACGATGGGCCAAACATAAGAAAACATAATAATACCTCCAGTATCTATATTTGGCCTGTTTTTCCGGCAGGTACCCACCGGTATGTTTCAGAGCAATCTGCTCTTATATTCTCAAAAAAACCCCGAAATGCTTATGGAACGTTGGTAAGCCAGGCATGATTGACAGACCGATAGAAACGATATCCGTCTGCCGTCATGGCCGGACAATCCACGGTATAGAACACCGGCTTCCCATGGCTTTGTTCTGGCTTATCCGCGGTAGCCATATCTGAGGTGCCGCTTTCAGAAACGGTGCTTGCTACGGGCGTTTTACATCTTTCCTTATAATTAATTTTTTCATGGAAAATTCCTTTTCCCTTGCGTTGTTTTCCCCGTTTTCGCCGGCACCAGCCTTGGCCGTACCCTCTGCCGGCTGCCGGTATTGGCGACGCCATAAGCAGACCGACCGGCTTGCCTTGGGGCGGTCGGTCTGCTTATATCTTTGGTCGGCATTACTGTTTTTTGCGCTCTTCCCAAACCTCACGGGCCGCTTTCAGATGTTCGATAAGGGGAAGATCCGAGCGAAAAGCAAACATGAAATAGGCTCGCATGCCGGCCCTTATCCGGAATTGGCGGATATGTGTTTTCAGTTCCTCGTAGCGGACAATAACGTCATGTTCATCGGCAAAAGCTTTCATCTTGGACGTCATTTGCGCAGAATGGGCAAGATCGATGATAAACACCCCGTAAAACATGCCTATCACAAAAGAGAACGCCAGATTTTGCGACAGCCAGATCAGCGCCTCCCGAATATGGGGATGGATGCCAAAGTAGTAGATCGCCCCCAGCATACCCCAGGCCAGCGAGAATTGGGGACAGATGATCCCCTGGATATTGCCCCGGCAGCCGGTATAGTCCCAAAGCCGTACTTTGGCCACCTTCAGACTGAGGACGCCCGCGATGTATTCAATGGCGGTCATACAGATCATCATCGCCAAAAACAGCAAGACCCGGTTTCCCCAAAGGCTGCCTGTGATAGGATACGCTTCAAGACCCGCCAGCAAATATAATATGCAGAGGCCGTTTCCGTACAGCGGCAGCCAGGGCCCGGTACAAAAGCCCGGGTTAATCCAGCGGCGATCCGGATTGGTTCTGGAGAAGAACCGGCGATATAACACTTCCAAAGCCCAGCCCAAGACCGAGCCAATAAAAAACAGAAAAGCCAGGGTTAGGAAAATGCTCATCGGATAGCCCCCTTTACGTTTTCCTTCGTCGCCGTTTCCGGCAACGGTTCCGGCGGCAGCGGCCCTTCCGCTTTTCCATTATATTGAAGTCGCAAACAAAAAGCAACAGACCGCCGGGGCCTTTGGTTTATTGACAGCGCCGCCACTCTTCCAGTTTATCCAGGCATCTGCCGCTGCCCAATGTTTCCAGGGCCATGGCTACGCCCTGGGGCGCGGTGGGGGCCAGCCCTGCCGTAAACAGGAGCAGGCCGCAGTTGAGGGCGGCGATATCCCGGCAGGAGCGGGAGCCTTCGCCCCGGAGTATGGAGCGCATCCGTTCCGCTTCCCGGTCTACGCTGCCCCAGGCAGTCACATCCTCCGCCCTGCCGGGCGGCAGGCCCATATCCTGCGGACGGAAGGAACCTTCGGTCACTTTCCCGTGTTCGTCGATCATCACATACAGCGTTTCACCCAGGGTGGAAGCCTCATCCATAAAAAGATCCGTACCGTCCACTTTGCCGAAAACCGTCATGGCCCGGCGGTATCCGGCTCTTTTCATCAGCCTTGCCATCTGCGTCAGCAAGGCCGGGTCGTTCACGCCTCGCAGGCCGTATTGGGGAGAAGCCGGGCTGGCCATGGAGGCGGCATTGTTCAGCACGGTGCCGAAATGGATATCGGAGAGTATCCGGAAAAGCCCCGTAGGATGGACGGATATATCGTTGCCGTTAAAAAGCCCCAGCCCGCAGCTTTCCACGCTGGCGGCCACCTGCAGGGGAGAGGCCGATACGTCGATCCCCAAAGCCTCGCACAGGTCTACGGTGCCGCAGCCGCTGGTTATGGAACGGGAGCCGTGACGGGCCACCGCTGCGCCCAGACAGGCGGCGGTGATGGCTGCCGCTGTGCTGATATTAAACGTTTTGAAGGTGTCCGCGCCGCTGCCGCAGTTGTCGCAAAGCGGCCTGTCGGTACGGATTTCCACGGTCACCGTATCCACGTTGCGGACGGCGTCCCGTATGGCGGCCAGCTCCCCGATATCCGCTCCCTTCATCGTCATCACGGCCAGGAAGGCCCCCTGTTCCATGGCGGATTCCTCATTCCGCAGTATCCTGGCGAACATTTCTCGCGTATCCTCGTAGCCCAGAGAACCGCCCCGTGTCATTCTTTCAATGGCTTCACATACCTGCATAGTCATCAACCTCCATATCTATCATTGTCAATATCGAATCTTCTGTTTCCTCGCAGCGCAGAACCGTTTCACAGTCCGAAAGAGCGATCCTCCGCACCGGTATATCGGAAAGCTCCAGACCGTTTTGTATCAGCGCCAGCGCCTGCAAAGTGTCCCGGCTGCCGCATCCGTAAGCGCCCTTTACCGTCAGTTCTTTATAGTGAATCTCGTTTACGACATCCTTCTCCATCCCGGTAAAATCCGTTAAGCCGCTGAAGAAACCGAAATAGCCGCCTTTCCGGACAGTCTGCAAGCACTGGGCCAGGCACAGGGAATGAGGCGAGCAGTTGATGGCGCAATCGAAGGCGGCCAGGCCCAGCTTCGCCATCCCTTCCCGCAGATTCTCGGGGGAAACGGCTGGCAGCCCCATTCCTTGCAGGAGCTTCCTTTTGTTGGCCAGCGGTTCCGTCAGCAGTATCTTTCTTGGCAATTGGCGGAGGATTTTGGCCGTCATCATGCCCATGACGCCGCCGCCGGTGATCAGAACGGAGGAGATATCTTCTAACGGCAGAAGGTTGGCCATATGTACCGCACAGCCCAGGGGCTCCGCCATGGCCGCGTATCGGAGATCGAAGCCGTCCTCCAGGATGCGGACGACGCCCCTTTCCACCCCTTGTTTGGGTATCCGCACATATTTGGCGAAGCCCCCGTCCAAATGGAAGCCCAGGATGCGCATGCTTTCGCAAAGCTGGTCGTTTCCCGAGCGGCAGGCCGCGCATGCCCCGCAGAATATCCCCGGATGCACCGAGACCTTGCGGCCCAGCGTATCCCGGGGCAGCCCCAGGCCGGCGGCAACGATGCGGCCGCTGAATTCATGGCCCAGCACCCGGGGCAGCTTCAGATCCCGCTGCCCCTGCCGGTAGGCTTTCCGGTCCGTGCGGCAGACGCCGCAGAAGGCCACCTGTACGATCATTTCGCCGGGCCTGGGCTGGGGCAGGGGCCTGTCCTCACCCATGAGAGAGAAGGGTTCTTTCAGTACCAATGCGTTCAATCTGTTCACCTCCCAAATCATAAAAAAAGTGCCCACACCATAAAAAATATGATGTGAACACTTTCCGTTGTTCCCTGGATGCATACCGGCGGCAAGTATCCTGACTCGGCTTCAGCGGAAGACTGCCCCTTCCCCGCGTCGCGAGTGGTAACGGCAGCTCCTCAGCCATACAGTGGCGGGACCGTGCAGGCCTTTCACCTGCTTCCTTATTAAGCGTGATGCGCCGCAGATAGTTTTTTATTAATAAAAAGTATATATCGTGAAACAGAAAAAGTCAATGTTTAATCATCCCGGGATGTATTACAGCCGTCAACCGTCATACAAGCATACGAATAGGCAAGGGGATTTCTGCGGAGAAACAGCCGGATCCGTATCACGGAAAACGGTTTGCTGCAAGGGGCGAAGATCGTGTCGCCGTCCGGGGCGGTTAATAGCCGAGATACTCGCGCCAGTCTTCCCATGCCGGTTGTCCTTCCCGCGCGTAGATATAGCGGACTTCGTCGGACAAATCGAGATAAATCAGCCCCTCTTCTGTCACGGCGCCGATGCTTGTGCCGTCAAGGGTGATTTCATTGCCTTCCAGCGTCGTATCATAATGATACTCCTCGTCCTCAACCACCAGATCGATGCTGCCGTCTTCGTTGAGGATCAGAGAATCGCCTTCATCGAGATAGTATACGTCGTCATAGGAAAAGCCTTCTTCCGTCCAATCGGCAGAGTAAACGGCGTCATAATATCCGTAAACGCTATTCTCCTGGCCGGCGTCAGCGGTTCCGTCGGAATTCTCGATGATGCTGTCGCATTTCAGGGTGATGGTCATGCTCTCGCCGGCAAAGTCGTCGATGATCATCACGCCGTTGGCAAGCGTCCCGGCAAGCGTTGTCTCGCCGTCGCTGATCTCGATGCGATCTCCGTCAAGGGTCCAGTTCGCCGTATCGCTATCTCCGTCCATGGCCAGTTTCGCCTTGCCGCCGCTGAGCAGTTCGATGGAGAAGCCTTCCTCAAAGATATCCTCCGCGGTAAACGACATGCCCATCATCTCTACCGCCGTGGCATTGTATACCCCGGCGTTGGGGTCCGGCTCGCCGGCTTCGCCACATCCGACAAGAGACATAGTCAGTACAAAACAGAATAATACCATCAGCCATTTCTTCATACTTTTTGATATGTACCCTCTTTACTGGACAACCAGTAAGGAGGGTATATTATTATGCGTTATAGTTACGAGTACAAGCGGAAATGTATCGAAATGTACAGGGAAGGGAAGTGGCCAGAGACTCCGGAAGGAATAAAGTATCCAGA
>JAILCQ010000009.1 GCA_024679955.1 Bacillota bacterium | reverse complement strand
GGCGGCAGGAGCGGCAGCCGGAGCAGCGGCAGGAGCGGCAGCGACCGGAGCAGCGGCGACCGGAGCAGCGGCAGCGCCCACTTCTTCTACTTCTACGACAAAAGTTTCACCATTGACCGTAACGTTATATTTTTTCATTATCCAAACCCTCCTAAATTATAGATACTGTTGTCTGTTGTTGATGATGTTCCCGTTGCTGGCGCTGGTCCAGGGGGTATTGATGCTGCCGATGCGATGGATCGACATGATTTTAAAGGCGGCGCCGCCGCTGGCGGCAGAAATGGCGCCCATGATCGCGGCCACCGTTTTGGGGCTGAGCCCGCCGTCCGCAGCTGGAATTGCGGCGGCCGGCGCCGGAGCCATAGGAACGGCTTTCACCGCGGCTTCCTGATGCGCGCTATTCTCATGGGGTTGACGGCTCTTATCGATCAAACGGGCCGCCAGCATGGTGACCAGCGACAAAATGATCAGCACCAAAAAGATACCGCCCATACCCATCAACGTCGTAAATATGCCAAGCTTTAAACTGGCCATGGTTTTCCCTCCTTACAGCGGCAAATTATCATGTTTCTTGCCGGGACGGGATTCTTTTTTGCAGATCAAAGAATCCAGAGATTTGATCAGATAAAATCTGGTTTGTTCCGGTTCGATGATCATATCGATCAATCCCCGGGACGCGGCGAAATACGGATTGACAAATTGCTCTTGATATTCGGCAATCTTTTCATCCTGCGTGGCCTGGGGCTCGGCGGAAGCTTCGATTTCCTCTCTATATACGATACCCGCCGCCGCAGGCGCGCTCATCACAGCGATCTCGGCGCTGGGCCAGGCGATGGCCACGTCCGCGCCCAGGGCTTGCGAACCCATAGCCAAATAGGCGTAGCCGTAAGCCTTGCGGACGATCAAGGTGATTTTGGGTACCGTAGACTCCGCATAGGCGTACAATAATTTGGCGCCGTGGCGGATGGCGCCTTTGTGTTCCTGCTCCGCGCTGGGTAGATTGCCGATGGAATCCACCAGCGTCAACAGGGGTATACCCATGGAATCGCAGAAACGGACAAAACGAGCCGCCTTATCCGCCGCGTCCATATCCAAAGCGCCGTCCAGGACCATAGGCTGATTGGCCACCACGCCCACGGTCATACCGTTGAGTCGGATAAAGCCGATCAACATATTTTTCGCAAAATCGGCCTGGATCTCAAAAAAGTCATGATTGTCGGCTAAAGCGACGATAATATCATGCATATCAAAGGGTTGGCTGTCGTCTTCCGGCACGATATCAGCCAAAACCGCGTCCATTCTTTCCGCCGGGTCATTGCATTCAAATACCGGGATGCCCTCTAAATTGTTGGCCGGCAAAAAGCTCATCAGGCGGCGGATCTGTCCCATGCATTCCGCCTCGTCCTGGGCGTAAAAATGCACGTTGCCGGCAGTGGAGCTTTGGGTGGCCGCGCCGCCCAATTCTTCCCCGGAGATGGAAGCGCCGCCGGCGGTTTGGATCAATTGGGGGCCGGTGATAAACATTTGGGCTTTATCCGCCATAAATACGAAATCGGCCAAAGCGGGAGAGTACACAGCGCCGCCGGCGCAAGGCCCGAGCACGACGGCGATTTGCGGAACCACGCCGGAAATCAGGGCATGGCGCTTGTAGATCTTTCCGTATCCGTTCAAAGCGTCGATGCCTTCTTGCAATCTGACGCCGCCGCTATCGGTAATGCCGATCAAAGGCGCGCCGGTTTTCAGGGCCATATCCATGACTTTGCAAATCTTTCTGGCATGCATCTCCCCTAAGGAACCGCCGATCACGGTATGATCTTGGGAATATAAGTAAACCAAACGTCCGTCCATGGTACCGTAGCCGGTGACCACGCCTTCACCGGGGGCTTTCACCTGATCCATACCCAAGTCCGTGCCCCGGTGCGTGACAAACTGGTCAAGTTCGACAAAACTTCCCTCGTCCAGCAGCGCCATGATTCTTTCTCTGGCAGTCATTTTGCCGTCTTGATGCTGCTCTTCGATTTTTTTCTCGCCGCCGCCCAGGAATATTTCCTGGCGCTTTTCGGCAAGCTGTTTCAGCTTAGCTTCTCTTGACATCTGCGTACCTCCCATATTCATATCAATTCTTATGTTAATAGAGAGCGAATCCCTTTTACATAACCCGGTCGTAAAGTGCCCGGCCGCTGTCGGGTCTGCCGTCCCTCCCCCGCGTCAAAACCGTCCGCGGCGGCAAGGCGGAAACTGTCATCGTTGACATATGTTTGAATCAAATTTGGGATATGAACCGTTTGTTAGACAGGTATCCCTTTTATCCCTTATGTTTCAGAATAACATAAAAATCTATAACAATCAATCGACACAAAATTATCAGAATATTATGCCTATTATCCTCCGGATTTTAAGGGATGCATTTTTTTTATTCTATTAAAGATCATCCCCAAATAATCAATAAAACTGCCAAATCCTTTTTCCTAAAAAGCGTATCGCCTATCGCAAAACGGGATTTTTTTATAAAAATAAAAAAACGCAAAGTCAAACACAGATATTCCTACGCCATCTGCATTTTGCCCTGCGCTTTTTATCATTATACAAATGAAAAGATCCGCATTTCAAACGGAAAGGAAACATATCCATCTCCAAAGTATAGCGGCGGCGGTTATTGTTTGTCGTCAAACAAACGGCTGACCGAAAGATCCTCATGAATACGGATGATCGCCTCTCCCAATAAGGACGCCACCGATAGAATCTTGATTTTATTGCAATAGCCCTGGCGCTCATAGTTGATGGGGATGGTATTGGTGGTGAGCACTTCGCTGATCACCGAATGGGTCAGCCTGTCCATGGCCGGCGGCGAGAACACCGCATGGGTGCAGCAGGCATAGATCTCTTCCGCGCCCATATCCCGCAAAACCTGCGCGCCTTTGGTAATGGTACCGGCGGTATCGATCATATCGTCCACCATGATCACATGTTTGCCTTTGATATCGCCGATCACGTGCATGATCTCCGCTTTGTTGGCTTCCTGCCGGCGTTTATCGATGATGGCGATATCCACGCCCAAGCGGTTGGCCATATTCCTGGCCCGGGCCACGCCGCCGATATCCGGGCTGACCACGATCAGGTTTTTGCTGTCCAGATTGCGGTAATACTCCGCCAAAAGCGGCACGCCGGGCAAATGATCCACCGGGATATCGAAAAAGCCCTGTATGGCGCTGGCATGAAGATCCATGGCGATCAAACGGTCCGCGCCGGCGGCGGTCAACAAATTGGCCACCAATTTGGCGGAGATGGGATCCCGGGCTTTGGTTTTTCTCTCCTGCCGCGCATAGCCGTAATAGGGCACCACAGCGGTGATCCTTTGGGCGGAGGCCCGGCGCATGGCGTCGATCATGATCAACAATTCCATCAAATTATCGTTTGTCGGAGCGCAAGTGGGCTGAACGATAAACACGTCGGCGCCGCGAACGCTTTCTCCGATCTCAATGGCGATCTCCCCGTCGGCAAAAGTCTTTACTTTGGCCAATCCCAAGGAAATCCCCAAATACTCGGCGATTTCCTCCGCCAAAGAAATATTTGCGTTTGCGGAAAACAATTTTAGCTTTCGGCTGGTCATAGATTCGCTCCTTATCCAGATGATCCGGTCTGTCCATGAAACGGCAACCGGCTTGTTGCTGACAATTTTATGTATATCTTTTTATTCTTTCGCCGTTTTCTTGCGTTTACCTGCCCAATTCTCAATAATACGCTGTGTGGAACGGGCAATGGCCAAAGACCCGTCGGGCACGTCGGCGGTGATGGTGCTGCCCGCGCCGATGGTGCAGCGATTCCCTACCTCCACCGGGGCGATAAAATTGCTGTTGCTGCCAATAAAGGTGCCGTCGCCGATTTTGGTCCTGTATTTCGCCACGCCGTCATAGTTGCAGGTAATGGTGCCGCAGCCCACGTTGACGTTTTCACCCAATTCCGCGTCGCCGATATAACTCAAATGCGGCACTTTGCTGCCTGCGCCGATTTGGCTGTTTTTGATTTCCACAAAATGCCCGGCTTTGCTGTGATCGGCCAAAACCGTTCCCGGCCGCAAATAGGCAAAGGGCCCTACCGAGACCCCGTCGCCCACCTGACTGTCGACGATTTTCACCCAGGGGCCGATTTGGCAGCCGCTGCCCACCCGGCTGGCGCCGCCGATATATACCGAAGGGCCGATCACCGTATCCATGCCTACCTCCACACCGGCGTCGATGTATACGGTATCCGGATCCACCAGGGTAACGCCGGAAAGCATCAGCTGCCGGTTTTTCCTGGCACGCAGGAGGCCTTCCGCCTCCGCCAATTGGCAGCGGTCGTTAACGCCCTGGATCTCCGCCGGATCGCCGCAGCAAAAGGCTGTGGTTTTTTTGCCTGCGTTTCGCAAAACAGCGATGGTATCGGTCAAATAGTATTCGCCCTGCTGATTGCCGGTGGTCAAAGAGCCGATGGCTTCTTCCAAATCCTTTTTGACAAAGCAATAGACGCCGCTGTTGATCTCCTGGATGGCCAGTTGCCGGGGCGAAGCGTCCCGAGCCTCTACCACGCCCAACAAAGCGCCGCTATCGTCCCGCAGGATGCGGCCGTAGGCGGCAGGATCGTCCAGAACCGCCGTCAGCACCGTGCAGGAAGAACGGCTTTCCTCAAAATGGGTTTTCAGGCCCTGTAAAGTCTCTTTGGTCAGCAGCGGGGTATCGCCGCAAACCACCATCACCGTTTCCACTTCCGGCCCCAGGCAGGGCAACCCCTGCATCACCGCGTGGCCGGTACCCAATTGCGGTTCTTGTAAGGCAAAGGAACAAGCGTCTCCCAAATGCTCGCGTACTTCTTCCGCGCCGCTGCCGATCACCGTCACCACCCGGGAAACCTCTGCGCCGCGCAAAGCCTGCAGCACATAGTCGATCATCGGTTTGCCCAAAAGTTCATGCAGCACTTTCGGCTTGGCGCTGACCATACGCGTTCCTTTACCAGCAGCCAAAACAATCGCCGCCATTTCCTTCATATATAGATTACCTCCTATTATTTACCGACGGAAGCTTTTGATCGTCTCCTTATTATAACGTAAAATCGCCTGTTTCGCAATCGGCAAAACGGCTGATTTTGCCAGCCTGTCCCCGGCCCTTTTCCGAAGCGCCGCCACTACCGGCCGCCGCCGTTCTTGCTCTGCTTTCCGATAGAAAACCGGCCAAAGGCCGCGCTGCAAATGCAAATAGATGATTTTTCCTAAAAAAAGCTTTTCAAATTGAAAAAAGAGGTATAAAATATAATGGTTAAGTACCGTTTATGCCATCGTATCCTACGGATAGAAAACCCGACAAAAGCGGCGGCGTTTTGCCGGACAAAGCCGATGGTATGCAACGGCAAAAATCATTTTGAAATTTCGGAGGTGATATCATGGACGGCGCTCCCAGTAGCGATTACCACTTAAGTATGAAAAATACAATATGGGGGAGCCGTTTCGGATATCTTGAGCTTGCGGCTTCCTGAAAGGAGGGTGTCGCAATGCTCTTCGTTTATCAAACGATAGACGATCAACTGATTTGCCAGGATACCATCGAAAAGGGCTGCTGGATCAATCTGGTCAACCCCACCGAAGCGGAATTGAATCGCGTGGTGGAAACCACCGGCATAGACTATGATTTCATCAAATACCCTTTGGACGATGAAGAGATCCCGCGTGTGGAAACGGAGGATGAACAAATCCTCATCATTATCCATGCGCCGATCATCACCGACGACGATGTGATCTATGATACGATCCCTCTGGGCATGGTGCTGAACGACGACTATATCATCACCGTCTGCCTGCGGGATTTGAATTTATTCGAGGAATTGCAAGGGAACCGGGCCAAAGGGATCGCCACTTTTAAAAAGACCCGCTTCACTTTTCAGGTCATCCAAAGAAAAACTACCTTGTTTTTGCGCTATCTGCGGGATATCAACCGGCGCATGGAAGAAAGAGAAAACGAATTGCACCGCACCATGAAAAACAAGGATTTGATCTATTTGCTGAATTTGCAAAAAAGTTTGGTGTATTTTTCCACATCCTTGCGCTACAATTCCAAAGTGATGAACCGTTTGGTGCGGGGCAAAATCATCAAAATGTATGAAGAAGACGAGGATCTGCTGGAAGACGTGATCATCGAAAACACCCAGGCCATTGAAATGGCGGATATTTACAGCAACATCACCGGCAGTTCCATGAACTCCTTCGCTTCCCTGATCTCCAACAATCTAAGCAGCGTCATGAAATTCCTGACGGCCATCACCATTATTTTGGCCATCCCCACTATGATATCGGGCTTTTGGGGCATGAACGTGGCGGTGCCTTTGGGTACGGAAGGCGGCAGCCTGCTGGGATTTTTATGCATCGTTTTGTTCGCGGTGCTCATCTCTTTCATCACCATACTGGCACTGAAAAAACGAGACATGTTTTAAGCCGGCAAGATTGCGGACGGTACAACGCCGGCGCTTACCGTCCGCATTTATACGCCCGCTCCCGCTGCCTGCAAACGCACCCATCACGATGTTTCCCCAAAGCATACAAAAACCGCCTGCAACCCTCTGCAGGCGGTTTTCTAGCAAAAGAATGCGGTTTGCCGCGAAAACAAACGGGAGTTTACTCGTTGGTATAGGGCAGCAAAGCAACAATTCTGGCGCGTTTGATCGCTTCGGTCAATTCACGCTGATGTTTGGCACAATTGCCGGAGATACGGCGGGGCAAGATTTTTCCCCGTTCCGTGATATATTTGCGCAGTTTCGCCGTGTCTTTGTAGTCGATAAAATCGACTTTATCCACGCAAAAGCTGCAAACCCGTCTTCTGCCGCGACGATTGCGATTGCCGCGTCCGCCGTAATCGCGTTCGCCCCGTTCAGAGCGGTTACTTCTTTCTTCAGCCATGGTAAGCCTCCATTTCTATGCGTCTATTAGAATGGCAAATCGTCGTCGCCGAGCATTTCATCGTCATCCCGGCTGCGAGCAAATTGCGGCGGCGCTTCCTGCCGCGCAGGCGCGTAATTGCCGCTGTCTTTCGGCGAAAGGAACTGCACGCTATCCGCCAAAACCGAAACGGCTTTCCGTTTTTGCCCTTCGCTGTTTTCATAGGTGCGAATGCGCAAAGAACCGTCAACTGCGGCCAATTTGCCTTTGGACAAATAATTGGCGCAATTCTCCGCCTGCTGACGCCAAACGTCGATATCGATAAAATCCGTTTCTTTCTCGCCGTTGGCGTTTTTATAATTTCTATCCACCGCTAAAGTAAAGGATGCCACCGCTACGCCGTTTTGCGTGTAGCGGAGTTCAGGGTCTCTGGTTAATCTGCCGATTAAAACGATCCGGTTCAGCATAACAATCACCTTTACCTTATTCTTCTACTCGGGTAATCAAAAAGCGCATGATTTCATCTGCGATCTTGAAATTCCGCTCCAATTCTTTGGGCAATTCGGGGCTGGCCATCATCTGCAACAATACATAATAGCCTTCCCGCAGCTTATCGATTTCATAAGCCAAACGACGTTTTCCCCAAGGCTCCACCTTGAGCACCTCGCCGCCATTGCTTTGGATCAGCGCATTGTATTTGTCGATTATCGCCGCATATTTTTCGTCTTCGAAACTGGGCTTAATAATATACATTACCTCGTACTTGCGCAATCCGTTCACCTCCTCCCTTTGGACTTACGGCTTTATTTACAAATAAAGCAGGGTTATAAACAACTTCATGATTATATCATAGTCGATAGAGAATTGCAACTGTTTTTCCTGTCATTCAGGTCGTCAGGCGGTTTTGCCGGCGCTGCCAGGCGTCCAAAGCTTCCTTGGCGTTGGCCGCCACCACCCAGTCTTCGTCCCGGGATAGGGCCGAAAGCCATTCCCCGGCGTGCGCGTCGCCGGTTTTTCCCAGTGCCTTGGCCGCCGCCGCCCGCACTTTGGCGTTCTCATCCGCTACGGCAGCCGCCAAAACCGAGGCGTCCGTCAGAGACGGATGGGCAGCCAATGCTTCCACCGCCGCCACCCGTATGGCGGGATCGGCGTCCTGCAAGCAAGCCGACACATTATCCAAGGGCCAGACCGCGCCCATTTGCCCCAAAACCTGCAAAACCCGGATCTTATTCTCGCCTTCCACCTCCGGCAGCAAATAAACCAGCAATCTGGCCCCGTCTTTGCCCAGGGAGGTAAAAGCGTCGGCCACTCTGGCCGGCACATAGCGGGCGGGCTGCAGCAAGGCCATGGCCAAGGCCGAAGCCATACGCGGGTCTTGAATGGCGGACAACAATTTGACGCCGGCCATTTGCATCTTTTCATCCCGGTCGCCCAACAAATCCACCATCGACTCCATCAGGCTTTCGTTGCCGAAATGCGGCCATGCCTGCACAAAAACCTGCTGGGATACGCCATCTTTCAGTATTTTTTGCAAATACGAAGGCATCATTTGCTGCTCCGATACCAAATCGGACAGCTGTTTTTGCAAAAGGGGCGAGCAATCTGGCCAGGCGGCGACGACATCCGCCAAAGAATAGGGGTTTCTCTTTTTGATGCGCTGGACCAACGTTTCCGGCAAGACGCCGCCAGAGGCGCTGATCTTTTCCGCCAGGGTCAAAAAATCCCCTTCGTCTTCGCCGGCGGCCTCCTGCTCCACCGGGACAAAAGCCACGTTTTTCTCCCCGGAAGGGGAAGCCGTATGCCTCCAGCCGGGATAGATATCCCCATCATTGCGAAACGGGTTTTTGTTTTCCTGCCCGCGCTTCTGCCCGGCCCGGCGGCGCAGCGCGCGGCGCAACAGAAACAGGAGAGCGCATAACAGGATTATGCCTCCGCAAAGCGCCGCCCAAAACAAGCCGTTGGCAGCTTGACCGCTTAACCAATTCTGCAAGCTCTCCCACATAGGCGTTCCTCCTTAACGCGGTTTTACGACGATGCCTTTGCCCGGCCGCAAAACGCCGATAATGGAATATTCCACTTGTGCCGCTTCCAAACGTCCTTCCAGATTCGCCGCCATCTCCCGGGGCACGGCCATCAGCAAGCCGCCGCTGGTTTGCGGATCAAAAAACAAGGTGCGCATTTCCTCACTGATGGAGGGATGGAAATCCACCTGTTTCTTTAAATACGTGGCATTGCGATATGCGCCGCCCGGCACGATGGCCTCCGCGGCGAATTCCAAAGCCTGGGGCCAAAACGGCACGGCCGCCGCCCACAATTCGGCGGAAAGGCCGGACGCATTGGTCAATTCGCTTAAATGTCCCAACAAGCCGAAGCCGGTAATATCGGTGGCCGCTTTCACATGCACGGCCGTCATCGCCTCCGCCGCCAGACGGTTCAGCGCCGCCATTTCTTTCAGCATGGGCTTCAATTCTTCTTCCGTGGCCGCGCCGCATTTGATCGCCGTGTTCAGCACGCCGGCGCCGATATGCTTGGTCAAAAACAGCAAATCCCCGTCCTGTCCCTGACTGTTGGTCACGATATGCTGGGGATGGGCCGTTCCCAATACGGACAGCCCGTATTTCGGCTCATTGTCTTCGATCGTATGGCCGCCTATCAATAAAGCCCCCGCTTCCATCACTTTATCCGCGCCGCCCAGCAATACCTGGGAAAAAATCTCTTTGTCGGCGCAGGCGGGGAAGGCGGCGATATTCATAGCCGTCAGCGGCTTTCCGCCCATGGCGTAAATATCGCTCAAAGCATTTGCCGCGGCAATTTGTCCAAACAAAAACGGGTCGTCCACCATCGGCGTAAAAAAGTCCACCGTTTGTATGATCGCCAAATCATCCCGCAAACGGTATACGCCGGCGTCATCATAGGTATCGCTGGAAACCAGCAGATCCGGATGATGAAAATGCGGCAACGCTTTCATCAATTGACTGAGATCCTCCGGACCCCATTTTGCCGCTCAGCCGGCTTTTTCCGTCATCTGTGTCAAACGCTTGACGTCCATGTTTCCACCACCCTTTCCCAAATGCGCCCCGCCGCTTATACCAAAGCAATGCAATAGGACAAGCCGGGAATCACCCAACGGGACGCCGATAAATACTGCAGCAAGCCGCCGCCCAAACCCAAACCGGACAAAGCCGGCAAAACGATTTGCACCAAGATCAGGATCAAAACCCCGGCCAAGACAACGGCGGCAAAACCGCCCAATGCCTTATTGGTTTTGCTCAAAACGCCGCTTCCCAATACGCCGGTCAACAGCCCTGCGGCCTTCCGCACCAACCAGCGAATGAGAATAAAAAGTACGATAAACAGAACGATTTCCACCAATCGGTTGGCGATCGCCCCGGTATCGATAAACAAAGATAGCAAATGGATCAGGGGTTGATCCTGGCTTTGCGGCTGCGCCGCAGCGCTGGGGGCGGTAAGCAATTCCGCCGCCACCGAGGAGAAATTCCTGGCGATTTGATAGGCCAGGATCACAGACCCCGGCCCGGCCAGCACTTTTATCAAGCCGTTTTGCCAGCCCCAGAACAGCGCGAAAATCAGCAAAGCGATCAAAACGCCGTCAACCATCATCGTGTCCATTTGGCAATCCTCTCATCACTATCATTATATCCAATTTTTCCCATGTTTTCAAATGCTTTTACGCATTTTCCTCATGGCAGCTTTGCCGGTTGATCACGCCGGCCAAATAGCCGCCGCCGAAGCCGTTGTCGATATTGACAACGCCGATACCGGCGGCGCAGGAATTGAGCATGGCCAGCAAAGCGGCCACGCCGCCGAAGCCCGCGCCGTAACCGACGCTGGTGGGCACCGCCACCACCGGCGCGGCGGTCAAGCCGCCCACCACCGAGGCCAAGGCCCCCTCCATACCGGCCACCGCCACCACGGCTTTGGCCTTTTGCAAAGCGGGGGCCACGTTCAGCAAGCGATGGATGCCGGCCACGCCCACATCGTAGTATTTTTCCACTCTGGCCCCTAAAAAGCCGGCGGTCACCGCCGCCTCTTCCGCCACCGGCAGATCGGAGGTGCCGGCGCATACCACCGCCACCAAACCCCGGGGAACCGGTTCTTCCCGGGTCAGGCTGATGATTTTGGCCTGGGCATGATATACCGCCTGGGGGATCTGCGCCTGCAGCAAACGGTATTTTTCTTCGCTGCAGCGGGTGGCCAAAATCGGCTGGCTGCTTTTTTCCGCCAAACGCTGCATGATCTCGCTGATTTGCGCCGCCGATTTATTTTGGCCAAAAATCACTTCCGGGTAGCCACAGCGATCCTCTCGTTGTAAGTCCGGACGGGCAAAATCCAAATCCGTCCCGGCCGGAGGCTGCAAGGCCAGCCAAGCCTGCTCTTGATCGATCTGCCCGGCGGCAAATTGGTTTAAAATCCGCAAAACCCTGTCTTTTTCCATGGCCTTCCCTTTTCATTTTCCCGCTTTTTATTTGATTCCTATAAAAATATATATACTATATCTTGAGCATTTTACCTTTTTATTCTATAATAATATGAGTATGTAAAAAGCATGACTCTACAATAGACCAGTAAAAATAGACAAGGAGGAGTCCCATGGCTTTATCCTGCGGTATAATCGGCCTGCCTATGGTGGGCAAAACCACATTTTTCAATTTACTTACCGGGGCGGGCGTGGAAACCAGCGCCTTCTTCAGCGGCAAAACCGCCGCCAATACGGCCCATGCCCTGATCCCCGATGAAAGGATCGACTTCCTTTCCGAAATGTTCAAGCCGAAAAAGACCACCTACGCCCAGGTGGAAATGATCGACGTGCCCGGTTTGGTCCGCGGTTCCAGCCAGGGGCAAGGGGCGGGCAATGAGTTTTTGACGGCGGTGCGCAACTGCGACATCCTCTGCCATATCGTCCGCGCTTTCGCCAACGAACAAGTGCTGCATGCCGAGGGCAAAATCGATATCCTGCGGGATATCGATATCATCACCAGCGAATTGCTTTTCGCCGATCTGCAAATGATCGAAACCCGGCTCAGCCATATCAACGGAGCCAGCCGCAAAAAGCTGGAGCACCCCCTGGAAGAACAAACCTTACGCAAATGCCAGGCCTTTTTGGAAGAGGAAAAGCCTTTGAGCCTGCTTTCCTTCAATGAGGAAGAAACCGAATCCCTGCGGCATATGACCTTCCTGACCAATAAACCGCTGATGATCGTGGTCAACGTGGACGAAAGCCAATTGGCCGCCAACGATTATCCGGACAAAGAAAAAGTGGAAGCCTATTGCCGGGAGCAGGGGTATGCCCTGTTGGTGGTCTCCGCCAAAACGGAAGAAGAGATCGAAGAGCTGCCCGCCGAGGACAGGGATATGTTCATGGAAGAACTGCAAATCAGCGAACGGGGCATCGCCCGCATGGCCAAAGCGCTGTACAGCCAATTGGGCCTGATCTCTTTTTTGACCGCCGGTACGGACGAAGTAAAAGCCTGGACCATTCGCAAAGGTTTGCCGGCCAAACAGGCGGCGGGAAAAATCCATTCCGATATCGAACGGGGCTTTATCCGCGCGGAAACCGTGGCCTTCAACGATTTGCAGACGGCCGGTTCCATGGCGGCGGCCAGAGAAAAAGGCCTTTTCCGCCTGGAAGGCAAAGACTATCCGGTGCAGGACGGCGATATCATCAATTTCCGTTTCAACGTTTAGCCGGCCAGATCGCAGAGCGCCGGGACAAGTCCTGTTTCGGGCAAAAAATCCTATACAAAAGCACAACAGCGGCCGCATATATCCTGCGGCCGCTGTTTTTTTCGGATGACCGTCGCCTGCGGCGGCAAGCACCCGTTTTCTTATTCCAATTCGATTTGGGATTTACCGAACAGATAGCGGTAATAATCCTTATCCAGGATCTGGGCGGAATAATAGATCTTGTTGGCGACGATGTGATTGACGCTATCCACATAAGCCTGGCTCACCGGGCCATCCACTTGCTGCGTCAAAGCGTTGTAGGCAGCCATATCCGTGATCCAACTGCGATTGTTGAAAATGATCAAAGGCGGCGCGTCGCTGAAAATGTCCGTTCCCATCAGCAAACGGGAATCATAGGGCAAACCGAACAAATTGGATACCGTAGGCAGCACATCCAGGCTGCAGGCGGGCCGGTCGATTTCCTGATGGGGCAGCCCCGCCTTCCACAGGATCAAACCGTTGCGGTACAGTTCAAAGTTTTCTTCCACCGTATGCCCGGCCAATTCATCGATGCTGTCCTTGGGCAAACCGTAGGGATAATGGTCGGCGGATAAAACGATCACCGTATCCTTCAGCCGTCCCGCCGCTTCCAATCTTTGCAGCAAGTAAGACATGGCCTGTTCCAGCTCCAGATTGCAGGCGATATAGGCCCGGGCCGCCTCGGAATACGGCAGATCCGCCGTTTCCTCCTTGTGCCGGCGGGCCTGCTTATTGCCGGAAAAATTGTATTCCAGATGGCCGGATACCGTTAAATAATAGACATGAAACTGATCCTGCCAGATATACTCGCCCACCGTCTTTTCCATCATTTCCAAATCGCTTTCCGGCCAACCCGGCGTGACGTCCAAACCGTTTCCCAGCCCATGATAATCGTAACCCATATTGGGATGGCTTCTGTCCCGGTCATAATACGTGTAGGTGTGGTCATGATAGGCCTGGGGCGTGCGGTAGCCCTGGGCGGCGAACTGATGGCCCAGGCAAAACGGCAAAGCGTTTTGAGCGGAGGAGGAAAAGCTCCAGCAGCCGCTTTTGGGGATCAAACCGGTGCAGGCCACATATTCCCCGTCGGAGGTGGATACGTTCCATAAAGGCGTATAGAAATTGGTGAATTGCCAGCCTTCCGTAGCCAAACGGTACAAGGTGGGGCACCATTCGGGGTTCAGCAGATACTGGGAAAAGCTTTCCGCCACGATATAAATCAAATTGCAGCCGGCAAACATGCCGGTGTATTCATTTTGCAGCGTCGGCGTGACCTGGCTAAAATATTGATTCATATCCTGTATGGCCCCGTCCCCGCCGGCGTCCAAAGCGGTGAAATCTATATCCAGTACATTGGGGGCATACGCCTTCTCCTCCGGCGGGGTATCCTCCCCTTCCTCCTCCGGAAGCAGTCCTTCTCCTTCCAACACATCTTCCATATCCGGAGAGGACAGCGTATATGCCGTATCTTTGGGCGAAAAGCCGAAAGCCGTACGGCGGGTATCGATCAGCATGGCGGCCAAAACGCCAAACTCCCGCTGATTCAGCAAGGGCGAATCTTCGTTATAGTATAAATGATAGGGACTGTTGGCATGGGAACCGCTGCCGGCCAGGATCAGCAAAAACGCCCCGTAAAGCGCCGCCCCCAACCCCAGGCAGCCCATGGCCTGTTTTCTTTGCATACGCGGCAAGCGCCTGACCGCCAACAGCCGGCAAAGCGCCGCCCCCGGCAGCACAAACAGCAGCAATTGCCAGAAATGGGCAAAGATCAGATTCCCGGCCGTTCCGGCAAATTCCGCCACTTTCCCCGCCTGCAAAATGGAATATACCAACATCGGCGTTTTAAAAACCGAATAATAGATATACTGCGAGCAATAGGCCAGGCAAAGCAGGATCAACAGCGCCAGCGCCGTCCGATAATTGCCTTTTGGCCGGAAAAGGCCGGTAAGCAAAGTCAAAACGCAGGCCGCCAACAGGCAGAACAGCAACATAAAAACCGCGCTGTCCACGGTGATCCGCTGGGCCGTTAAAATCTTATACAGGATTTCCCAATAGGCCGTCAGGACAAAAAAAAGCAGCCAGCGCCGGGAAAAAAGCATTTCCTTTTTCGCCGCCGGACCGGGCGGGGTTTCCGCAGAAGCCGGTTCCTCCGCAGGGGCCGCGACTTCCGCAGAAGCCGGTTCCTCCGCTGCGACCGGTTCCTCCGGGCGTCTCCCGGCCGGCAAAGGCTTTTTCCCGGCCGGCTCGGTTGCCGGCCCGTCCGGGGCGGCGGAAGCGGTTTCCTTCAAGGCCGGGGTATCCGGCTGCGCCGGCGCGGCGGCGGTTTTTTGCGCCGGCCGCAGCGGGGGCTGGGTTTGGGGCCGCAGCGCCTGCTCCTGCCATCGTTTCTGTCGTTTTTTGGCTATCCGTTTGTTCATATATGTGATTTCCTATGCTATCCTCTATGCGGTCAAAGTCCGGGTTTGCCATACCTGCCAGCCGCTTTGCCGCAAAGAAACGGCCGCCGCCTCCACCTGTCGGGCATCCGCAGCCCAACCTGCCACGGCGGAACCGCTGCCGCTCATAAAAGCGGTCAGTCCGGCGGCTTGCAGCGCCTGTTTGACGATGTGGATCTCCGGCGTCAGCCGGCAGGCCGCCGCTTCCAGCATATTCCCGGCATGGGCGGCAATGGCCGCCGTTTCCCCATTCGCCAGTGCGGAAGCCAGAGCATCCATATCCGGCCGGGGCGGCTGGGGCAAAGTATCATATAAAGCGAAGGCCGCTTTGGTATTCACGCCCTGAGGCGGTTTCACCAAAAGCAGGCGCCAGCTTTTGGCCACGGGGATGGGGGTCAAAGCCTCTCCTATGCCTTCCGCCAAAGCCGCGCTGTGGGGCGACAGGCAAAACGGGACGTCCGCCCCTAAAGACAAAGCCGTCCCTGCCAATTCTTCCCAAGAAAGGGACAGGGCGAAAAGCCGGTTTACGCCCAGCAGCACCGCTGCCGCATCCGCCGAACCGCCGCCCAATCCTGCGCCGGCGGGAATGCGCTTTTCGATGCGAATGGATAAACCGCCGGACAATCCGTACTTTTTTTTCATAGCCAGCCAGGCTTTTAAGGCGATATTATCCGCTGGGGCCACCGATGGGCCGGCTTCCATGCAACAGGAATCCACCCCGTCGGGCCGGATATACACCCTGTCCGCCAAATCGATCTTTTGCATCACGGAACGCAGCAGATGATAGCCGTCCGGCCGGCGGCCGCAGACGGCCAGGCCCCAGTTGATTTTGGCATGGGCCGGCAAACACAATTCGTTCATAGGGCGTCTCCGCCCAGCAATTGCCGCTTTTCTTCCAGAAATTGGCGGCTCAGATAGGCCGCGCCCTGGGTCTCCGGCGCAGCGCCGCCTAAGGGACGCCTGGTCAAAGCCAGCATGGGCGGGGCCTGCATACGCTTGGCCACGCCGGAGCCGTTATAGCACCGCCACCAATACTGCAAATCCTCGATAAATGCTTCATCCGTGGGGAACAGACCCTCCGTGGCAGCGGCGTCGCAGCCCAAAAGCACCGCCAGACGGCCTTGCCGGTAAGCGGCCAGCACGTCGCCGGGTTCCAGTCCTTTTTCCACCCAACCCCGCAGCAGATGATCATGGTAGGCATAGCGCAAGGGATCGCCCATACCCTTGGTAACGTCCTGATTCGGCGACAATTCGGCGGAAGGACGCAAAGCGGCGATCTCCGCCAGCGGCGCTTGCGGGTACAGCGTCTGCATGTATCGGGCCGCCTGATATACCTGAAATTTCCACAAATCGGCGGCGGCGGCGAAAGCCCCGGCCAAATCCCCGTAAAAAGTGCAATAGCCCACCGACAATTCGGCTTTATTGCCGTTGTTGCTGAAAATCGCTTTTCTGGCGGCGGATATGGCAGCCAGCAGCCGGGTGCGTTCCCGGGCTTGTACGTTTTCCATAGCAAAGCCGTCCAAATGGAAGGAAAGGGGTTCGCCGGCAGCGGATATCCCCTGCTTTTCCCGGAACAAATCGCGGATATAGTCCACCTGCTTTTGTATGGGCAGGCAAACATAATCCGTCTGCAAGCCCTGGGACATCCTATAGGCGTATTCCTGGGTCAGCTCGCTGTTGTATTGGCTGGGCATACTGACCAGCAGCACGTTTTCCGGCCCCAAAGCCCGGCTGTAAACGCAGGCGGCCAAAGCCGAATCTATGCCGCCGGAAATGCCGATCACAGCCTGCCCCACGCCGATATGACGGCAGAACAAACGAACGCCCCAGGTCAAAGCCTGGGCCAGGGCGGCGTCCTCCGGTATTGCTTCCAAGGGCGCAGAGGCTGCGCCGCGGCAATCCAGGATATCGCTTTGCAAAAATTGGGCCCTATGGGTGATGCGCTTTTCCGCATCCATATAATAACTGCCGCCGCTGTATAGATAATTATGCTTGCCCCGGGGCAGCAAGCCCGCGCCGTTCACCCGCAAAAAGGGACGGCCTTCCACAGCGGGCTGCAAAGCCCGGTTGTCCAGCAGCAGCGGTTCCAGTGCCATATGGATCAGCAGATCCAAATCATTGGCCGCATACGGCAAGGTCTTGCCCCGCCAATCGCCGGTCAAAAAACCGATGCGGCAGTCTTTGCCGTCGATGGACAACGTATAGATCTTCCCTTCGGCAGCGGGCAGAAAATCCTGATAATAACCGGGCGCGAAGCTGTCGCCCATTGGCGCTTGCAGACGTTGGAGTTGGCCGTCTGCCGCCAGATATACGCTGTTGCGCCATTTGCCTTCCGCCGCTTCCACCACGCCGAAGACCACGGCCAGACCTTGGGCAGTCTGGGCGACCTCCCGGCAAAAAGCCTGGCAATCCTCAAAAAAGCCCCGGCGGCAAAAATTTTCGCCCAGGAACAAGCCGGACAAACAGGCCTCGGGGAAAACCAGCAGGTCCGCTTGCATTTCTTTGGCCCGGCCGATCATTTGCAGCATAGCGTTTTTGTTCCGCGCCGGATCGCCGGAGGCCACTTCCATTTGACCGATGACAATACTCATGCCAGCACCTCATTTATCATACGGTTTGATTTTTTCCAAAATTTCATCGATATGCTGCCGCGCCACGTCTTCTCCCATTTGAAAGCAAGCGCCGATGGCGTTTTTATCCAAGAAATTCATATGCCGTTCGATGGGACGCAGCACAATATCGGCGTCGATTTTTTGGTTCATACCGGCGGAAATATCCAGGGAGCGGTTGACGATATCCAGGATGTTTTTCGGCTCGTCATGACTGGGCGCGAACAAGCTGATGGCGATGACGATATCCGCCCCCATTTCCCGCACCACGTCGCCGGGACAATTGTCCAGCAAATACCCGTCCGCCAGCAGCATACCGTCCATTTTCACCGGGGTGAACACGCCGGGCACCGCCGAAGAAGCCCGCACGGCCAGAGCTGTGTCGCCATGATCGAAAACCACTTTTTGCCAACTGATCAAATCTACGGCGACGATGCGCAAAGGGATATTCATTTCTTCGATTTTTTTGCCCCTGGTGCAATTGCGCATCAGGGTCACATAGGCGTCCGCCGGTATCAAACCTTTGCGGCTGGGACGCACTTTGACGATGGCGTCCAGATCCGCGCTGGCGAACAGATTCCGTATCATTTTCCAATCATAGCCGGAGGCATACAAGGCGGCAATGGCCGCGCCGATGGAAGTCCCGGCTACAAAATCAGGGCGTATGCCATATTCGTCCAGGACTTTCAGCACGCCGGCATGGGCCGACCCTTTTAAGCCTCCGCCGCCGAAAGCGATGCCGATCTTGGGCTTTTGCGGCGGATCGCCGCCGGCAGGCGGCGGGGGCGCTTTATGCGCGAACATTTTTTGCCAAAGACTCATATTCGCCCCCCTTTGCGCGAATTCCCTACTTTACGGTACAAACTGTTTAGAAACGGACCTGTCCCAAATGATCTTTCAGGCGTTGGATCGCCTGACGCATCAAGTTTTCTTCCAGGGTCAGGGTGGCCCGGAAATAGCCTTCGCCCATTTGACCGTAGCCGGTGCCGGGCGTGATCACGATCTGGGTCTTGTCGAACACATGGGCAGCGAAGGACTTGGCGTCAAAGCCTTTGGGCACCGGAGCCCACACATAGAAGGTGGCTTTGGGGGCCTTCAGGTTCCAACCGATTTCGTTCAATCCGCCCACCAGGATATCCCGGCGCGCCGCGTAAATGGCCGCGGACTTGGCGACGATCTCTTCCGCACGGCGGAAACCGGCGATGGCCGCATACTGCACCGCCTGGAAAGCGCCGCTGTCCACATTGGATTTGTATCTGGCCAGGACGCCCACGGCTTTGGCGTTGCCCACGATATAGCCGATACGCCAACCGGTCATATTGAACGGCTTGGAGCAGGAACCGAATTCCACCGCGCAGTCTTTGGCGCCGGGGACTTGCAAGATGCTGGGGGCCACATAGCCGTCATAAGTCATTTCCACATAAGCGCTGTCATGGCAGATCAGCAGATCATGCTTTTTGGCGAAAGCCACCGCCTCTTCGAAAAAGGCCAGATCCGCCACGGCGCCGGTAGGATTGTTGGGATAATTCAGCCAGAGTATCTTCGCTTTATCCGCCACCGCGTCGGGGATCGCCTGCAGATCCGGCAAAAAGCCGTTTTCTTCTTTCAGGGGCATGAAATAGCATTCGCCGCCGGCCAGCATGGTGGCGGTGGAATACACCGGATAACCGGGGTCGGGCACCAGATTGATATCGCCGGGATCCACAAAGCAGAAATTGATATTGGCGATGCCTTCTTTGGAACCGATCAGGGAGCATACTTCCTGATCCGGGGAAAGCTCCACGCCGAAACGGCGGCGGTAATAGGCCGCCACTTCCTGCCGGTAGGACGCCATACCCTGGGAAGAAGGATAGCGATGGTTTTCCGCGTCTTCTACGGTAGCCTTTAATTCATCGATGATCAGCTCCGGGGTGGGCAGATCCGGGTCGCCGATACCCAAGCTGATGATATCCGCGCCGGCCGCTTTGGCCCGTTCGATTTGTTTTTCGATGTCCGCAAAAAGATACGGGGGGATTTGTTGTACTCTTTTCGATTCGGGAATCATATGTCGTCTCCTTTTAAATAATTTATTTGCGTAAACAGTCGTTTTATACCGTCAACTTATGCCGTCAAACCTTTTGTTTCCGGCTTACAGCAGAAAATCTCCCTCCGCCACCAATACCGCCGGGCCGGTCAGGAAGACATGGTTGTTTTCCGCCCAGTCCACCATCAGGGAGCCGTGGGTCAGCTCCACTTCCAGCTGCTTTTTGGTATAGCCGTTCAATACGGAGGCCACCGTGGCGGCGCAGGCCCCGGTGCCGCAGGCCAAGGTTTCGCCGCAGCCTCTTTCCCACACCCGCATGGCGATCTTGTCATCGGAAATCAGCTTGACGAATTCCACGTTGATCTTGGCGGGGAAATGGTCGTTGTGTTCGATTTGCGGGCCGATTTTTTCTACCGGCGTATCCTGCAGATCCTCCACAAAAATCACGCAGTGGGGATTGCCCATGGACACCAAAGTCACATAAAACATCCTGGCGTATACCAATAAGGGGGCGCTTACCACCCGCCCGCCGGAAAAACGGGCCGGTATATCTTCCGGCGTCAAAACCGGTTCGCCCATGTCCACTTTGACGATGCCTTTTTCTTCATCCAAAATCATCGGCTTCACGATACCGCCCAAAGTTTCAAAGGCAAAACTGTTTTCTTTGACGATGCCTTCCTTTTTGGCGAACAAAGCGGCGCAGCGCGCGCCGTTGCCGCACATTTCCGCCGGCGAACCGTCGTCGTTATAATAGCGGAACTTGACGTCTGCGCCCTGCTCCGGCCGGCTCAAAATGATCATGCCGTCCGCGCCGACGCCCAGATGCCGGTGACAGATCCGTTGCGCCAAAGAAGGCAAATCCGCCGGCACTTGTTCCTTAAAACCGTTAATCATGATAAAGTCGTTGCCCAAACCGTGCATTTTGGAAAAGCGCATATCCTCGACCTCCTATTCTCGCTCAAATCGCCTGTGCCTGCCGGTCGTTCCCGCTTAAAACTTATTGAGATAGCGGGCCAATTCCCAATCGGTCACCTGGGCCCGGTATTCTTCCCATTCGGCGTATTTGGCGTTGATAAAACGGGAGCATACATGTCTGCCCAAAGTATCGTACATCAGTTCGCTGCGGCTCAATTGGTCTACCGCTTCTTTCAAATTGGCCGGCAATAAAGCCAAACCCATTTTCTTTCTTTCTTCTTCGCTTAAGGCAAAAACATTGCGTTCCACCGCCTCCGGTGGGGCGATCTGTTTTTCTATGCCGTCCAATCCGGCGGCGATCACCGCCGCAAAGGCCAGATATGGATTGCAGGAGGGATCGGGCGAACGCAATTCGATACGGGTGCTCTGCCCTCTCTTTTCCGGTATCCTTACCAAAGGCGAACGGTTTTTGCCGGCCCAGCCAATATACACCGGCGCTTCGTAACCGGAAACCAAACGTTTGTAGGAGTTGACGGTGGGATTGGTGATGGCGGTAAAAGCGGGCGCGTGTTTCAATAAGCCGCCCAAATAATAGTAGGCTTCCTGAGACAGTTTTCTGGGATTCTCGGGATCGAAGAAAACGTTTTGGCCGTCTTTGAACAAAGACTGATTCACATGCATACCGCTGCCGGGGCGGCCGAATATGGGTTTGGCCATAAACGTGGCGTGCAGGCCGTGCCGCTGCGCCACCTGCCGCACCACATATTTAAAAGTCTGCACATTGTCGGCGGTATGCAAAGCGTCGGCATATTTAAAATCGATTTCATGCTGTCCGGGCGCGCATTCGTGATGGGAAGCCTCAATTTCAAAGCCGATCCGTTCCAAATCCAAAACCATTTCCTTACGGGCGGCCTCCCCCAGATCCACAGGGGCCAAATCAAAATAGGCGGCCTCGTCATGGGTCTTCAACGTGGGCTTGCCTTCCGCATCCGTATGGAAAAGGAAGAACTCCGCCTCCGGCCCCATATTTACCGTATAGCCCATATCCGCCGCCTTGTTTAGCACCCGGCGCAGTATATAACGGGGATCGCCGTGAAAGGGCGTGCAATCGGGGTTGTATACGTCACAAACCAGGCGGGCGGTGGCATTGTCCACCGAAGACCAGGGCAAAACGCAAAACGTGTCCAGATCGGGATACAAATACATATCGCTTTCTTCTATGCGGGTAAATCCGTCTATGGAAGAACCGTCGAACATCAATTCGTTATTCAACGCTTTCTGCAGTTGATTCACCGTGATCGAAACGTTTTTCATCACCCCGAAAATATCGGTAAACTGCAGGCGGATAAACTTGACGTCAGACTCCTTGACCATTTGCAGGATATCGGTGGCGGTCAGCATGAATCCCTCCCCTTTCATAAGCATATTTTAACCTTTTAATATTCGGCAAAAATCAGGGAATTCCTTTGCCATCCCGGCGCAAATCGGCGGAAACATCTCGGAAAACGGTGAAAAATCATTGACAAATCTCTGCAAAAAGCCGATAATAAAATATTGAGATGGCCTCCTGGAGCCTTTGTGAATTGCCGGGGAGTTAAACTATGGAACTGATCAAGCTCGCTATTGTTTTTGTTTTGATTTTGATCCTCCTAGGCTTGCGCAAACCGTTGTGGCTGGTGATGTTGGGCGCGACTTTTCTGCTGGGCGCTTTGTTTGCCATGCCGCCTATGGATTTTTTCTACGCCCTGTTCCGCTCCCTGAGCAGCTGGGAAACCTGGGAATTGGTTTTGATCCTGTGGTTCATCATGATCCTGGAGGGCTTGATGTCGCAGCACGGCTATATGCAGCGCATGCTGCAGGCAATGGACGACCTGTTCCATAGCAAAAAGGTGGATGCGGTGGCCTTGCCCATGCTGATCGGCTTTTTGCCCTCGGCAGGCGGCGCCTTGTTTTCCGCGCCCATCGTGGAAGAATCCGTGGCCGGCTCTCCCCTCAGCCAGGAGGCAAAATCCATCATCAACACCCATTTCCGTCATGTGATGGAAACCTTTTTCCCCACCTATCCGGGGCTGATCCTGGCTGCGCAATTGGCGCAGGTGCCTTTGTTTTCCCTGATGCTGCTGATGCTGCCTTTGACCGTTTTTATTTTCTGCGCCGGTTTGATTTTTGTGCGCAAGGTCAAAAACCTGCCCACGGACAAAGAAAAAACGCCCTTCCTGCAAGGCATAAAGGAATTGTTTTCCAGCATGTGGCCGTTTTTTTTGCTGATCGCTCTGATCGCCGTGGGACAGGTGGAAACCTGGCTGGCCTCGCTCATCGCCATGCTGGCGCTGCTGTTTTTCCTGCATCCGCCTTTGAAGGAAATCCCGGACATGATCCGCCGCTCCACCAAATGGGTGATGCTGCTGATGGTCTTTACGGTCCTGGCCTTTAAAGACATCCTCTATGCCTGCGGCGCCGTGTCCAATATGCCGGAAATCATCGCCAACCTGCCCATTCCCGCCTATTGGGTGTTCTCGTTGACCTCGTTGATCACCGCCGTGATCACCGGTATGGAATTGCCGGCGATCAGTCTGGCTATGCCTTTGGCCATGGCGGCCATGCCAGAGGCGGCGGTATTGCCTTTGGCCGGCCTGATGGTGGCCTCCGCTTATGTAGGGGCGCAAATCACGCCGATGCATCTGTGCATCACCATCAGCGCCCACCATTTCAAGGCCAATGTACAAAAAGCGATCCTGAAAAGCATGCCGGTATACGTGGCGGTTTATGCCGTGGCCTTGCTGCTGTACAATGCGATCGCCTGAGCCGGTTCCCCTTTTATTTATTTCTATCCTTTTCTTCTATGTTTTTTGTTTTATTACCGCAAATCGTTTGATAAATGCCCGCATACGGCAGGCATGCGAAAACGGCTTCACACCGTCTGTGTATTTCATTTTACGGAGGCTCATATGACTGAAAAAGACTTTGCCAATCTGCCCAATCATCACTTTATCAACACCCTCATCAACGAAGACCTGAAAGAAGGCAAATACGATGGACGGGTGCACACGCGTTTTCCGCCGGAACCCAACGGCTATTTGCATATCGGCCATGCCAAAGCGATTTTCATCGATTTCGGCACGGCTTTGGAATATCAGGGACTGTGCAATTTGCGCATGGACGATACCAACCCCACCAAAGAAGACGTGGAGTACGTGGACGCGATCCAAGAGGACATTCGCTGGTTAGGCTATGACTGGGGAGACAGATTCTTCTACGCCTCCGATTATTTCGAGCAAATGTACCAATACGCGGTGGAACTGATCAAAAAAGGCCTGGCCTATGTTTGCGAATTGTCGCCGGAACAGATGAAACAAATGCGCGGCGATCTTACTACGCCGGCCCAAAGCCCCTATCGGGACCGGCCCATAGAAGAAAACCTGGATCTGTTCGCCCGTATGCGGGCCGGTGAATTTGAAAACGGCGCCATGACCTTGCGGGCCAAGATCGATTTGGCTTCCCCCAACTTTAATATGCGAGACCCGGCCATATACCGCATCAACCATATGCGGCATCATCGCACCGGCGACGCCTGGTGCATTTATCCCATGTACGATTTCGCCCATCCCCTGGAAGACGCGCTGGAAGGCATCACCCATTCCCTGTGCAGCCTGGAATTTGAAGACCACCGGCCTTTGTACGACTGGGTGATCGAGCATTGCGACGTGCCCTGCCGCAGCCGGCAAATCGAATTCGCCCGTTTGGGCATTACCAATACGGTGATGAGCAAGCGGAAATTGCGCGCTTTGGTGGAAGGCGGTTATGTCACCGGTTGGGACGATCCGCGTATGCCTACCCTGGCCGGCATGCGTCG
Source organism: Bacillota bacterium (assembly GCA_024679955.1). GTDB lineage: Bacteria > Bacillota > Dehalobacteriia > UBA4068 > UBA4068 > JAILCQ01. Next base: position 196,288 of record JAILCQ010000009.1, on the reverse strand, counting down.
CCGGGGCTATCCGGCGGCGGCGGTCCGCAACTTCTGCGAAAAGATCGGCGTGGCCAAATCCAACAGCACCGTGGAATTCGCCATGCTGGAATTCTGCGTGCGGGAAAACCTGAATGTGGAAGCCAACCGGGCCATGGCCGTTTTGGATCCGCTGAAAGTCGTGATCACCAATTATCCGGAAGAAAAACGGGAACTTTTGCCCGCCGATAACAATCTGGAAAAAGAGGGACAAGGCAAACGGGATCTGCCCTTCTCCAACACCATTTATATTGAAAAAAGCGATTTCATGGAAGAACCGGTAAAAGGTTTCCACCGTTTGATCCCCGGCGGCGAAGTGCGTCTGAAATACGCCTATATCATTCGCTGCGAAGAAGTGGTGAAAGACGAAGAGGGCAACATCGCGGAATTGCGTTGCACCTATGACCCAACTACCAAAAGCGGCAACGATACCTCCGGCAAAAAGGTAAAAGGCACCATCCATTGGGTGGATGCGGAAACGGCTGTGCCGGCGGAGATCCGCCTGTATCAAAACCTGTTCACCAAAGCCAATCCCGACGATGTGGAAGAAGGAGAAGAATTCACCGACTACATCAATCCCGAATCTTTGGTGATCATGGAGCATGCCTTGTTGGAGTCTTCCCTGGAACAGGCTGCCGTGGGCGTTCCCTATCAGTTTATGCGCCAGGGCTATTTCGTGAAAGATCCCGACAGCACCCCCGGCAAACCGGTGTTCAACCGTATCGTTTCCCTGAAAGACAGCTGGGCCAAAAAACAAAAAGCATAAAAAGCATGATAAGAAGGTGTCCTCTATGAGTTCCTATCGCAGATTGTACCGTTCCACCACCAACAGAATGATTTCCGGCGTTTGCGGCGGCTTGGCCGACTTTTTCAATGTCGATCCTACCGTCGTACGCCTGGCATACGTCTTTCTGTCCATCTTTACCGCCTGCTTTCCGGGATTCCTGCTGTATATCATCGCCTCGCTGATCATCCCCAACGATCCGGGATATACGGACATCTGATTTTGCCGCCAAAACGCAATCGCTGGCATACGAAACGCCTTAAACGGCTGATGCAGCCGTTTAAGGCGTTTTTCTATCGCTTGTTTCTCTGTCTTTTCCCGGCCGGCGGCGCAAAGGCTTCAGGGGCTGTGCCGCTTCTGGAATTCCGCCAAAGTCATCTCCTCATAACAATTGCGCCCGGCATACATGGCTTTGGCTATGCCGATATCCACGCCGATGGCGGCCTTTTCCTGCTGCGACAGAGATGGGCTGAGCCAACCGGCCACCCGGCCCTGTTTATCCAGCAAAACGCCGAAGCCTTCAGGGGTTTCGCCGCTCAGGCGAAACAGCGGCCATTTCTTGTCCGCGGCGACCTTTTCTTCTATCTGCGGATAACTGATTTCCAGCGTACCCCCGCCGTCGGGGCAAAGCAGCGTAAAACGATCCCCGGCCGCAGTTCTTTTGTTATTGGCCGTTGGCAGCGGCGATAAAGCCGCATCCTCCCGCAAATACAGATCGCTGCTGCGCAATATGGCTACGTCGTATCCGTCGTCCCAGGCCGCCACGGTATTGACGGCGAACAATTCCCCGCTGTTGGCGGCGGCATACATATAATAGGTCTGATCCAGCATTTGACTGCCAGTGACGATCACCCCCGCGTCCAAGGTCAAAACCCCTACGCCTTGGGACAACGCTTCCCCCTGGGCGTCATAGCGGTACAGATCGACCAGAGCGCCGGCAGCTTTCACCGGCAGTCCGTCCCCGGCAAAGCCTGCCCGCAGCGCCAGGGCCAGCCAATACCCGGCAATCAGCAAAACGGCGCAAATGCCGATATAGAAAACCGTCGGTTTCGGCGGTTTATCCTTCTTCGCTTTTCCCAAAGGGCCTTTCCGGGATGTTTGGTTTAAATCGACTGTAAATTCTTCCATCGTACCTAATATTCGCCGGAATATCCGCCCCGCCTGTATCCGGCGGTTTCAGATCAAAAACCGCATTCCGTCAAGGCGGCTTCCAGGATATCGATGCATTGATCCACTTCCGCCTCGCCGATGATCAAAGGCGGCACGAACCGCAGCACCGTTCCGGCGGTGCAATTGATCAACAGCCCTTTTTCCACGCATTTGGCCACCACGGCAGCGGCCGGTTTGTCGCAGCATACCCCCAAGAGCAAGCCCATGCCCCGTACCTGCTGCAGGGAATCGAAACGATCGCACAATTCCTGCAAACGTTTTTGGAAATAGGCGCCGGTCTTTTTGGCCTGGCCGGGAATATCTTTTTCCAGCATGGCGCCGATAGCCGCGCAGCCGGCGGCGGTGGCCAAAGCGTTGCCCCCGAAGGTGCTGGCATGTTCGCCGGGGACAAAAACATTGGCTTTTTCCTTGACCAGCAACGCGCCGATGGCCAACCCGCCGGCCAAAGCCTTGGCCAGGGTGATGGCATCCGGTTCCACGCCGAACTGCTGATAGGCGAAGAGGCTGCCGGTACGTCCGCAACCCACCTGCACTTCGTCAAAGATCAATAAGATATTCTTTTCGTCGCACAATTGCCGCAAGCCTTGCAAAAATTGCCGTTCCGCCGGCAATACGCCGCCTTCGCCCTGTATCGGCTCCAGCAAAATGGCCGCGGTTTTGTCGTTTACCGCCGCGGTCACCGCCGCCAGATCGTTAAAGGGCGCATAAGCGAAGCCCTCCGGCAAAGGATCAAATCCCGCATGACATTTATCCTGCCCGGTAGCGGTCAAAGTGGCCAGGGTGCGGCCATGAAAAGAATTGCGCATGCTCAGGATCTGGTAGCGCTGAGCAAAGCCGTTCTTTTTGGCATATTTTCTAGACAGCTTTATGGCCGCTTCATTGGCCTCCGCGCCGCTGTTGCAAAAGAAAGCCTTGTCAAAACAGCTGTTCTCGACCAACATCTGCGCCAGCTTCACCTGGGGCTCTATCCAATACAAGTTGGAACAGTGCAATAGCTTTTCAGCCTGTTCCCGCACGGCCTGCACCACCGCCGGATAGCAATGGCCCAGGGCGTTGACGGCCACGCCGGCCACAAAATCCAAATACTTGTTGCCGTCGGCGTCGTAAACGTAGGCCCCTTCCCCTTTTACCAGAGCGATGGGCAAACGGTTGTATGTTGGCATCAAATACTGTTGGCCCAATCCCATGATTTGCTGATTGTTCATATTTTTTGCTCCTATCTGTCTTTCCTATCGATTCTTCTTTTATTCTTTTTCTTGTTTTCTCACGATACCGACGCTTTTGCGCTCCGTACCCACCATGGTGCCGAACCCTTCTTTGGTGAACACTTCCAGCAATATGCTGTGCTCGTCCCGGCCGTCCAGGATATGGGTGCTGTGCACGCCGGCCGCCAGGGCTTCCACGCAGCATTCGATCTTGGGGATCATGCCGCCGGAGATCACGCCCTCCGCCAGCAGTTGGGGCACATCCTCCACATTCAGATACGAAATGATGGGGCCGTTCTTATCCGGGCCGTTGGCCAGACCGGCTACGTCGGTAAGCAAAACCAGTTTTTCCGCGTGCAGGGCGGCGGCCACTTTGCCGGCGGCGCTGTCGGCATTGATATTATAGGTTTCCCCGTTTTTGCCAATGCCCACCGGGGAAATCACCGGGATATAGCCGTCGTCCAAAAGGGAGGTCAGCAAAGAGGTATTCACTTTCACGATATCCCCCACAAAACCGATATCCGCTCCGTCTTTGCCGTAACGCCGGCGGCACTGCAGCAGCTTGCCGTCTTTGCCGCAAAGACCCACGGCCTGCCCGCCTTTGACGCCGATATTGCGGACGATCTCCTTATTGACCTTGCCGGTAAGCACCATTTCCACCACGCCAACCACTTGTTCGTCGGTGTAACGCAGGCCGTCCACAAAGTGGGTCTCGATATTCAGTTTTTTCAATGTGGAATTGATTTCCGGCCCGCCGCCGTGGACGATCACCGGCTTCATACCCACCAATTGCATCAACAGCAGGTCGTTGATGACCGCCGTTTTCAATTCCTCGTTGATCATGGCGTTACCACCGTATTTGACGACGATGATTTTGCCGTGAAACTTTTGAATATACGGTAAGGCTTCCACCAATACCGTGGCTTTTTGCCGTGCAGAACTCATAATATCCTCCGTTATATGCCGGCAGCATCCGGAAATCTCCGGTTCAGCTGCGATAGTCGCCGTTGATTTTCACATAATCGTATGTCAGATCGCATCCCCAGGCGGTGGTTTCGGCCTCGCCGTCATGCAAATCGATGGTGACGGTGATTTCTTTTTCCGCCAGAATCTTCGCCGCCGCCGCTTCGTCAAAGAGCAAGCCCGTACCGGCCCGCATCACCGTTTCCGCCCCGGCGGCGCTGGACAGGGTGATATCCACCTTTTCCGGATCAAAATCCGCGCCGGAATACCCGGCCGCACAGGCGATCCGGCCCCAATTGGCGTCCTGGCCGAAGAAAGCCGCCTTCACCAAATTGGACGCAACCACCGCTTTGGCGATTTTTTTCGCGTCCTGCCAGGTTCTTCCCTGCAGCACCCGGACTTCCAAAAAATGGCTGGCCCCCTCGCCGTCCGCCGCTATTTTTTTAGCCAAGGATATGGCTACCTCTGTCAAAGCGGCGGCAAAGGTTTGATAGTCTTCATTTTCTTCTTCGATCAAGGGATTGCCGGCCATACCGTTGGCCAAAACGATAAAGCTGTCGTTGGTGCTGGTATCCCCGTCCACGCATATCATATTGAAACTGACGTCCGTCGCCTGGCGCAAGGCCTTTTGCAGCAAAGCCGGAGCAATCGCCGCATCGGTGGTAATAAAGGCCAGCATCGTCGCCATATTGGGCATGATCATCCCCGAACCTTTGGCCATGCCGCCCAGGGTCACGCTTTTGCCCCCCAGGGTAAAGGTTATGGCCGCCTCTTTGGCTACCGTATCCGTGGTCATGATGGCCAGGGCCGCTTTGCCGCCGGCTTCCTTGCTTAGGCCCTCCCGCAAAGCCGGGGCGGCGCTCCACACTTTTTCCATGGGAATCTGCGGACCGATCACGCCGGTGGAACAAACCAGAATCTGTTCCGCCGGGCATCCGGCGATATCCGCCGCCACTTGCGCCATGGCTTTGGCCCGGCTGAGCCCCTCCGCGCCGGTAACCGTATTGGCGATCCCGGAATTGACGATAAAGCCATAGGCCAGGCCCTCCGCCGTTACCTGACGGCACCACTGCACCGGCGCCGCCGCATATTGATTTAGCGTATATACGCCGGCGGCGGCGGCAGGTTGATCGGACAACACCAATGCCAAATCCAATTTATCCGCATCGCTGTATTTTATGCCCGCATGCAAAGCAGCGGCTTTAAAACCGGCGGCGGCGGTAACGCCACCTGAAACCGTTAAAAAAGTCATTGTATTACCTCCTTTTATGGGTACGCCGGCTTACGGATATACCGGCGTCAGCGGCAAGGCCGTGTTTTCGGCAAAGCCGCACATCAAATTCATGTTTTGCACGGCTTGCCCCGCCGCGCCTTTGAGTAGATTGTCGATCGTGGAGCAGACGATGACCCGACCGGTGCGTTTATCCGCCGTCACGGCTATATGGCACAGATTGCTGCCAGAGGACCATTTGCTTTCCGGCCAGCAGCCGTGATCATGCACCCGCACAAAAGGCTCGCCTGCATATACATTTTTATACAGCTCCGTCAATTCTTGCCCGCTGACAGATCGTCGCAAATCCGCGTATATGGTGCTGTGAATACCTCTGGCCATGGGTGTAAGATGGGGCGTAAAATTGATCACCTGCGGTTTGCCGGAAATATCGCTGAGTATCCTTTCGATTTCCGGCGTATGCCGGTGTCCGGCCACGCCATAAGCCTTCATGTTCTGGGTCGCCGCCGCATAGATATTCCCCGAACTGGGCGTACGCCCCGCGCCGGAAACACCGCTTTTGGCGTCGATAATCACACTGTTGTCCCGGATCAGCCCTTCCCGCAGCAAGGGATAAGCGCCCAAAATGGAAGCGGTGGGATAACAGCCGGGATTGCCTACCAAGCGGGCCCCGGCGATCTGCTTACGGTACAATTCCGGCAAACCGTATACCGCCTCCGGCAACAGCTCCGGCGACTGATGCTTTACCTTGTACCATTGCTCGTATACGCCTGCGTCGGCAAAACGGAAATCCGCGCCGATATCGATGGCCTTCTTCCCCGCGTCCCATATGGCTTTGGCCATCCCGGACGCCTGTCCATGGGGCATGATCAAAAACAGCAAATCGCTGCCGGCAATGATCTGCGCCCGGTTTTCCTCGGTCAAGGCAATGATCTCGTGACGAATGCCGCCTTGCAAATATGGAAAAACAGCGCATATGTCCTGTCCGGCATAGGTATTGCCGGTAAGATGGACGATTTCCACATCCTTATGCGCCAATAACAAACGAATCAATTCTCCGCCGGCATAGCTGGCGGCGCCGATAATCGAAACTTTAATCATGTTCTATTCCCTCCTGCCTTCCGGCGACTGCATATTGGCATTATATATCTATTTGCATAAAAATGCAAGAGGTTTGAAAATATTTTTCATGGGCGTTTGTATTTGCCTCCAATAAAACAGGAAAGTCTTTTCCTCCGACGGTCATGGCGCATAAATATTTGTACAGGGAAAATTGCAGATATATGCGGCTATCTATCTTCTGCCCCTACAAACCGCAAGCGGTGTCCGCCCTTTTTCCGCCTTGCGGTTTCTATGCGTTGGCATTGCATAAGAAAAAGCGGAGATACGCCGGCCTGCACCCTTTCCTGTTATTTTAATAATAGTAATGAAACATTTCTAAGACTTTATAGTTGCATATTTGCCGATAATGCTTTATAATGGGAAAAATAATGTTGCTCAATTCTGCAAATTTGTTTTATTTCCAATAATAGATTTGCGCTGGCATAAAACGGGAAAAAGCCCCGGAAAACAAAAGCATCCGCCGGCTTCCGTGCCTAACGATTCCCGTCTTTTATGGCGCGACGTCCGCTAACACCAATACAATGCCCCGGCTCCACAGACGCTCCCCGGCGCCCCCGTTCCGCAAAGCGGCGGCCGCCGGCAAGACGTCCGTATACCGCCTGCTTGAGCGGGCTTATATTATGATAAGCAAGAATACGGATTCGAACTTTCATACATACAAGTACAAGGAAGTGATTCTATGGCTTTTATCGAATATGTTACCACGATTTTGCCGCAAATGATGATCGGTCTTGGCACCACGCTGAAAATGTACTTTGCGTCTTTGATTTTCGTTTTGCCATTAGGCGTGATCTTCGCCATTCTCAAGCTCATGGGGCCGAAACCGGTAAAATGGCTGCTCAATATATATACCTGGGCCTGGCGGGGTACGCCGCTGCTGCTGCAATTATTCATTGTCATTTACGGTTTCCCCATCATCGGCGTCAATCTGCCGAAGTTTGTGGCGGCTGCCGGCGTATTTTGCCTGAACATGTCCGCCTATGTCACGGAGATCATGCGGGCCGCCATCGGCTCGGTGGACAAAGGGCAATATGAAGCCTGCCGGGTGTTGGGCCTGTCCTATCCCCAAACCATGCTGCGGGTGATCATTCCCCAGTCTTTCCGCATCGCCCTGCCGCCTACCTGCAATGAGGCCATCAACCTGATTAAAGATACCGCTTTGGTCTCGGTGATCAACCTGATGGACGTCACCCGTACGGCGGTGAACATTGCCAACCGGGATCTGCGCATCGTTTCTTATGTGATCGCTTTCATTATCTTCTTATTGCTGACCAGCTTCATGGTGAAACTGTTCAATTGGCTGGAGAAGAAAGCCACAGCTTACGATTAAAAGGAGGATGATCTTATGCCATTAGGCTTTTTCGATTACATTTCGGCGAATATGCCTCTCATCCTCAACGGTTTGAAATTCACCGTTAAGCTGTGGGCGCTGGTGATCATCATCATGCTGCCCTTATCCACCATTTGCGCCATCGCCAAGGTTTCCGGCCCCAAATGGCTGAAAACCATCCTCGGCGCTTATACCTGGATTTTCCGGGGCAGCCCCTTGATCCTGCAATTATACTTAGCCTATTTCGGTTTGCCCTATTTGGGCATCGTGTTGGAACCCATGACGGTGGTGGTCACCGTATTTATCTTATGCGTGGTGGCCTATCAAACGGAAATCATCCGCGGGGGCATCCTTTCCACAGACAAGGGCCAGTATGAGGCCTGCAAAGCCTTGGGCATGTCCTATCCCCAAACCATGTTCCGGGTGGTCGTGCCGCAAACGATACGCAAGATATTGCCCCAAACCTGCAGCGAAGTCATCGTCGCCTTCAAGGACACCTGCCTGGTTTCCGCCATCGGCCTGGGCGATCTATTGCGCAGCGCCAGAGAATTGGTCATCGGCGATTTGCGGGTGGACGCTTTCGCCGTGGTTTTGGTATTTTATTTACTGGTATCCTCTATTTTGGTTTTGATTTTCGATAAATTGGAAAAGAAATATTCGGTTTATGTATAATCTAAGGTAAGGGAGGCAAAAGCGTGGAAAACATAGAAACGAACAGCGATCAAGAAGTTATGATCCGCATGATCAATATCCATAAAAGCTTTGGCGACGTACATGTTTTGGAAGGCGTCAACCTGAACGTGCATCGCGGGGAGGTCATCGCCGTGATCGGGCCCTCTGGCTCCGGCAAAAGCACCCTGCTGCGCTGCATCAACAAACTGGAACTGGTCAACAAAGGAGCCATCGAGATCGAAGGCACCATCATCGAATCGGTGGATATGCCGGACTATCCCGTAGCCTCTGCCCAGCAGGTAAAGGCCAGCCTGGGCAAAACCGGCATGGTCTTTCAGAACTTCAACCTGTTCCCCCATATGACCGCTTTGCAAAACGTGATCGAAGCGCCGGTGCACGTAAAAAAGATGAAAAAAGAAGACGCCATCGTCATCGGCAAGCAGCAGCTGGACAGAGTGGGCCTTTCCGATAAATACGACACCTATCCTTCCAAATTGTCCGGCGGTCAAAAACAAAGGGTGGCCATTGCCAGAGCTTTAGCCATGTCCCCGGACGTCATCCTCTTTGACGAACCCACCTCCGCCCTGGATCCGGAGCTGATCGGCGAGGTTTTGGACGTGATCAAAAAGCTGGCGGAAGAACGCATGACCATGATCGTGGTGACCCACGAAATGTCCTTTGCCAAAGAAGTTTCCGACCGGGTCATTTTTATGGACAACCGGAATATCGTGGCCGACAGCCCGCCGGACGTATTTTTCAACAATCAGGAACATCCCCGCATCAAAGCCTTTTTGGACAAAATGCTTTCCAATAAGAGTTGATTTCATAAGCGTCCGTTTTTTCCTCATATCGCTTATAAAACCAGCCGCCGGGCGGCTGGTTTTGCTGTTCGCCGCCGCAAAGCCCGGGGGTCCCCTTGGCAAACGGCGAAAGCAATGCGCACATTTACGCAGCAGCATTTACGCAGGAGGTCGATCATATAATGGAAATGCGCAACTATCCCTATGCCGAAGATGAACAAAAACGGATGCGGAACTCTTTTGTCGGCATCCCCTCTTTCATCATGGCGCCGCTGTGTCTGGATCTGGAGCAATTGGACGCGGACGTAGCGGTTTTGGGCGTGCCCTATGATATGGGCTCCGCCGTGCGCTCCGGCAGCCGTTTCGGCCCCAGAGGCGTGCGCAGCGCCTCTACCCTGAACAACGGCTATTGCTATGAAGGCTGGTATGATCCGGTACGGGATACCACGTTTATGGGGCCCCAGTGGAAAATCGTCGATTGCGGCGATATCGACGTGATGCACACCTATCATGAGCAAACGTTTAAAACCTGCGAAACCGCCGTAAGAAAGATCCTGGACAAAGGGGCCATCCCTTTCGTCATCGGCGGCGATCATGCCATTACCATCCCCGTGCTGCGGGCCTTTGACCGCTATGCGGATGTATGCGTGATCCAATTTGACTCCCATATGGATTTCACCTATGCGCCGGCAGGCATTTGGGAAGGGCAAGGCAGCCCCATGCGCCGCGCCTCTGAGATGGCGCATGTCGGCAAAATGATGCAGATCGGCATTCGGGGGATCGGCTCTTCCAAGCCCAGCGACTTTGCCGACGCCAGGGCCTACGGCAGCAAGATCCTCACTCCCAGGGACTTCCGGGAACTGGGCATCCCCGGGGTATGTCAACAAATCCCCGACGCCAAATATTATTATATCACTTTCGACATCGATTGCCTGGATATGTCCATTGCCAACGGCTGCGGCAGCCCTCAGGCCGGCGGCCTCTATTATGAGGAAGTCGTTCCCATCATCGAGGCCGTCAGCGCCAAAGGCGAAGTGGTGGGCTTCGACATGGTGGAAGTGGCGCCGCCTTATGACTGGCATGAAATGACCGCCCACTATGCGGCGCAAATCATGGTGGACGCCATGTCGTTTATCCTCAAAGACAAAGAGCGGCGGCAAAGCCAGTCAAAATAAAAAATCCCTTTACCAGAAAATTATTGTTATTCTTTTTTTTCTTGCAATACCCCTGGCATATGGTGTATAATAACATAAGGATATACCTTTTGCCTGCGCGTTTGTTTTCCGGAATATCATTCCACTACGTTTACATGACGGCAAGACAAAGATCACACAGCTTTTGGTTTTTATAACCGGTTGCAGCATTTTCAATTTGGGTTTCAGGGGATGTTTTATGGCCCCTGGCTATAGAAAAAGGAGGGTTTATAGCATGAAAAAATCTTTATTGTTTTTTGTAATTGTTGCTTTGGCGTTTGCTTTGTTGTTCACCGGCTGCGCCCCGCAAGGCGGTGACGCCGGAGACGGCGGCCAAACTGCCGACGCCGACGATTCCTGGAACATCGTTGAACAAAGAGGCTATCTGCAAATCGGCTTGGACGATACCTTTGCGCCCATGGGCTTCCGCGACACCGCCAACCAAATCGTCGGTTATGATATCGACCTGGGCAACGCCGTAGGCGAAAAGCTGGGCATTGAAATGCGTTGGATCCCCTGCGATTGGGACGGCATTACCTTGAGCCTGAATAACGGCGATATCGACGCCATTTGGAACGGTTTGTCCATCACCGAGGAAAGACAGCAACAAATCGACTTTTCCGCCCCCTATATGGATGACGATCAGATCATCGTAGTCGCCGCCGCTTCCGATATCCAAACCAAAGCCGATTTGGCCGGCAAAGTGTTGGGCCTGCAATTGGGCAGCAGCTCTGAAGACGCTTTGGACAGCGATCCGGATACCAAAAACTCCCTGGCCGACATCAAAAAATATAACAGCTTTGCCGAATGTCTGTCCGATCTGGCCAATGGCCGCATCGACGCGGTATGCGTAGACTCCGTGTACTATTATTATTTTGACGCCACCAGCCAAAGCGATTTTGAATACCGGGTGCTGGACGAAAACTTCGGTCATGAACCTCTGGCCATCGGTTTCCGCAAAGGCGACGACGCTTTGCAGGCCAAGATCGAAGAAGCTTTCAATGAATTGAAAGCCGACGGTACCGCCAGCGAAATCTGCGTCAAATGGTTCGGTGAAGATTTGGTCGTGAAATAAGACACAGGCTGTCAAACCGCCATATCCTTCAGCTTCCTGTAAACGGAAAAGCAAAAGGCAATCATACTGTACGCTATTACCCCAGGGCCTATCCCCTACCGGATAGGCCCTGGGGTATTTTTTCGCCACGATTTGCCGGATATAGGGTGCAAATTTCATGGCTGCGGCAGTAACCGTCTTGGCAACAGAGGCATTGCTTTATTTCCGTAAATGCTTTTGGCTCTGGGATTCATGGGCAATGCTTTCAAAAGATGACCGGCAAACGACTCAAACCACAGATTTTGCCCAGGCTTTTCGCATACAAAAACCGGCGGGAATAAACCCGCCGGTTTTAACGCCTGCTCTATGGATACAGGCCTTAGACAGCAGTATATGCCGTTTATTTGATCGCAGCTTGCGCCGCGGCCAAACGGGCGATGGGTACGCGGAAGGGGGAGCAGCTCACATAATTGAGGCCCACCTGATGGCAGAATTCCACAGAAGCGGGATCGCCGCCATGCTCGCCGCAGATGCCCAATTTGATGTCGGGACGGGTCTTGCGGCCCAATTCCACCGCCATCTTCATCAGTTTGCCCACGCCTTTGAAGTCGATGCGGGCGAAGGGATCGCTTTCGTAAATCTGTTTCTTGTAGTATTCGTCCAGGAAAGCGCCGGCGTCGTCCCGGGAGAAGCCGAAGGTCATCTGGGTCAAATCGTTGGTGCCGAAGGAGAAGAACTGAGCGGTTTCGGCGATCTCGTCGGCCAACAAAGCGGCCCGCGGGATTTCGATCATGGTGCCGACCATGTATTTCATTTCCAGACCGGATTCGGCGATGACCTTATCCGCGGTGGCTTTGACGATGTCGGCCACATATTTCAATTCTTTCGGTTCGCCTACCAAGGGGATCATGATTTCCGGTACGATATTCAGGCCTTTGTTCTTTCTCACATGGCAAGCGGCCTCGATAATGGCGCGGGCCTGCATTTCGGCGATTTCCGGATAGGTAACGCACAGACGGCAGCCGCGATGGCCCATCATCGGGTTGAACTCATGCAGTTCGGCGGCGCGGGCTTTCACGTCTTCCAGAGTCACGCCCATTTCCTTGGCCAAAGCAGCCATATCGGATTCATTCTGGGGCAGGAATTCATGGAGCGGCGGATCCAGCAAGCGGACGGTGACCGGTCTTTCTTCCATGGCTTCATAAATGCCGATAAAGTCTTCCCGCTGCATTTCCAGCAGATAAGCCAAAGCTTTGCGGCGGTCTTCCTCGGTTTTGGCCAGGATCATCTGCCGCATACGCGGGATACGGTCTTCTTTGAAGAACATATGCTCGGTACGGGTCAGGCCGATGCCCTGCGCGCCAAAGTTCACCGCGTTCAGCGCATCTTTGGGGGTATCCGCATTGGCGCGGACCATCAGTTTGCGATATTTGTCGGCCCAGGACATGAAGCGGGCGAAATCGCCGGTGATCGCCGCGGGAGCGGTGGCTACATCGCCGGCATACACTTTACCGGTGCTGCCGTCCAGGGAGATGTAGTCGCCTTCATGGAAGGTCTCGCCGCCCAGGGTAAAGGTTTTGGCCGCTTCGTCGATTTTGGCTTCGCCGCAACCGGCAACGCAGCAGGTGCCCATGCCTCTGGCAACAACGGCGGCGTGGGAGGTCATACCGCCGCGGATGGTGATAACGCCTTCCGCCGCGACCATACCTTCGATATCCTCAGGGGAGGTTTCCAAACGAGCCAGGATGACCCGTTCTTTATTTTCATTATGGGCTTTTTTCGCGTCTTCGGCGCTGAAATAGATGCGGCCGGCGGCGCTGCCGGGGCTGGCCGGCAAACCGGAACCGATAACTTTCGCGGCTTTCAAAGCATCCGGTTGGAAAGTGGGATGCAGCAATTGATCCAATTGTTTGGGATCCACTTTCAGCAGGGCTTCTTTTTCGCTGATCATACCCTCGTCCACCAAATCCACGGCGATTTTCAACGCGGCGGCGGCGGTACGTTTGCCGTTGCGGGTTTGCAGAAAATAGAGTTTGCCGTCTTCGATGGTGAATTCCATATCCTGCATATCTTTATAATGGTTTTCCAAACGGGTGGCGATATCCACGAATTGTTTGTAAGCTTCCGGCATATCGGTTTCCAAAACGGCGATGGGTTTGGGGGTACGGATACCGGCAACCACGTCTTCGCCCTGGGCGTTGATCAGGTATTCGCCGAAGATCTTCTTTTCGCCGGTGGCGGGGTTACGGGTAAAGGCCACGCCGGTGCCGGAGGTGTCGCCCATATTGCCGAATACCATCATTTGTACGTTAACGGCAGTGCCCCAGTCGCCGGGGATGTCGTTCATGCGGCGGTAAACAATGGCCCGGGGATTGTTCCAGGAACGGAACACGGCGGTAACGGCTTCCATCAATTGTACCAAGGGATCTTGGGGGAAGTCTTCGCCGACGTTTTCTTTATAGATGGCTTTGAAGCTATCGATGACTTCTTTCAGGTCATCGGCAGTCATTTCGTTATCATAATGGATGTGTTTGCTTTCTTTGATGCCGTCCAGCACCCGTTCAAAACGGGATTTGGCCACTTCTTTGACCACGTCGGCAAACATTTGAATAAAACGGCGATAAGAATCGTAGGCAAACCGGGGATTGCCGGTGCGCTGCGCCACCGCTTCTACCGCTACGTCGTTCAGACCCAGATTCAAAATGGTATCCATCATGCCCGGCATGGAAGCGCGAGCGCCGGAACGTACGGAAACCAACAAAGGATTGGCGTTGTCGCCGAACTTTTTGCCGGAAATATTTTCCAGTTCTTTTAAAGCGGCCAGGATTTGATCTTTGATTTCCTGGGAAACGGTTTGACCGCAACGATAATATTCATTGCAGGCCTCGGTAGTAATCGTGAAACCCTGGGGAATCGGCATACCCAATTTGGTCATTTCGGCCAAGTTGGCGCCTTTGCCGCCCAGCAGGTTTCTCATACCTGCGTCGCCTTCTTTGAACTGATACACAAATTTGCTCATTGATACATTCCTCCCATTATTTGTATACGTTAACAAAGGCCAAATCTCATTAACGTACCAATTCCTAATTAATTATTGTCGTTTGTTTTATTCTCAACGATTTTGCTCAGATCCCCGATATCCTTGGTCAAAGCGGTGATCTGCGACAGCAAAGCCAAACGGTTATCCCGCACCGCTTCCTCCTTATCCATGACCATCACCGCGTCAAAGAAACGGTTGATGGCGTCGGTCAAGCCGCCTACCGCGTCCAGCGCCGATTCATAGTCGGCTTTGGCCAAGGCGGCATGGACTTTCTCCGCCACCCGTTTCTGCTCCCGCCACAGGTCCTTTTCGCTGTCATCCCGGAACAAATCTTCCCGCACCTGCAGCACTTGCTCTTCGCCGATATAGCCTTTTTCCCTGGCGGAGCGCAGCAAATTGGCGGCCCGGGTAAAGCCGGCCAGCAGCGAAGCAAAACCTTGTCCCTGGCGATGATGATACAAAGCGTTGGCTTTGCGCAAAATTGTATACAAATCGGTATCCGGCAAAGCGGAAACCGCGTTGACGATATCGTAGCTCAGTCCTTCTTCATCCATGATATTATCCAAACGCTGTTTGAAAAAGCCCAGCAGAGCGCCGGTGATCTCCTCGTCCTGCGCCGAAGCCAGTTCCGGCACGTCCTGCTTGAACAAATGCAGGGCATATTGCATGATCTCCTGCAGATCCAGGTGCAAGCCCTTTTTCAGGATGATCTGCGCGCAGCCTGTGGCCGCCCGCCGCAAAGCGTAAGGATCCTGGGAGCCGGTGGGTATCATGCCCACGGCAAAGAAACCGGCCAGGGAATCCATTTTATCCGCCAGCGCCACGGCGATGCCGGGTTTGCTTTCCGGCAAATCGTCGCCGGCAAAACGCGGCAGATAATGCTCGCGGATGGCCTGGGCCACCACGTCTTCTTCACC
The DNA here is from genome assembly GCA_024679955.1 of Bacillota bacterium. Classification (GTDB taxonomy): domain Bacteria; phylum Bacillota; class Dehalobacteriia; order UBA4068; family UBA4068; genus JAILCQ01. The sequence goes on along the minus strand of JAILCQ010000009.1, from coordinate 180,789 downwards.
GGCGGCCAAAGCATAGTCCTCGCCGATGATCCCCTGCAATTCCGGGAATTCATATACGACGCGGCTGCCCAAATCGGATTTGGCCAAATAAGCGACCCGGCCGGTTTGTTTCATCTCTTCCGGTGTAAAGTCCAAACGTTCGCCTAAATACAGGGCCAATTTGCCGATGCGGGCCACTTTCTCCCGCATGCTTCCCAATTTTTCATGGAATACCACGTTGCGCAATCCTTCGACCCGGTCTTCCATATTATCTTTCAGGTCTTCCGTGTAGAAAAATTCCGCGTCGGCCAAGCGGGCGCGCAAAACTTTTTCATTGCCGGCGGCTACCACGTCCAAATACCGGCCGTCGCCGTTGCGGACGGTGATAAACTTGGGCGCCAGGGAGCCGTCCCGTTTATACACAGGGAAATAGCGTTGATGCTCCCGCATGGGCGTGATGATCAATTCTTCCGGAATAGACAGATATTTTTCGTCGAAACCGCCGGACAAGGCCGTGGGATATTCCACCAGATAAACCACTTCTTCCAGCAGCTCCGGATTTTCGGCCGCTTCCCCGTCCAAAGAGCGGGCCACTTCGGCGATTTGCTCCTGGATCATGGTATAGCGCCGTTCCTGATCGCAGATGACATAGTTTTCGGCCAGTTTATCCAAATATTGAGCGGGTTCTTCGATAACGATATGGTCGCTGCCCAACAGCCGGTGTCCGCGGCTGACATTGCCGGCTTGTACCCCGGCCAGTTTTACGGGAACGATCTGGTTGCCGAACAAAGCCACCAGCCAACGGATGGGCCGGACAAAACGCATTTTTTCATAGCCCCAACGCATGGGTTTGGGGAAATACAGCTTATTGATCAGACCGTAGATCAAATCCGGTAACATTTCAGCGGTATCTTTGCCCAGCGTCTTTTTGGTGGCAAAAATATACAGATTGCCGGACAATTCTTTTTGGCGCACGTCCTTCGGTTCCAGGCCATGGCCTTTGCAAAAGCCCAACAGGGCTTTGGTGGGTTGACCGTCGCCGTCATAAGCCGCGGCCACGCTGGGCCCTTTCACTTCGGTTTCCACATCTTCGGCTTTAACGGCCAAGTCCGATACCAACAATGCCAAGCGCCGGGGCGTGGCGTAAACATGGGCTTCGCCATAGTGCAGGCCGGCGCCGGCCAAAGCCTTTTGGCTTAAATCCTCCAGCTGTTGGATGGAGGAAGGCAAAAAGCGGGCCGGCACTTCTTCCAAACCTAATTCCAATAAAAAATCTCTTGTTTCGCCGCTCATTTTTTATCCTCCTGATCCAATCCTAAACTCGCCCTTAACTGGGGATCTTTGATCAAGGGGAAGTTCATTTTCGTTCTTTGCGCCAAATAGGCTTCGGCGCAGGCCCGGGCCAAACGGCGCACTCTGGCCACATAGCTTTGCCGTTCCGTCACCGAGATGGCGTTGCGGGCGTCCAGCAGATTGAAGGTATGCGAACATTTCAGTGCATAATCATACGCCACCTGCGGCATATCCAAAGGCACCAGGCGCAAGCCTTCTTTTTCGTATTGCTCAAAAAGGTTGAACAGCATGGCCGTATCGGCGATTTCGAAATTATACCGGGAATAATCCACTTCATTTTGATGGTGGACGTCGCCGTAGGTAACGCCGTTTACCCATTCAATATCATAAACGCTGTCGACTTTTTGAATAAACATGGCCAATCTTTCGATGCCATAGGTGATCTCGCCGCATACCGGATGGCAATCGAAACCGCCGCATTGTTGGAAATAGGTGAACTGGGTGATCTCCATACCGTCCAGCCAGACTTCCCAGCCCAGGCCCCAAGCGCCTAAAGTGGGGCTTTCCCAGTTGTCTTCCACGAAACGGATGTCATGTTCTTCGGCCTTGATGCCGATGGCGGTCAGGGAATCCAAATACATTTCCTGAATATTATCGGGCGAAGGCTTCAGCAGCACCTGATATTGATAATAATGCTGCAAACGGTTGGGGTTATCCCCGTAGCGCCCGTCGGTGGGACGGCGGGAAGGTTCCACATATGCCGCATTCCACGGTTCCGGCCCCAGGGCCCGCAGGGCGGTGGCGGGATTCATGGTGCCCGCGCCTTTTTCCGTATCATAAGGCTGGATAATTATGCAGCCTCTTTCCCCCCAGAACTGGTTCAAAGCCAGAATTATATCCTGAAAATTCATCTACTCAACTCCTTAGCGTTCACATCCTATGTATAATATCAAATTTCCTATTATATGTCAATCTGCCGGTTTACAAAAAATCTATTGCCGGTAAAAATATTTATCGCCGGGTCAACAAACAACCGTCTTGCCAAATTTCCCCTTCTACCTGTATAAATTGTCCGGGACGCCAGTGGGGGCAGGCCGCCGCCGGCAAAAGCAGCGGCAAATAATTGTCACTGTGGCCGGATATATAGTCCGTCCCGTTTACGCATTGCTTTTGCTCCGCCAGCAACTGCAGCTTGCGGCCGGTGAACTTTTCCCCGTAGGCCCGGGCCAACTGCCGGGCCGTATCTCCCATAGCGGCGGCCCGTTTCTTTTTCTCCTCGCCGGGGATTTGGCCGGGCGCTGTGGCCGCTGGCGTTCCCGGACGCTGGGAATAAGGGAACACATGCATTCTGCCGAAGCCCATTTGCCGGCAAAAGTCGCGGCTTTGCTCAAATTCCGCCGCCGTTTCGCCGGGATAGCCCACCATGATATCGGTGGTGATGCAGATTTCCGGGCAAATTTGCCGCAGTTTTTCCACCAAAGCGGCATAGTCCGCCGTATCATACTTGCGGCCCATGGCCCGCAGGGTGGCGTCGCAGCCGGATTGCAGCGGGATATGCAGATGGCGGCAGATCTTCATTTCCGTGGCAAAGGTCTCCAGCAGCTCCGCCGTAAACTGCTGGGGCTCTATGGACCCCAGACGCAAACGGCCGCAGCCGGGCAAAGCCGCCAAGCGGCGGATCAGCGTGGGCAAATGGCTGCCGTCCTGCAGATCCCGGCCGTAAGCGCCGATATGCACGCCGCTGACGACGATTTCCCGGTGCCCCTGGGCCAGCAGCTCCGCGGCTTGCGCCAGGGCCTGTTCCTGGGGCAAAGAACGCACCGGCCCCCGGGCATAGGGCACGATGCAATAGTTGCAAAACTCCTCACAGCCGTCTTCGATTTTCAAATAGGCCCGGGCCCGGGTTTGCTCCGAAGTGGCGGCGATCACCGTGAAGGGCCGCCCCGGTTGCAAAGGTTGCGCCATGGTCAAAGGGATTTCCCTGCCGCCTTCCGCCATTTTCTTCTCGATCAGCTCCGGCAAAACAGCCCTTTCCTCCACGCCGGCCACCAAATCCGCTTCTTCCGGGATATTGTCCTTGTCCACGGCGATCTGCCCGTAGCAGCCGCACAGCGCCACCAGGGCCTGGGGATGGCGGCGGCGCAAACGGCGCAGCAGGGCCCGGGCTTTGCTCTCCGCCGTTTGCGTCACGGCGCAGGCGTTGATCACATAAACGTCCGCTGTTTCATCCAGGGACCTTTCCTGCCAGCCCCGACTCAAAAACAAAGCGGCCAAAGCGCGGCCTTCCTCCTGATTTACTTTACAGCCCAAGCTGTGCAATGCAAAACTCTTACCGTTTTGCCCGTTTTGCCCGTTTTGCGCCATGCTTCACCCCTCCTTACGGCACAGATAGGCCTGCCAGCCGTCGCGGTTTTTCCCCTGCAGGACTTTCAGGCCGTTGTTCTCCAGGCAAGCCCGCACTTCTTCTTTCCGCCGGTCGATGATGCCGGAACATAAAAACAAAGCGCCGGCGGGCAAAAAACCGTCCAGCATCGGCCCTAAGGCCATGAGCAGCCCCGCCGTTAAATTGGCGGTGCACAGCTGCAGCTCCCGCTTTTTCAAGGCCAGGCGCGCGCCGTCATCCTGGAGGATATCGGTGATCCATAATTCTATGGCGTCCTGGGCCAGGCCGTTCAGCCGTAAATGCTCGGCAACGGACTTGCGGCAGGCGGGGTCGATATCCACCGCCGCAGCATAGGAAGCGCCCAGGCGCAAAGCGGCCACGGCCAGGATACCGCTGCCGCAGCCGATATCGCCTATTCTCTGCCCCGGCTGCAAGCATTCTTCCAAAAGCTCCAGGACCATGGCCGTGGTGGCATGTTCGCCGGTGCCGAAAGCCGGCCCCGGATTTATCCATATGGGGATACGGCCGGCCTCCTCCCGGCCGGACAGCCAATAGGGCAAAATCTCCAGCCGCCGTCCCACCGGCAACGGGCGAAAGCTTTCTTTCCATTTTTGCTGCCAATCCATGGCCGGCTGCTTCCGGATTTCGCAGGCGGTTTCCTCATGCATACGGCAATATTCCCGGATCTGCCGGCACATTTCCCGGCCGGCGGCATTGTTTTCCGCCATGGTGGACAAAGTCACCCGGCCGGTGGCGATGGTTTGTCCGTCAAAAACGGAAGCGTCCCAGTCGCCCGCCTCCAAATGGGCGGCGATGATCGAGGGATCGTCCACCGCCACACCCTGGGCCCCCCAGAGGAACAGCAGCCCTGTCAATTCGTCTTCCAACCATGCAGGGGCTTGTATAATGATTTGCAAATATTCCATAGTCTTTCCTTCTTTGCGATCCGCTTTCAGAATCTCATTATAGCAAAAAACGGCGGCCGTTTCCAGCCGCCGTATCTGTTTTCCCGCTCCGGGGCGGCATAGCCGCCTGCCGTTTGCGCCAGTCTTTTATTTGAAGATCTTGCCGAAGAAGCCTTTCTTATCGTCGCCTTCTTCTTTGTAGCCTTCCCCGAATTTACGCAGCAATTCTTTTTGTTCTTCGCTTAAACGGGTAGGCGTGACCACTTTGACTTTCACATGCTGATCGCCGCGGCCGTAGCCCCGTAGCTTGGGAAAGCCCCGTCCCCGCAGGCGGAAGGTGGTGCCGGTTTGCGTGCCTTCCGGGATCGTCAGCTTCACTTTTCCGTCCAAGGTGGGCACTTCCACCTCTGCGCCTAAAGCGGCCTGGGCGAAATTCAACGGAAAATCGCACAGTACGTTGTCATCCTGGCGCTTGAAATACTTATGGGGTTTTACCGTAACATAGATGAACAGATCCCCGGCGGGCCCGCCGTTGACGCCGCCCTCCCCTTCGCCGGCCATGCGCAAACGGGATCCCGTATCCACGCCGGCGGGAACTTTCACCTTAATGGTCCTGGTTTGTCTCTTGCGGCCGCTGCCGCCGCAATCCGGACAAGGCTCCTTGATTATGCTGCCTGTACCGTTACAGGAGGGGCAGGAGCGCACCGTCTGAAACTGTCCGAAAGCGGTGGATTGATTGACGCGCACCTTGCCGGTGCCGCCGCACTGGGCGCATTTTTGCCGGCTGCTGCCGGGGGCAGCGCCGCTGCCATGGCATTTTTTGCAGCTTTCCATGCGGCCGATGGTGATCTCTTTTTCCACGCCCTGGGCGGCTTCTTCAAAAGCAATAGACAAATCCACCCGCAGATCCGCGCCTTGCCGGGGGGCGCTGGGATCGTTGGCCTGGCTGAAACCGCCGCCGAAAAAGGTCTCGAAGATATCGCCCATGGAGCCGAAACCGCCGCCAAAGCCGCCGCCTCCGAAACCGCCGCCGCCAAAACCGCCAAAGCCGCCGGCGCCCGGATCGTTATGCCCAAACTGATCATAGCGGGCGCGGCTTTGTTCGTCGGACAAAACGTCATAGGCTTCCTGCACTTCTTTGAACTTTTCTTCCGCGGTTTTGCTGTCCGGGTTCAAATCCGGATGGTATTGTTTGGCCAGTTTCTTGTATGCTTTTTTTATCTCCTCGGGGCTGGCATCGCGGCCGACCCCCAATACTTCGTAATAATCTCGTTTTTGAGCCATAGAAACCTCGCTCCGAAATGTACTGCCGGCGTCTTTTCCCGGTTGTTGTTTTCATCGCCGGGCGCTTTTTCACACCGGATACAACGCGTAAACCTTTTTACGCGCCTTTTTTTGCCGCCGGAATATTTGAGGTACGCAGGCGGAGTTGCCTGAACCCCGCCTGCGTGCCGGCGTAAACAAATGGGGATGGATTTTCGATGCGGAGCATTATTTCCCGTCGTCCTTCACTTCATAGTCCGCGTCGTAATAAGCGCCGTCGCCGTCATTGCCGCCGGGATTTGCGCCGCCGCTGAAGTTGCCCTCCTGCTGCGCCTGTTCCGCGGCCTGCTGCTGGGCGGCGGCCTCGCCGTAGATCCGTTCCGTCACTTTATACAGGGCGTCGGACAAAGCTTTGGTTTTCTCTTCGATCAGATCGGTGTCCTCTCCGGCCAAAGCGTCGGAAAGCTCTTTCTTGGCCGCTTCCACAGCCGCTTTTTCTTCGTCGTTGATCTTATCCTGCAAATCGTTCAAGGAACGGTCTACCTGATAGAGCAAGCCGTCGCCCTGATTACGGACTTCCACGTTTTTCTTGCGTTTTTCGTCTTCTTCCCGGAATTTATCCGCGTCGGCCATCATTCTGTCGATTTCCTCATCGGTCAAGCCGGAAGAAGCGGTAATGGTGACGCTTTGCTGTTTGCCGGTGCCCAAATCTTTGGCGCTGACATGCACGATGCCGTTGGCGTCGATATCAAAGCGGACTTCGATTTGGGGAATGCCGCGAGGGGCGGGGGCAATGCCGGTCAGGTTGAAGCGGCCCAAGGTTTTGTTGTCGCTGGCCATTTGCCGTTCGCCCTGCAGAACATGGATCTCCACGGAAGGCTGATTGTCGGAAGCGGTGGAGAAGATCTGGCTCTTGCCCGTGGGGATGGTGGTGTTCCGATCGATGATGCGGGTGAACACGCCGCCCAGGGTTTCGATGCCCAGGGACAGAGGCGTAACGTCCAGCAGCAGAACGTCTTTTACCTCTTTGTTCAGAATACCGCCTTGAATGGCCGCGCCCAAAGCCACGCATTCGTCGGGGTTGATGCCTTTATGCGGCTCTTTGTTGATGATCTTGCGGATCTCATCCTGCACCGCCGGGATACGGGTGGAACCGCCCACCAGCAATACCTTATCGATATCGGCGGCCGTCATGCCCGCGTCTTTCAAAGCCTGCCGGGTGGGGCCCATGGTTTTTTCCACCAAATCGGCGGTAAGCTCGTTGAATTTGGCCCGGGTCAGGGTCACGTCCAAGTGTTTGGGCCCGTCGGCGGTAGCCGTGATGAAAGGCAGATTGATATTGGATGTCATCATGCCGGAAAGCTCGCATTTGGCTTTTTCCGCGGCTTCCCGCAATCTTTGCATGGCCATTTTATCGGCGGAAAGATCGACGCCCTCTTTTTGTTTGAAATCCTGTACCAGAAAATCGACGATGCGGTTATCGAAATCGTCGCCGCCCAGGAAATTATTGCCGGAAGTGGCCTTTACCTGGAAAACGCCGTCATCCAGTTCCAGGATGGATACGTCGAAGGTGCCGCCGCCCAGGTCGAATACCAAAACGGTTTGTTCCTCGCCTTTATCCAAGCCGTAAGCCAGGGCCGCCGCGGTAGGTTCGTTGATGATACGCAATACTTCCAAACCGGCGATCTTGCCCGCATCTTTGGTAGCCTGCCGCTGGGCGTCGGAAAAATAAGCCGGCACGGTGATGACCGCCTGGTTTACCGGTTCGCCCAGATAGGCTTCGGCGTCGCTTTTCAGTTTTTGCAGAATGAAGGCGGAGATTTCCGGCGGCTGATAGCTTTTTCCGCCCAAATTGGTGCTGACCCGTTTGCCCATTTGCCGTTTGATGGAGCTTACGGTATTATCCGGGTTGGTCACCGCCTGTCTTTTGGCCACCTGGCCGATCAACCGTTCGCCGTTGGCGAAAGCCACCACGGAAGGGGTGGTGCGGGAACCTTCCGGATTGGGGATGACCACAGCCTCGCCGCCTTCCATAACGGCGACGCAAGAATTTGTAGTGCCTAAATCGATACCTATAACTTTACCCATTGTCAATGTCCTCCCTTTATGCAAAACTCAATATTTATATTATTATAAAAGCCTGCCGTTTTGCCCAGAAAAACATGGCCCGCAAAACGGCGCTGTTTCCGCAAAATCTCAACTGCCCACCTGCACCATACTGGCCCGCAGCAGCTTGCCGTTGAGCATATAGCCCGTTTGCACCTCCATGACTACCTTGCCCCGGTTTTCTTCCCCCGCATCCGTCTGCATGACGGCTTCGTGGATATTGGGATCGAAATCCGCGCCCAAAGCCTCGATCCGGGTCAAACCGTTTTGTTCCAATACGGTTTGCAGCTGTTTATGGATCAAACTCACCCCTTCTTTATCCGGGGATTCGCCCATGGCGGCCACAGCTCTTTGGAAATTATCCAATACCGGCAACAAAGAGGTCATCAATTTGGCGGCGGCGTTCTTGATCTGCTCCTCGCTTTCCCGGGCTTTGCGCCGGCGGAAATTATCAAAATCCGCCTGCAAGCGAAGGAATTGCTGTTCCAATTCCTGTTTTTCCTCATTTAAGAGGTTCATATTCTGATTCAATGCGTCGATTTCTTGTTGCAGATCCTGTTCTTCCGCCGCAGCGGCGGCTTCGCCGCCTGCTTCTTGCTGATCCGCGGCGCTTTCCGCCGTTTGTTCCGCGGCGTCAGCGCCGTCTTCGGCAGCGGCGAAGGGTTCCGCTTGCTCTTCCGCCGGGCTCTGCTGCCCGAAACCGGCTGCGGTTTCCGGGGAAAAAGCGGTTTCCTTTTGCCCGCCGGCACCTTTTTTCTGACTTTTGTTTTTAGCCGTGTTTTCCGCCATCGATCACTCAATCTCCTTTTTATTTTTATCCAAAACCGCCGTCAATTCTTTGGCGATATATTCCAATAAGGCAACGGTATGACTGTAACTCATTCTCGTGGGCCCCAAAACGCCGATGGAACCGGCCCGCTGTCCGTTGATAAAATAATTGGCGGTCACCATGGAGCAATCCCGGATCTGGGAATCGGCCAATTCTTCGCCGATCGCCACCGACAGATTTTCCTCGCCGCCGGCGTCCAGCAGTTTTTGCACCTTGCCTTCGGTCTCCAGCAATTCAAACAGGGTTTTCAGCTTTTCTATGTCGCGGAATTCCGGATGGGCCAGCATATTGGTAGCGCCGTTGATGATCACCTTCCGGCCGTCCTGGGGATGGAACAGTTTGCGCAGCACTTCCACGGATTGTTCCAGTATTCTCTCCCGCATGCCCAATTCATACAGTTTTTTCTGCAAAAAATCATAGCTCAGTTCCTGCATATCCATGCCCAAGGCCAAGCGGTTCAATTCTTCTTCCAGGCGGATGATTTCCCCTTCGTCTATATCGAAAGGCAAATCCACGATTTTATGCCGCAGGATGCCGGTGGAAGCCAGCATGATCACCAGCACCTGTCTTTCGTGCACCGGCACCATCTGCAATTTGACCAATTTGCCCCGGCCCTGTTCCGGCAGGGCGATCATCGACGGATAGCTGGTCAATCGGGATATCACATTGCAAAAACCGCGCAAAAACTCGTCAAATTCCACCACGCTGCCGGATAAAGCGTCCTTGATGGCTTTTACCTCTTCTTCGGTAGGCCGGGCCTTTTCCATCAGGTTATCCACATAAAACCGATAGCCTTTATCCGAAGGCACCCGGCCCGCCGACGTATGGGGTTGTTCGATATAGCCTTCTTCTTCCAAATCGCTCATTTCATTGCGAATGGTTGCCGGAGATACGCCCAGGCCGTACTTTTTCGCCACGGCGCGGGAGCCTACCGGCTCGGCATTGGCAATATAATCCTCAATAATCGCATTGAGAACACGCTTTTTTCGCTCGTCCATACGCCGCTCCTTTCTTGGTAGCACTCTCCCCCGTTGAGTGCTAATACTAGCGTAAACCTCTTTTCCGCTTTTGTCAAGAGGTTTAGTCAAAAATAATCAAAAGGTCAGGCTTTTGTTTTCCCCATCCATAGCCGGGAGAATAATGCCTGCTTATCCAGGCGGTTTGCACAAAAAAATCCCGGAGAAGGCGGCAGTTTCCCGCCTTTCTCCGGGGCTATTTCCTCTTTTAGGACGCTGGGGCTAATACAGCGGCAGCTGGCCGCGATGGTCCGTGATCCCCTGGCTGGGGAAAGATGCGCCTTTGTTCAACGCCTTCAACACCTGGCCTGTGGTTGCGCCTACGGTAAAGGCGGCCATGGCGGTGCAAACGCAGCCGTCCACCTTGGCCAGATCCTGGGCCACCATACGGGCGTCCACATTTTTATTATGCTCGGCCAAGGCTTTTGTGCGCGCCAGCCGTACCTCTTGGTTGACGCTGAACTGACGGCCGGGCAAGAGTTGCGGATTGTGCGAACCGGCAGCCGCCGCCACTCCTTTTGCTTCCGCCTTTTGCCGGAACGTCTTTTCGATATCGTCCTGCACCATACCGTCAAACAGCGCCTCCTGCATACCGCCGGCCTGATCCAGTTTTTGCCAATACCGCCATGCTTCTTCCGCTATTTCCCGGGTAAGATATTCCAAATAATTCGCGCCGCCCCAGGGATCCGGCGGCATATGCTCCGCCATACTTTGCCATAACGGACGGCAAGCCAACAAAGATGCCATGTCCCCCTCCGCCGCCTGCAACAAATGCAAATCTGCACCTCCGGCGATGGAGGCGGCGGCCCGCAGCATCCTCAAGGTCTGGGCCTGCGCCGGTTCTTGGGGCAAAGTATAAAAAGACGACTCCACCGTGGCCAGATCCAAGGCTTGGGCCTGGACGCTGCCGCCGTAGGCGCGGATCAGTTTGGCCCACAGCATTCTGGCCGCCCGCAGCTTGGCCACGTCTTCCGCGAAATCGCCGCTTACCGTCACTTCCCAACGGAATTGCCTGGCAATATCGTCCATATCCATATCCCGCTCCAATAAACCGTCTATGTATTCCATGGAAGCAGCCGCCAGGCAAGCCAATTCTCCGGCGGCGGAAGCGCCGCCATTGTGATATACGGAGCCCCGCAGCAAGATGCAGCGTACTTTCGGCATGCTCATCACTTGCCAGCGCATGGTGGCCGCCCATTGATCCAGATAGCAATCCAAACCGGCGGCGGCATTGCCTTTTTTTGCATATTCGCCTAAAGGATCGCTGCCCACGCAGCCCCAATAGGCTTTGCCGTTGCTGCCGCTTTGCAAAGACTGCAATTTCAGTAAGGAAAGAAAAGGTATGGCCGTAGCGCCGGTATAGACATGCAAAGGAAGGGCCGTCAAATCGATACCGTCCATCAGCTGCATCATATCCTCGACGGTTTCCGTATACAAGCCGGCGCTTCCATCCAAAGACACGGCGTTCGCCCCCAAAGCAAGGCTTTCCTTCAACGCCGCATTGGCCAAATGGGGCAGAACTTCCGGCGTTCCCCAGGCGATACGCCAAGGTTTCGCCCAAAAACCGGCGGCGCTGACGCCGCGGCGCAGGTCTCCCTGGCCAGGATAGCCAACCGGCGGCAGGGACGGCGGCTCCGCCGCCAAACGCTGCAGCTCCGGCAAAACTGCCGTCTTATCCGCCAGGCGCAACTCTTCCGCCGCCTGTTTCATCCATTTTTCCCGATCTCCGGCGGCGATATCTGCCCAGGGTTCCGCAAAAAAAGTCTGTTTGTCCATGCATCCGCTCCCCTTTCCCGTCTTTCGTTCAAGCATACATATTGCATCCGCTTTACTAACCGGACAAAGATTTTTTCTCTTTGCCTCTAATCATATACCGATATTTCCCGTTTCGCAAGAAAAAACAGGGCCGGCCGCCGCAGCCCCGATTTTGCAGAGGCTTTGCCCTTTTGCCCGCCGGCGGGACGCAAAGAAAATAAACGTGCGGCTTGGGCGCTTTCATGCCCCACCCTGCCGCACGTTTTTATGATTTCTCTTTTTGCCGTCTCCGGCTATATCAGAAAACGCTGAAGTACTGGCTCAGACCCTCGGCGATCCCCTCCGCCAGCTTTTGGCGGAACGAATCGGTCCCCAGCAATTGCGCTTCCGTTTCATTGGAAAGGAAAGCGGTTTCCACCAAAGCGGCGGGCATAGTGGAGGCCCGCAGCACGGCGAAATTGGCTTCATAGATGCCGTAATTCTTCCGCCCCGCCGAGGCCAACAAAGCGTTTTGCAGGGATTTGGTCAAAGACAGCACTTTTTCCCGGTCATAAGCGCTGTTCCCCTCAGGCGCGTAATACCAAACGGAAGTGCCGTTCACCGAAGGATTGGTAGAGGAATTGCAATGGATGGATACCAAAACGTCAGCACCCATCATATTGGCGGGATAGGCCCGATCGCCCAAGGTCAGAGTGGTGGTCTCCCCTCTGCTCAATTCAACGGTGGCCCCTTTGGCTTCCAATAAGGCTTTGGCCTTTAAAGCGATATCCAGGGTAACGTCTTTTTCCTTCAAGCCCGAGGCGGCAATGGCGCCGGGATCCGGCTCGCCGGAATTGCTGATGGCCGCATGGCCGGGATCCAGATAGATCAGCCTGCCCACCAAAGGATTCAAGCCCAATTCCACGGTCAATACCTTGCCGTCCGCGGAAGCGCTCAGGCGGTAATACATCGAGCTGTCGCAGGCAATGTTCAACTGATTCTTCAGGGAACCGCCCACGGAAAACTGCACGGCGCTGTCATTGGGAAAATCCCCTTTGATGGTCATATCGGTATCGATGCGCAGCGCTTTGGCATCGCCCTTGTACGTATAGCAGATCACGGTATCGCCGGTAAGGGTAAGCCGGTAACCGTAATCCTTTTTCGTATAGGCGACCTGTATCGTCCCTTGAGAAGCCGTGCCGGCGAAAGCCGGCGTTTCCGCGCTTTTCATGGTCTGCACCGAATTCTTGCCCTGGGGGAAACGAATGTATTTGCCGTCCACCCAACCGTTCAAGCCGTTGTCGGTCTGCACCTGATACCAACCGTTCACCGCTTTGTAAACGGTGACTTTGGCGTCCTGATACAGCTTGCTGACAATATTCGCCGAAACGGAACCGCCGTCCCGCAAATTCAACACGCTGGTATTCACATAACCGGTGGTGGCGCCGCTTGCCGCAGCGCTTTGGCCGCCGGAGCCGGGATCGGCCGGCTGCGGGGTGCTGGGCTGCTGGGTATCCGGCTGCGGGGCGCTGGGCTGCTGGATATCCGTTTGCGCGGGCGCGCCTTCTTTGACGGACACCAGCCATTTGGCCACATAGCCTTCGCCGCTGCCGTAGGCGATCTTATACCAATAGCCGTCTTCGCCCACGACCTGATAGGCCGTATTGGCCGCCGCCGTACCCAAAACGTCATAATTGGTGCCCGGGCCGCTGCGGACATTCACTTTGCCATTCGTCTGTATCTGCTGGGGCAAATCGCTGTTTTGGCTGGTGCTCAAATATGTAGCGGAAATCCACGCCGGATCGCCGCCGGCATAACGGATCTGATACCAACCGTCTTTTTTGTTCAGCACCGGATAGGCGGTATTCTTGGCGGCCACGCCGATCACCGGATGATCGGTGCCGGGGCCCTGCCGGATATTCACCCCGGAGCCGGTGACCACGCCGATCACCTCGGCAAAAGCCGGAAGGCTAAAGAGGAAAATCACGGCAACGGCCGCTAATATCTGGGCAAAAACGATTAATTTTTTAATGATAAAAATCACACCCTTTGAGAAAATAACAAATGTTAAATTCGGCAAAAAAACGGTTTTTCCTCCATAAAACACAAGCGAAACAGAGCCGAAGCCCTGTTTCGCACAAACGAGAATAGAGTTAGTTGCCGCTATGGTTCCGATCGGTATGCGAACCGGAGTAGGCGCTGGAAGGTTGATCGGAAGAACGGTTGCATTGCTGATTGCTTTGCTGGTTGCTTTTTTGATTGCTCTGCTGATTGGATTGATTGGATTGATTGGATTGATTCGAGCTATGGTCGTTTTTGACATTGGAGCTGTTTTTACTCATGGTTTTTCCTCCTATCGTTTAAATACGCTGGCCTTTTCTCTCGGCCTTGACGTTATTTTGCCCATACGCGCCGGGATTATACGGCCTGCCGCAAAAAAGAGGAATCCTCCGGGGCAAAACGTCATATCCTTTAGCAAGTAAACCCAGCGGGAGGATACCGTCATATGAAAAAGATCCTTGTCCCTTTGCTTTTTTTGACCTTTTTTTGTTTTTTTTGCAGCGGCTGCGGTATGATGGAGCAATTAAAAGCCTGGAAAGAAGAGAATAACCTCCAGCAACCGGAAGAGGACGCCCCGATACAACTGGAGGACCCGCTGGATCCGGAAAAAGAAGGCAGCGGCGGGGAAGAAAGCGGGAACGCGGTGGAAAGCGGCGACAGCCTGCTCCAATCCGCGGCGGAAAACGGAACCGGCGGAGAAAAAACGCCGGAGGCCGGAAGCGGTCAAAACAACGGCTCCAGCAAAGAAGTGCTTCTCTATTTTGCCAGCGCCGACGGGACTTCGCTGGAAGCGGAGACCCGGGCCGTAAACGCCGGCGAGGGCATTGCCAGGGCTGCCGTCCGGGAATTGATCGCCGGGCCGGACAACGCCGGTTTATATCCCACCATACCGGCGGCGACGATATTGGAGGATATCAATATCACGCCGGACGGCCTGTGCACCGTAGATTTTTCCCCGGAACTGATCGAAGATCATCCCGGCGGCTCCCTGGCGGAACGATTGACCGTCTATTCCATCGTCAACACTTTGAGCCAATTTGACAGCGTAAACAAAGTGCAGATCCTGGTAGGCGGCCGCAGAGTGAATACTTTGGCCGGGCATTGCGACATTGCGGAAGCCATGGCGCGCTATGACGGCATCATCAAATAAACGGCCGGACAAAGCAAAAAGCGAGCCGCGGCGGCTCGCTTTTTGTTCTCAGTTTTTCATCCTGCCAAATAGGCAATGCTTCGGGGACAGCGTATTCCCCATGCTGCATGTATAAGACAGGCAAAATATATTTATATATATTTTCCCTCGTTTTCTAAAGCAAATTGGGCATAGCGTTTGCGGTAGGCTTTGATTTGCCCGCCATAGGTATTGCCCGGATTGTTTTGGAAATTGAACACCGGCGCATTATAGCGGATCAGCGCCATTTCCATAGGAAGAACGGCCTCCTGAGGCAATTCCAAAAACGCGCCGCGGAAATTGGCCGTCATCCATTGACTCAGGGCGATTTCTCCTTTTTCATCCAATTTGTAATTGTTGTAGCGGTCGTTATCCGCCGGATCGTCGCAACGGGGGATGGGATGCAGATCCAAAGACGGCCCTAACAAAGCGGCCAAAGAGCGGCGAATGGTAGAAGTGCCGGTAGAACCGGGCAGAAAATGGCGGGAGCTGTTGTATTTGGACCGCCCCACATACACGACTTTTTCTTCCGGTTCGTCCCATAAAGGGCCGCCCAGTTCCGCGCCTTTGTAGGTCAGGATATACACGCCTCTTTGGCTATCCATTTGCGCCAAAAACGCGTCGTTGATCGGTTGCAGCCGGGACAGCAATTCTTCCGTCGTTGCCCGGCAATCCTCCCATGTAATCGTTTCCTCCGTTTTCAAAATATCATCCTCCTTCGCTTTCAAACCGCTCCGGCAACGCCGCCGCTCCGGGGTAAAACGGCCTAGGAATACATATTTTCCTTCAGCACGCCGATATAAGGCAAATGGCGGTATTTGTCGGCATAATCCAAGCCGTAGCCCACCACAAAAACGTCCGGCACTTCAAAACCGCAATACGCCACCGGGATCTCGATTTGCCGCCGGGAAGGTTTGCTCAGCAGCGTGCAAAGCTTCAGGGAAAGCGGTCCCCGCAATTGCAGCATTTGCAAAACCTTGCTCAGGGTGATCCCCGTGTCCACAATATCTTCTATGACCAGCACATGCTTGCCGTGGATATCGATAAAGGTATCCTCGGTGATGCGGACATTGCCGCTGCTGGTCACGCCGCTGCCATAGCTGGCGGCGGCCAAAAAATCGATGACCAACGGCAGATCCAACTGTTTGATCAACTGGCTCATAAACAATACGGAACCCCGCAATATGCCGACGACCACCAAATCGTCGGTCAAAGAAGCATAATCCTGACTGATTTGCCGCGCCATTTCCGAAATGCGCTGTTCGATCTGGTCTTGCGTCAGCAAGATGGATCCCAGGCTGTTATGCAGATGCTCCGACCATATACTCACTTTGCCCTCAACTCCTCATAGTATTTCTATTCTTTATATAAAGATAAATACCTGCACCCGCCGGGAAACTTTACCTATCTTACAGAAGCAGGAGGCCTCACATGAAAAGACCCGATAAAAAAAATCTGTTTTTGCTGCTGTTAGCCGCCTTCGCCATGGTTTTGGCCGTATTCTTCGTTTCGCAGCAATTCTTCCGCAAAGCCGATCTGGATTCAGTCAAAGCCGCTTTGTCCCGGCTGCAGCAGGAAGACGCCTACCGTTTCAGCAGCACGGCCCGGGTGACGGCGGAAGATAAGCAAAGAGAATATTACCAAGTAGAAGGCGAAATTTCCGGCCAAAACCGGCATATTTCCGGCCAGGTTTTGGGAACGGAATTGGAAATCTATTATGTAGACGGCAGCTTTTGGCAAAAAAGCGCGGCGGATGCCGCTTTTCAAAAGATCGACGCCGGGGAACTGGAAAAAGCCGTCGCTTTCGCCGCTGAGCTGGAACCTGCCGCCATGCTGGATTTTGACCAGGTGCAAACCTGGAGCTTCGAAGGCAGGGAAATAATAGACGGTTCCCCCTGCCGCAAGGTCACCCTGAGTCAGGCCAGGGCCGGCGGCTGGGTGGGACGGTACTTCGACCGGGTATCCTATACCTTCTGGCTGGAACGGGGGACGGACCGGCTTTGCCAAGGCGAGGTGCAGGCCTCTTCCCTCAGCGGCGATATCCTCTTCCACGCCGTCCTGCATTTCAGCGATTACGGCAAGGAGATCAGCATTGCGCCGCCCCAATGATATCGCTGATTTTCGCCACGCCATGCCCATCCAGCCATTGGTCCAAACCGGCAAGGATTTCCGGGGCGGCCAAAGGATTATGAAAAGCGGCTGCGCCGATCTGAAAGGCGCTGGCGCCGGCCAGCATAAACTCCAAGGCGTCCTTGGCGTTGCATATGCCGCCCATGCCGATAATGGGGATGGACACCGCCCGGTAGGTTTGCCAAACCATGCGCAAAGCCACCGGCTTTAGAGCGGGGCCGGACAAACCGCCGGTGATATTGGCCAAAAAGGGCCGCTGTTTTTCCACGTCGATGGCCATACCCAGCAGGGTATTGATCAGGGATACAGCGTCTGCGCCGGCCGCCTCCACCGCCTTGGCGATCTCGCAGATATCGGTCACATTGGGAGAAAGCTTCACGATGACCGGCAAAGAGGTAGCCCGGCGCACCAAAGACGTGATCCTGGCGGCGGTTTCCGGCTGGGTGCCAAAGGCCATGCCGCCGTTTTTCACATTGGGACAGGATATATTCACTTCCAAGGCGGCGATACCAGGCACTGCATCCAGTTTTTCCGCCAGCAGCCGGTAATCGTCTTCCTGATGGCCGGCGATGTTCACCACCACCGCCGTATCAAATTGCCGCAAAAATGGCATTTCTTCTTCGATCACCTTTTCCACACCGGGGTTCTGCAGGCCCACGCTGTTCAGCAAGCCACCGGCGGTTTCCATGATGCGCGGCGGCGGATTGCCCAGCCGGGGTTCCAAAGTGGTGCCTTTCACGCATATGCCGCCCAAAAGCGACAAATCGAAAAGCTGCGCCAATTCCCGTCCGTAACCGCAGGTGCCGGAGGCGGTCAGCAAGGGATTCTTCAATTGCAAACCGGCAAAAGCCGTTCCCAGGTCCGCCATTACCAAAACACCTCCTCGCCGTAGAACACCGGGCCGTCTTTGCATATGCGTTTATAGACGATTTGGCCGTCCGCCTGCCGCACGGAACAAATGCAGCCCATGCACACGCCGTAGCCGCAGCCCATGTTTTCTTCCAAAGATACCTGGCAGCGGATATGATGTTCTCGAGATAAATGCACCACGTTTTCCATCATTTTCATAGGGCCGCAGGCATAGACCATATCGTAACGGATATCGCCGGGGAAAATATCGGTGGCCAAGCCTTTGTAACCGGCGCTGCCGTCGATGGTGGCATAGATCACCGAGCCATAACCGGCAAACTCGTCGGCGCAGGACAGGTAATCCTTGCTGCGGGCGCCCAAAATCACGTCCACCTGCACCCGGCGGTAAAACAGTTCCCGGGCCAAAGGCAGCAAGGTGGCCACGCCGCTGCCGCCGCCCATGATCAAGGCCCGGCGGCAATCCTTCTCTATTTTCCAACAGTTCCCCAAGGGCCCCAAAAGATCGATTTCCATATTTTCCCGCAAATTGGTCAGCAGCTTGGTCCCTCTGCCCAAAACCAGATAAATGATACGGATAAAGCCGCTTTTGGGGTCGATGATGTTTATGCCCATAGGCCGTTTCAGAAACGGATCGAAGCTGTCCGCCGCCGTGACCATCATAAACTGTCCCGGCTGGGCCTGGGCGGCGATTTGCGGCGCATACAAGCCCAATTGCCAATAATCCGGCCGGATCTGCTTATTCGACAAAACGACCGCCTTTTCCAAAAGCATCGGCATCCCTCCTTGCTTTACGCTGTGGTCTGAAGCAATAACCCATCCGACAAACCGCCGGCGGATACGATGATATTCTTGAAAGCAAAACGCTGAAATATCCCCTGCACGATCCATAAGCCCTGCAGGATGATCTCCCCTCTTTGGGCCAGCAAAGGCGAATAAGCGCAGCGCTGCGTCGCCGTCAGCGGTGACAAGCGCCGCAGCAGCTCCGCCGTCTGCGGGGCGTCCAGGATATATCCCTGCACGGCCCGGCGGGCATAGCGGCTTAAGCCTAACAATAAGCCCGCCGCCGTGGTAAAGGTGCCGCCCACACCCACCGCCGTATCGGGCAAGCTCTTGATGGCGGCAAAACGCCGGCCGATGATTTCACGGATCTGCGGCTGAAGCCAACCGCAGCTTTGGGCGCGCCGCGCCCCCAAACCGGCGCTGACCGCCTGCAGGCTGCCGCCCTGCCGGTAAATGATTTCCGTGGAGCCGCCGCCGATATCCACCACCGGCAAGTCCGCCTCCGGCGGGAAATCGCATAACGCCCCCTGGTACGAGGCCGCCGCTTCTTCCGCGCCGCTCAGGATCCGTACCGGCCAGCCGCAGCGGGCGGCGATCCTTTGCTGCAAAACCCAGGCGTTGGCCGCGTCCCGCATGGCCGAGGTTCCTACCGCCAGCGGCGGACCGGCTTGGGCCCGGGTCAGGATCTGCCGGTATTCCAGACAGGCCTGCACTGTGGCTTCCATGCTGGTCTCGGTCAGGATACCTTCTTTTAAACCCTGGCCCAAACGGGTGGTGCGCACCTGTTGATCGACGATATGCCATTTTTCGTCCCCATGCTCTGCCAAAAGCAGCTGCACCGTATTGGAACCGATATCCACAATCCCTTTTCTGTATGCCATATACGACCTTTCCCGACGCCGCGCCCTGTATGTCTCCGGTGAAAGCCAATGAAATCATAAAAAAATAGCATCCCCGGGGATGCTATTTCACCGGCCTTTACGGCCTTCCTGATGTCTTTTCAATGTAATCAATTTTTCATTGCTGTCTTTCATAAAATGCGCCAATTTATCCTCAAAACTGGCATTGGCATTTTGTGAAGCAGAAACCCGCCGGGGCGTTTCCTCGGCAATCGCTTGTTTGATAGATAAGGCGATCTTTGTTCCGTCAATGTTAAGTATTTTCACCCGCACGGTGTCGTTTTCATTCAAGCAATCCTTGATATCCTTTACATAGGTCTTGGCGATTTCCGAAATATGAACCAATCCGGTTTTGCCATTGGGCAATAAAACGAACGCTCCAAAATTCGTTATACCGGATACTTTTCCTTCCACAATGCTGCCAATCGTAAGATCCATATCTTTATTTGTCCTTCCGTAATCGCCGTTATCGGATTCTCATAACCGTTTTGCGGAAAAAAAACTTTATGAAAACAAAGGCTGAACCAAAGCCATGTTCCCATAAAGTATATGATTTCCCGTCGTGTTTGTCAATATTTTTTTGCCGTTACTCCCGGCCGTCCTGGGACGCGGCGGCGTCCTCCTGCGCTTCCTCCCCGCTGACGGCGGTCAAAGCGGCGTCGTCCACTTTCACAGTGCTGACCCGGATCTCTCCGGGTTTTACCATGCCCAGATTCTCCCGGGCCAACCTCTCAATATACGAATCGTTATACATCAATTCATTTTTTTCCAAAGCCGCCTGATATTCCGATTCGGCCTGGGCCAGTTCCTGCTGGTAACCCTCCAATTGATCCACCATAGAGCGATAGACGTCATACTGCTGGCACAGCTTTATCAACAACAACACGGCTACCGCTACGCCGATCAAACGCAACCAGGAAAAACGTTTTCTTTTTTTATTTTCGGGTTTATCCATCATTCTCTTCATCCTCATCCCCAGGGGCAAGCTGCAAAACGTTCCCGGGTATCACGATGACCGTCTCATACCCTTTGGCTCTGGCCCGGCCATACAGGGTAGCCACGGTGTTGGCGGAAATATGCAGGCGTTTGCCGATCTCCCCGGCGGAAACGCCCATTTCTTTCAGCGTGACCACTTGCTTTTCCCGAAAGCTAAGCTTTTCCGCCCTTCTTATTTCGATCTTCATAGGCGTTTTACCTTGTTTTTATATAAATTTCTTTCATAACTTCTGTTTTTCTCTACGGTTGCCAAGAGCCCGGAAGCGGGATTCTTTTCCTCTCATATATTATTATACCACATATTTATGATAAATCAACTACAAAATTGCCAATAATTAATTAAAATGTCCCCTTTTTTCCCTTGCCCTCACAGCCGGCATAGCCAAGGCCATCCTCCCCGGCGCAAAGGCCGACGCCGGTGGGAGACCATGGCGAAACGGCATCATTCCCCATTCCCGTCTTCCCGACCGGAACTGCCTTCGCCGCCGCCAGACCGCCATTTGGCCAGCCGTCGCCGCCAGCCGTTGCCAAAACAGCGCCGGGTCCGCCTGCGGCAGCGCAGGACGATCAGAAAAACCCCTGCGGTCCAGGCTTCGCTTTTCTGCTTTAAGGAAAGGAGCGCCCCTTTTTCCCTGCCGCGCCGGGCCTGTTCCCTGCCGGCGGCAGGAGCGACGGCGGGAATGGCGGAAGACGCCGCTGCGGATGGCGGCCGCGGCCAAAACCGTTTTTTCCAGGCGGACAGGCGCGGCCGAAACCAGCTTCGATACGATGCGGCCCCCAGTCCAAACCATACCGCGTCCAAAACGCGCAGGGAGCCGTCGGTAAAAGCAAACCAGGCCGCCGCGCTGCCGGCAAAAACAACGGCGGCAAAGACGGCGTCGTATTGCCAATGGATTTTACGCCGGTTGCGCAAAAACAGCCCGCGATACAGATCATAAGCCAGGGCTACGGCCAAGCCTTCGGCGATCGCCACGGCCATAATGCGGGCTTGATAGGTGATCAGCAAGCCGTCCGTCATTATTTCATCAACCGGTTCAAAATGGTTTTGCCTTTATGGCGCGGCGTCTTTTCCGCCAGGCTTTTTCCGTAGGCCACGGCGGTGATTTGCCCTTCGATGGACACCTGTCCCTGATCCAGATTCAACGAAGCCACCGTCAATCCCTCGCCTTCTACGGTAATGCCGCCTAAAACGCCGTTCAACTCGATCCTCTCGCTGTCGAAACTGACCACGCTGGACACGCCGTCTACATGTAGCCGGTTGCGATCTGTTACCGTCAGCGTTTGCTTGTTTTCCTCCATAAACAAATCCTCCGTGGGTTTTTGCTGTATCCTATGCGGCGGCCAGGCCGCCTATGCCTGTCCGCCGGCCAAAGCGTCCATTCCCCCGGCAGCCCCGCCGGCCAAAGCGGAGGCGTCTAAAAAAGCGGCGAAAAAAAATGCGCCGCATCCCATAAGGCAGAATACAGCGCATTCGTATTTATGATCGGTTGCCTGTCCCCAGGCAGGGAGAGCGTCCGGCAAGCGGAAAGACGGAAAATTTATTCTTTATCCTCTTCTTCCTCGTCTTCATCCTCTTCCGCGTCGTTGCAGTAGACCACCGCGTCGCAGACGGGACAAGTCACTTCGATGGGGTCGTCGTCATAGATGATCGACGAATCGAAGCATACCTGCTCATGGCAATTGGGACATTCCATTTCGACATAATCGTCGTCGTCATCGTCGCAGCAGCAAAAATCGTCATCATAGAACTCGTCTTCCAAATCGGCGAGATCGCTGTCGATGCTTTCTACATAGTCTTCCAAATCGGTATGCTCGTCCTGCAAAAGCTGGATATGACCGGCCACGTCGTCCAGGACCTCAAGGATTTTGTCGATGATCTGGCCCTCTTTGGAATCGCCAAGCTCCATCCCTTTGGCCAAACCTTGCAAATAAGCTACTTTTTGCGGCAAATCTTTCATGGAAAATCCCCCTTTCAAAGGTAAACTAAAACAAACGTCCTATAGTATAACCACAGTCTGTGGAACTATCCGCTTAAAATCGGAAAAAATCAGCAACGCTCGATATATTCGCCGGTTTTGGTATTGACGCGGATGCGGTCGCCGGTATTGATGAAGAACGGCACTCTCACCACGGCGCCGGTTTCCAAAGTGGCCGGTTTGTTGCCGCCGGAAGCCGTGTCGCCTTTGATACCGGGCTCGGTATCCACCACTTCCAATTCCACTTGTCCCGGCAGATCCACGCCGATGATCTCGCCTTTGAAGAACAGGATGGACAAATTCATGTTTTCTTTCAGGAAATTCTTGGAATCGGCGATTTGTTCTTCGGAGAGCAGGCTCTGTTCATAATTTTCATTGTCCATAAACACATAGTAGGTGCCGTCATGATAGAGGTACTGCATTTCTCTTCTGTCCAAATGGGCTTTCGGCAATTTCTCGCCGGCGTTGAAGGTGCGTTCGATCACCGCCCCGGTACGGGTATTGCGCAGTTTGGCGCGAACAAAAGCGGAACCTTTACCGGGCTTGACATGTTGGAATTCAACGACGATATAAGCGTCGCCATCAATTTCTACGGATACGCCGGTTTTGAAATCATTGGTCGAAATCATAAGTTATACCTCCACATCCAATCTCAAATAACTTTCTCATAAATTATATCATAAGAAAAAAACATTGCCAAGAAAAAATAATTATCCGGGAGTGAGAACGCCCGGATAATTACCGCTATTTATTTCTTCTGACTTCTTTGATTCTGGCGGCTTTACCGGTAAGGTTGCGCAGATAATAGAGTTTCGCGCGACGGACTTTACCGTGCCGTTTGACGACGATTTTATCGATACGGGGGGAGTGCAGCGGGAAAGTACGTTCCACGCCTACGCCGTAAGCCACCCGGCGCACGGTAAAGGTTTCCCGCAGGCCGCCGCCTTTGATTTTGATTACCACGCCTTCAAAAACCTGGATTCTTTCCCGGTTGCCTTCGATTACCTTTACGTGCACTTGCACAGTGTCGCCGGGGCGCAGCGCGGGGCGGTCGTCTTTCATTTGCTCTTGTTCGATCAGATCGATAACGTTGGTCATGATTCTATCCTCCTAATTCTAAGGCTGTTCATTACCGGAGCACGGCAGCGGACCAGCCAATAAACACGCAAAATATTATACCATGCCTTTTTCAACAAAGCAAGCGTTTTTTACCGCTGTTTTATGCCTTTTATGCCGTTCCGGCCGGAAGGCATGCCTTTGCCGGCCGGTGCAGGTTTTCCCGCGGAAAAACCTGTTGTAGTATCCTGTTATACGATATTGTTATAATAGGGAATATGATATAATTTTAATAATTTTTTAAAGCGCAAGCCTATACGTTTTTAAAGAATACTATGCTATATTTACAGCTATGGAGGGAATAGCATGGCCAATATCCTGATCTGCGACGACGAAAAAGATATCGTCAGCGCCTTGACCATATATCTGAATGCGGAAGGCTATACCACCTTCGCCGCCTATACCGGGGAAGAAGCCCTGCAAATCATCGCCACGCAGCCGGTGCATCTGGTGCTGATGGACATTATGATGCCGGGGATCGACGGCATAGCCGCCACGGCAAAATTGCGGGAAAGCAGCAATGTACCGGTGATCCTGCTGACCGCCAAAAGCGAGGATACCGACAAGGTGCTGGGCTTGAACATCGGCGCCGACGATTATGTCACCAAACCGTTCAACCCTGTGGAATTGCTGGCCAGGGTAAAATCCCAATTGCGCCGCTACATGCAATTGGGCGGCACGGCGGAGAAAGAGAATATTTTGACCAGCGGCAGTATCCAATTGAATGATGAAAGCAAAACCGTGACCGTAGACGGCGAACCGGTCAACCTGACGCCGCTGGAATACAGCATCCTCAGGCTTTTGATGGAAAACCCGGGAAAAGTATATTCCTCGGCGCAGATCTATACCAAAGTCTGGAACAGCAGCGCTTTCGGCGCGGACGGCACAGTAGCCGTGCATATCCGCCATCTGCGGGAAAAGATAGAAATCGATCCGGCCAATCCCCGCTATCTGAAAGTAGCCTGGGGGCAGGGATATAAATTGGAAAAAGGAGATTGAGCCCCATGTCCAAACGTATCGATAGCCTGGGGGCGAAAATAGCCGCCCTGTTTTTATTGCTGTCGCTGTTCGTCCTGTCCGTAGCGGGCTTGCTGACGGCGGAGTATCTTTATGAAGAAAGCTATTATGATCTCAGCCGCTTCAATTTTTATACCACACAGAATTGCCGGCAGTTGAATCAAGAATATGCCCGCTATGCTTTTGATTACTATTTACTCGAAACCGCGGAAGACACAAGCGGCTGGGATTCTTATCAAGCGGCCCATATTCGCGAACTGCTGAATCCTGAAACGGCCAATTTCTTATTCGACGTGATCAATGACCGACAGGAAACCGTTTTTTCCACCTATGACGGACAAGCGGCCTACGGCATTACCGCTTCCTGCGGCCAATATGAGTACAATGGGGAAACCTTTACCCTGATCGCCCATATCCGTTCGCCATTGCTCCCCGGCGACAATTATTACCAAACCGCTTATTGGCTGGAAAAACTATTCCATTACCGCTATGCCATCCTTTGGGGCAGCGGCGTCGCTTTGCTGCTCTGTCTGGCGCTTTTTATTTTTTTGCTTGCCACAGCCGGACACAAACGAAACACGGTTGGCATTTGCCTCAACCGGCAGGATAGAATCCCCTACGATCTTTACCTTTGCGCAGCCGCCCTGCTGTTATCGTTCCTGGCCAGGATGCTGCCCTATTTGGGCGGCTACCCCATATGGGCGACCGTGACCGCAGCCACCTTCCTCTTCACCGCCATGCTGGCCGTGCTGACGGCGGTCGCTCTGACCACCGCCACCCGGTTGAAATGCGGCGTTTTGTTGAAAAATACGGTCCTATACCGGATACTGCGCTGGATATGGTCCTTGCTGAAAGGCGGCGCATGCTCCCTGGGCAATCTATGCGCTTCCCTGCCGGCCGCCGGCAAATGCCTGCTGGCCACGGCGCTGCTGTTCCTGTGCAATCTTTTCTGTTTCGGGCGTATCTACCATGCCTATCAATATGTAGGAACAAATATCTGGCCATGGCTGTTGCTGCTGCTTTTTATCTACCTTGCCGTTTTCTATACCGGCAGCAAAGCCGCCTGGCAAGCCCAGCGGCTGTTCGATTACGGCCGGCGCTTATCCCAGGGCCGGGAGGAGAGCCCTTTGGCGGTGGCGGATATGTACGCCCCCTTGCGCCGGCACGGCGAAGATCTCAACAATATCGGCAAAGGCATTCACACCGCCATCGAAGCCAGCTTGAAAAGCGAGCGTCTGAAAACCGAATTGATCACCAATGTTTCCCATGATATCAAAACCCCTTTGACTTCCATCATCAATTATGTGGATTTGCTGAAAAAGGAGCCGCAAGCCAGCGAAAAAGCCACGGAATATTTGGCCGTGCTGGAAAGGCAATCGGCAAAGCTGAAAAAACTGACCGAAGATTTGATCGAAGCTTCCAAAGCCGCCACCGGCAATATCAAAGTAAACCTGCAGCCCACCAATGTCAACGAATTGCTGCAGCAAACCGTTGCCGAATATCAGGACCGGCTCGCCGCCGCCCGCTTGCAAACGGTCATCAGCAGCGATCAGGAAGATATTTTTATCGCCGCGGACGGGCGTCTGCTATGGCGGGTGATCGATAATCTGCTAAACAATGTATGCAAGTATTCCCTGCCCCATAGCCGCGTCTATTTTCAAGTATGCCAAGAGCAGCAATACGTCTATATCCGCATCAAAAACATTTCCCGGGAGCCGTTAAACATCTCCGCCGAAGAATTGATGGAACGTTTTGTACAAGGCGACGCCTCCCGCAGCAGCGAAGGCAGCGGTTTGGGCCTGTCCATCGCCCGTAGCCTGACCGAACTGCAAAACGGCAGCCTGCGTTTGAAAATCGACGGCGACCTGTTCAAAGCGGAACTGATCTTTGCCCAAGCCGCCAAACCTGCGGGAGAAAACGACGGCGGGGAGACGGGTTAAACCGGGCCGTCCGGCCGCTGCTATCCCCCCGGCGACTCCATAAGTCTGACCTGCGCCGGTCCCCGGATGCAAAAGCGGCTCCGCTGTCCCCAAAGACAGCAGAACCGCTTTTTTTCATCAGGAAAATCAAAAGGTTTCCGCAACCTATTGATATTTTTGTACCAATTCTCTGGCCACATACACCCCGCTGGCGCTGGCCTGGGATAAGGAATGGGTGACGCCGGAGCCGTCTCCCAGGAAATACAGCCCTTTGACGCTGCTCTGCAAATCTTTGCCCACTTCCACCTGGGAATTGTAAAATTTGACTTCCACGCCGTACAGCAAAGTGTCCTCATTGGCCGTGCCGGGAGCGATCTTATCCAGGGCGTAGATCATTTCGATGATGTTATCCAGCTGCCTTTTGGGGATCACCAAACTCAAGTCCCCCGGCGTTGCCTGCAGGGTGGGACGGGTAAAGCATTTTTCCATCCTTCTGTCGCTGCTGCGGCGGCCCTTGACCAAATCGCCGAACCTTTGCAGCAGCACGCCGCCGCCTAACATATTGCTGAGCCGGGCCACATGCTCGCCGTAGCCGTTGCTGTCGGTGAAAGGCTCCGTCAATTTGTTGGAAACCAGCAGGGCGAAGTTGGTGTTTTCCGTATGCAGGGCCGGATCGGCATAGCTGTGGCCGTTGACGGTGACGATGCCATTGGTGTTTTCCGCTACCACTTCCCCGTAGGGATTCATGCAAAAGGTGCGCACCATGTCGTTGTATTTATCGGTTTTGTAGACGATTTTGCTTTCATACACCTCGTCGGTGATGTGTTTGAAGATCTCCGCCGGCAGCTCCACCCGGACGCCGATATCCACCCGGTTGCTTTTCATGGTGATGCCCAGCTTGCCGCAAACCGTGGACATCCAGCGGGAGCCGGAACGGCCGCAGGCCAAAAGCAGATCCCGGCATTGCACCGCATCGCCGCTTTCGGTATACACGGCGAAACCGCCCTGGGGCAGAATCTCGATATCCCGCACCGGGCAGCGGAAACGGATATCCATGCGGTTTTTGGTAAAGTCATACATGCGCCGCAAAATATCCATATTGCGGTCGGTGCCCAAATGACGGACTTTGGCCTCCAGCAAATACAGATTATGGCGCAAACATTCCGTCTTCAGGCGAGTGGAGCCGGTGGAATACAGCCGGGCCTCCGCGCCGCCCAGATCGCATAGCACGGAATCCACATATTCCATCAATTCCATGGCCTTTTCCACGCCTACATATTCATGAAAATTGCCCCCGAAATTGGTGGTGATATTGTATTTGCCGTCGGAAAGGGTGCCTGCGCCGCCATAGCCGTTCATGATATGGCAGGGATTGCATTGGATGCAGCTTTTGCTTTTTTTGGCTTTGATGGGGCAGATCCGGTCTTCCAAAGCGCAGCCTTTATCCAGCAGCAGGATATTGGCCTTATTCTGCCTACGGGTCAATTCATAAGAAGCGAAAACGCCGGAGGCGCCCGCGCCAACGATCACGATATCATACTTTTCCATTTTCTCCCTCGCTTTTCTCCTTCGCGACCCCCGCCGGAGCGGGTAATGGCCGCAGCAATATGGCGGTCAATTCCTCCACGCTCTCCGCCACGGTTTCCGCGCCGGCCTGACGCAAGCGGTCGCCGCTTACGGCCCCCCAGGCCACGCCTACAAAAGCGACGCCTGCGGCATGAGCGCATTCCCAGTCGAACAGGCTGTCACCCACGAATACCGTGGATTCCGGCGGAGCGGACAACAATTCCATGGCTTTCAAAGCCGGCCCCGGCCCCGGTTTGCAGCCGCAGCCGCTTTCGGCGGTGACCACCGCGTCGAACAAACCGGCTTCGCCGATATAGGATAGGCTTTCCATGGCCGCCGCCTGCCGCTTGGAAGTCGCCACCGCCAGACGGCAGCCATGGCGGCGCAGCGTATCCAGCATTTCCCGTATGCCGGGAAAGGGCAGCGGTTTTTTGCCGGAGGCTTTATAATACTTTTGATACAATTCCACATATTCCCAGCCACGGCCCGGCCCCAACAATTCCTCGCCGGTTTGCAATAAGGGGTAGCCGATATAGGATATGATTTTTTCCCGATCCGGCTCCACGCCCGCCTCCTGCAAAGCTTTGCTTTGCGCCTCGATGATCAGAGGCAAACTGTCGGTCAGGGTGCCGTCCAAATCAAAAATCAAATTATTCATCCAGGGTTTTCCTCGCAGCCGCGCTTAATGCGGCGTAATATACCTCTTTGACCGTGGCCCCGGCTGCTTCCGCCGCCTGTTTCACCGACTCATATTCCGGGGCCAGGGTGTTGCCGGCCTGCTTCACCGCCACCGGACCATACTCTGTATCCACCGTGAAAATCTGCCGCGGCAGCTTCCAGCGTTTTTCCCGCCGGAATCGCAAGCCGATCACCGTGGTATGCCGCAAGAGCAAATCTCGGGCCTGATTTTGGCGTTCCGGCGCGATCAGCAGCATGATTTGCCAGGCAGGGCGGCCTTTTTTCATCCATATTGGCATAAAACTCAGATCCAGAACACCGATCTCCGCCGCTTTTTCCCACAGGGCGGCCAATAGCTCGCCGCTGCAATCGTCCACATTGGCGGTGAGCACCGCCACCTCGTCCATCAGCAAATCTTCTGCCGGGGCGGCTTCCTCTTCTCCCAAAACCGCGTACAATATATTGGCCACGGGGAAATCCTTGGTTCCCGCGCCGCAGCCGGCCGCCTTCAGGGTAAAGGGCGGCGGCGGCGTCTGCCTGGCCGAAAGCGCCGCCAGCAAAGCCGCGCCGGTGGGGGTGATCAATTCCCCTTCCCAGGCTACGGTTTCAAAGCGGTAATCGGTGAGCAAATGGCGTACCGCCGGAGCCGGAAGGGGCAAGCGGCCATGGGCTGCCTGCACGCTGCCGCGGCTCCAGGGCAAGGTACCGATATAGGTTTGCTCGATCTGCAGCATATCCGCAGCCAGGGCGGCAGCGCCGATATCCACCAGCGAATCCACCGCGCCCACCTCATGAAAATGCACCTGTTCCGGCAAACAGCCGTGGGCCTTGGCTTCCGCCTGGGCCAAAACGGCAAAGGCACGCAAAGCCGTATCCTTGGCCCGCTGCGGCCAGGCTACCGTTTGCAGCATCTCCCGGATCTGCCGGTAATCCCGGAGGCAATCTTCCGTATAATCCACCTGAAAACGCCGGGCGGACAAACCGTTTTTTTGGGTCTGAAAAAAATGCCCTTGCCAATGGGACAACGGCAACAAACGCAAATCTCTTTCTATCTTTTCCCAGGAAGCCCCCAAATCCGTCAGGGCGGCTACCAGCATATCCCCGGCGATACCCGTGGGCGCGTCCAAGCACAACACATTTGCCATATCGTTTCTCCATTGCCGTAAAATTATGAGGCTTATTCATCCATACTGCCGCTGCGCAGGCCTTGCGCGTCCACCGTAATATAGCGGAAGCCCAATTGCCGCAGGGCGTCGATCATTTCCTGCTGCCGGATCAGGCGCGGCAGCGTCTCCCTGGGCGCTTCGATACGGGCGATATCGCCATGGACCCGCAGGCGCAGCGGGGCAAAGCCATAGCCGGCGATGATCTTTTCTCCTGCCTCCACCAGGCGCAGATTTTCCAAGGTCAGCGGCTGCTCGTAGGGAAAGCGGCTGGCCAAACAGGGAGAAGCGGGCCGGTCCCAATTGGGCAAGCGCCAATGACGGGCCAAAAGACGGATATCCGCCTTATGAAAACCGGCCTCCGCCAAAGGATGCAGGATACCGGCCTCTTCCGCCGCCAGATTGCCAGGCCGGTAGGCGGTCAAATCATCGGCATTCACCCCGTCGGCCAACGCCGCCAGACCCAGGGTTTCCGCCTCCCGCCGCAGCAAACGGTAAAGATAGCTTTTGCAAAAATAACAACGGCGGCGGCCATTGGCCGCCACCTCCGGCGTTTGCAAAGGATCGGCCTCTACCACCTGACAGGGCCAGCCTTGTCTTTGGGCCAAAGCCACCGCTTGCCGGCGGTCTGCCGCCGCGTTCAGCGGCATGTCGAAATAAACCAGCATTACCTTTGCGCCTAAAACGCGCCAGGCCGCTTCCGCCAGCAAAGCGCTGTCCACGCCGCCGGAATAAGCCACCGCCAAACCGCCGCGGCCCTGTTCTTTCAGGTAAGCGGATAAAAGCGGCCATTTTTCTTTTAGTATGATCCGTTTACTACATATATTCATTCCGCCAAACCGATCGAAATCAATTATATCTCTATATAATGCTGTTCACAGGATGCTGGGGCGCGATAGGCGCGCCGGCCTCCCGTCCTTCCGGGAAATAGTCCATGGTCTCGCCTTCCACCAGGATCTGCACCGCATCGATACCGTCGATGGCGCAGAAGCTGTAGACGATGGAATCCACCAGCATATTCTCCAGGGAAGCGCCGCCGCCGTAATCCAAAATCTCTTTGGAAAAATCTACATACAAAATACCCTCGTTCAAATCCATATCCAGCACGCGCAAACCGGGGCTGAACACGGACAGCAAAGAGCTGCCTTTGGGCGGCCCCGCCGTCAGTTTATCCGCCACCGCCCGGGCCGTCTGCAAAGCCGCATAGACCGCAGCGTCCTGATCCCCCGCCGCTTCCGCGCCGCTGTCATTGGGCAGGAAGAAGGTCAGCGGCGTCAGGTACATGCCGTTTTGCTCCGGCAAATAGTATACGGCCGCCCGGCTGCCGTCGTCCGCCGGTATATCTTCCACCGGATTGACATAGATCTCGCCGAAAGGCATATCTTCGGTCAAGCCGTAAAAATCATCCAAAACATAATCCCGCACCATGATCGTCAGGGTATACTCGTCGGCCAAAGGCAGCACGGTGGCCAAAACTGCGTCTATGGCCAGGGCAGCGTCTTCTTCCGGTATGGAGGTAAACTCATCGGTAAAATCCACCACCACCGTCTGACCCAAACCGTATACGTCCAAAAGTTTGGTCTCCTGGGGCAAAACCGGGCTCAAACCCGGCGCCGTGGGACCGGCCAGCAATTTTTCCAAAGCCACTTTGGCCACTTCCTTAGTGGCGTTGATATTCACATTCACCGGCACCAAATACCGTTTGTCCTCGCTGGCAAAATAAACGGTCACGCTGGTCATATCGGTATCCTCCAGCAACACGGTGCGCTGGGGCGCCACCTCATCCTGGGCAGGCTGATTGGCCCTGTCTTCGCAAGAAACCAAAAATTTGATCAAAACCGCAAAAAGGATGAAGAAAAGAATAATATATAAAATTTTTTTCATATTTTTCGGCCTTTCC
Source organism: Bacillota bacterium (assembly GCA_024679955.1). Taxonomy (GTDB): domain Bacteria; phylum Bacillota; class Dehalobacteriia; order UBA4068; family UBA4068; genus JAILCQ01. The sequence goes on along the minus strand of JAILCQ010000009.1, from coordinate 149,042 downwards.
GTTAGCAAAAACTCTAGTATAAAAGCGGAAAAATCAGGATCTGTTTTTCACGCGCATCTTTTCGATTTCCGGGCCATGCAAAGGAAAGTATACAAAAACTCTACGATATGCCCAGTACTTCTATTTCCTCAAAAAGCTTTCAAAATCCTCTTTTTCTTGGTAACTTTGGCTGATATTTATCCGCAAAAAGAGGAAGCCAACGATAAAAATAGAATATTAAATAGAATATTTATTAATATAAAGCGGGGCATTTCTTTCCTGACGTCTCCGCTTTCATCGGATAAGCTACGTGGAGAAAAGACCATGAACGACTGCGAAGGATTTCAACAACGGCTGGCAGAAACGCTGGACGCTCTCTACCCCAGCTTAGAGCAGACTTTGATCCGCTTAATATCCTTTCCTACGGTGAAAGGAACCCCCGCACCGGGGCAGCCTTTCGGCCGGGACCTGGCCGAAGCCCTGGACTTTTGTTTGCGGCTGGCTGCCTCCTGGGGCTTTTCCGTCTACAATGTGGACGGCTACTGCGGCGTGATCGACTGGCCGGGTGAAAACAGCGCCCTGGCGCAACAGGCCGGGGTGGGCGTTTTGGGGCATATCGACGTGGTGCCGGCCGCCGCCGCGGATTGGCGGCATTCCCCCTGGCAGGCCCGGGTGGAAGACGGCAATCTGTACGGACGGGGCGCTACGGACGACAAAGGCCCTACTTTGGCTTGCCTGTTCGCCATGAAAGCCCTGGCAGATATGGGTTTGCGCCCGCCGCAAACCGTGCGCCTGATCATCGGCCTGGACGAAGAAAACGGTTTTCGCTGCATACAGCATTATTTACAAGACTATCCCCCGCCGAAAATGGGATTTGTGCCCGACGCCCGTTTTCCTTTGGTTTGCGGTGAAAAGGGCATCATCCATTGGCGTTTTACCGCCCGCTGGCAGGACAGCGCCGGTCCCCAACCCCGTTTGCTGTCTGCGGACGGCGGCGAAGCCTCCAATATCATTCCCGCAAAAGCCCGAGCCCGTTTTGTTTCCGGCCCCCATGTCCGGGAAACATTGGCCGCGTTGATCGGCAGGCATCCGCAAAAAGACCGCTTTTCCCTGGCGGAGGCGGGTGGGGAAACGGTACTGACCGCTTTTGGTAAAGCAGCCCATGCTTCCATGCCGGAACGGGGCGTCAACGCCATCGCTTTGCTGTTTTCCCTGCTGGCTTCGGGAGATTTTGCCCCGGCCGGCGCGAGCCGTTTCCTGGCTACGGCGGCCCGGCTTTATGCCGACGACAAATACGGCGCGACCTTGGGCATACAGGATGGAGATTCCGAATGTACCCTTACCGCCTCGCCCACCCTTTTGCATATGGACGGCGGCGGCGCGTCGGTCACCACCGATTGCCGTTTTCCCGTAAGGCAGCGTTCCGGCTTCTATAAAAAAAAGCTGCAGCAACTGGCAGAAGCCGAAGCACTGGAAATAGAAGATTTTGCCGCCAAAGAGCCTATGTATACATCGGAGGATTCTCCTTTGGCCCAAACTTTGCTTTCCATATATCGCCGGCATACCGGGGACGACAGCCCCGGCCTGATTATCGGCGGCGGCACTTTTGCCCGCGCCATAGACAATTTTCTAGCTTTCGGTCCGGAATCTCCTCATACAGATTTCCGCGTCCATCAAAACGACGAATATATCCCCTGCGCCGTTCTTCGCCAATTGTCGCTTATCTATGGGGAAGCGATCTGGGAATTGGCAAATTTGTAAATCGCTACGAAGGAGTCCTGAACTTATGGAACAATTACTGATCGCCTTGGCCGTAGGAGCCGCCATTTTGGCCGTTGCCTTCATTACCTTTTTCCGGCTGGGCAAAGACAACGAGAATACCGTGCCTGATGAAGATAAAGAAATCGCCTTGATTTTAAGCAGCGGCGACGAAACGTTGATCAATCTTTATCAAAACGCGGAGACGGATGAAGAAAGAGCCGCCATCGTGGATTTCGTCCGCAAAAGCAATAGCGTAAACGCCGACGCGGCCGCGGAATCGCAACCCCAGGAAACGCCGGCCAAAGCCAAACGTTCCCGTTGGGGCCGCCGGAAATCCGAAGAAACGGCCGCGGAAGAAAGCGACGGCGCATACGATAGCGAAAGCTATGACGGCAACAGCGAAAATGAAGTCGAAAGCTACGACGGCTATAACGAAAACGAAGCCGAAAGCTACGACGGCGACAGCGAAAACGAAGCCGAAAGCTACGACGGCTACAGCGAAAACGAAGCCGGCGAGCCGCAGCCGGATCTGCTGCAAGAGCAAACGCCAAAGCTTAGCCGCAAAGAGCGGAGAGCGCAAAAACGTCTGGCCAAACGCCAGGCAAAAGAAGCCGCCGCGGCGGAGAAACTGGCTGCTGCGGCAGCCGTGGCCGCAGGGGCGGACAACATAGGAGATGCCTTGGACGCAGCGGCAGACGCCGCAGATTTCTCCGGGGAAGAACAGCCGGCGGAGGAAGCCATGGATGCGGCGGAAGCTCTGGCGACGTCTCTGGCCGAAGCCATCGCCTCCGGGGAAGAAGCGGCGGCGGAGGAATTTATGGAAACGGCGGAATACCCTGCGCCCTCCCGGGTCGATCCCTTTGCGTCCATAGCGGAACAGCCGGCAGCGGAGGCCGCAGAAACGACGGAAACGGCGGATGCCTTTGCGCCTGCCGCCGAAACCGCTGCGGCAACGGTTGAACAAACGGCCCCGCCTGCCTCCGGCGACGCCGCGGCAACGGATGGTCGCCGCCAAATGTGGCTGAAAGACACGCCGGACGCCGGTTTGGAAACGCCGGATAAGCCTTTGGTAAGCGAAATTTTCCAGCCGCCTCAAGCGCCGCTGCAGCCCACTGCCGGCAAGGATTTGGGCTTGGATCTGCCTTACGGCATCGTGGACGACGGATCGAAACCCGCCGCCATGGGAAAAACCGAAACAGAGGCGGCCTCCGGCAATGGAGGCGACGCCGGCAATACGGACGATACGGAAATACGCGAAGAAGCAAAACATAATTTGACTGCGGATGGGGAAAAACAAGAAGAAAGCGACGGCAGCCCCATCGCCGAAAAGGAAAACGCCGTGCCCAATCGTTGGGAACGTTTTGCGGAAGAATTGGAATTGGCCGCCAGCCAAAGACAAAGCGACGCGGCTTCCGGCGACGACATCATGAATGAGATCCTGCGCAAAGTGGCGGAGCTGGAAAAACGCTTGACCGGCGAGGCTGCAGGCAACGGCGACATATCCCAAAAGCAAGACTGACGGGAACCAATTCCTGCCTAAGTATCGTATATTCAGGCGTTGATTATCGAGGACCGGGGCCGGTAGGCTCCGGTTCTTGTGTGGATAGAACAGGAGGTGCGGATATGAGCGGTAAGAAACCGCCCAAAAGAAGCGATATCCCGGCTGAATACAAATGGGATATAGAAAAGATTTATGCAACCGATGAAGCATGGCAAGAAGATTGCGCCGCCATCCGGCAAAAACTGACGGAAGCGGCCCAATACAAAGGCAAATTATCCCAAGGCGCAGATATTTTCTACGATTGCCTGCGCTATCAGGACGATCTGTCCCTGGTGCTGGAAAAAGCCTTCGTTTATGCTGCCATGCGCCGGGACGAGGACAATACCGTTGCCAAGTATCAGGAAATGTTCAATGCCGTAGAATCCCTGGCGGTACAGGCCAACGCGGAGCTTTCCTTTTTTGCGCCGGAGCTGTCCGCCTTGCCGGAGGAAACGGTGGAAAGCTATTTGCAGGACCCCCGTGTGGCGGTATACCGCCACGCCGTGGAAGAGATCACCCGCATGAAAAAGCATACCCTATCCCCGGAGGAAGAGATGCTTTTGGCCCATTGCGGCGAAATGGCCTCTTCCTTTGATACGATCTACAGCATGCTGGCCGACGCCGACCTGCAGTTCCCGGAAATCACCAATGAAAACGGCGAAAAAGAACAGCTTAGCCACGGCAACTTTATCCGTTTCCTGCAATCCGCCAAGCGCAGCGTGCGGCAACAGGCTTTCGACGCCATGTACGATACCTTCGGCAATTTCAGCAATACGGTAGGCGCCATTTATACCGCCTCGGTAAAAAAGGACGTTTTTTACGCCCGCTGCCGCAAATACGAAGACGCTTTGGCGGCCTCTCTGGACGGCGATCATATCCCTCGCCAGGTCTACCGGCAATTGATCGATACCGTCCGCAGCCACCTGGGGGATTTGGCCCGGTATCTGCAGGTCCGCCGGCGGGCTTTGGGGCTGGATGAATTGCATATGTATGATCTGTATACCCCTTTGCTGCCGGATCTGCATAAAAAATACGATTACCAACAGGCAAAGCAAATCGTTTTGCAGGCCCTTAGCCCCTTGGGCGCAGAATATACGCAGCAATTGCGGCATGGCCTGGAAAACGGCTGGGTGGACGTTTACGAAAACAAGGGCAAGACTTCCGGCGCGTATTCTTCCGGCTGTTATGCAACGGACCCCTATATCCTTTTAAACTACCAGGACAATTTAAACGGCGTGTTTACCCTGGCCCATGAAGCCGGACATTCCATGCATTCCTGGTACACCCACACCCATCAACCCTATGTATACGGCAATTACCGCATCTTCGTGGCGGAAGTGGCCAGCACCGTCAATGAAAACCTGCTGATCGAATACATGCTGGCCCATACCGAAGACGAACCCACCCGTCTGGCCCTGCTCAATCACTTTTTGGAAGAATTCCGCGCCACGGTGTTCCGGCAAACGATGTTCGCCGAATTCGAGTGGAAAACCCATCAATTGACGGAACAGGGCGAATCCCTGAGCAGCCAAAGCCTGAACGACATGTATTACCGGCTGAACCAGGATTATTTCGGCGATGAAGTGGAGATCGACGAAAAGATCGCCAGGGAATGGATGCGCATCCCCCATTTTTACCGGGCATTTTACGTTTACAAATACGCCACCGGTTTTTCCGCCGCCTGCGCCCTGGCCCAGGGCCTTCTGCATAAAGACCCGCAAACCGCCGAGGCCAACCGGCAAAACTATCTGCGTTTCTTAAGCGGCGGCTGCAGTGCCGATCCCATCGATTTGTTAAAAGGCGCCGGCGTGGACATGACGAAAGCGGAACCGTTGGAAGCCGCCATGTCTCTCTTCCGGCAAAGATTGGAACAACTGGCGAAAGGATTGCAATGAACGGAGAAGAAAAAGAAAAACGCTATATATGCGGCAAAAACAAGGTTCTGGAGGCATTGAAAAGCGGGCAGCCTTTGATCCGCATTTTTATCGCCGGCGACCTGGATCGCCATGTGGCGGGACAAATCATGCGCCTGGCCGCCGAAGCCAATATCCCCTATGGCCAGATCGACAAACGGCAATTGGCGAAAATCGCCGGCGACGGGGCCAGAGGCGTGGCGGCGGAAGCTGCGGCCTGCGATTATGTGGATTTGGCGGATATACTGGCGAAAGCCGCGGAAGATCCCCAGCCGCTGCTGCTGCTGCTGGATGATATCGAAGATCCCCACAACCTGGGCGCGATCCTCCGCACCGCCCTGGCCGCCGGTGCCACCGGCGCGATTGTGCCCAAGCGCAACGCCGCCCCTTTGAACGACACGGTGATGCGGACTTCCGCCGGGGCGGTCAATTATCTGCCGGTGGCCCGGGTCTCCAATCTGACGCAAACCATAGAAGAACTGAAAAAACAGGGCTTTTGGATCATCGGCGGCGATATGCAGGGCCAATGCTTATGGCAGGTGGATATGAGCGGCCCCATCGCTTTGGTGATGGGCAGCGAGGGCAAGGGGCTGTCGCCGCTGGTGCGCAAGCATTGCGATTTCATTGCCAGCATCCCCATGCAGGGGCAAGTGGGCTCCCTGAACGTATCCGTGGCTGCAGGCATCCTGTTATATGAAGCTGCAAGAAAACGAGGTGCATCATCTTGAAAGAAATGACTCTATCCAACCAGGAACAACAGCGGCGGATACGGCATATACTGATCGTATCCGTGCTGTATATCGCTATGATTATTTACTCCAATTTAGGCTCTCTGCGCATTCTTGCCGTCGGCGCTTTGGCGGTGGACGGCGGCACCCTGCTCTATCCCTTCACCTTTACTATGCGGGACGTCTTACATAAAAAGGCCGGCAAAAGCATAGCCCAGCTGGTGATCCTTTTGTCGGCGGCGGTCAATCTGGCCCTGTTCGCCTTTGTATGGCTGGTTTCTGTTTTGCCCGCCGATCCCACCGCCGGCGATCAAAGCGCCTACGCGCTGGTATTGACCCCCGGTTTTCGCCTGGTGATCGGCTCCATTGCCGCCTCCACCATAGCGGAGTGGATCGATACCCAAGTATACGCCCGGGTATACCGCCGTTACGGCAAGAAAAAACAATGGCTGCGGGTATTGGCCTCCAACGGCGTTTCCATTCCCATCGACACGCTGATCTTTTTGCTCATCGCCTTTTACGGCCGCTATCCCCTGCCGGTCCTGGTCAGCATGTTCTGGATGAATCTGATCATCAAGTATCTGGTATCCAGCGTGTCCTTCGGCAGCGTCTATCTGGTCAAAGACGACCGGGCCTAAGATATTTTCCCCAGGCCAGTCCTTTGGCCTATGCGCCAAATATAGCAAAAGCCGCTTACCGGCGGCATTTTCCCCTCCCGCCGGTAAGCGGCTTTCTTTTTGTTTTTGTAGGTTTTCCCACAAATCTTCTGTCGGTTATACGGCTTTGTAGCCTTTATCTTTGATGGTTTCCACCATGGTCTGCAGGAAATCTACGCAATCGCAGTTGATAGCGTAATGGGCATGGGAGAAAATCGGCGCGTCCGGATCGTTATTGACCGCCACCACCGTTTCCGCGGCAATGCCCGCCAGGTGTTGGATCGCCCCGGAAATGCCGCAGGCGATATACAGGCGGGGAGCAACCGTTTTACCGGTTTGGCCCACCTGATGGGTATAGCCGTACCAGCCCAAGTCCACCAAGGGACGGGTAACCGCTACCGCGCCGCCCAGCAGGTTCGCCAGCTGTTCCGCCAAAGCGATGTTCTTGGCGGAGCCGATGCCTTTGCCCACGGCCACGATGATATCAGCGTCGGCGATGCTGACGCCTTCGCCTTCGGCGTTCAGGGTCTTCAGGGTTTCGATCAAAATATCTTTAGGCAGGTTTACGTTTTCGACGATCAATTCCCCATGCCGCGTTTCATCGGCGGCCAAAGGCGCGAACACCTTGGGACGCACGGTGGCGATTTGCGGGCGGTGTTTGGGGCAAATGATGGTGGCCATCAAATTGCCGCCGAAAGCGGGACGGGTTTGCTGCAGCAAATGGTTTTCCGTATCCGCAGACAATATGGTGCAGTCCGCGGTGAGGCCCGTGCGCAGGCGGGCAGCCACCCGCGGCGCCATGGAGCGGCCGAAACCGGTAGCGCCCATCAGGATGATTTCCGGATGATATTTTTGCACCAGTTCATAAACCACGCCGGTATAGGCGATATCGTTCAATTCTTTCAAGCCGGGGTTGACGGCGGCCAAAACTTTGTCGGCCCCCCGGGCGATCAGTTCGGGCGCGTAATCTTTGATTTCCGCATCGCCCAAGATCAAAGCAGTCACGTCGGTATGCAGTTCATCCGCCAGCTTGCGGGCCTGTCCCAGCAATTCCGGGCCCACGCCGCGCATAGCGCCGTTGGCGATTTCACAGAATACCCAAATCCCTTGCCACATGCTCAAATCAACGGTTTTTTCCTCGTCCTTCGTCAGTTCGATCGCTTCAAAAGGGCAAGCCTCCACGCAGGAACCGCACAAAGTACAAGTATCGCCAATTTGCGCCACGCCGTCGTCGTTCAAGGCGATGGCGCCGAAAGGACAAGCGGAAACGCAGCTTTCGCAACCGGTGCAGACGTCGGTCAAAACTTTAATGGAAGCCATATTAACCCTCCTTCTCGATGATGTTATGTTCGCTCAAACGGTTCAGCAAAGCGTCCGCTTGCTGATTGACCGTACCGGTCAACCATTCGTTGTCAATCGTCAAATTGGGAATGAAGGTGCGTACCACCTGGGTGGGAGAACCGGCCAGGCCCAGCAATTCCGGAGCCACGTCCAGATCCGGTACCGTATAGGTGGTGACCGGCGCGTCGTAGGTGTTCAAAATGCCCTGCATGGAAGGAAGGCCAGGCACATTGATCTCTTTGTTGACGGTGATCAAGGCCGGCAATTGCATTTTGACTTCCTGATAACCGTCGTCGGTCAGCTTGCGGCAGACCATTTCCTTTTCGTCGATGCTGATGATTTCCGCCACGTCGGTAATATGGGGGACGCCCAGCATTTCAGCGAGCATGGGGCCGACTTGCGCGGTATCGCCGTCGGTGGCCATTTTGCCGCAGATGATCAACTGCGCGCCGCCCACTTTTTGCACGCCGCCGGCCAAAGCATAAGCGGTGGCCAAAGTATCCGCGCCGGCGAAGCCCCGGTCGCTCAGCAAATAGGCTTCATCGATGCCCAAAGCCATGGCGTCCCGCAAAATCTCCTTCACCGCGGGAATACCCATGCTCAGCGCAGCGGTCTGCCAGCCCAGTTTTTTCTTCAGGCGAATCGCTTCTTCGATGGCGTAGGTATCGAAAGGATTGGTAATGGATTCGATGCCTTCGCGAATGATGGTATTGGTAACAGGATCCAGGCGCACTTCATTGGTGGCGGGAACCTGCTTGATGCAAACGATTATTTTCATATGATTGATCACCGCCTTATCTTAACTAATAATGTTGCCGGGAGAGAGCAGGTTTTTCGGATCCAAAGTCTGCTTGAAGGCCTTGATCTTGGCCATATTCTCTTCTCCGTACATGATCAGCGCCAATTCCCGTTTGATTTTACCGGCGCCGTGTTCCGCCGTGATGGTGCCGCCCATTTTGCTGACTTCCTTGGCCCATTCTTTGAAAATGGCATGTCCCTGTTCAAATTCCTCTTTGTTGCGGGCCATGATATTGGGATGGAAATGATTCTCGCCGGAATGGCCGAAGATGACCCAATGCAAATTGGTTTTTTCCAAGGTGCTTTTATACAGATGGTACAGTTTTTCAAAATCTTTGTCTTCCACGGACATATCGGTGGAAAGCAGGGTGATGCAGGGTTCGTTCTTTTTGTTTTCGTCCACCAGCATATCGACGGTTTCGGGAACCGTATGGCGGAAGAAGATCAGTTTTTCCAATTCCCGGGCGTCCTTGGCCACCCAGGTGCGATCCAAATCACCGTCGCAGGCCACGACCACCTGGGCCAATTCTTTCAAAATCGGCAGGAAAGATTCCGGATCGGCATCGTTGAATTCGGTATAAACAGCGCAGTTGAAGTTTTCCGGGATCTCCAGCAGCTGGCTGAAGGCGGTGGTGATCTCTTTTTGTTTCAGGATCATTTCCAAGGCGTTTTTATTGAAAAACTCCAGGGAAGCGGGTTTGTGCTTGAACACCGGCACACCGGGGATCTCTTCGCCTCTCACCGCACGGATGAATTTCAGACCGGCTTCGTCGCTGGGCAAAAAGGTGGTGGCGCCCCACATGATCTTGGGGGCGGGCATCAAAGAGATTTCCAGTTCGCTGATGATACCCAGGGTGCCCTGAGAACCCATGAACAGATCCACCAGATCCATATCGTCGCGGAAATAAAAACCGGCGTCTTTGGTATGGGGCGTGTCAAAATCCGGCAAACGTCCGACAAATTCGCCGCCGCCTTCCAAAGGCAAAACAAAATCCCGGCCATGGGCTTTGTGCACGCCCCGTTCCAGCACGGTGACGGAGCCGTCGGCCAGGACCACCCGCAAAGCATGGATATGTACCCGGGTGGAACCGTAGAGGAAAGAACGGGCGCCGGAAGCGTTGCAGGCGGCCATACCGCCGATGCTGGCCGTGGTTTCGGTAGGATCGGGGGAGAAGAACAATTCGCCGGGTTTGATTTTGCTCAGGACGTCGATGGACTCCTGAGACCAACCGGCGATATCGAAAGCTTTATTTTCCAGAGCCTTACGAACCTGGGAAAGGAGCACGCCCGGCTGGACCGTGAGATAATAACAATCCGCCTTGGGATCATACCGCATACCGGTGATTTTTGTCATCCTGCTTACATTCAACACATGCCCGCCCAAGGGACTGGCTCCGCCGGCCAAACCGGTGCGGGCGCCTTGGATATTGATGAGAATACCGTTTTCATAACAGTATTTCACAACTTCCACAATGTCTTCCTCCGTTTTGACAAAGGAAATGGTATCCGCGTAGCCCAGGGTACGGGATTCGTCACGGAGATAATCGCTGTAATCTTCGGTTAGGGGTCGAATCAGATTCATAAGCCGCTCCTTTCAGCATAGAATTTTTTCCCGTTGCAAAAAAAAATTTTAACAAACTATTTTGTCAATTTTAGCCTATTGTTATACTAGCACAAACTTGGTATAATAACAAATATCAATTTTATCTGTTTATATATATAACTTTTATATTGAAAATCAAGAAGGCGAAAATCTATGAATCTAAAACAATTGACCTATTTTATGGCGGCGGCGGAACAGCACAATATCACCGGCGCGGCCAAGAAGCTCCATATGGCCCAACCGCCTCTCAGCCGGCAATTGACTTTGCTGGAGGAAGAATTGGGGGTTACCCTATTTAAAAGAAGCAACAAAGGCATAGATTTGACCCCTGCCGGCCAAATGCTGTATGACAAATCCGCGAAACTATTCAAAGACGTGGGCGAAATGGTGGAAATGGTTCGGGAAACCGACTCCGGCGTGCGCGGCACCATCACCATCGGCACATTTTTTTCCGACGTTCCCTTTTTCATCGACAAAATGCTCTACATCCGGCAGCATTATCCCCTGATCCATTTCAAGATCCATCACGGAACGCCGGTGGATCTGGTGGACGCCCTGGAAAAAAACGAGGTGGATTTGCTGTTCATGCGCACACCCACCTGCGATTTGCGGGGCTTTCACTCGGTGCTGCTGGAGGCCGATCCGTTGGAACTGGTGATGCACCGGGATTTGGATCCTGCGCCGGACCAAAGCGAAATCGATATCCTGGCCCTGAAAGATCTGCCCCTGTGCACCCTGCGCAGCGGCAAACACTGGGGCTATAACGAATACCTGGTCAACGAATGCGAAAGACACGGTTTTACCCCCAACATCGTCTGCCAATGCACGGATACTTCCATCGTCATGCAGCTGGTGCAGTTGAAAATGGGTTTGAGCTATCAGCCCCGCAGCATCGTCTCGACCCTGAATATCCCCGACGTATATTCCAAACCCATCAAAAACTTTGATATGAAAACCTATCCTTCTTTGATCTGGAACAACAACATATATCTTTCCCGCAGCGTCAAACTGTTTTTATCTTTATTCGATATCAAAACCCCGGATATGCAAAACCCGGAAGAATAAATAAGACAGCCCGATCGGATATTCTATTCTTGGTTGCGAAAGAAGTGGAAACACATGGATATCGTCGTAGTTTTTTCCAAGATCTTCGTCCTGTTCCTGCTGATCGCCGTGGGCTTTATCGCCGGCAAGCTGGGCATCATGGACGCAGAAATGAACAGCAAGCTTTCCCGGCTGATCCTTACCATTTCCCTGCCCGCTTATGTGATCAGCGCCGTACTGAATGCCGAACATGCCACCAGCGCCCGGCAGATCCTGATGATGTTTTTGATCACCTTTCTGTTTTATGCTCTTGTTACGGCCTTTTCCTGGTTTATACCGTTTTTGCTGGGAGCGCCCAAGACGGAAAGAGGCATGTACCGCTTTATGGGCATTTTTTCCAATTCCGGCTTTATGGGCTTCCCCATCACCCAATCGATACTGGGCAACACCGCTTTGCTGTATGCCTCGGTTTACAATGTGCCCTGCGCTTTGATGGTGTTTACCTTGGGACTGTATTTGGTGGTGGGCAATGACAGCGAAGTGAAAATGGATTACCACCTGTTTTTGACGCCCGGCGTCGTCGCCGCCGTGCTCTCCATGATCATCTATTTGTGCAATATTTCTTTTCCGGCGGTGGTGGAAGAAACGCTGTCCCTCACCGGGCAGATCATGGTTCCCGGCTCCATGATGGTATTGGGCGCTTCTTTGGCCGGCCTGCCGCTGAAAGGCGTTTTCGGCGATTGGCGCGTCTATGTATTCTGCCTGATCCGGCTCATCGCCATCCCCTATCTCACCTGGCTGGTCTTTGGCCTTTTTGTCCACGACCGCTTGATCCTGGGGGTCATCGTGCTGCTTGCCGCCATGCCGGTTGCCAATAACGCCACGCTTTTTTCCGCCCGTTATCATAAATCCCTGGATCTGGCGTCCAAAGGCGTGTTTATTTCCACCATGCTTTCCCTGTTCACGATCCCGCTTATGGTCTACCTGCTGCTGCTATGACCCATGATCATAGCGGGCATTCGCAAAAAACCTCTTTCTATAAATAGCTTTCCCTCAAAACACCTTTTCTTATAAAATAAAAGAAGGTTTTTTAAGAATAAAAAAGGAAAAGGAAAGGTATAGCGACCCCATTCGATTTCCCATCATTCACCATCATGTAAGGAGGCAAACCCATGAATATAGCGATAGGCAGCGATCACGCCGGCTATTTTGCCAAAGAGACCCTGAAAAGCTATCTGGAAGAAAAAGGCTACACCGTGGAGGATCTGGGCTGCTTCAGTGAAGAAAGCGTCCATTATCCCGTATACGGCAAAGCGGTAGCCCAGGCGGTCAGCCAGGGGCAGGCCGAAAAAGGCATATTGATATGCGGCACCGGCATCGGCATGAGCATCGTCGCCAACAAAATCCCCGGCATTCGCGCCGCCCTTTGCCACGACGCCTTTACCGCCAAAGCCAGCCGTGAACATAACGACGCCAATATTTTGGTGATGGGCGCCCGGGTATTGACCCCGGAGCAAATGAAATTGATCCTGGAGGTGTGGCTGGACAGCCAATTCGCCGGCGGCCGGCATAGCCAAAGGCTGGAAATGATCAAAGAATTGGATGACTGCAGGAGGTGATTCCCATGCGCCAAAGTTGGGACGAATACTTTATGGCCATCGCCCATATGGTGAAGACCCGTTCCACCTGTCTCCGCCGGCAAGTGGGAGCGGTAGCGGTTTCGCCGGAAAAACGGATACTGGGCACCGGCTATAACGGTTCCCTGCCCGGCACGCCCCATTGCGACGAAACCGGCTGCCTGCGGGATCAGTTGGGCATCCCCTCCGGCCAGCGGCAGGAATTGTGCCGGGCCCAGCATGCGGAAGCCAACGTATGCAACTTTGCCGCCCGTTACGGCTTGCCTTTGGCGGGAGCCACCATGTACGTCACCGCCCGTCCCTGCACCACCTGTATCAAAGCCATGGTGACCAGCGGCATCGTCAAAGTGGTGTTCGACAGCGATTATCCTGACGATCTGGCTTGCCGCCTGGCCAAGGAAGCCGGTATGGAACTGGTAAAATTCAAAAAGGAGCAGCCATGAAAATTCTTTCCGTATTCGGCACCAGGCCGGAAGCGATCAAAATGGCGCCGCTGATCCAGGCGCTGGAGAAAACCCCCGGCATGGACAGCGTGGTGGCCGTCACCGCCCAGCACCGGCAAATGCTGGATCAGGTCATGCAATTGTTCTCCCTGAAGGCCGATTACGACTTCGACCTGATGCGCCACGGACAAACCGTTTCTTCCATCACCCAGGCCGTTTTACAAAAAATGGACCCGGTTTTGGAAAAGGAAAAGCCGGATCTGGTTTTGGTGCATGGGGACACCACCACCACCTTCGCCGCGGCTTTGGCGGCCTTCTACCGCCACATTCCCATCGGCCATGTGGAGGCCGGCTTGCGCAGCGGCGATAAAGCCGCTCCCTTTCCCGAGGAGATCAACCGCAAGCTGACGGACGCCATGGCCGATTGGTTCTTCGCCCCCACGCAAACGGCGGCCGGCCACCTCAAAGCGGAGAATATTCCCGAAGACCGCATCTTTATCACCGGCAATACGGTGATCGACGCCTTGCTGCAGGTCACCGCCATGCCGGAGGAGGATTACCCCTGGCTCCGGGATATTCAGGGCAAGCGGCTGCTGACCCTGACCTGTCACCGCCGGGAAAACTGGGGCGAGCCCATGCGGCAGATCTTTGCAGCCATACGCCGGGTGCTGCTGGAAAAACCGGATTGCCGATTGATTTTCCCGGCCCATCTCAATCCCCTGGTGCAGCAGCAGGCCCATGCGGCCTTTGACGATCTGCCGCAAGCGCGGATCATCGCCCCCCTGGACTATCAGCCTTTCGCCGTCCTGATGAAAAAAAGCGATCTGATCATTACCGACAGCGGCGGCCTGCAGGAAGAAGCCCCGGCCCTGGGCAAACCGGTATTGGTGCTGCGGCAGGTCACGGAACGGCCGGAAGCCATCGCCGCCGGCACCGCCGACCTGGCCGGGGTGACCTTTGACAGCGTCTATGCCAAGCTGAGCCGGCTGCTGGAAGACGAAGCCTTATACCGGCGCATGTCCCATGCGGCCAATCCCTACGGCGACGGGCATGCGGCGGAACAGATCTGCGCCATCCTGCAGGAGCATGTGGCCCCCACTCTGGCCGGCCGGCTGGAAGCGTAAAGCCAAGATTCCCATCTTTCCGGGAAGCGCAAAGGCTGTACCGGCCGGATCGTATGCCGTCGCAGCCTTTCCCTATCCCCGTACCTATCCCGCGTACCGGCCGTATCTGCCGCCGGCTTTTTTCCCGCCGCCAATACATTCAAAACGGTACGATGAAGATATAATATTAATATGGGATGAAAAAAAGGAACTCGGGTAAAAACAGAGAACATTAAATTGTCATATTTTTTCGAATTGCAGTTGTTTGTCTTGGCTCTCCCCTGCGAGTCAACGGCGCTTTGTCCATGAGGCTCGCCGCTCCATAAACGGGCTGATTTCCGACAGGCAAAGCCAAAAATGAGGTGAATGCATTGACATATGGGATCGGCGCGGCAGCCGGCGCTGTTTTCGGCGGGGCGATCGGGCTTATCAAATATATATTGCTGTGGCGTCCTATCGCCAAAGGCCTCAGAACCTGCGACGCCAAGCATATATACGGCAATATAATGATCAGCATGTTGATCGACGCGGCGGTTTTGATGACCGTTTATTTTTTGCGTCATGTGTGGCCTTATTCCTTTACAGCCACGATCATCGGCGCAGCGCTGGCATTGAGCTTGTCCGGCAAGCTTTTCCCTTTAAAGGAAGCGCTGTCCCATGGTACGGCTGCCACACAGACGGACGCCAACGAAGACGATCTGGGGGTGAAATAGCGATATGGAAGAACATGGCGCCGCTTTGTTTTATATCGGCAATTTCGGCGTGACCAGCATCATGACGACCATGCTGGGCATCACCCTGCTTTTGACTTTGGTATGCTGGCGGGGCACCCGGCATATGAAGGAACGGCCCAGCGGTTTGCAGAACGTTTTGGAAAAAACCGTGGAAATGCTGGATAATTTTATCAGCGATATCATGGGCAAGGACTTGTGCCGCCGCTGTTTTCCTTATCTGGCCACCCTGTTCATCTTTATCCTCATATCCAATTACAGCGGCCTGCTGCCCTTTGCCGGCAAACTCCCCGGTCTGTCCGCCCCCACCTCCAGTCTTTCCGTCACAGCGACCCTGGCCATATGCACCTTTGCCTACACCCATTACATGGGCGTGCGCAGCAACGGTTTGCTGGGCTATGCCAAGCATTTTATTTCGCCCTTCGCCTTTTTGCTGCCCTTATTGTTGATGGACGAATTCGTTCGGCCGCTTTCTCTCTCCCTTCGTCTTTACGGCAATACTTTCGGCGACGAAGAAGTCACGACGCAACTGTTCCATTTGGTTCCCTATTTGGTGCCTTTGGTGATGAACGCCTTAACTTTGCTGATGGGCTTTATACAGGCCATGGTGTTCGTGCTGCTGTCCAGCATTTATATCAGCGGCGCATCCGGAGAAGGCCATTGACGCCCGTTTTTATTTCGGTTTCAACGTTTACATTTTTCATATACGCATTGCAATAAGAACCTAGGGAAAGGAGGATTCCTCATGGAAGGATTGATCGCGATCGCCGCAGCTATCGCTATTTCTGTTTCCACGATCGGCCCGGGCATCGGACAAGGGACCACCGCAGCCAAAGCATTGGAGAGCATGGCGCGTCAGCCCGAAGCCATCGGCACAATCCGTACCAATATGATTTTGGCCTTTGCTTTTATGGAATCTTTGACGATTTACGGCTTGCTTATCGCCTTCATGATCTTTGGCAAGATGTGAGAAAACGGTTCCTATTTGTTTCTATCCCGGGGCGGCCTGCCCGCCGTCCCGGGACAATCGTTTTGTGGAGGAGGTTATTCCTTTGACTCTGGAATTACCGTCGATTATCGCCGCAATATTCAATTTTGCGCTTTTGGTTTTTCTTTTGACCAAATTTTTATATAAACCTACTTTAAAAATGCTGGATGAGCGGAAAGCCGGCATCAACAAGGCGCTGGATGACGCGGAAGAGGCCCGTAAGGAAGTGGCCGCCACCAACGACACCATTCGCGCCAATTTGCTGGAAGCCAGAAAAAACGCCCAGGCCATCGTTGCTGACGCCCAAAAACAGGGCGAACAAGTCAAAGACGAAATTATCCGGGAGGCTAAAGCGCAATCCCAGGCTTTAACCGAACAGGCTCGCATAAAAATCGAACAGGAAAAAGAACAGGCCGTCGCGGAATTGAAGAATCAATTGGCGGAGCTTACCGTCATGTTGACGGAAAAGGTTCTGGAAGGCGGGCTTAGCGAAGATCAGCAAAAGCGGTTGATGGATAAGTTTATCAAAGAGGTAGGAGAATTGCCATGATGATCGAAGCCAGCGCCCATCGATATGCCAAAGCGGTTTATGAGGCGGCGGAGGAAATCGGTAAAACAGAAGAGACCTATGCGCAATTGGCGGAGTTTATGGCCTTGCTGGAAGAAAACGAGGATCTGCGGCTGGCTTTTACCGGCAAAAGCATTGTGGCGGGCGTAAAAAAAGCCATCGTCAACGATATTTTCGCCGGACAAGAACCGCATTTGGCGCAGAATCTTTTGCTGGTATTGATCGATAAAAACCGGGAAAACATATTCCCCTCCGTGGTGGATTTATACCGCCAGTATCAGCAACAGGCGTCAGGATGGCAGGAGGCGGATCTGTTCAGCGCCTGCCCGTTGACTAAAGAGCAGACCGAGGCTTTGGCCGCCGCCCTCCAGCGCAGCCTGGGAAAGAAAATCCAGTTTACTACCCATATCGACGAAAGTTTGATCGCCGGGTGTAAAATCATCATCGACGATGTAGTAATAGATGGCAGCGTAGCGCATCAATTGCAAACGCTGCGCCAGCAATTAGCGAAATAATGGGGTGAAACAATGAGCATAAGACCGGAAGAAATCAGTGCGATTTTAAAACGGCAGATCGAAGACTATCAAGCTACCGCAGATATTTACGAAACCGGCACGGTGATCCAGGTCGGCGACGGCATCGCCCATATTTACGGACTGAAAAACGCCATGAGCAACGAGCTTTTGGAGTTTGCCGACGGCACCAAAGGCATGGCCTTGAACCTGGAAGAAAACTCCATCGGCTGCGTCGTTTTGGGGCAATGCCGCAATATCCACGAAGGCGATACGGTAAAACGTACCGGCCGCGTGGTGGAAGTGCCGGTAGGCCAAGGCCTGCTGGGCCGGGTGATCAATCCCCTGGGCGAAGCTTTGGACGGCGGCGACCCCATCGTAGCGGAAACCGCCCGCCCGATTGAGAACAAGGCCCCCGGGGTGATTTACCGCCAACCGGTAAACACACCTTTGCAAACCGGCCTCAAGGCCATCGACTCTTTGGTACCCATCGGCCGGGGCCAGCGGGAACTGATCATCGGCGACCGCCAAACCGGTAAAACGGCGGTAGCCATCGACGCCATCATCAATCAAAAAGGCCAGGACGTGATCTGCATCTATGTGGCCATCGGCCAAAAAGCCTCTACCGTGGCTTCGGTGGTGCAAAGATTAAAACAATACGGGGCGATGGACTACACCATCGTCGTTTCCGCTGTGGCTTCCGAACCGGCTCCCCTGCTGTATATCGCCCCCTATGCCGGCGCGGCCATTGGCGAGTATTTTATGCATCAGGGCAAAGACGTGCTGATCGTATACGACGACCTGAGCAAACAGGCCGCCGCTTACCGGGAACTGTCCTTGCTGCTGCGGCGGCCGCCGGGCCGTGAAGCCTATCCCGGCGACGTGTTCTATCTGCATTCCCGTCTCTTGGAGCGGGCCGCCCGCTTGTCCGACGCGGAAGGCGGCGGCAGCATGACCGCCCTGCCCATTATCGAGACCCAAGCCGGCGATATTTCCGCCTATATCCCCACCAATGTCATTTCCATCACCGACGGGCAGATCTTCCTGGAAACCGACCTGTTCAACAGCGGTTTCCGGCCTGCCATCAATATCGGTCTTTCGGTATCCCGGGTTGGCGGCGCGGCGCAGATCAAAGCCATGAAACAAGTGGCCGGCTCTTTGCGCCTGGATCTGGCTCAATATCGGGAATTGGCCGCGTTTTCCCAGTTCGGCTCCGATTTGGACGCCACTACCCGCGCCACCTTGGATCGGGGCGCCCGGATGATGGAGATCCTCAAACAGGATCAATACGCGCCCATGCCGGTGGAAGATCAGGTACTGTCCCTGTTCTTCGCCACCCGTAACTATGCCAAAGATATCGACGTGAACCAGGTGGTGGAAGCGGAACAGGCTTTGCTGAACCATTTCCATACCCGTCATGCGGATCTGCTGGCCCAAATCAAGCAAGAGAAAAAGCTTACGGATGAGCTGACAGAAAAACTGGAGCAAGCCATCCGCGAATTCAAAGAAAGCTATCTGCCTGCGTCTTCCGCAGAACAATAATTCGGGTTTTGCCCCAAAACCGGTATGGCGCTAAGCCTTGCCAACAAGGGAGAATCAACACATGACAAATGCGCGGGATATTAAAAGACGAATCAAAAGCGTACAAAGCACACAGCAAATCACCAAAGCCATGAAAATGATTTCCGCAGCCAAGCTGCGCAAATCGCAGGCCAGCGTGCAAGCCGTGCGTCCTTTTACAGCAAAAATCGAGCGAATCATCCGCGATATCGGCAAAAGCGGCGTTACCCATCCCTATTTGTGTTCCCGTCCGGAAATACATAAAGTCTGCTATGTGGTGATCGGCAGCGACCGCGGGCAATGCGGCGGTTTCAACGCCAATCTGCATCGTTTTCTGGATCATATACTGGAAGAGGAAAAACGCCCTTACTGCCTGATCGTCCTGGGGCGCAAAGCCAAAGAATACTGCATACGGAGGCAGTATCCCGTCCTGGAAAAATTTACGGAAATCGGCGAAAACCCGGCCTTTTCCCAAGGGCAGGAATTGGCCCGCATCATTTCCGCCGGCTATGACGCCGGGGAATACGATCAGGTGATCCTGGTATACAGCCAATTCAAAAGCGCCATGAGTCAAGCGCCCATTCAGAAACAATTGCTGCCGGTGGACTACTCCGCCATGGAAAACAAATTTGACGGCAGGGAATTCATTTACGAGCCCAGCGGCAAAGCCATCCTCAACGTAGTGGTCCCCCAATATGTGGAAATCGACGTTTTCTGCGCTTTGCAGGAAGCGAAAGCCTCGGAACACGGGGCGAGAATGACCGCCATGAGCGCCGCTACCGACAACGCCAATGAAATGATTGGCAAACTTACCCTGTCCCTGAATCGGGCGAGACAAGCGGCGATCACCACGGAAATATCGGAAATCGTTGGCGGCGCGGCCGCTTTAACCTGATGCCGGGCCGGTAAAAGCCCGGTTGCCGCTAGGCGGCAAAATATGCAAGGGAGGTCAAACCATTGGCTAGTGGTAAAATCAAACAAATCATCGGCGCCGTGGTAGACGTGGAATTTCCGGCGCGAAAGCTTCCGGAGATCTACAACGCCATACAGGTGAAGCACGAAACCGAAGCCGGAGAACAGCTGCTCACCATGGAAACCATGCAACACCTGGGCAATGACAGCGTCCGTTGCGTCGCTTTATCCTCCACCGACGGCCTGCAGCGCGGCATGGAAGCCATCGATACCGGCGAGCCCATCAAGATCCCCGTAGGCCGGGGCACCCTGGGCCGCATGCTGGACGTGGTCGGTCAACCGATCGACGGCGGCGGCCCCATAGAAACGGATCAGTATTTGCCGATCCACCGTCCGGCCCCCAGCTTTGAACAGCTGGAGCCTTCCACGGAAATTTTGGAAACCGGCATCAAAGTCGTAGATTTATTGGCCCCCTACGCCAAAGGCGGCAAAATCGGCTTATTCGGCGGCGCTGGCGTGGGCAAAACCGTTCTGATCATGGAATTGATCCGCAACGTGGCCTATGAGCACGGCGGCTTTTCCGTATTTGCCGGCGTGGGCGAACGCACCCGCGAAGGCAACGATTTGTGGAATGAAATGAAAGAATCCGGCGTTATCTCCAAAACCGCCATGGTGTTCGGACAAATGAACGAACCGCCGGGGGCCCGCTTACGGGTGGGTCTGACCGGTTTGACCATTGCCGAAAACTTCCGGGACAGCGAAGGCCAGGACGTATTGCTGTTCGTGGACAATATTTTCCGCTTCACCCAGGCCGGTTCCGAGGTTTCCGCCCTGTTGGGCCGCATGCCCTCCGCCGTGGGCTATCAGCCCACCCTGGCCACGGAAATGGGCGCCCTGCAGGAAAGGATCACCTCCACCAAATCTGGTTCCATCACCTCTGTGCAGGCCATTTATGTGCCGGCGGACGATTTGACCGACCCGGCGCCCGCCACCACTTTTGCCCATCTGGACGCCACCACGGTTTTGTCCCGTTCCATTGTGGAATTGGGCATTTATCCGGCTGTGGATCCTTTGGATTCCACCTCCCGCACGCTGGACCCGAAAATCATCGGCAACGAGCATTATCAGGTGGCCAGATCGGTGCAGCGGATTTTGCAAAGATATAAAGAATTGCAGGATATCATCGCCATTCTGGGCATTGACGAATTGAGCGAAGAAGACAAAGTATTGGTGGCCAGGGCCAGAAAGATTCAGCGTTTCCTTTCCCAGCCCTTCCACGTGGCGGAACAGTTCACCAATATGGCCGGAAAATACGTGCGTCTGTCCGATACCATCCGCAGCTTTAAGGAATTGGTAGCGGGGAAATACGATCATTTGCCGGAACAAGCCTTTATGATGGTAGGCAGCATCGAAGAAGCGGTTGCCAAAGCGGAAACCCTGTAGAAGGGTAAGGTGATAGCATGACCGACCGAGATAGAATCTTTGTGGATATCGTGACCC
Organism: Bacillota bacterium; assembly: GCA_024679955.1. Classification (GTDB taxonomy): domain Bacteria; phylum Bacillota; class Dehalobacteriia; order UBA4068; family UBA4068; genus JAILCQ01. The sequence continues at coordinate 127,725 of JAILCQ010000009.1, read as the reverse complement.
CCGATAAAGAGGTGTTCCGCGCCATGGTAGAAAGCCTGAACGTGCCTACGGCATGCGGCATGACCGGCATTTTGGCGAATCATGCTCCCCTGCTCACCGTGGTGACCACAGGCATCTTGGAATACAAATCCACGAATAAAACGGGCAAAATCGCCGTTGGCAACGGCTTTATGGAAGTCAAAGACAACGAAGCGCTTATTTTGGTACAATGCGCGGAAATGGCGGAAGACATTGACGAAGCCCGTGCCAAAGCCGCTTTGGAACGGGCCAAACAGCGTCTGGAAGCCCAAGAAGCCAATCTGGATAAAGCCCGGGCGGAAGCCGCCTTGGCCAGAGCCGTGGCCAGATTGAAAGCCATCGGCAAATATGATTATTAATAGCGGATCATCGTTTCCCAGGCAAGATTGGTATACGGTCTTGCCTGCGTCTGCATTTTCCCGACGGTCACAGGCTATGCCGGCTGTTTCCGTATAGCATATGGAATAAGGGGTTGTATTTTTGAGCGAACAAATAACCAGACTGACATATCAAAACAAAGAGATCGTCCTGATCGCCACCGCTCACGTTTCCAAAGAAAGCGCCGAATTGGTAAAGGAAACCATCGATGCGGAAAAGCCGGACAGCATCTGCATCGAATTGGACGAAGCCAGATATCACAGCATCAAAAATCCCCAGGAATGGGAAAACACCGACGTCGTAAAAATCATTAAAGAAAAAAAAGTCGCCTTCGTATTGGTCAACCTGGCGCTGAGCTCCTATCAAAAACGTATCGCCGAAAAGCTGGATACCACGGTAGGCCAGGAAATGGTGCAGGGCATGATCAGCGCGGAAGAGACCGGCGCCAATTTGGTTTTGGCCGACCGCAGCATAAAGGTTACTTTTTTGCGCATCTGGCGCAAAATCGGTTTTCGCGACAAATGCAAATTGCTGTTTAACCTCATACTGGGCGACAATGGCGAGGATGAAGTATCCGACGAGTATTTGCAGGAAATCATGGAAAAAGATATGCTGGAGTCGGCATTGGCCGATCTGAAGCAGGAATTCCCGCAAATCGGCAGCATCTTGGTAAACGAACGGGATCAACATCTGGCGGAAAAAATCAAAAACGCCCCCGGCCCCAAGGTGGTGGCCATTTTGGGCGCGGCCCATGTGCCTGGCGTATGCAAAGAAATCGCCAAAGACCATGATTTGCAGGAATTGACCGCCATCCCCCCCAAAAAACCTACAGGGAAAATCATCGGCTGGCTGATCCCCGCTTTGATCGTGGGTTTGATCGTCTACGGTTTTTTCATCAATCCGCAAATCGGTTGGCAGCAAATCAAATCCTGGATTCTGTGGAACGGCAGCCTGGCCGCCCTGTTCACCCTGGTCTCTTTGGGCCATCCGCTGACCGTTTTGACCGCCCTTCTGGTGGCGCCCATCTCTTCCCTGAATCCGCTTTTGGCCTGCGGCTGGTTTGCCGGCCTGACCGAAGCCGCCATCCGCAAACCCACCGTGAAAGACATCAACAATATCCCGGAGGATATCCTGCATATCAAAGGTTTTTTCCGCAACCGTTTTTTGCGCATATTGCTCATCGTCATTATGGCCAATATCGGCAGCGTCATCGGCACCTTTGTGGCGGGTCTGGATATCATCTCCAAGATTTTTTGATTGCAAATAAACGAATACAATCTGTCCGGGCTGATAAATCGATCGTTTATCAGCCCGGACAGAATACGGTCTCGCAATCGCCTTTTGCGGAAAGGCGGTTTTTTCTTTTGTACGGCGCTTTCCTATCCTGCGGAAGAAAGCAGATCGCAGCCGGCCGACAAAGTCCGGCAGCCAACGCGCCTGGCGTTTGCCGCCTTCCGCCCGATCTCCGGCGCAAAAGGATCATTGGCTTACCTTTCCCGCCGGATTTTCGCCAAAAGGCAATTCCAGCCGCGGCCGGCGATAGACCAGATATAGACCCACGCAACTGTTGAAGGGGCGTATGAGGCCTTCCTCCGTCAACTCTATGCCGATGGCGCCGCCGTTTACCAGTTGGAAAAAGGCTTCCACCTGCCGGCAGGAAAAGCCGTAACCGGGGGCCAGTGAAGGCGAAAGCGCCTGATCGGGAAACAAGCGCCGGCTAAAATATTGGCGCAGATATTTAAACGCCGCCATCACATAGGCGGAGGCCCAATTGTTTTTCAGCAACAATTCTATCGTGGGCAAACCTTCCTCCGCCTGCCAGGCAGGGCCGCGAAACAAATAAACGAGGATCTCGTCGATCTGCTGTTCTCCATACCCCGCTAGATCGCCGGAAACAAAACGTATGCCCTCGATCTCCAGCGTATCGCCTTGCAGAGAGAATTGGCGAAAGCTGCGCCAGGTAAAGCGGCATTGCCAGTCGCCGGTAGCTTCATCCCGTAGGCGCAATGCTTTTTCCCACAGAGAAGCCAATCGTTTTGGTCTACGGTCTATGCCGCATAGTTCCCGAAAGGCCTTTTCCGCATAATCGTCCAACCATTGTCTTGCGATAATAAGCGGCGGCATTGCTACTTCCCCTTTCCCAAAGCGTAATATCCGGCGAGGCGCTTGCAACAAGGCCTCGCCGGAAGCAAGCAATATGCCAGGAAATCATCTATCCACCCGAAGCGCTTGCCAATCCAAGCCGAAACTTTCCAGCTTTTTATGCATCCGCTCTACCAAATCCGCATAATCGCCGGTGGGTACCAAGCGCTCCGTATCATAGCATTCCGTCCACGTGGACCCCAGAGGCATCGTTCCCAGCAAATGCTGATACTCGGGAAGCAAGGCTTTTACAATGGTATTGGCTTGCTGCCTGGTCATACCCATCCTTGCCGCAATATGTCCCACTTCCGCAGCCAGTTTCGGTTCCTGCACCGCCCAACGCATGGGATGGCGGTTCATGGTCAAAGCGCCCAAATCCAAAGCATCGGCCCCGGAAACGGTGGCCGCTAAGCCGTAACAGGCGGATTCCAACATACAGCATTCGGTATTCGGCCCGGCATGATTGAACATATTGGCCATTTTAAGTATGTTGCAGTTCCTGGCCAAAGCCTGATTGGTGATAGAGGTCAGCCAGAGCATTTCCGCCGTGGTATTGCAACAATAATTGATATGGATCGGGAACCCTACATTGATATCGGTACGATAGACACAAGCGGCCAGAAAATGGTGGGCAATCAGGCAGATCGAGGTCTCCGCCGGGCCGCCGGCATATCCGCCCATCAGCGGCCCCAGCAGGCCTTCCAGTATGAAGCCTCTTTGCCGCAAGTAGCTGACTTTTTTCAGACGCTCCTGATCCACTTTCATTTCGGCGATGGCCGCAACCAAAACGCCGTCGTTGACAATCGAACCGAAAGCGGGATCCGCCAGGGCGATGACCACGTCGGTGCGCTCCGCCGTAGAAGCCCAGTTGCATAAACCGATATCCGGACGGCCCACCATACGCGCGGCTTCCCGCAGGGTCTTCAAATTCCAGATGGAAGCCTCCATTTCCGAGGCCACGTCGGATTTCACAGGTTGGCCGTTGAATTTGGTCAAAACAGGACTGAACAAAGCGTCCGTGATCCGCTCCTGAGCATAGTGCTGGATAAAAGCCTGGAACAATTCCTGATCCACCGGATTGCCCACCGGGCTGAACACGATAAAGGGATCGATATAATCTTCGATTCTTCGTTTCCAAACATCTTTGGCGTCCTTATTGCGGCCATATTGCACTTGCGAAAGGACGCCGGCAATGGTATCCAAGGTTTCTTCCCTGGTGAACTTCACCACCCGCTGGTATTCGGTGATATACACGCCCACTTCCACAAAGAAATCCAAAGCCGCTTCAAAAAACCGGTCGGCGATATCGTCGTCATAATTGACCGCCACATCAGGATCATACTGCAAATCATATTTTTTTACCAATTCCCGGGCCGTTTGGCCCACCTTGCGGTCGAAATCCGATTCTTTCATCAAGGCTCCGGTCTCGGCGCGATGTAATACTTCCTGATAACTAACGTACATGGCAGATACGCCTCCTTTTTGTTTATTCTTTCACGAGCATGTTTGAGGTTTCTACCCTTCCCGCTAACGGGTCAGTCGTTTGCACAATTGCACGGCTTCGGAGGCGCTATCTCCATAACCGTCGGCGCCCCAACTATACGCCCAGTCGGGCAAAACCGGCGCCCCGCCGGCAATGACTTTGAAGCGGCTGCGCAATCCTTCTTCGTTGAGGATACGCACCACATCCGGCATATGCAGCATGGTGGAGGTACATAAGGCCGACATAGCGATGATATCCGCGTCCGCCTCTACGGCTCTTTCCACATAGGTGTTGGGAGAAACGTCCTTACCCAAATCCAATACCTCGAAGCCGGTGGCGATCAACATGGTTTTGATAATATTTTTGCCGATATCATGCACGTCGCCTTTGATCGTGCCGATGACCACCCGTCCCTGAAAGCCCACCTCCGCATGCTCGATGTTTTGCTTCAGTCTTTCCACAGCGGCGATCATCGCGTCCGCCGCCAAAATCACTTCCGGTAAGAATATTTCCAGGCGGTCAAACATTTCGCCGATTTCCTCCATGCCGGGGGCAAACCCTTTCTCTATGGCCTCCAAAGGAGCCATACCCGCGTCCAGGGCTTTTTCCGCCAACTCTACCGCCAAATCGCTATCCAAATCCAGTATGGACTGTTTCATTTGCGCATACAAATCAGACATTTTTACAACCTCCTTAAAGTGAATTCCTATGCGGCCAAAGCTTGGCAAGCAACAGCTTACGCCTCAGCTTGATCGCAGCATATGCAAACAACATCTTGCCGGAGCGGCTTTTACGACGGATGGCTTTGCCTTTTTCCTGTATCTTGAAATCAACTTTGCAGCGCCAATTTATTTGCGGCTCATGTTATATGTTACTAATATATTAATAATATTATAAGAAATTGTCAAGGGAAAACTGGAATTTTGCATAACGAAAACAGGTCTTTATAGATTTTCCTCAACAGAGAATAAAAAACCCGGCTGCTCAAGCCGCGTCTTCATCCCGGGGCGCCGGTTTGTTCACATCGATGGGGCCGCTTCCATAGGTGCTCTTTAGCCAACGCAACAGGGAACAGATCAAGACGATCCACACGAGAAAGATCGGTACGGAACCAATGATGGAAGTGGATTGCACCGCTTTGAGTGTGCCGATCAGCAGCACGCCTAAACCCAAAGCGCCCAGCATACATGCCCAAATCACCCGCAAATTGCGATTGGGCTGTTCCTCGCCTTTTAAATTTTTGGTGCAATTGCAGGCCATCACGAAAGCGGCGGAATCCAAAGTGGTGGCCATAAAAATGAATTGTAACACGATGAACACCACTAAGAAGAATTCAGCCCCAGGCAAGGAGGTAATGGTTGCCACCATAGCGGCCGCGCCGCCTTGCTCCGCATAAATCCCCAGCAAATCCACGGCTCCGGTTGTTTGCAGGTTCACGGCATAGCTGCCGAAAATGCCGGTCACCAGCCAGCAGCCCAGCGACGCAAAAAGGATGCAGCACAGAACCACTTCCCGGAAGGTACGGCCTTTGGAAACCCGCGCCAGGAAAATGCCGATCAGCGGGCCGTAGCAAATCCACCAGGCATAAAAGAATACCGTCCACTCCTGAGGAAAACCGCTGCCGCCGATGGCGTCGGTGTAGAAACACATCCGCACAAAATTCTGCAGCATCAGGCCAAAGCCATTGGTCATATTGGAGAGAATAAACGCGGTTGGCCCCAAAACGATAACGGCGGCCAATAAAAAGAAGGCTAAATAAACGTTGATATCCGAGAGCTTCTTGATGCCTTTATACAAGCCGCTGTACACGCTGAAACCAAATATGCATACCCATATGAGCAGCACCATGATCTGCATAAACGAGGTAACGGGAACATGGAACAACTGGGATATCGCTTCCGTCAACTGCGGAACGCCGATGCCTAAAGAAGTGGCCGCAGCACCCATGATACCGAAAATCACCAGAATATCAATGATCTTGCCCAACAGGCCATTCGCCCTGGCCTGCCCGATCAAAGGCACGCAGGCCTGGGAAATGGCCAAGGATCCGTTGCTGCGATTGTGATAGGCAAAACCCACCGCCAAGCCGGGGATAACGGCAGGCACCCATCCCATGATCCCCCAATGGAACATCACATAGGGCACGCCCCAGTCCGCGGCTTCCAAAGAATAGGCCTCCAGTCCAAAGGGGGGCCAACCCCAATAAGACAAAGGTTCGCAAACGCCCCAATAGATCAAACTGGAACCGATTCCGGTACAAAACAACATCGCCGCCCAGCTTAAAGTGGAAAATTCCGGCTTCGATAGAGGATCTCCCATTTTTACTTTGCCATATTTACCAAAAGCCATATACAGTCCAAAGAGCAAAAAACCGAAATTGCCAATCTCAAAAAACCAATCCAAACGGTATTCTATCCAGTGCAACGTGGCATTGATCGTCAAATTGCCTTGACTGGGAAATAGCAACAGCAAGGAGACAATCAAACCGATAACGATCAAGGCCGGCCAAAAAACGCCTTTGTTCAAGTCATGTATGGTCTTACCTGCCGGTTCAGGCTGACCGGATGTTTGTAGGCTGTTCATGGTAAACTCAACTCCTTATTTTCAAATCGCAACGGGTTCTCATGCCCGGCGGGAAAACTCCATGCATCAAAGCAGGGCGTACAGCTGCGTATATGCACTCTGCCGCTTGAAGTCCCGGATCCCCGCCATCCGTCCGACCGGCCGCCAGTAGAAAATCTGCGGCGTACATAGAAAGACCTGTTCTCGTTATTCTGTCTGCGCTGCGTTATTGCGACAAGCCGCAAGCTCCGATCAAAATACCGTTCCCTATGACGGCAACCGCCGGCGCGCCCATTGCGTCCCGGCGGTCGCCTGCAAACGGCATATCACGATTGTTTGTCTATGCCTCCCTTGTTGTTTTCCTTTCTATGCGCCAATCCGAGCTTGCCGCCTGTTTCAACCATGAACATGAATCTATCGTTACAGCATTGCCTGAATCGAAAATCCATATAATATATTATTAATATTTTATTGATATATAATTTATATACGATAGGAAAAAGCTTTTTCCTGCCAATGCGATAAATAAAATTTATTATCTTAGTGACAAAAAACTTGCGGAGATAGAAAAAGTTTACTTCGTTATATATTTTCTTTATACAATTCTTGGCAATATATTGCCTTTTGGCAGGAATCACTGTATAATGAATAATAGCTTCCATTATAATAAACATCTTTTACATATTATTAGGAGCGTATAAGTATGGAACAGGCAAGCCAATCCGCCACCGCTGTCCAAAAAAAAGACAAGGAAGAAGTGTATGATATACTGCGTCACCGTCTGGTATATTTACATTATCAACCGGGGCAAATCATCAATGAAAAAGAATTATGCGACGAATTCGGCATCGGACGTACGCCTTTGCGCGAACTGTTGCTGAAGTTGCAGAATAAAAAGCTATTGAAAATATTGCCCCGTTTCGGCACCTTTGCGGAGGATATCAATCTGCTGGAATTGAAAAACCTATATCAAATCCGCGAGGTGTTGGAAGGTCTCAGCGCTGCCTTGGCCGTTGAAACCATCACCGAAGAAAAAATCGACGCCTTGCAGGCGATCATTCAGGAGATCAAAGAGCATAACCCGGCAAAAAGCAGCGAACAACTGGCGCTTTTGGATCAGCAGTTTCATCTGATCATCCGCAGCTGTGTTTTGAATCAATCTTTAAACGAAATCTGCGAAGAAGTGGACGACCGCTGCACCCGGGGCTGGTATTACAACATGAGCAATATCGGCAATGTGGCGGCTTCGATGGATAACCTGAAAGATATCCTGACCGCCATCATGGAGCATGACCAGGAAAAAGCCCGCACAGCCATGGAAACCCATGTGCGGGAGTTTCGCGAAGTGATCATGCATATTCTTTAGAATTTATCTTCGTATCTTGGGGAGGTAAAAAATGAATTGGCAAGAAATCAAGGCGGCGATCCAACCTTTGGATGCGCAAGCCATGAAACAAGCGGCTGAATATCAGGATTCTTTGGTAAAACCGGCGGGCAGTCTGGGCATGCTGGAAAAAATATCGATCCAAATCGCCGGCATCACCGGTCAGGTGAAAAACCGGGCGGACAAAAAGGCCCATTATCTGTTCGGCGCGGATAACGGCGTATATGCCGAAGGCGTGACGGCCAGCCCCCAGGAATTCACCAGATTGCTGATGGGCTTTTACTGCCAGGGCGTCAATTGCGGCATCACCGTCCTCTGCCGGCAGCATAACATCGATCTCTATACCGTGGATATGGGCATTATCGGCGAAGTCCAGGGCAATGTCCGCCGGGTCAAACTGATGCCCAACGGCACCAATAATATGGCCAAGGAAGCGGCTATGCCCAGGGAAATCGCAGAAAAAGCGGTGGAAACCGGCTTTAACCTGGTAAAAGAAGCCATGGACAGCGGCTATACGATCATCAGCGCCGGCGAAGTGGGCATGGGCAATACCACCACCGCCGCCGCCTGCATCAAAGCCGTTTTGCAGGATTATGATCTGCATCATGGCGTGGGCCGGGGCGCCGGGCTGACCGATGAAGCCTACGCCCGGAAAAAACAGGTGATCGCGGACGCTTTGGCCCTGCACCGGCCGGATCCCAACGACTTTTTGGATATCCTCAGCAAAGTCGGCGGCCTGGATATCGCCGCCATGTGCGGCATGTATATCGGCGCGGCTTACTATCGCATCCCCATCATCGTCGACGGGGTGATCGCCATTGCCGGCGCATTGCTGGCCTATTGCTTCCAGCCTTTGGTCAAAGACTTTTTGATTCCTTCCCATATCTCCAAAGAACCGGCCTATGAAATGGCCTGCCGGGCTATGGATATGAAGCCGTTTTTGCTCATGGATATGCGCTTGGGCGAAGGCAGCGGCTGCCCCATCGCCATGGGTATTGTGGACGACGCTTTGGCCATCATCAATGAAATGAACACCTTTGCGGAAATACAGCTTTCCACGGATTATCAGGAAGGCATACACGCATAGGATTATTAGGTGGAACGGCGGACGTTCCCCGCAAAACGCATAGAATCAAACGGCAGATGTTACCCAGCCGGTGCTGGGATAACCTGCCGTTTGTCTATGTAGCGGCGGATACCGGCGGACGCTTTTCATTAAGCGATACCGCCGCTGTTTTCACCGCAGGACATTTGCCAAAAACTGCCGGAGTTCCATACAAAAATGCATCTTTGCACAAATCACATATCGTTTTTTTGCACATTCGCGCATCCTCATAATAACAGCTTGTAATAATCTGCATTCTTTGGTCGCTTATATAGATATCGCTTTTTCAAAAATGGCAGAGGCATCCTACAAAACCATCCTCGGATACCAGGCATATCTATTGACAAACGCATTACTCATACTGTACAATAAAAAACAATTATCATCCTATAGCTGGCTGCTTATGGGAAATATTGCTATAGGACGGTACTGTCCGGTAAAGAGGCTCGATATGTTAGCGGCAATCATCTTATTACCCTTTCTATACGGTATTGCTCTCGCCTGTTGCGGATGCAAACTGTCTCCGCGGGCCGGGCTATTCGTCCTGCCCGTACCGATCGTCCTGTTCCTCTATTTTGTTTGGCAAATCCCCCGGGTGGCCGCCGGCGCGGGGGCGGCTTTTTCCTGCCCCCTGCTGCCCCAATTGGGCATTGATTTTGCCTTGGGCTTAAACGGGGTTTCTCTTATTTTCGCCCTGCTGATTTCCGGCATCGGCGCTTTGATCTGCTGCTATTCCATCGGATATCTCAAACCGCAGGAAAATCTGACCGCATACTATTGTTTGATCCTATTCTTTTTAGGAGCCATGCTGGGGGTCGTCGTCGCCCGCAACCTCATGGTTCTTTACTTATTTTGGGAATGGACCTCCGTTACATCCTTTTTGTTGATCGGCTTCTGGCATGACCGTTCTCGGGCCCGTTACGGTGCGCAAAAAGCTTTATTCCTCACCGTTTGCGGCGGGTTCTGTCTTTTTGCCGCTTTCGTCCTGCTCTACACCGTTGCCGGCTCCCTGGATATCGATACGCTGCTGCAAAGAAAAGAACTGATCCTCCATTCTCCCGCCTATATACCGATCCTTATCCTAACGGTTTTGGGCGCTTTCACCAAAAGCGCCCAAATCCCTTTTCATATTTGGCTGCCGGACGCTATGGAAGCGCCTACCCCCATCTCCTGTTTTCTGCACAGCGCCACCATGGTCAAAGCGGGCATATATTTGCTGCTGATCATGACGCCTCTGCTGGGCGGCAATGCGCTGTGGTTCGCCGCGGTTTCCGGCGTCGGTCTGCTTTCGCTGATTTGGGGCGCGTATCAGGCCCTGAAACAAACGGATCTCAAAGCCATTTTGGCCTATTCCACGGTAAGCCAATTGGGGCTGATCGTCGCTTTGATCGGCTTCGGCAGCCAAGCATCGTTGACCGCCGCCCTGTTCCATACCGTCAACCACGCTACCTTCAAAGGCAGCCTGTTCCTGGTGGCGGGCATGATCGACCATAGCTGCGGCACCCGGGACGTCCGCCGGCTGGGCGGCCTGGCGAAGGTCATGCCCCGCACTGCCGTTCTGGCGGCCTGCGGCTGTTTGGCCATGGCCGGGTTGCCTCCGTTCAACGGTTTTCTCAGCAAGGAGCTGTTTTTCGGCAGCGCCCTGGAAGCGGTTTCCGGCAATTTGGCCTTTCTCGGCGGCGCCGCCTGGCTGATCCCCGCTTTGGCGGTGTTGGGCAGTATTTTCACTTTCGCCTATTGCCTGTTGATCCTTTTCCGGGTCTTCGCCGGCCCTTTGCCCGCCGCTTTGCCCCAGACGCCTCATGAAGCCCCGAGGATCATGCTCTGGCCCAGCGCCATCCTGGCTTCTTTTACCTTGATCATAGCCTTTTTCCCCAATCTGCTGGCCCGATATCTGCTGACGCCGGCCATAAGCGGCCTGTTGGGCGAAACGGTACGCATACATATCGCCTTTTGGCACGGCTTCAACCTCAGCCTGCTGATGACCCTGCTCGTCTTTGCCCTGGGCTTTGCCCTGTACAAAGCCTGGCCCCAAGCGCGAAAGCTTTTCTTTGGTCTGCCGAAGCTGTGCTCCGCCAACGCCGTATACGACCGGCTGATCCCCGGCAATGGGCTGATCGCCGCCGCCGGTAAAGTGACGGATCTGTATATGACCAGAAGATTGCAGGACTATATAGTCTTCAATCTGCTGTTTTTTCTATGCATGACCCTGGGCTCCATTTTCTGCCATGTCCATGGGCTGCGTCTGCTGCCGGAAATCTCGCCGGTCAGTCCCTTTGCATACGCATGGGCCGCCTGCATCATCGCGGCCGCCATCGCCGTGGTCCGAAGCCAAAACCGCATACCGGCCGTTCTTTCCCTGGGGGCCATCGGCTATTCCGTTTCCTTCTTTTTTGCCGTCTTTTGCGCGCCGGATCTGGCGCTTACCCAATTGTTGATCGAAACCGTTTCCCTGGCCCTGTTTTTCCTCGCTTTCCGTCATCTGCCCGCCTCCTTTGCCGATAAACCCCAAAGCAGGCGGCGCAAACGCTTCAATTTGCTGATCGCCCTACTGACCGGCTGCTGCGTTTCGCTGGTGGCCCTCATCGGCCAGAGCAACCGCATGTTTTCCGGCATCTCCGGTTATTATGTGGAAAACGCCAAAGCTTTGACCGGGGGCTCCAATATCGTCAACGTCATTCTGGTGGACTTCCGCGGCTTGGACACCATGGGCGAGATATCGGTGATCGCCGTGGCCGCCATCGGCGTATTTGTCTTGATCGGCCTGTCTCCGGTCAAGCCCTTCAACCGTCAAGGTGGTGACCGGCAATGAAACCATATGCAAAAACGAAAACATCGGAAACCCTCTCCAACAAAACGGATAGAGCGGCCGGAAGCCCCAAAACGCCACAGGCCGAGCCCACTGCGCCCAGGGACGCGAGCAAGGGCAATCCGCTGATTCTGCAAACCTCTATCCGCTGGCTGGTATATATCATTCTGTTCCTGGCCTTTTTCCTGTTTTGGTATGGGCATCATGCGCCGGGGGGCGGTTTTATCGCCGGATTGATCACCGCCGCCGCCGTGCTCCTGGCCTATCTGGCCTTGGGCTCCCGCTGGCTGCATAGCCTGGATTTCGATTTCAAATATTTGGTCGCCATCGGCCTGTCCCTGGCTTTGGTTTGCGGCTTGGCCGCCGTCCTCCTGGGGCGCCCGTTTTTGACCCATAGCTTCGGCGTTCTTTCCCTGCCGCTGCTGGGCGATATCCAATGGACCACAGCCACCGTTTTCGATTTGGGCGTTTACTGTACGGTTTGCGGCGCTTGCCTATCCATCATCACCGCCATCGGCGAAAGCGGCCGCGACGGGCGGCCTGACCGGAAGGTCCATATCCCGGGAAGACAAAATCCCCGGCACAAAGACGAAGCATAAAGCCGCCGGCCGGAAGGGAGATGTAAAAATGGAATTGTTGATCGCCATCGTCATCGGCGCATTGTTCAGCGCCGGTATCTATCTGCTGTTGAGCCGCACCCTGTTGCGTATCCTATTGGGCGTCAGCTTAACTACTCACGGCGTGCTTTTGCTGTTGCTGGCCATGGGCAAATTGAATGCCGGCGCGGCGCCGCTCCTCCATGCCCGGGCTGCCGCCGCTTATGCGGATCCTTTGCCCCAGGCGCTGATCCTGACAGCCATCGTGATCGGTTTCGGCATAACCGCTTTTCTCATCGTATTATGCTATCGCGCCTATCAGGTTCTGGGCAGCGACGATACGGAGCTTTGCCGGGGTGCGGAAAATGAGTAGCAATCAGGTATTGACCCCGCAACTGATCCCCTGGATCACGGCGATCCTTCTGCTGTTCCTGCACCGCCGTATTATCTGGCAGCGGGCCGTCAGCGGCGTTTCCGCCGTTATCGCTTTGGCCAACGCCGCCTATTTGCTTCATTGCGTGCTGAAAAAAGGCACTTTGGTATTCTGGGCCGGCGACTGGCTGCCTCCTTTCGGCATTACCATGGTGGCAGATACCTTTTCCGCCCTGCTGGTACTGTTGACGGCCATCATCGAGACCACCTGCATCTTTTATTCCTTTTCCCATATAGACGCCGGGCGGGAAAGGCACTTTTACTATTTCCTGCTGCAAATGATGCTGGTGGGATGCAACGGCGCTTTTGTGGCCGGCGATATATTCAACCTGTACGTCTGGTTCGAGATCCTCCTGCTCTCTTCCTATGTGTTGTTGGCGCTGGGAGGCGAAAAAGGACAATTGCGGGAAACCCTTCCCTATGCGGTGCTGAACATCCTGGCTTCCACATTTTTCCTGGTGGGATTGGGCTTGCTCTACGGCATAACCGGCACCCTCAATATGGCGGATCTGGCGGTAAAGCTGCCGCAGATCCAGAACCGAGATCTGGTGGATCTGATCGCCGTCATTTTCTTGTTTGTCTTTGGCAGCAAAGCCGCCATCTTCCCCCTGTTCTATTGGCTGCCTCATTCCTATGCCCAGCCGCCGGCGGCGGTTTCGGCCATTTTCGGCGGCCTGCTGACAAAAGTTGGGGTATACTGCCTGATCCGCACGTTCACGCTGCTGTTTGCCGGGGTAAGCGCTTATATATACACTCTGCTGTACGTCCTGGGCGCCGCCACCATGGTGCTGGGCGGATTGGGGGCCATATACCAATATCAGTACCGCAAGATACTCTCCTTTTCTATCATCAGCCAAGTGGGGTATATGGTGCTGGGCCTGGCCATGCACACCGTGCTGAGCATCGCCGCCGCCATATATTTCCTGTTTCACAATATCCTTGTCAAAACCAGCCTGTTCTATTTTGCCGGCGCTACGGAAGAGATCAGCGGAACCGGCGATTTGAAACAAATGAGTGGTTTGATCCACCGTTTTCCCCTTCTGGCCTGGGGCTTTTTCCTGGGCGGCATATCCCTGGCCGGTGTTCCTCCTTTTTCCGGCTTTTTTGCCAAGCTGTTGCTGCTGCAGAGCGCGGCGGAAAGCGGCGACGGCTGGGCCATGTTCTTTACCTTGGCGGTTGGCTTTTTGACCTTGTTTTACACAATCAAAATTTTTATGCATTGCTATTGGGGTGAGGAAAAATCCCTCCTGCCCCTGGACGCTGCCGGTAACGCTACCTATCGCCGCAAATTGGCTTCGCCTTTGCTGCTGGTAGCGCTTTCCCTGGCCGCCGGTCTGGCTTCGGCTCCGGTGACCGGCGTCGTGCTGCAGGCCGCCGCCGAGATCAGCGACCCCGGCCTATATATTCAGGCGGTATTCGGCCAAATATACTGAAAGCAGGCGGAAAATATGAAACAATTCCTTTTGAACGTCTTTTTGGCTTTGCTCTGGACCTTTTTCCATCCTTCCTTTACGGCAATGGATTTTTTCACCGGCTTTGTTTTGGGGGCGGTATTGATCGCTTTGCTCTGTCCCCTGCTGCATCAGGGCCGTTTTTACGGCCTGCGGGTGCTGTACGCGCTGCAACTGCTGGCGGCTTTTGCGGCGGCGGCGGTCAAATCCGGCTTCCAGGTTTTAAGCCGTATCCTGCGGCCGGGATCGCCTGTCCGTCCGGCCATCGTCAAAATGGAGATCGACCTGCATACCCCGGAGCAGATCACCGCTTTGGCCAATATGATCACCCTGACGCCGGGGACCCTGACCGTGGAAGTGGCGGAAGACCGTTCCGCTTTATATATCCATACCCTGTATCTGCAGGATGCGGATAAGCTTTGCCAAAGCATACGCCGCACATTGGAATCGAGAATAAAGAAGGTGATCCAATGAACGAAATGATCATCGACGCCGCCGTCAACGTGGGATTGATCCTTTTGGCCGCCGCCGTTTTGCTATGCCTGTATCGCATCGTCCGCGGCCCCTCCGCCGCCGACCGGGCGGTGGGCTCCGACGCTTTGGCCGCCTGCGTCATGGGGGGGATCAGCCTGTGCTGCATCAAATTCGACAGTCTGGATTATTTGCCCGCCGTATGGGTGGTGGCCGTATTGGGGTTCATTTCTATGCTGGTGATCGCCAAATTTATCGGAGGGGACGGGGATATCCTTGATTGAAACCATACTCAGCATCGCTATAGCCATATGCATCGTAGGCGGCTGCCTGTTCCTGTTCTGCGGCGCCTTGGGGATCATTCGTTTTCCCGACGTATACTGCCGCATGCACGCCGCCACCATGGGCCTGCTGTTGGGGATGTCCGGGCTGATGCTGGCGCTGATCCTGTTTTTTGCGGGGGAAGGAAACACCGGCAGTCTGATCGCCCGCTGCCTGTTGACGCTTTTGTTCATCTGCCTCACCAATCCCATCGGCTCCCATTATATGGCCAAAAACGCCTATCGCGCCGGCATACCCCTGTGGGAGCAAACCGTAGAAGATCAATGGCAAGGCAAAGAATAAGGGCCTTATGCCTTTTGGCGGCCCGCCGTCTGAAAAACATGCCTCTTTACCGGAAACGCCGCCTGGACAGGCGGCGTTTCCGCATTTATAAGCGCCAAGCCCCATCCGTCTGACGGATGGGGCTTGGCGTATAAAAAAGCGGGCAAAGAACCATTGGTTCCCTACCCCGCTTTTCGCAGAGTCTTTTCGGTTATTATGGGTCACCTGGTAAACAAGGCTCGACATGCCGAAGGCCTTCGGTAAACAGGCCCGTTTCTGTGTTAATTGCGCAGGCTGTGGATGGGCGCGGGGATCACGCCGCCGCGGCGCACGAAATCCACCGGCGACAAATCGCTGACCCGCATCACCGGGCCGCCGCCCAGCAAGCCGCCGAATTCCAAACGATCCCCCACTTGTTTGCCGATAGCCGGGATCAAACGCACGGCGGTGGTTTTGTTGTTGATCATGCCGATGGCCGCCTCGTCGGCGATAATGGCGGCGATCACTTCCGGACGGGTATCCCCGGGGATCACGATCATATCCAGGCCCACGGAGCAAACCGCCGTCATGGCTTCCAGCTTTTCGATGGACAGAGCGCCTTTTTCCGCCGCTTCGATCATGCCGGCGTCCTCGGTCACCGGTATAAAAGCGCCGGAAAGCCCGCCCACCCGGGAGGAAGCCATAACCCCGCCTTTTTTCACCGCGTCGTTCAGCAGGGCCAAGGCCGCGGTGGTGCCGCAAGCGCCGCAGAAAGGCAAGCCCATCTCCTCCAGGATGCGGGCCACCGAATCGCCCCGGGCCGGGGTAGGCGCCAAGGACAGATCCACAATGCCGAAGGGGATATCCAGGCGCTGGGAGATTTCCTCGCCGATCAACTGCCCCACCCGGGTGATCTTGCAGGCAGTGCGTTTGATGATATCCGCCAATTGACTGAAATCGGCCTGGGGATGCCGGGATAAAGCGGCCTGCACCGTTCCGGGCCCGGATACGCCTACGTTGATGCAGGCGTCCCCTTCGCCCACGCCGTGAAAAGCGCCGGCCATAAAGGGATTGTTCTCCACGGCATTGCAAAAGGCCACCAATTTGGCGGCGCCGATGCAATTGGCGCCGGCGGTAAGCCGGGCGGTTTCATGGATGACCTCCCCCATGATCGCCACCGCATCCATATTGATGCCGCTTTTGCTGGAGCCCACATTGACGGAAGAGCATACTTTCTCCGTTTCCGCCAGGGCCCGGGGTATGGAGCGCAAAAAAGCCTTTGCCTTGGCGCTCAAGCCTTTATGCACCAAAGCCCCGTAGCCGCCGATAAAATCCACGCCGCAGCTTTGGGCCGCTTTGTCCATGGTCAAAGCGTATTGCAGCAAGGTATCGTCGTTGCTGTCCGCGGCGGCGGCGGTCATTAAGGCAATGGGGGTAACGGAAATCCTTTTGTTGATGATCGGCACCCCGTACTTTTCCGCCAAAAGCTCCGCTTCTTTCACCAGGTTTTCCGCTTTGCGGCAGATTTTGTCATATATTTTTTCGCAAGCTTTCTTCACATCGCTATCCGTACAGTCCAATAAAGAAATACCCATGGTGACGGTACGGATATCCAGATGCTCCTCGTCGATCATATGAATGGTTTCTAATATATCGCGAATATTCAGCATAGCTCCTCCTAAATACGATGCATGGCGTTAAAGATATCTTCGTTCATCACATGGATCTTCAAACCGTTTTCTTCCGCCAATTCCGTAAACAAGGCTACGAAACGCTGATAATCGCAATTGATGCGGTCGATTTCCGCCAACATGACCATGACGAATAAATCTTCCAAAATGGTTTGCGTCACATCGACGATATTGGCGTTCAGTTCAAAGCATTTGCCGCTCACTTTTGCCAATATGCCGGTGCGATCCTTACCGACTACAGAAATAACAGCCCTCATCCCCATACCTCCGTTCCTAAATAGAAAGGCTGCTTCAAAACGTTCGGCAGCCAGCCGCTGCAGGTTTTGAAACAGCCTTGTCGCCGTGTTGCCTGAAAAGGCATTATTTTTTATCGATCATTGAAAAAATGGCTTTGCGCAATTCCGCTTCTTCTTCCGCTTCTTTCTTTTCGGCGGCCCGGGTTTCGATGGCCTGCTGCAAGTTGGCGTCATTCAGCTTGTCCAAAGCATGATCGCCGCCATCCTTGGCCGCCTGGGCCAAAACCTCCGCCTCGTTTTTGGCCAAGCGCAGCAATTCGTCCGCCTCGTCGATAACGGCTTCCGCTTTCTCGGCGGCAGGCTGAGGCTGCGCCGCCGGGGCTGCTGCCGGCCGGCTTTCCGCTTCCGCCTTTTCTTTGGCGGCCGGCGCTTCCGTTGCCTTTTCCGCTACCGGCGTTTTCTCCGCAGCCGTCTCTGCCGCTTTGTCCGCCGCTCCGTTTTCCTCGCCGTTGCCATGGCCGTTATGCCGTTTTCCTTTGCCGAACAAACGGTCCCAGGGTTTGCGATGCGCCGGCTTTTCGTCTTTATCCCATACCGGGCCTTGCATTTCCGGTTTCGCCGCCGTCGTTTTTTCCGCAGCCGTCTCCGCAATGGGAGAAGCTTCTCCTTCTGCGGCAGGCTGATGCATGGCCTGGCTTTGCGTCATCAACTCGTCCAGTTTCGCCAATTCGTCGTGGGCCGCCTCCAGTACCGAAGAAAGACCGGCCAATTGCGGATCGGCATGAGCGGTCGTTTTTCCTTGCGGCGCAGGATCGTCCGCCGCCGTATGCTGCGCGGACGCGGCATTGTTGTCCGCCGTGGGTTTCACCCCCGGTACCGCCGCTAAAGCCGCTTCCACCTCCGCCCGATCCAACTCGATGGTGAGTTGATCCAAAGCGTTTTGTATGATATCATGGGAGGCCTTTGCCGGGGTCACCGTATCGGCAGCCATGACAAAAGGCGGCGCAAAGGCGGGTTTATCCTCTGGCGCAAGTTCATTTTTGGCGTCCAGATCCGCTTTGGCAGCGGCCTTTTCCACCGCCAAAGCCACCGCTTGCCGGAAGAACGACTCCGCGGAAGCTTCTTCTGCCGCCGGCTCTTCTTCTACCGCCGGGGCTTCTTCCGCCGCAGGGGCTTCTTCCGCCGCAGGGGCTTCTTCCGCCGCCGGGGCTTCTTCTTCCGCCGGGGCTTCTTCTGCCGCCGGGGCTTCTTCCGCCGCAGGCTCTTCTTCCGCCGCAGGCTCTTCTTCTGCCGCCGGGGCTTCTTCTGCCGCCGGGGCTTCTTCCGCCGCAGGCGCTTCTTCCGCCGCAGGCGCTTCTTCTACAGCAGGGGTTTCTTCCGCCGCAGGGGCTTCCGCGATAGCGACTTCATTATACTGGGCCTTCATCAATACTTCCGCCTGCAAAGCTTCTTCAAACGCCAGTTGCGCCGGTTTTTCCTTGAGGGCGATCTGCGCCAATTCCTCTTCGGCGGCTTTCAGCCGGATCGCCGCTCTCGCCACAGCAGCCGCCAATCTTTTAGAAGCCGCTAACTTGCCGGTTTCCGCTTTTTGCAAAGTCTTGGCCGCTTCCTGCGCAGCCAATTCCAAAGATTCCCGCTGGGCGATGCGGGCCGCTTGCGCTTCTTCCGCCGCCCGGCAGGAAGATTGCATATCCGCAATTTCCCTGTCCCAGTTTTCCTGGGCCGCGCGCATTTCTTCCTGGGTTTGCGCCGTGATCGCTTGCTCGTGTTCCTCGGCTTTTTCCCTGGCGTCTACCGCCTGCAAATACAGCTGCTTTTTCTGCTCCGCCTGGGCGTCCGCTTCCCGGGCGATTTTTTCTGCGATCACCACTTCTTCGGCGGCGGTAATGCGGGCCGCCTGGGCGTCGTTGCACATCCGCTCCATGGTTTCCCGGGTGGATTTGATCCTGTCGTCGTTTTCCAGGCAGATCTGATGGAAATCATCTTCCGCCTTGTTCTTGGCGCTTTCCGTATCCTGGGCGATTTGCGCGGCGTCCTTGGCGGCATGCAGGGCGCTTTCCGCTTGCGCCTGCAGCTGTTCCAGGGTGTTCACCGCGGTTTGATATTCCAAATCTCTCTTTTCCACCAGTTTTTCCGCGTTCGTCGCCGTATCCTGGAGGATTTTTTCCGCCTGGGCCAACAAAGCGGAGGAAGTTTCTTTTACCGCGACCCGGGCCGCCGTGGCGTTGGCCGCCATACGCGCCGCTTCATTTGAGGTATGCCGTGCCGCCGCCAAAGCTTCTTCCCGCATTTTGACTTCGTCCTGCACCGGCGGGATCGCCATTTGCGCTTCTTCCGCCCGCTGGGTGGCTTCCAGGGCGGCTTGTTTGGCCGATTCCGCCGCCGCGGCCAGGCCGGATGCCTTGGCGCTGGCGATATTGCGGGCTTCAAAAGCTTCGTTGGTCACCCGTTCCAGATCAGCCGCGGTATTTTGCCTGGTGCTTTCCTCATCCTCCGCGGCTTGCTTGGCTTTTTGCTGCGCCGTATGCCAGATATCGTTTTTCTCCGCCGCGACTCTCTCGGTGTCGTCCGCCTCTTGCTTGGCGTTTTCTTCGTCGATTTTGGCCTGGTAAGTTTTTTCCGCGCACGCTTTCAACGGCGCTTGATGGGACAAGGCCAGCTTTTCCAGCTCCAACTCGCTGTTTCTGCGCAGGTTCAGTTCTTCATCCTGCAGGCGCTTGGATTCTTCTATTGCCCGGGTTTGATCCTGTTCCGCTTCTTTCAGTTTCCGATCGGCTTCCTGGGCGGCCTGGGCGGCTTGCTCCTGCAAATGGGTGGAAAAGTTCATATCCGCTTCGGCCACCTTGACCGTCATGTCGTTTTCCGCCGAGATGCGGCCGCGTTTCGCCTCCGCCGCTTTTACCGCCGCCCGATCCGCGATCAGGCGAGTCCTGGCTTTTTCCACAAACACATGGGCTTTTTCATACTCCGCGGCGATGCGGGCCGCCTTTTTTTCCGCCAAATCGGCTTTCGCCTGGGCGGCGGTTTCCTCCAGATCTTCCGCCGCTTTGGTCAACAGCCGGGCGTATTCCTCGTCGGCCAGGCTTTTTGTCACCTGGGTATCCACCACCAGGGCGGCGGCCAGCTTTGCCACGGTTTTCGCCTCTTCTTCGTCGGCCAGCAATTTTTCCGGCAGATCCGCTACCGCCTGATAGGCGGTATCCGCCTTGGCGGCTTCGTCTTCGCTTTGGGATAAAACCCGGCGCGCCTCGGTCAATTGCTCGGCCGCTTTGATGGCGATTTCCTTGGCTTGCTCGAAAGCGGCAATATCTTCATCGCTGTACTTGGACTGCGGGGCGATCGCCGCGGCCAATTCCGCTTGTTCATGATCCAAAGCCAATTCCGGAATATCCACTTTGTCTGTTAGCGTCTCCGATACGTTTTGTTCATCATAATTTGTATTCACCAGAATTTCCCCTTTACTTTGGAATGACTGTTTTATTTGAATTGCCTGCTTGCATTGCCTAAGGCAAGGATAAGAATTACTTTTGCGGCAACCGTTCCCGCCGCGGGCGGCAAATGGTTGCGCCGCCGCCGCTAAAGGGCCGCTTTCCATCGATCTATCGCTATATTTTGCCGTCACGCAGGGGGCTTTCCTGCCGTTTACGTTTTTCGTATTTCCCCGCGTTTCGGCAAAACAAAATACTATCCCATATTTTAATTCTTATTATACTATATACCTTCTGATATTGCCAGAGAAAAAATCAAAGGCCTTTCATTTTTCTTTGATTTTTTATAGCGGCAAAAGCGAAAAAAATCCTCTTTTCCGGCCTTTGTTCCGCAATAAGACCGGGCGCGGCAATTGACTATTTTTTCGATATATGCGTATAATAGGGAAACGGAGGGAATAGACCTATGTTTCATGATTATGTAAAAATCTATGTCAAAGGCGGCGACGGCGGCAATGGTATGGTCGCTTTTCGCCGGGAAAAATATATACCTATGGGCGGCCCCGCCGGCGGCGACGGCGGCCGGGGCGGCAATGTGGTCGCCGTGGGCAACCCCATGCTGACCACCCTGACCGATTTCAAATACCGCCGCCATTACAAAGCGGAAAAGGGCGTAAACGGCATGGCCAAAAACATGCACGGGGCCAACGGCGAAGATCTGCTGCTGCAAACGCCTTTGGGCACAGTGGTCAAAGACGAGCATGGGCAGATCCTGGCCGATATCACCCTGCCGGGCCAAAAAGTGATCCTGGCCAAAGGCGGCCGGGGCGGCCGGGGCAACAGCCGTTTTGCCAACGCCCATGACAAAGCCCCCCGCTATGCGGAAAACGGGGAACCGGGGCAGGAAAAATGGCTGATCTTCGAGCTGAAGCTCATCGCCGATGTGGGTCTGGTCGGTTTTCCCAACGCGGGCAAATCCACCCTGCTGTCCCGGGTCAGCGCGGCCACGCCGAAAATCGCCGACTACCCCTTCACCACCCTCAATCCCAACTTGGGCGTGGTGCGTTTTGACGATCACAGCGACCTGGTAATCGCCGATTTACCTGGTTTGATCGAGGGGGCGGCTTCCGGCATCGGCCTGGGGCATCGCTTTTTGCGCCATGCGGAACGGAATCGCATTTTGGTACATGTTTTGGATATGAGCGGCCTGACGGAAAAAGAGCCTTGGGAAAACCTGGCCGCCATTGAAGAAGAATTGCGTCTGTATAAAAACGACTTTTTGCAAAGACCCGCCGTCATTGCCGCCAATAAGATGGACATGCCGGACGCGGCGGAAAAATTGAAGGAATTGCAAAAAAGGGTAGACGGGAAATATCCTATCTTTCCCATATCCGCCCTGACCGGCCAGGGCATCCCCCAGCTTTTATCCGCCCTGCGGCAAACCCTCAGCCAATTGCCGCCCCTGGAAACGGAGCCTGCCCGGGAAGAAATGCTGACCACCGTGGTTCGGGACGAGCAGCCTTTTTCCATCCTCCGGGACGATAACGGCATATGGCAGGTCAGCGGCGAACGCATTGAAAAACTGGTAAAAATGACGGATCTCAATAACGAAGACGCCGTGTTGCGCATGCAAAGGATATTTGTTAAAATGGGTTTGGAAGACGCGCTGCGTGAAGCCGGCGTACAAGTGGGCGATACGGTGAATATCGCCGGCAACAGTTTCGACTATACCGAATAGCAGGAAGAGCCATGAAAAAACAAAAAAAAACCCGTCCCCGCTGGGGGCTGATGGGCGGTTCTTTCGATCCGATCCACTATGGACATTTGCTGGCGGCCCAGGCGGCGGCCAGACATTGTTCCCTGTCGCAGGTGATTTTTATCCCTACCGGCAATCCGCCCCATAAGCCCATAGGCTTGACCGCTCCCGCCGGAAACCGCTACGAGATGACCTTATTGGCCACCGGGGACAACCCTTTGTTTCAGGTTTCCGATTTGGAATCGGCCAGAGTGGGCTATTCCTATACTTTCGATACGCTGACTTATTTTCGGAACCATTATCCCCAAACCGAGCTGTTTTTCATCACCGGCGCCGACGCCATTTTGGATATCCACACCTGGAAAAACGGGGATATCCTAACAGAAATGTGCCATTTCATCGCCATATCCCGCCCAGGCTTCGACCTGGCGAAGCTGGAGGCGCTTCCCCGGCGGCAGCGGGAAAGGATCATTCCCATCTGCATATCGCCCATCGCCATTTCCTCCACGGAGATACGCGAAAGCATCGCCGCCGGCCGGGACGTCAGCCAATGGACGCCCAAGCCTGTGTTGACCTATATACAGAGCCACGGCCTGTACCAGCACAGGGCGGAAGATATGCCACCGGCAACTGTGGATTGAACCCATTTCTGTCTGATTGGGATTATGTACAAGGACGATATCATGAACAGCAGCGAACAAATCGACGCCTACCGCCAAAAACTGGCCCGGGACCTGTCTCCCCGCCGTTTCCAGCACAGCCTGTCCGTGGCGCAAACCGCGGCCGCCCTGGCCGAACGCTGGCAAGTCCCCAAAGAAAAAGCCTATCTGGCCGGTTTGATCCATGACGTGGGGCGTTGTTATACCCCGGCGCAATTGCGGCAAAAAGCGGCAGAGCTGCATCTTGAGCTGGATGAATGGCAAAACCGGCATGACCCGTTGCTGCACGCGCCGGTAGGCGCGGCCATTTTGGAGCAGGAATGGGGCGTAACGGATGCGGAGATCCTGGAGGCGGTAAAATATCACACCGTAGGCCACCCGCAGATGAGCCTTTTGGCCAAAATCATTTTCCTGGCCGACATCATCGAACCCTTGCGGCAAAGCTGGCCCGGTTTGGAACAACTGCGCGACCAGGCCTATATCGATTTGGATCGAGCCATTTTGGCCGCGTTGGCCTATACGTTCAGCTATCTGGCCGGCAAACAGGAGCCTTGCCACCCGATGGCCTTACAGACCTATCAAACGCTGAAGGAAAAATATAACGGAGGAAACGATATGGAGCAAACATTATCCTCGGAAACCATGCTGCAACTGGCCGTACGGGCGGCACAGGAGAAAAAAGCGGCGGACCTGCTCAGCCTGGAATTGAAAGGCATCACCACCATAGCCGATTATTTTCTGATCATGAGCGTCAACAACAACCGGCTGGCCCAGGCCACTGCCGACCATATTTGCGAAAAACTGAAAGAAGCCGGCGCCGCCCTGCTGCGCATGGAAGGCTACCGGGACAGCCGCTGGATATTGCTGGATTTCGGTTCTTTGGTGGTGCATATCTTCCTTCAGGACGAACGGCAATACTATAATCTGGAAAAGCTTTGGGCCGACGCGCCGGCGCAGCAATACGAATAACCGCCCCGGCGAAAAACCCCGCTGCTTTGGCCCTTTGCCGGCAAAAACAAACGGCAAAGCCCGGTTTTTCCTGCTTGCGTCGGTATATCCGCCGTTTTCGGGGTTTTCCGCGGCATGCGCCGTCAGGCAAATGGGGTTTCCTTGCAGGACATATGGCGGCCGGCGGAAGGCCGGCCGCTTTCGCTTTTTTGCAGACTTAAAAAGAAAGCCCACAGACAGCGAAACAATACAAAATAAAAAAATCGAACGTCGAACTCTCTTTCTCCGCCCGAATTCGCGCAAAAACAAAGTCGAAACACATCATAGAATAATTATGCAAACATATGCAAAGAATTTGTGGATAACTTGTGTATATGTTTGCCTATTTTTTTTATTCTTAGAAAAACACCTGCTAAAGTAGGTTCAGAAATCAACGGTACAAATGTGGATAAAAATAGTATAAAAAAATACCGGAAAAGCTGTTTTTACTATCTTCTCAGCTAAAAGCTTTACATACATTGTGTAAATTGTCGCAAAATAATATTATAATTCGGAAAATGGCTGGTAAAAGAAAAATCGTGTAAGCATAAGCATAACTCTAATAACCATCCGTTCTATATACATATCAGGATGATATAGACAAAAAGCTCGCGCCTGCCCTTTTGTCCGGCGCGAGCTTTTCTATGAAGCTGTTATCTGATTATTCCAGGGGTTTCCACCGCCAATTGCGGATTTCCGGCAAGTCCTGGCCATAATCGGCAATATACTGCTTGTGTTCCACCAGTTTATCCCGCATCAGCTGCCGCAAATAGCCGCTGCGATTGCCCAGCCGCGGCAAATGATCCAGGGCGGACAGCGTCAGATGGAAGCGATCCAAACCGTTCTGCACCCGCATGTCGAAAGGCGTGGTGATGGTTCCTTCTTCGATATAGCCATGTACCTGGGCGGGTTTGTTGCGGCGATGATAGGTAAGCTCATGGATCAGAGAAGGATAACCGTGGAAAGCGAAGATCACCGGCTTATCCCCGGTAAACAGGGACTCGTAATCGATCTCGGACAGGCCGTGGGGATGTACCGTATCCGCCTGCAGGCGCATCAGATCCACCACATTGACCACGCGGATCTTGATCTCCGGAAAATGCTCATGCAAAATGGTGGTCGCCGCCAATGTTTCCAGCGTGGGCGTATCGCCGCAGCAGGCCATGACGATATCCGGTTCCTGGCCCTGGTCGTTGCCGGCCCATTGCCAGATACCGATGCCCTGGGTGCAATGGATGATGGCCTGCTCCATAGTCAACCACTGAGGACGGGGATGCTTGGAAGCCACCACCACATTGACATAATTGCGGCTTTTGATGCAATGGTCAAACACCGAAAGCAGGCAATTGGCGTCCGGCGGCAGGTACAAGCGGATCACGTCCGCTTTTTTATTGGCCACATGATCCAAAAAGCCTGGGTCCTGATGGGTAAAGCCGTTATGATCCTGCTGCCAGCAATGAGAGGACAGCAGATAATTCAAAGAGGCGATATCCTCCCGCCAGGGCAATTGGGCCGTCACTTTCAGCCATTTGGCATGTTGGCTGAACATGGAATCCACAATGCGGATGAAGGCCTCGTAGCTGCTGAACACGCCGTGCCGTCCGGTCAGCAAATAGCCTTCCAGCATACCCTGGCATACATGCTCGGAAAGCATGGAATCCATGATCCGCCCGGCAGGAGCCAGATGATCGTCTTCCGCCAGGGTTTGGCCGTTCCATTTGCGGTCGGTCACTTCGAACACCGCTCCCAGGCGATTGGATACGGTTTCATCCGGGGCAAACAGGCGGAAGGTCGAGGGATTTTCCCGTACCAGATCCCGCATATAGCCGCCCAAAACCGTCATATCCTGCGCTTCCGTAGCCCCCGGTTTTTCCAAAGGCAATGCGTATTGCCGGTAATCCGGGGTTTTCAAATTTCGCAGCAATTCGCCGCCGTTGGCATGGGGATTGGCGCCCATGCGCCGCTCCCCCTCCGGCGCCAGCTCCGCCAATTCCGGTTTCAGCCGGCCTTCCTCGGTGAACAATTCTTGCGGCCGGTAGCTTTTCAGCCACTGTTCCAGTAAAATCAGATTTTGCGGATGATCCCGGTTCACCGCCAGGGGCACCTGATGGGAACGGAAGCTGCCTTCATTGGGCAGGCCGTTGACCTCTTTCGGCCCGGTCCAGCCCTTGGGCGAACGGAAGACGATCAGCGGCCAGCGGGGACGGCCGGAATCCCCGTTTTCCCGGGCGTTGCGGCGGATCTGCAGGATCTCGCCGATCACCGCATCCAGGGTTTCCGCCATCTGCCGGTGCATTTCCATCGGATCGCTGCCGCTGACAAAATAGGGACGCCAACCGCAACCGTAGAAGAACTGCTCCAATTCCTCCTCCGGGATCCGCGCCAAAACGGTGGGATTGGCGATTTTATAGCCGTTCAGATGCAGGATGGGCAAAACAGCCCCGTCGCTGCGGGGATCCAAAAACTTATTGCCATGCCAGGCTGTGGCCAAGGGACCGGTTTCCGCTTCCCCATCCCCTACCACACAGGCGGCGATCAGATCCGGATTGTCCAGCACCGCGCCGAAAGCATGGGCCAGCGAATAGCCCAATTCCCCGCCTTCATTGATGGAACCGGGGGTTTCCGGGGCCACATGGCTGGAAATGCCGCCGGGGAAAGAGAACTGCTTGAACAGCCTTTTCATCCCCGCCTCGTCCTGGCTGATATTGGGATACACCTGGGAATAGGAGCCTTCCAGCCAGGTATTGGAAACCATGGCTTGGCCGCCGTGGCCCGGGCCGGATATATAGATCATATCCAAATCGTACTGTTTGATCACTCGATTCAAATGGACATAGATAAAATTCTGTCCGGGCGCGGTGCCCCAATGGCCAACTACGGTAGGTTTGATATGCTCCCAAGCCAACGGTTCCTTCAACAAAGGATTGTCCATCAGATACAGTTGGCCCAAAGATAAATAATTGGCGGCGCGCCAATAGGCGTCCATTTTCGCCAACAGCCCGTCGTCGATTTGGCGATTTTTTTTCTTTTCGCTCATATAGCCTCCTTGATTTACAGAATCCCAACTCTTGGGATACCTTTGCCGTTAGGGCGGCGTGTTTTTCTATCGGTATGTTTTCATTGATTTATTATATACCAAAGAGCATTTTTTTTCCAGCCTTTGCCGAAGATACATCCCGCCCTTGCGATATGAGACAGGGTTTGCCCGGCGGCAGGCGAAATATTAGTATACCAATATTTCGCGCCGGGAGGAAGGCCGCTTATGCCGGAAGAAACGCTGTTGCTGCAAAAACGTCTGCTGGAATTGGCCAATAAGGCGGAAACGCTGGACAGGGCGTTCTTTACCCCGTTTTTGACTTTGGCGGAGCAGGATATCGCCGCCAGGATACTGCCGGCTCAGGCTTACCGGGCCTGGGGCGGCTTTCCGGAAGCGGAAAGAAAAATCCTTTGCTTTGGGCCGGAAGCGCCGCCGCCCATCTGTTATTTGTGCATCCGCCCCCGCAACGCCAAGTTTGCCCAAGCCCTGACCCATCGGGATTATCTGGGCGCTTTGCTGGCTTTGGGCGTCAAGCGCCAGGTTTTGGGGGATATCCTGCCCGGCGAAGATCAGGCTTTTTGCGTCTGCCTCCACAGCGTGGCCGGTTATATTGCGGAAAGTCTGCAGCAAGTCAACCGGACTTCGGTTTTTGTGGAACAAAGAAACGATCTGCCCGCCTATGCCCTGCCCCGGCTGCGCACGATCTCCGTTTCCGTATCCTCCCTGCGCCTGGATGGGCTGATCGCCGCCGTATATCATATCGCCCGGGAAGACAGTCGCCGCTTATGCCTGAAAGAGCAGGTTTTCGTCAACAGCATGCCCTGCGGCAAGCCCGACTATATGCCCAAACCGCAGCAAATCGTTTCCGTTCGCGGCTATGGCCGTTTTCGCTTTCTGGGCCAGGAAGGTATGAGCAAACGGGGACGGCTGAAAGCCACGGTGGACCTGTACGAATCCTGAATCCCGAGCGACGCCGCCTCTCGGGCCGGGCCGTTTGGGGGCGGGAAAATCTGCCTACTCTGGGAATAGCCTCCTTGCTTCGTTCATATATATGGGACGAAAAGGAGGTTTTGCTATGCGAGCCATATATGTGAAAAAGAAATATCTCTACCTGTGCGTATTGCTGGCGGCAGTTTGCCTGGCAGTCGCCGTGGAAACAAACCGGCAGGCCCAAACCGCCCTGGCCCCTTATCATGCCGGCATACCGGAAAAAAGCCTGGTGACCTTGACCGTAAACGTGGATTGGGGCAATGAATACCTGCCGGAGCTTTTGCGCATCCTTGACGAGCAACAGGTAAAAGCCACCTTTTTCCTGACCGGCAGATGGGCTGCGGAAAACCCAAAGCTGGCCCGGCAAATCGCCGAAGGCGGCCATGAGCTGGGCAATCACGGCTATCACCATAACAGTCCCAACGCCTGCGGCAAGGAAGAGATCATGAAAGAAATCAAACAGGCGGAACAAGCGATTTTTGACGCTACCGGCTATCGTACCGCCTTATATGCGCCGCCCTCCGGCGAATCGGAGCCCCATGTGATCGAAGCGGCGGACCGATGCGGCTATCGCACCATACTGTGGAGCGTGGATACCATCGATTGGCAAAATCCAGACCGGCAGACCCTTTTGGATCGCGTAGAGAGCAAATTGACGGCTGGCTCCATCATTCTCGCTCACCCTACGGCGGTTACCGTGGCCGCTTTGCCGCAAATCATCGCCATGGTACGGGAAAAGGGGTGGGATTTTGGCACGGTTTCGCAGAATATCGATTAGCGCTCTGTCCGTGCTGTTCCCGCTGCTGCTATGCTTTCTGCCGTCTGCAGCCTGGGGAACGGAGCCGGAGGCGGGTATGCCGCCGCTATACGACGCCCAAGCGGTAATCGCGCCGGAAAACATCGCCGCCGGCGCCGCCGTGCTTTGGGAAGCCACCAGCGGCCGCTTGCTGTGGGGCCGGCAGCCGGATGCGCCTTTGCCCCCCGCCTCCACCAGCAAAATACTGACCGCCGTCACCGTGCTGGACACGGCGGACATTCGGGAAACCGCCCGGGTCAGCGCCAAGGCGGCGGCCGTGGGAGAATCCAGCATCCATTTGCGCCAGGGCGAACGGCTGCAGGTGGAAGAACTGCTGGCGGGCGCGTTGATGCGTTCGGGCAACGACGCCTGCGTGGCTTTGGCGGAGCATACCGCCGGCCGGGAATCGCTGTTTATCGATTGGCTGAACGTCAAAGCGAAAACGCTGGGCATATATAACGCTCATCTGGCCAACAGCAACGGCTTGCCGGCAGAAAATCATCTGATCAGCGCCGCCGCTTTGGCCAAGATCGCCGCCTATGCCTTGCAAAACGAAACCTTCGCCCAAATCGTCTCCAGCAAATACCGGGATATCGGCAGCGGCGGCAGTTTTCGCCGTTTGCGGAACACCAACAAGCTTTTATGGCAGGACGATCGGGTGGACGGCGTAAAAACCGGCACCACGGAGGCGGCCGGCAGTTGCCTGATCGCTTCCCGCCGCCAGGGCCGGGCCCATTTCATCAGCGTGGTGCTGCACAGCCCCGACCGTTACGGCGAAAGCCTGGCTTTGCTGGATTACGGCGCAGGTCATTATCAACTGGGCCGGCTGTTCGCCGCCGGCGAAACCGTGGCCCTGCTGCCTTTGGACGGCGGCTCCTGGCAAAGCGTAAGCGTGCACGCGGATTGCTGGCTGTTGACCGCCCCGGAAGAAAGAAAAAACGCCGTTCTCTCCTGGCAATTTAACCCTTGGCAAACTGCCCAAGCCGGAGAGCACGGCGGTTTTTTCCAAATAAAAACGGCAGACGGCCAAATTTTGGCCACTTATCCGCTATACTATCAAGAGGCCGCCAACCGATGAAGGCCGGCGCAACCGTTTTCAGCATAAACGGCCCTTAAAATCCTCATAAGCAAAGGTTTTCAACAGGCTGTAGTCGTCGTCGCCTTCTTTTATAGCGATGGCCGGCAGGGCCATGCCGTTGAAGGTATTGTTTTTTACCATGGTATAAATCGCCATATCGGCAAAGAGCAAGGCGCTGCCGGGCCGCAAAGGCCGGTCGAAAGAATACTCGCCGATCACGTCCCCGGCCAAACAGGTGGGCCCGGCCAGACGGTAGGTATAGGGCTTTTCCCCCGGCATAGCGGCGTCCAGCAAGGGCGGACGGTAAGGCATTTCCAGCACATCCGGCATATGACAGGCGGCGGAAGCGTCCAGAATAGCGATCTGTCCCCGGTTTTCCACGATATCCAAAACGGTGCAGTACAAATACCCCGCGTTCAGGGCCACCGCTTCCCCCGGTTCCAGATAGATCTGCAAACCGTAGTCTTCGCGCACCCGGCGCAGCAAACGGTATAATTGATCCAAATCATAACCGGCCCGGGTGATATGATGGCCGCCGCCCATATTCAGCCAGGAGATCTGCCGCAGCTGCCGGGCGAATTTTTCTTCCACCGCCGCCATGGTAACGGATAAGGCGTCGGCGTTTTGCTCGCACAGGGTATGAAAATGCAGGCCGCTGACGCCCGCCGGCAAGCGGTCGGGCATAGCGCCGGTCACAATGCCCAGGCGGGAGCCGGGGGCGCAGGGATCGTAAATGGCGGGGCCGCTTTGGGTAGAGCATTCAGGATTGATGCGCAGGCCCGCTTCCACCCCGGCCTCCACCGTCAAAGCGCCGAAGCGGCGCCATTGATCCAGGGAATTGAAAACGATATGATCGGCATAGCCCAGAATCTCCCCGATCTCATCCTCACGAAAGGCCGGAGAAAAGACATGGGTCTCCTTGCCCATTTCTTCCCGGCTCAAACGGGCCTCGAAGAGGCCGCTGGCGGCCGCGCCGCTTAAATAGGAGCCGATCAAAGGATACAGGGCATAGGCCGCGAAAGCCTTTTGCGCCAGGAGTATCTTGCAGCCGCTGGCCTGCATCACCTGATGCAAAAGCTGCAAATTGCCGGTCAGCGCCGCCTTATCAATGATATAGCAGGGGCTGGGCAAAGAACATAAACGCATTCGTATCTCCTTATCGCTGTCGGTTAGCCGGCAAAGCGCCGGCGGACAAGGGTTTACAGCGGCGCTGTTATCCGCCGATAAATTCCGTCTGCCGGGTGGGGCAATGCAAACGGGGGCACAAAGAGCAGTTGTGATACTCCTGCTCCGAGCTGAAATAGAAGCCGGACACCGACTTTTGGGGCAGCATGATGAAATGATCCGTCAGTTCCACGCCCACAGCCGGAACGATCTCCCCCAACAGCTGGAACAAAGGCCGCTGTTCCATCAGGGGCCAGGCCGGTAAGGAACCGGGGTTGAAGCGCGCGATAAATTCCCCCTGTATATAGGCGGACACGCGTTCTTCCAAAGCCTGGCCGATACAACGCAGGGATTTTTCCATCAATACATCCGCCCAATATTGCTGCAATACGTCGCCCCAAACGGTATATTCCAGATCGCCGGCTTCCTTGCCGCAGCTGCATAAGAACGGATAGAGCTTTTGCCCCACCTTCAGTCGGTCGGCAAACAGGGTGCCGGTGAAGCGAACGCCGTCCACCGTCATGCCGCTTTCGTCCAATTCTTCCACCACGGCTTCGCAAAAACCGGCCTTGGGTTTGAGCAAAGCATTGATTTTTTCGATCAAATGCAAACACATTTGCTCCCGCCGGCTGCCGGGCTTGACCTTCATCTCCGTCAGAAAAGCGGCTTCATCTATATGCATCGTAAAATCGGTCAACATCTGCACGTTTCTCGCCATTTTCAGGCCTCCTTCATCCATCTGACAAAGCTTCTCCGTATTACAGGCAGTTTGTTACAAATATTTTACTTTATCTTACTTCCGTAGTCAACGGCGCGGCAGCGAATTTATGGCGGCCTTCCGTCTTTTCCCAGCTCTCCGGCGCAGGGATATCCAGGCGCACTGACCGGGGAAGCCGGGAAAGAGCAACCGCTTACGCATACCTGCCTGCCAATCGTAGAGCAAGCAATAATATTCTATCAATATTGCAGGAAAACTTTATTTTATGAAGAATTTAATCATCTATATGTGCGTTCAAAGGGTAGGAGCCGAAACAAGCTCTTGCCCTCTTCGTGCAAAATGAGCGTTTTATAATTTTTTATCATGATAATAAAAAATAAGAGAATAAAATCGCTTATGACTATTGCAAAAAACAGGAAAGAAGATGATGGAAATGGCCGACGGAACCAAATTCGCCCGCAAAAACGTAATGGATCTGCCCCCTTATATACCCGGTAAACCCATAGAAGCGGTAGAACGGGAATACGGCGTGCACAACGCCATCAAAATGGCTTCTAACGAGAATCCCTTGCATACCTCCCCCAAAGCCATCGCCGCGATGCAGCAGGAACTGGAGAATTGCTATTTGTATCCCGAAGGCAGCAGCCCGCTTTTGCGGGAAAAACTGGCTGCCAAATACCGCGTTTCCCCGGAACAGATCATTGTGGGAGACGGCGGTGAGCATATCATCATCCTGGCCTGTAACGCCTTCATCAATGAAGGCGACGAAACCATCGTTTGCGAACCTACTTTTGCCTCCTACAATATATATACAAGGTTGATGGGCGGCAAATTGATCGAATTATCGGTGGATAAGGAGTACCGCTTTGACGTGGACGCCGTTTTGGCGGCGATCACGCCCAAAACCAAGATGATCTTTTTGTGCAATCCCAATAATCCCACCAGCACCATAATCGGCAAAAAGAAAATGCAAAAGCTTATGGACAATATCCCCGATCATGTGGTGGTACTTTTGGACGAGGCCTATTTTGAATTCGTATCAGATCCGGACTATCCCGACGGCATGGACTATGTGCGCGCCGGGAAAAACGTGATCGTCCTGCGCACCTTCTCCAAGGCATACGGCCTGGCCGGTTTGCGCATCGGTTACGCCGTGGCGCCTTTGCATCTGGCAGAGGCTTTGGGCCGGGTCATCCCCGCTTTCCCCGTCACCCGTCTGTCCCAGGTCGCGGCATACGCGGCCATGGACGACGAAGAATTCCTGACCCGGGTGATCGCCAATAACGAAGAGGGCCGTACCTATCTGCAGCAGCAATTAAAGGAAATGGGCATGGAATGCGCCCCCTCCTCCAGCAATTTCATTTTCGTCAATATCGGCATGCCCTCCCGGGAGATCAACGAAGAATTGCTGCGCCAAGGGGTCATCGTCCGCCCCGGCTTCCTTTTCAATTGCCCCGAATTCCTGCGGGTCAGCATCGGCACCATGGAAGAAAACCAGCGTTTCATCAGCGCCCTGCGCAAAATCAAAGCGGAATACGACGCCAAATAGTCTCTCTTCTGTCCCCCGCCCCGGCGGCCTGCCGCGGCTTTCATAGCGTTTGTACCAATCCCAAGATACCGGCCCGGTGTATCTTGGGATTTTTATTTGCAATCATACATGATTATACATCGATTTAATCGATAATATAATACTATTATATTGAAAAACAATATTAAAATCCCCTGGATTTCATTGAAACTGTTAGGGCAGCATGCTATACTTAATCATGCTGTTTCTAGGATAATTTAAACTTTTGTTTCTAACCATTACATGCCACAACACCGGACTTTCCCGTCTTGGGCTTGCAAAGAGGTAAAGGTATGTCTTTTTTTATTGGTATCGATATTGGTTCCTCCAGCGCCAAGGCGGCCGTAGTCGATGAGACGGGCGCTTTGCTGCATACGCTGCTGCGTCCCACCGGTTGGGACAGCGCCGGCGCCGCCCAGGCTTTGGCGGAAGATTTCGCCCGCCTGCACATGGACGTACAGCAGGAAAAAGTGGTGGCCACCGGATACGGCCGCAACGCCGTCGCCTATGCCGGCAAGCGCATTACCGAAATCACCTGCCATGGCAGAGGCGCGTATTGGCTGTTCGGCGCGGAAGCGGCCACGGTGATCGATATCGGCGGCCAGGACAGCAAGATCATGCGCATCGAGCACGGCAAAGTGCGGGATTTTATGATGAACGACAAATGCTCTGCCGGGACAGGCCGTTTTTTGGAAATCATGTCCGCGGCCCTGGGCATATCCATTGACGAATTATGCGATTTGGCCGCCACCGGCGGCGGCGTGCATATTTCTTCCATGTGCACGGTCTTCGCCGAGTCGGAAGTGGTGGGTTTGATCGGCAAAGGAACGGCCAGGGCGGATATCGCCTACGCCATTGTGGATTCCATCGTGCAAAAAGTCTGCGCCCAGGCCGCCAAGCTCATCAGCGACGAGCCGGTTTTTCTTACCGGCGGCCTATGCAAGCAGGAAAACCTGATCCGCGCCCTGGGCCAGCGACTGGGCAAGCCCCTGGTCAGCCATGAAAACGCCAGATTTGCGGGCGCCATCGGCGCGGCGCTCTTGGCGGCGGAACGGTAAAGCGAATGCCGGGCTTTCCCTGCTTTCCTGGCGGGAAAAGCCTTTCCCATATAAGCCTTTTCAACGATCGAGGTGCGTAAGGTGAACGAACGGCAACCCTATATACGGGTAGAAAACTTGAAAAAAAACTTCGGCCATATCGAGGCGCTGAAAGGCGCCAGTCTGGAAGCCTATCCCGGGGAAATACTGGCCATCGTCGGCGATAACGGCGCCGGCAAAAGCACCTTGATCAAAGCTTTATCCGGGGCCATCACGCCGGACGGCGGGGTAATCTCCATAGACGGACAAAGCTTTGCACACCTGACGCCGAAACTGGCGGAGGAAAAAGGCATCACCACCGTATATCAGGATCTGGCGCTGGTCAATACCCAAACCGTCTGGGAAAACATCTTTCTCGGCCATGAATACCGGCGCTGGGGCTGGCTCAATAAGAAAAAGATGCGCCGGGAAACGGCAGAGCTTCTGGAGCGGCTGCAGGTATCCATCCCGGATCAGGAGTCGGTCGTGGCCGATCTTTCCGGCGGCCAGCGGCAGGCTTTGGCGGTGGCCCGTGCCATTCGCCAGGGCGGGAAAATGATCATCCTCGACGAGCCCACGGCGGCCATGGGCCTGAAAGAAACCGCGGCAGTGCAAAAGCTGATCCGCCACCTGGCCGACCAGGGATACGGCGTCATCATCATCAGCCACAATATCCCACAGGTATTTGAATTGTCAGATCGCATTTGCGTGATACGGCAAGGGAAGGTTCTGGCTGTACTGGATACAAAATCCGTTACCGCGGACGATATCGTTTGCATGATCGTCGGCGGTTCGGCGTCAAATGGAGCCAAACAATGAAAAAACACGATACCGGCCAAGGGAAAACCGCCTTTTCCGCCACTTTGAGCCGCGCTTTTCCACAATTATTGCTGACGCTGGCTTTGTTGGTTTTGGTGATTTTCCTATCTGTCAGCTCGGATTATTTCTGGGCCTGGAAAAACTTTCGCAATATCCTGGATCAATGCTCCGTATATCTGATATTGTCCCTGGGCATGGCTTTCGTCATTGCCAGCGGCGGCATCGATCTTTCCGTAGGCAGCGTCGCCGGTATGTGCGGCGTCATCATGGCTGTTTTGATGCATGGGGGCGTTGCCACCTACCCCGCTATTTTGCTGGGCATAGCCATCGGCGTCGTTTCCGGCGTGGTCAACGGCGTCATCGTTGCCCTGATCCGCGTCAATCCCTTTATCACCACCCTGGCCACCATGACCATTACCCGGGGCGTCGCCCTGATCCTGACCGGCGGCGTATCCATATACGGTTTTGCCCAAAGCTTCAAATGGTGGGGAACCGGCGATATCGGCCCGCTGAATCCACCCATCGTCCTTTCCCTGCTGCTGACCCTGGCCGCTTTTGTGGTGATGCGCCGCACCCTGTGGGGCAAATACAGCCTTTCCCTGGGCGGCAATGCCGAAGCCCTGCGCCGTTCCGGGGTGCGGGTCAATCTGTACCGCATCAGCATTTATGCCGTATCCGGTTTTTGCGCCGCCGTGGCCGGTCTGATCATGACCGCCCGTTTGAATTCGGCGGCCCCCTTGGCCGGTTCCACCTATGAGATGGACGCCATCGCCGCCGTGGTTTTGGGCGGCGGCAGCCTCAACGGCGGCAGCGGTTCCATTTTCGGCGTCTTTATCGCCTGCATCACCTTGAGCGTATTGCGCAACGGCCTGACCCTGTTGTCCATCCCCACCTATTTCCAACAACTGATCACCGGCGGGGTCATCCTCATTGCCATCATCATCGCGCAGATCAGAAACAACCGGGATCGTTCCCATTGATCGAATCTCATCGAATACCATAGCGTTTCCGGCGGCTGCCGGAAAGCTGGATCATAGAAAGAAGGAAAACGCATGTCGGTAAACACCGTTTTGGGCCTGGGCGCGGCGGCCATGGACACCGTGATCGGTTGCGACCGCCTGCCTCAGGAAGACAGTTTTCAAGTCATTGACCGGGAGCAACTCCTGCCCGGCGGCAGCTGCGCCAATATGCTGGCGGCTCTGGCCGCCTTGGGGGTGCGGGCCCGCCTGTTGGCCAAGATCGGCGACGATGAGCGGGGCCGTTTGTTCCGCTCCACCCTGCGGCAAGACGGCGTGGAGGACGGTTGGCTGGTAGAAAAGCCGGGCGGCGTCACCCTGCATACCTATATTTGGGCGGCAGCCACAGGCAATCACTGCATTTTCGTCAATTTGGGCGACGCTTTGATGGATCTGCAACCGGAGGAGATCGACGAATCCATCCTGGATGGGGTAGATTTGTTCTACAGCGACTTCTTCCCGGGGAAAGCGACGCTGAAGATCGCTCGTATGTGCAAAAAAAAGGACATCCCCGTGGTCTTATGTATGCAATGCACGCCCAGCTTTATGCGAAAAGCCGGCAACACAGACGCGGATCTGGAGGCCTCGCTGGCCCTGGCCGACTTGATCGTCAGCG
Source organism: Bacillota bacterium (assembly GCA_024679955.1). Taxonomy (GTDB): domain Bacteria; phylum Bacillota; class Dehalobacteriia; order UBA4068; family UBA4068; genus JAILCQ01. Next base: position 90,678 of record JAILCQ010000009.1, on the reverse strand, counting down.
GCCGGGAGCCGTATGAGGAATACAGCGGTTTAGCGGATATGCAGCAGGCGCTGGCCGCCGTATATGAAGAATACCGTCCCCGTTTCGGCGCGGTATGCACCGCCGGCGATTGCGGCGCCATATGGCTGCAGGAGGGAAAAACCCTGCACAGTCCCGCCTTCTCCATTGTGCCGGTAGATTCTACCGGGGCCGGGGACAGTTTTTTGGGCGGCCTGATCTACGCCTTTTTCCACGAAGGCCAAAGCGCCCAGGCGGCGCTGGAATTCGCGGCGGCGGTGGGCGCTATGAAATGCCTTCGTTTCGGTCCCCGCATCAAGGCGCATGCGGATGAAGTAAAACGCTTTATGCGGGAGCACGCCAAATAAGAAGGATCGCTTTGGGGTTATCGCTTCCGTCCCCCGGACCTCCGTCCTTCGGATGGAAGTAATAATATAGAAGAGATGCAGAAATAGCAAGGAGGAAAAGAAAAAGAATGAAAAGAATCAAATTTTTGTTGATCGTTACTCTGTGCCTGTTGCTGGCCTGCTTCGCGTTTTGCGGCTGCACCCAGGAAAATCCCGCGGATACGCAGGATGACACGTCTGCCGAAACCGATGAAAACAACGAAGCCGCCAACACAGAAGAAGACTCCTTTACCATCACCAACGAATTGCTGAAAGAAGCGGAAGCTTCTATGCTGGAAGCCTTGTCTCCGCTGCCGGAAAAAGGAAACGGTGAAAAGATCGGCGCCATCGCCTTCAGCATGACCAATCCTTTCTGGGTGACCGTTCAGGAAGGCTATGAAGACGCCGCCAAAGAATACGGCGTAAGCGTAGACGTGGTCGCCTCCCCCAACGAAGCCGATGAACAAGGCCAGGCGGACGCCATGACCGCGCTGCTGGCCAAAGATTATGACGCGTTTGCCGTCTCCGCCATGACGCCCTTCAGTCTGGTGAACCCGGTGGCCGAAGCCACCTCTCGCGGCATTAAAGTCGTAGCCGTCGGCACCAACATCGACGAACAGGCCGCCAAAGACGCCGGCGCGAAAGTGGAAGCTTTCGTTACCTCCGACTTTGAAGCCCAAGGCAAACTGGGCGCTTCCTACATCATGGAACTGTTGGGCGGCTCCGGCAAAGTGGCCGTCATCGAAGGCCAGGCCGGCGCGGACAACAGCGAACAGCGGAAAAACGGCGCCATCGCCGGTTTTGAAGAAAACGGCGGCGAAATCGTGGCGGTAGAAGCGGCCAACTGGGACCGTCAAACGGCTTATGACATCGCCACCAATATCCTGCAAGCCAATCCCGACCTGCAGGGCATTATGTGCGCCAATGACGAAATGGCCTTGGGCGTGGTGGAAGCCATGAAAGCCGCCGGCGTCAAAGACCAGGTGAAAGTGGTCGGTATCGACTTCATCGAAGAAGCCAAAACCTCCATTGAAAACGGCGAACTGGACGGTTCCGTGGTCATGTCCCCCTACCTGTTCGGTAAAGCCGGCCTGATCCTGGCGTTGAAAGCGGTTCAGGGCCATGAAATCACCGAAGATATGTTCTGGACGCCCTTCGCTTTGGTCAACGCCGACAACGTGGATCAATACGACGGCTGGAAATAATGCGCAGCCTATATCTACAATAGAATTCTTCTGATAAATCCATCTCTTATCTCTTCTTTTTCTAACGCTTTGGTAAAGTATCTCACTTCATCTAACGGTAAGTGAGATACTTTACTATTGGCAAGCCATACAACCCATCCACCGTATATGCAGATCCGCAAAAGGCGGCGGTAAACGCCGCCGCAAGCGCAATACCGGTATAGAAGCCCCAGCGAAGCGCAGCATACCGTATTGCAATATAAGAAAAGAAAGGAACGATTATGAGCACGGTCGCAGATTTACCGAAAATATTCGATACCTTCAGCCAACAAAGAAGGCAAAGCTTTATCACAGCCAAAGAATTTAAACAAAGCGGCACACCGTTGGTAGGTATCTTTTGCACCTATATGCCGATCGAATTGCCCCTGGCCGCCGGCGCGGCGGTGGTCAGTCTTTGCTCGGTCAGCGACGAGACCATACCCGCCGCCGAGCAGGACCTGCCCCGGAATCTCTGCCCCTTGATCAAAGCCAGTTACGGTTTTGCCAAGACGGATAAATGCCCCTATTTCTATTTCTCCGATCTGGTCATTGCGGAAACCACTTGCGACGGCAAGAAAAAAATGTATGAGCATCTGGCGGATTTTAAAGACGTATGGGTCATGGAATTGACCAATAATCAATCCGAAGATGCGCTACGATTATGGAAAAAAGAAATCCTTCGGCTCAAAGCTTGCCTGGAACAAAAATTCGGCGTGGAAATCACCGAGGAAAAACTGCGGGCCGCCGTGGCCCAACGCAATCGGGAACGCCGGGCGCTGGTAGATTTTTATGAATTGATGAAAATGGACCCGCCGCCTATGACGGGTATGGATTGTTATAAAGTGCTGAACGGCAGTTCTTTCCGTTTCGACCGGGAAGCGGCCCGGCAGGAGATCGTCGAGCTGACCCAACGGCTGCGGCAGCAAGGCGGCTTGAAAGAAAAAAGACCGCGTATCCTGGTGACCGGCAGCCCCCTGGGCGGCGTATATCAAAAAGTGCTGTCCGCGCTGGAAGAAAACGCCTATGCCGTGGCCTTTGAAAGCTGCAGCGGCGCCAAATCCCTTTATGAGATGGTGGATGAGGACGCCGGTGACATTTACGACGCCCTGGCCCGCCGCTATTTGCATATCGGCTGCTCCTGCATGTCGCCGAACACCTACCGCATGGATCTGCTGCGGCGCATGATCGACGAGTTCCGTATCGACGGCGTGGTGGAAGTGGTGCTGCAAACCTGTTTGACCTACGCCATAGAGACCAGAAACGTACGCCGCCTGGTCACGGAAGAAAAGGGACTGCCCTATCTGGCGATCGAAACCGATTATTCCCAAAGCGGCGACGAGCAGATCAAAACCAGGCTCAACGCCTTCACCGAAATGCTGTAAACGGAGGTAAAGCATATGTCCTATTCCCTATTCGACCGGATCCTCGGCGCTTTGATCGGCGCGGCGGCCGGCGACGGTATGGGCGCGGCTACGGAAGCCCGTACCACAGAGCAAATCCTGGAATACTTCGGCCATACGGTAACGGATTTTGAGACCCCGCCCAATGATACCTTCGGCGCGGGCAACGTTCCCGGACAGGCCACCGACGATTTCAGTTCCGCCTGGTTTTTGGCCAAAAGCATTGCCGGCGACGGCGGCCGGGTCAATGTGCCCAATGTACAGCAAGCTTTGGTGGAATGGTCGAAGCATGCGGTTTTCTTCGACCGTTTTGCCGGCCCCACCACCCGGGTGGCGATCAAACGATTCCAGGGGGAGACGGTGCCCGATTCCGGCGGCGTCAAACTGCAATCCCGGCAAGCGACCAACGGCTCGGCCATGCGCATCTCGCCGATCGGCATGTTCCATCCCGGAGACCTGGAACAAACCATCGCCGACAGCATCACCGTCACCATGCTCACCCATGATAATTTCCCTGCGCTCTCCGGGGCCTGCGCCATTTCCTGCGCAGTCAGCCAGGCCCTTACCCCGGAAGCGGATCTGTATTCGGTACTGCAGGCGGCCCGCTACGGCGCGATAGAAGGAGAACGCCGGGGCCGGGAGATCGCCCTGGACGTGGCCTCCCCTTCCGTGGTCAAACGCCTGGAAAAAGCCATTGAAATCGGCCTGGGGCCGGGCAGCCCGGAAGAAAAAATGGTGCTGCTGGGCCAGTGCATCGGCGCCGGGCTCCATGTGGCGGAGGCCATCCCCTGCGCCGTGGGCTTGGTGGCAGCCAATCCCGGAGATCCTCTGGGCGCTATCGTGGGCGCGGCCAATATCGGCTATGATACGGATACCATCGGTACCATGACCGGCGCCATCGCCGGCGCATTATACGGCGCCAATGCCTGGCCCCGTCACTTTTTGCCCACATTGGAGCAGGCCAACGGTTTGCCCATACTGCCGCTGGCGGCGCAAATCACCGCCATAGCCGAAAACAGCGTCAATCGGAAGGAGGGATAAGCATGGCTGCTCAAACCGTTACTTTACAGGATAAATATTTGGGCTGCATCACCGGCGCTGCCGCCGGCGACGCTTTGGGAGCCGCCGGGGAGCCGCTCTCCACCACACAGATCATGCAGATTTACGGCGGACGGATCACGGATTTCGTCACCCCGTCGGAGCAAAGCCTTTCCCGGGGCAGAAAAGCCGGGCAGGTCACGGACGCTTTCTCCATCCCCTATTTTCTGTCGCAGCAGCTTTTTCTCAATCACGGCCAAGCCAGCCGCCGGGCGGGAGAGGAAGCCTTGCGGCAATGGGGCGAAAGCCCCTGGTTCGGGCCTTTCGCCGGTATGACCACCCGCAAAGTCGTCAACCGTTTGAAACAGGACGACCGGCAGGAAATGTGGTCCTATGCCGGACACTTGGGCAATAAACTGTTCAAAGGGCATTATTACGCCCTTTCTTCCAACGGCGCGGCGGTGAAAGCCTGGCCGGCGGCGCTGCTGCATCCCGGCGACGTGGACGCCGCCATTGCCGCCGCCGTGGAATTGACCATGGCTTCCCATGACGACCCGCTGAGCATTTCCGGCGCTTGCGCCATGGCCGCCGCCGTCAGCCGGGCCCTGGACGGCAACGTCACCCTGTATGCAATCACAGAAGCCGCCAAATACGGCGCGGCGGAAGGGGAAAAACAGGCCCGGGCCCGTAAGGATATCTGGCTGTACCCCGGCCCCTCCGTGAGCCGCCGCCTGGATATGTCCATCGACGTGGCGGTCAAAGGCGACGCCAACGCCATGGAAGAGCTGCGGGATATCATCGGCAGCGGCCCCGCCGTGGCGGAGACCTTCCCCGTTGCAATCGGCCTGCTCATCGCCAATCAGGGCGACGTGATGGCCGCCTTGTTGGACGGCGTGAATATCGGCGACGAAACGGCCGCCATCGCCTCGATCATCGGCGCTATCGGCGGCGCCTGGCGCGGGGCAGGCATATTCCCCAAGCATTATCTGACCACCGTTGACCAAGCCAACGATTTCGACCTGAAAAGATTTGCCGGACAATGGCTGGGCCTGCTGGAGCAGGAGAAAAATGGATAGAGATACGTTGTATAAAGAACTGGAACGGTACAAAGATCAGATGACGGCGGCGGAACGCAGCCGGGCCTATGCCGCCGGAGAGGAAGTGGACCGTCTGCCTGCAGCCATATCCGTGCGGGAAACCATGGCCCCGCTGTACGGTTACAGCGTAAGCGAATACCGGCGGCAGTTTGCCGTACGGGCTGCCGTATATCAACAGGCCGCCCGGGAATTCGGCTGTCATGGCATTGCCATCGGCCCCAATTTAAAAAAAATTGGCGAAGCCTTGGGGGCGAAAGCCGTTTATCCGGAGCAGGACGCGGATTATCTGCTGCAGCAACCGTTGACCGATTATGCGGATCTCGGCGCTTACGAACCGCCGCAGCCGGAAAGCAATGCCGTTTTAAAACCGCTGCTGGATGAAATCGGCCGCTACAAAGCCCATTTCGGCGACGGTTTCCCGGTGAAAACGGAAATCGGCGGGCCCATGAGCACCGCCATTTCCATCCGTCCGGTGGAAATGGTCATGGCGGATTGCCGCAAGCATCCCCAGGAATTGCAGCGGCTTTTGGATTTTTCCGTGGAATGCCAATTGCTGTGGGTGCAAACGGCCCATCGCCTGTTCGGCGTGACCGGCGTGAATATCGCCGACCCGGCCGCTTCCCTGAACCTGCTGAGTCCCAGGTTGTTCCGGCAATTGATTTTGCCCCGTTTGCGCCGTCTGGTAGAGGAAACGATACGGATCACCGGCAAACGGCCTTCCCTGCATATTTGCGGCAAAACCGCCGCCATTTGGCCGGATCTGGCCACGCTGGACATCGCCTCTTTCCGGGTGGACGACTGCGAAAGCCTGGCCCTGCTGCAGCAGGCGGCAGGAGAAAAAATCGCTATCGCCGGCAATATCCCGCCGGTAGAAGTGATGCTGCAGGGTTCGACGGATCAGGTGCTGCAAGCGGGCAAACGATGTATAGAGCAGGCTTCCGGCAATCCGATGGGTTTCACCCTGGCCGCCGGTTGCCAGCTTCCCCCCGGCGTCAGCCGGGAAAATCTCCTGGCTATGCTGCTGGCCGCCCGCAAATACGGCCGTCATGCCCGAAAGGGACGCCCCTGCGCCATATTGGCATAAACCGCGTATACAAAGGGATCGAGGCGAGGCCTCGATCCCTTTTATTTGCCTATATTAATAAAACTGCAACATACTCCCAAACCCGCAAAGGGGCCGTTTTTACCGGTTCAGCGCTTTGGCGGCGGCCACCGCGCAGGCCACCGTAGCCCCAACCATCGGGTTATTGCCCATGCCGATGAAGCCCATCATTTCCACATGGGCCGGCACGGAGGAGGAACCGGCAAACTGGGCGTCGGAATGCATACGGCCCATGGTATCGGTCATGCCGTAAGAGGCCGGCCCCGCCGCCATATTATCCGGATGCAGGGTGCGGCCGGTGCCGCCGCCGGAGGCCACGGAGAAATAGCGTTTTCCCTGCTCTATGCATTCTTTTTTATAGGTGCCCGCCACCGGATGCTGGAAGCGGGTGGGGTTGGTGGAATTGCCGGTGATGGACACGTCCACGCCCTCGTGATGCATGATGGCCACGCCTTCCCGCACATCGTCCGCGCCGAAGCAGCGCACCTTCGCCCGTTCGCCATTGGAATAGGCAATTTCCCGGACGACCGTCAATTCGCTGGTATAATAATCGAACTTGGTCTGACAATAGGTAAAGCCGTTGATGCGGGCGATGATCATCGCCGCGTCCTTGCCCAAACCGTTCAAAATGATGCGCAGCGGCTGTTTGCGCACGGTATTGGCGCTTTTGGCGATGCCGATGGCCCCTTCCGCAGCGGCGAAAGATTCATGGCCGGCCAAAAAGGCGAAGCATTGGGTCTCATCCCTGAGCAGCATGGCCGCCAAATTGCCATGGCCCACGCCTACCTGGCGGTTTTCCGCCACCGAACCGGGAATGCAAAAGGCCTGCAGGCCGATGCCGATGGCTTCGGCGGCCGCGGCGGCGTCCCGGCAGTCTTTTTTCAGGGCGATGGCGCTGCCCAGCGTATAGGCCCAGCAAGCGTTCTCGAAAGCAATGGGCTGGATATCTTTTACCGTGGTATAGGGATCTATACCGGCCTTATGGCAAAGCTCCGCCGCCTCTTCCAAGGAACCGAGGCCGTATTCAGCCAAAACCTTGTTGATTTTATCGATTCTTCTTTCGTAACTTTCAAATAATGCCATGGTCGCGCCTCCTTTTCTATTCTTGCCGGGGATCGATATAGGTGTCGGCTTCGTCAAATCTGCCGTACTTGCCGGTGGCTTTGGCCAAGGCTTCATTGGCATCCATACCCTTTTTGATGAAATCCATCATTTTGCCCAAATGGATGAACTGGTAGCCGATGATTTGCATATCTTTATCCAAAGCCAACTTGGTCACATATCCCTCGGCAATTTCCAAATAGCGGGCGCCTTTGGCCTTGGTGCCAAAGGTGGTGCCGATCTGGCTGCGCATACCTTTGCCCAAATCCTCCAGGCTGGCGCCGATGGGCAGGCCGTTTTCAGAAAAGGCGGTTTGGCTGCGTCCGTAGACGATTTGCAAAAAAATTTCCCGCATAGCCACATTGATGGCGTCGCACACCAAATCGGTGTTCAACGCTTCCAGGATGGTTTTTCCCGGCAAAATTTCCGCCGCCATCGCCGCGGAGTGGGTCATACCGCTACAACCCAAAGTTTCCACCAAAGCTTCCTCAATGATACCGTTTTTGATGTTCAGGGTGAGCTTGCAAGCGCCCTGTTGGGGCGCGCAGCGGCCCACGCTATGGGTCAAACCGGAAATGTCGCTGATTTGTTTGGCGGCGACCCATTTGCCTTCTTCCGGGATCGGCGCGGGGCCATGATCGGCGCCTTTGGCCACAACGCACATATTGGTGACTTCATTGGTGTAATTCAAGTTCAAAACTCCTTTCCTTTCAGTTGAGGCGGCGGCGGTTATCCTAAGCGAACTTTTTCCTGCAAAAGAACCGCTCGTTTTTTCCGGCCAACTATAATACTTCTGGCCGTTTCGCGTTTGACCTTGTTTTTTTTCAAAAATATTCTTATCCCGGATTTGCCGATTTGCTATGGCAAATCCTGCCGGCATGTGGTATAATTAAAGTTAAATAAAAAACGTATTTGAGATATTTTTTGCTTGCCAGATAGACAGCATATATACAACATAAGGAGGTCAAGGAAATGAATATCGTATTATTAAACGGCAGCCCCAGAGCAGCGGGCAACACGACGGAAGCCTTGAAAATGCTGGCGGAAGCTCTGCCCGCCGGCAGCAATGTGGAAACGGTCAACGTAGCCGCTTTGAAAATCGGCGGTTGCAAATCCTGTTTCGCCTGCAAACAAAACGGGGGAACCTGCGTACAAAAAGACGACGCCGAAGAAGTATTGGCCAAAGTCGTCGCCGCCGACGCCCTGGTATTTGCTACCCCGGTCTATTTCATGGGCATCACCGCACAGCTGAAAGCGCTGATCGATCGTTTCTTTGCCAAAGTGGACAAACTGCAAGCCGCGTCCAAAAAAGTGGCGGTCATCGCCATCGGCGGCACCCCGCCCCCGTCCGGCCAGTATGATTTGATCGCCGGCAATGTTCAGGCGATCTGCGCCTTTTTGGGCTGGGAGTTTGCGGGCCAATACGTTGCCGGCTCTTTCCAGGGCGACGAAGCCAAAACCGCCGCGGCCAAAAAAGAAATTGCCGCTTTGGCAGCCAAACTGTAAAGGTTTTTCCCGGACGCGCCTTTTGCCGCAAAAAGCCTGAGGCGATCCCCGGCGAAACATTGCCATATCAACGATGCCGTTCAAGGGGCGCTTATGCGCCCCTTGCTTTGTAAAAAACGGAATCTGCCTCTGTTTCAGGCTTTCACCCAAATAACGCCAGGTTTTATTACCGTCGTTACGGAGAATAAAGACGCATAAGCGCCACCTTCCCCGCGCAACAAAGGAGAGCAACTATGTTTCAAGGCTTCACCCAACAAACCCTGGGCTTTTTAAAAGGTATCGGCATATATAACGAAAAAAGCTGGTTTGAGGAGCACAAACAGCAATATCGCCAGCATTTGCTTATGCCCATGCGCCAATTGGCCGCCGAAACCTACGATGCGTTTCAAAACCTCTACCCCCAATTCGATCTGGAACCGAAGGTTTGCCGCATTTATCGGGATATCCGCCGCTGTCACGGCAAAGGCCCCTACAAAGACCGGCTATGGTTTACCTTCAGCCAAAGGATGGAGGAGGATATGTCCGCCAAACTCACCTTTTGGTTCGAATTGGCGGCGGAAAGCTGGAGCTACGGTCTGGGCTATTATCAGGCCAAACCGGCGCTGATGGCCAAACACCGGGCCCGGATAGACCGGCAGCCGCAAAGACTGGCCAAACTGGCCCGGCGGCTGCAAAAGCAAAAGGAGTTCGTGCTGGAGGGCCCGGCCTATGTGCGGCCCAAAGGCGATCCCGGCCCTTTGCTGCGGGATTGGTATAACAAAAAAAGCTTCGCCTTGTCCCATGAGGAAGCCGTGGGCCCGGATATCTTTTCCCCGGCTTTGATAGACCGCCTGCTGGAAGGGTATAGCTTTCTGGCGCCGTTTTACGAATACTTCAGCGATCTGGCCCAGGATGCGGATTAAAAGCTCCGGACAAGAACCCCCTTTTCCCATTGCCGGGAAAAGGGGGTTTGTTTATTTTCCATACCGCAATCCAACACATATGAGGCAGGTATGCCGGCATGTGCAAAAGGAAGGATCATATCTCCAATTCCCTGGACATCGGCGGCAAAGCCGTATAACGACGCAAAGCGGACACGGTCTTTCCGGAGCGGATGATCATCTTGCCCAGGCGGGGGCGCAGCCGCCGCAGGCGCAGCCGCTTGCTATGGGCGTAGGCGGAAACCAAACCGCCGGCCAAAAGCCCGCTGTAATAATTCATGCCCCGGCACAACAGCAAAGCCGGCACCACCAAAGCCGGGCCGAATATCTGTCCGTAGACCAGCAAATAGCTGCCTTCCGCCACGCCTGCCCCGCCGGGGATGGGCAAAGATTCCAATGCCAGGGTCAAAACGGTTTGGATGGCCAACATGGCCGGCAGGCTGTATTCGCTCAAGCCCAAAGCCCGGTATATCCAATAGGGCACGGAATAGAGCACCAAAACATGGCAGGTGGTGATGGCAAACAGCTTCAACAGGATCAGCGGATGCTTTTTGATATAGCTTACGCCTTTGCGATACCGGTTCAACTGATTGGCCATCTTTTGTTCCGCCGCGGCACTGTCCTTGACGATATGCAATTTTGCCAAAAGGCGAATGACTTTGTCCACCGCCAGAGGGGCCGTTTTCGGGGAAAAAATCAGAAAACCGTAGGCAGCCATGCATAGGAACTGAACCGTCATCCCGTAAATCAGCAAATACTTGATCATGCTCAAATCATGGAGCAGATTCTTGCCGCCCCACAGCAAAGCGCAGAGGATAATGGTTATGGCCGAGAGATGATAGGCTACGTTGAACAGCAATACGGTCAAAGAAGAGCTGCCCAAACCGATGCCGTCCCGTTTCATATAGTAAAGCTGGGAGGGCTGGCCGCCGCAGCACCCCGGTGTGATGGAGCTGAAATAGAAATTGATCAGCGCATAGCTGTAGCAGCGGCAGAATCCGGGCCGGTAGCGCAGCGCACCCAGCAAAAGACGCAGGCTAAGGGCTTCAAAAGCAAAAAACGCCAGCATGGCCAAAACGGCGGCCAGCAAATAGGCGGGCTGCAAGGACTTCAGCAAGGGGAGCAATTCCGGCAACTCCTGATCCCGGAACAGCAAAAAAAAGGTCACGGCCAAAATCGTCGCGATCACGGCGATGCTGATGCATTGGCGTTTTTTATTGGCGGCAAATTTTTCCATTGCGTTTAACCTTTTCTTTCTCCCCGGCTATGGCAGGGGCAAAACAAATCGATAACCGGCTTCCTGCATTTGCGGAATAAAACGTCTCAGCGCGGCCAAGGTACGTTGCGGCGCGCCGGGCGCGCCGCCGCTGCCTTCGCCGGAATCATGCAAACAAATCAACGAGCCCGGCCGGCAACGCCGGCATAATTTATCCAGGATTTGCGCATCCGTGGTAGCGGCCTGCCAGTCCTGGGCCATCACCGTCCACAGCAGCAAATGCAAACGGTTTTTTTTCAACAGCAACAGAAGAGACAAATTGATATAACCATGGGGCGGCCGGTAATATCGCGGATGGCAGCCGGCCTTTTGCAGCGCGGCAAGCCCCCGCTGCAAATCCCGGGAAAGCCGCCGGCAGGAGGCGAACAGGGTTTGCCGGTGATCCCAACCGTGCAGGCCCACCAGATGTCCCTGGGCCACAATGTCCTGCATCAGCTGCGGATATTTCTCCGCTTTTTCCGCCAGGACAAAAAAGGCCGCTTTTACCTGATACGTTTGTAAAATCTTCAATAATTCCGGGGTATAACGGGGATCGGGCCCGTCGTCAAAGCTAAGGATGATTTGTTTTTGTTTGCCGGACAACGGCGTGTTGCGGCGGCCGTATTTATACCAAAGCGTGGGCCCCACGGCATATACCGCCGCCGCCCCCAAAACAGCCAGGATAAAAACCGCCAATGTATTCATGGAACCATCCTCTGAAAACTGTCCTCTGCCTTTACGCTATCCTCTGTCTTTCCCCGCCGCCGTCGCCGGGACGGCCGTCGCCCAATTTGTCCAGGCAACGGCATAAAGCTTCTTTATCCAGGCTACGGCACAGCAGGTCCATATTTTTCCGGATACGCTGCAAGCCCTGATCGTCAAAGAGGAGGGCGGCGATTTGCTCCGCCGCTTTGTTTTCATCCCGCAAGATATGGGCCAAGCCGTTATCCTGCAAGAAGCGGGCGTTGCTGATTTCCTGTTCCAAAAAAGGTTGGAAAATCAGCAAAGGCAAACGGCTATGTATGGCCTCGAACATGGTGATGCCGCCGGCCTTGCTGATCAACAGGTCGGCCTTGCGCATATAATCGTTCACCCGATCGGTATAGCCGATCACGGAGATGCTGTCGTATTTGCCGCTGAGTTTTTTGCGCAGTTTTTCGTTTTTCCCCACGATGATGGTGGTATGTGTATTGGGCAAAGCGGCCAATTCCTCATAGAAGCGGTTTTGCCGGGGCAACAGGCCCAAACCGCCGCCCATGATCAAAATCTCCTTTGTTTTTGACCCCTGCGCCGTTTCCGCATCCTCCGCCTGCCCGAAGACGCTTTTCACCGGGATGCCGCTGACAAAGATCTGTTCCGGCCGCACGCCGGCGTCGATCAGGCTGTCTTTGGTTTCCCGGGCCCCCACCAAATAGATATCGGTACCGGGATTGATCCACACATTGTGAATGCTGACGTCGGTGACGCAGGTGATCAGCGGGATATTGTGGCCGCTGATCTGTTTATAATCCGCCGCAAACCGGGCGCATAGGGAATAGGTGGAAATGATTACGTCCGGCGACAGCTCTTGTATGGTTTTGCCCAGCATATGAACAATATGCCCTTTTTGCCATTGGGATTTATTGCTATTCCGGTCCTTCTTTTTCAACAGTTTACTGTGAACCGCTTTTTTATAGGCGAAATTGTAGAGTTTGCAGCCTTTGCTTACCAAAGACATATAGGAACGGTAAAACATTTCACAATAGTCCGGGTAGGCGATTTCATATATATCTTTCACCGTGATCTCGATATGCGGATCAAAAGCTTTGATTTGCTCCGCCAGCGTGAGGGCGGCGGAATAATGCCCCATACCGAATTTCCCGGTCAAAATCAATATTTTCATAAACGCACCTTCCTGAAAGATGGGATATAAGTCAAAAGGGAATCCTTGGTTACCGCCCTATATATTAGCGGAAAGAGTATTAAAAACCAAGGGGCAAAGCGTTTAATTCTTTCTAAAGCCGGCAAGCGTGCAACGGCAATTTATCGCTCTGCACAAACCGCCGTAGTATAGACGACCGACGGCCTGGAAAAGTTCACTGTCACTCCAATTTATTATTATATAATACTTTAGCAAAAGAAAAAAGCGGCAAAGCTGCTTTTTTTAAAAATTTTTTTAAAAGCATACAAAAAAATGATGAAAAAGTCTAACAATTTCCACAATATACATACCGCAGATGCGCTCTGGCCACGTCGGCCAGGCGATAGATGCGGGATACTTCGGTAGGCTGCCGGTTCGCCCATTGATAGCGAGGAAAAAAGCGGCTGAGATGCAACGGTATATGTGGATCCAGAGCGGCCAGCCAGGCGGCCAGGGCTTCTATTTCGTCATCCCCGTCGTTTTCTCCGGGGATGACCAGGGTGGTGATCTCCATATGGCTGCGACCGCAAGTCCCGGCGATGTTTTGCTTTACGGTCGTCAAATCCCCGCCGATTTTTTCATAAAATTCCGGGCGAAAGGCTTTTAGATCGATATTCACCGCGTCGATCCAGGGCAGCAGCTTTTGCCAATAGGCGGCCTCTATCCCGCCATTGGTCACCAGCACGGTGCGCAAACCGGCCTGACGGGCCAAAACGGCGCAATCCATCACATATTCATAGCCCACCAAAGGTTCGTTATAGGTAAAGGCCAGGCCGATATTCCCCTGCTTGCGGCAGCGTTCCCCTTGGGCGACCAATTCCTCCGGGCTGATATAGACGGCGGGGGCGGCGCTGTCCATGGAAATGCTGTGATTCTGGCAAAAGGGACAACGGAAATTGCAGCCGTAGCTGCCCGCGGAAAGCACATATCCGCCGGGATAGAAACGGGCAAAGGGCTTTTTCTCCAGCGGATCCAGGGCCAGGGCGGTTACTTGTCCGTAATTGGCGGCGACGATTTCTCCCTGCCGGTTTTGCCGGGCCCGGCAGAACCCGTATTCGCCCGGCGCGATCGAACAATGCCGGGGGCATAAGGGACAAACGGCGTTCATTGGCGGCGCACCACCTCAAAGCGGCTGAGGCGAATGGGCTTGGCCGGGGAAATGCCAGCCTTTTGCCGGGCGATGGCGATCTGCTCCGCCACCGTATCCACACCGGGCAGATCCGGCAGCAATACGCCCTGCCGGTAGCCGTCGCTGACAATGACCCCGTAGCGCTTGACGTCCAACTGATCCGGGGAATCCACCGCCTCGATGGGCCCCAGGATATCAACGCTGTAGACAATATCCGCCAACTCTGTTTCGCTTACCGGGGCAAAGCGCGGGTCTTCCGTAGCGGCGGCGATGCCGTTATGGCAGATTTCCGCCGCCAGACAATTTCTTTGCGGCGTCAGGGTGCCGATGCATCCCCGCAGGCAGCCGGATTTCTTCAAAGAGACAAAGACGGCAGCCTTTTTCTGCAGCATTTCCGCGGGCAAACGGCTGTCCGCCGCTAAAACTTCGCCGTTTCGCACATAGGCTTCCACGCATTTTCTGGCCCAGGACACGCAGGGGTCTTCCCCTTGGCGGCGGGCCGCCACAGCCTGTTTTTGCGCCGCCGCATATTGGCTGCCGAAACACCGCTGCCGGTCTTCCCCCGCATTCCGGTAAAACGCCGTGCCATAGCCTACGCCGAAAGGCCCCTGATAGGCAAAATGCCCGGATTCCACCCGGCAGCCGTCCAGGGCCCCGGCCATGATCCACAAAGACCCCAGGCCGCATTGCCCGGCCTGCTCCATACATTGGGGAGAAATCTGGAGCAGGGACAGAAAATCCGCCTGGCGCAAAGCCTGCATCACCTGGCGGTCAAATGCCGGCCCGGCCGGATGATAGCCGTAGGGGCCGTCTTCTTTCAATCTATGGGAAAGGTCGCCGCTGGCGATCACGGCCACCCGGCGTCCCAGAGCAGCGGCGGCCAAGGCGATCGCCTGGCCCAGGCGGTAATGGGACAAAGCGTCCAAACCGCTGAGGCCAATGCGCACCAAACGGTAATCCGCGCCGGTCTCTGCATAGGCCAGCAACGGTATCAACGATCCATGATCCAAAGCCGGGTCTTTTTCGGCAGACCGATCGACGGGCACGGCCAATTCCCCGGCCTGTTTTTCGATTTCTGCGGCCAGGATATCGTCATAGGCCGCTTCCAGACGGACTTGCGGCGCGCCGAAGCGAGAAAAATCGCCGCAAGCGCCCTTCCCCGGCGAGATATGGAAACAATCGCTGTAGCAGAGGCTGTGGGGACTGAGCAAAACCAACGTTTCCGGCTGCAAAGCCGCCGCTTCGGCCATGGCCCGGCGCAAAGCGCCGGCTACATCAGCAATTTTGCGCTCTTCCCCCCGGCCTACAGCCGGAACCATCAACGGCGGATGCGGCGACGCCACCGCGGCCAGCACAGACATACCCGTTCCTCCTCTCTATCTTTCGCAGCAGGGCCCGAAAGCGCCCCAAACGACAGGCGTCTTTTTGGTTATTCTATTATTTTTCCACTTTTGTCCTATGCAGAATCAATATGACATTTCAGCGCCGATCCCTGCTCTCAGCCATCCGCCAGCAGCTTTCTCGCCTGCTCTCTGACAACCGTCTCCAACAACGCAAGGCGTTCCTTGGAAAGATTGTATCTGCTGTGCCGCTTGAAGCAGAATGCAAGCAGCTTCCGTAGATTATTCCGCCGCTCATGCGTAAGCAGCGGCCTTGCCTCTAAGATAAAATCATCATATACGCAGGGGCGCTGCGCGCCGGCATATTTCATAATCGCATTTTTCTCCGTCAGTGCGTCCTTCGGCACAAAATTTAAAAGCGAATTGCCGTGGTCGAACAGCGGGGCCGGCGCGACGATCGTATTGGACCGGCTATCCACCAGGAAGCCGAAATTCCCGTAATGCCGGTCGGTATTCAAAATCACGGCGTCAAATACGATCATATCGTCCAGCGCTTTCACAAACTGTGCGCCCAGCTTTTGATAATACGCGCGCACCGCCTGCATGCCGCCGCTGCGCACGATCCTGCCCACCGGAACAAAAGAAAGCGCCTTGCTGGTAAAAAGCTTGCAGGTGGAGCATAGCGTTCCCTTCCATCTGGAAAGGTTGTATTCAATGGCGTCGATCTCCAGCAGCCGGGCGATCTGAGCCGCATAAAACTCGGAATACGGCTCGTTGCCAGTATTGGATGCGCCCTCGGTACCGCCTTTATAAAGCCAGATCACACCGTTTTCCCGCCGCCAGCATTTGGGAAGCATGCCGTTGGTGGTAAGCTCCGGCGTGGAGCTCATGCCGGAAACGCTGCCGCCGAACCCCGTAAAGGCGATCTGCCCCAGGACGCGGCTGAAGCGGTTGTCATAAAGATTAAATTTTTCAAAGCTGCCGCCAAAGCCATCCTCTGTGACCCAAAAGCAATCGTTGAGCGAAAGCCCCTTGGAAACGCGGAGGATATCAAAGGGCCTGTTGATGCTCAGCCCCATTGCGCTCAGGAGCGTATCCACATAGGCGCGATTTTTGGGGATGGAACGATGCCGTACCCAATGCTCCACGCCCTTGGCAGACAGTTCCTCCAGATCAAGGGGTAAAAACTCCTTTTTCGATTCGTCCGCCCACAGGATTTTCACATCCGGCTCCGCGCCGGCTTCGGCTGAGAAACGAATCAGCGGGGTATTGAAATGCTTTAAGGTATAAATCATTGTATGCTCCTCTATCTCTATCTCTATATTTCATAATTCGTATTAATATTATGCAGCACCTGCTGATAGATGGCACGACGATCCTAAAACGCCTGCTTTTTGCGATAGCATACACCATCCATACCTGCTTTTAAAACAGGATACAAATATACATTATAATTTTATCACACTATTTAGCTGGTGTCACTCATTCGTGATGTTTTGCTGTCAATAAAAAATGGCTCCTGCATAGGATCGTTGATTCGAATACAGGAGCCATTTTTAAATACCTTTGTGTACCCTACCCAGGATTTCGTTATTGGCAACAAGTCAGCATCTCTCAGCACATCATTCTTCTTTATTCATATTCCACCGTGGCCGGGGGTTTGGAGGTGATATCATAGAGCACTCGGTTCACGCCGCGCACTTCGTTGACGATGCGCACCGACGCCCGATCCAGCAATTCATAGGGCAGGCGCGACCAGTCCGCCGTCATAAAGTCGCTGGTCTGAACGCTGCGAAGGGCGATGGCGTAATCATAGCTGCGGCCGTCGCCCATCACGCCCACGGAGCGCATATTGGTCAGGGCGGCAAAATACTGATCGGCGCTTTGTCCCAGTCCGGCGCGGGCCATTTCCTCGCGAAAAATCGCGTCCGCCTCCCGCAGCACGTCCAGTTTTTCCTTGGTTACTTCGCCGATGATGCGGATGGCCAGTCCCGGGCCGGGAAAGGGCTGACGGCAGATCAGCGCTTCCGGTAGGCCCAGCTCCCGCCCCAGCTGCCGCACTTCGTCCTTGAAAAGCAGGCGCAGCGGCTCCAGGATCTCCCGAAAGTTCACGCTGTCCGGCAGGCCGCCTACATTGTGATGGCTTTTGATCACGGCGGCATCGCCTTTTCCGGATTCGATCACGTCCGGATAAATCGTACCCTGCACCAGATAATCCACGGCGCCGATCTGCCCGGCGGTCTCTTCAAACACCCGCACGAACTCTTCGCCGATGATCTTGCGTTTCCGCTCCGGCTCCACCACGGAGGCCAGGCGAGACAGGAAACGTTCTTCGGCGTTGATACGGATAAAACGCAGATCCCTATGGGCGAAGGCGGCTTCCACCTGATCGCCTTCGTTCTTGCGCATCAGGCCGTGATCGACAAAAACGCATGTCAGCCGGGAGCCGATAGCCTCGGCCATCAAAGCCGCCGCCACGGAGGAATCCACGCCGCCGGAAAGGGCCAGCAACGCTTTGCCGTCGCCCACCTTTTCCTGGATGCCGGCAATGGCCTGCGTCTTATAATCCGCCATGGTCCAATCGCCGCCGGCGGCGCAAATCCCATAAAGGAAATTGTGCAGCATCTCCCGGCCATAGGCCGTGTGATTCACTTCCGGATGGAATTGCACGCCATACAGGCGTCGTTCCTCGTCACAGATGGCCGCCGTGGGGCAAACCGCACTGTGGGCGGCCAGCCGGAAGCCCTGGGGCGCCTGGGCCATATAATCGCCGTGGCTCATCCAGGTGACGCTTTCTTCCGGCAAACCCCGGAACAAAGCGCAGCCGGGGTCAAAGCTTGTCTGGGTTTTTCCGTATTCCCTGGCGGCGTCGTTTTGCGCGGCCGTGACGCGGCCGCCCAGCATCTGCGCCATAAGCTGGCAGCCGTAGCAAATACCGAGGATCGGTACGCCCAGGGTAAAAACGGCCGGGTCTACCTTGGGCGCGTCCGGCAAATAGACGCTGCCCGGCCCGCCGGTAAAAATAATGCCGATGGGCGCAAAGCGCCGGATCTCTTCCATGGGCATATCATGGGGATGGACTTCGCAATAGACCCTGTTTTCCCGCACGCGACGGGCGATCAGTTGATTGTACTGCCCGCCAAAATCCAAAATCAATACTTTTTGCATGTTTCTATCCTTTCCCAGCCGCAGTATGCGGCCCGGCAAACCAATAGCGGGGATCCTTGGGGCTGCAGCCGGTGATGCCGGGTTTCGCCCTTGTTGACAGTATGGCGCAGAAACGGCCGGAAGTCAATCTTTTTTATGCGGGCCGCCGGCATTATTTCATTTGCTTTTCAAAGCGGAACATGCCTTCCAAGCCGCGATCATTCTCCGCCTCGTAATTTTCGCCGTTCTCCGGCTCATGCGGGTCGGGATGAAAACGGTTGAAAAACTCCACGGCATGAAAACCGCATTTATTGATATAAAAATGGATATTGCGGGTTTCAAAATAGGGCGTACAGGTTTCCCATAGGCGGGTTTCCGGATATAGCCGCTCCACCGCCTGCCATGCGGCAAAACCAAGTCCTTTGCTATGGACGGCAGGGTCGATAAACAACAGTTCCAAATGGTTGTGCTGCGTTCTTTCGTCGATTTTCAGCACTAGGCCACCCACGGTTTTGCCGTTTTCGCGGATGCGATAGGCGATCCCTTCTTTCAGGCTTTGCTCTATGGTTTCCCTGGAAATGATTTCACCGTCCGCTTCCATATGGCCGTCCCGCAAGCCGAATTCCTCCAAGGCCCCGTATTTGAATGCTCTTTGATTGTCCAGGATAAACTGTTCCCGGTCTTCGGCTGTCAGCAAGGTCAGCGTGATCTTTGGCCTGTTCATCTAAACCTCCAGAATAACAATACCGCTGGAATGATGCTAAGAACAAGAATACTTCTATAGAATAATACCCCTACGCTTAGTGCTTTGCCGGCAAACATCCCCCTGTGGCCCTGACATTTGCCAGTATGCGCGGGATAAATGCCCGGCTCCCCTGCAGCAAGCGGGTTATCCCTGCCGCTTCCCCGGTCGCCGCCGGTACCGGCCGGCGCAGCCGGCCAGCCGGTAACTCAGCTCCGCCAGAACGATCCCCGCCACGCAGTCCGCCGCCACATGCTGTTTGACCGTCAGGGTGGAGAGGCATACGGCAATGGCCAACAGCAGAGAGCTCTTTCGGTACCATCCGGGTATGGCTGGGCTATTCCGTACACCGATCCAGCTAAGCCAGCTGAGAAAGCAATGGATCGAGGGGAAAAGCGTATCGGCGCTGTCCATGGAATATGTAAAATGCAAAATGCGTTCAAAAAGCGACGTCCCTATGATTTCCGGCCGCACCATGGCCGTAGGAATAAGGATAAATATCAATAAGCATACCAGCTCTCCGATGCAATGGGCAATGAAAAAGCGATCATAGCCGCTGGTATCATTTTTTATGCTTAGATAATAATTGGCTATCCAAAAAAAATAGCCTCCCAAATAAATCACTATGGTCCAGGACAGCATGGGGATGGCGTCGTCCAAAGGCAGTTTCATGGAAAAATACGGAAAATCCCGGGCCACCCATTTGCCGCCGTAATAAACCAGAAAGTTTATGACCGCGGCGGCGATCAACAGCAGAGCCATGCGTATAGAGCTATTCTTCATCTTTCACCATCCCTATGGCCGCCCCTATGCGTACCCGCACTTCCTTTTCGCCGTCCAGGGCAGGCATAAAAGGTTCCAGAAGAGCCAGACGCCTGCGCACGGCAGAATCCAACAGCAGCACAATGGTGGAACCGGCCAATTCAAAATTCCCCATATCGTCGCCGCGATGAAAGGCTGCTCCCTGCAACGCGAAGGACACGCCGCCGACCAGCATAGCGCCGATTTCAATCTGCGCTGCCGTGCCAAAGTTTTTTGTTTCCAGAATGCTCCACCATCTGCGATTCAAACGAAAAACCGGAACCTGCCGGCAGGCGATAGGCTGCACGCTATGGAGTTGGCCGGGTATAAAATGGGTTTCCACCAGCCGGCCGTCGTCAAAACAGCAAAAATGATGATAATCTGCAGCCTCCAGCCGGAATACCAGACAAAGCCCGTCGCCAAAGCGCCTGACCGTCTTTTGATCCGGCAGCAAATCGGCCAAAGCGTACACCGATCCCTTCATGGGCACCGTCAGATCCGGCGTCACCCGATAAACAGACAGCAGGCCGTCGCAGGGACTGATCAGCGCCGCCGCTTCCGGGGCATAGCGTATCTCCTGCCGCTTTCTGGCAAAAAAGACGGCAAAGGATCCATAGGTCTGCCCAGCATAGGGCCTCATATCGATGGCGTTTTTCTTTATGTAATACGGGATCAGCGCTCTGGACGCTTTGCTGTGAAGCAAGCGGGAGGCCAGCCGGAACGCGCCGGCCTTCTGCAAAGCCTTGCCCAGCATGCGCCCTCCCGAAGTGCTATAAAAAATATCTGCTTTCATTATACACCGTCACAAGCAAACAGCACGAAGCCAATCTCCAAAATGCCGCACAAAACCATGCAGATTTTTCCGATCAGCTTGGGCTTTTTTAGAGGAAAGGGCAGCAAAAACAGCAGCGCCATAACAAGCAGGGCGGCGGTGGGCGCAATTGACGGCCGCCAGGAAAACAACTCTGTCGCGCCGTACACCAGGGGCAGAAAAAGGGCGGACAGGGTCACCGGCAGGCCGGAATAGACTTCCCGGGGGGCATCGCTGTTTTTCTGCCGTTCCTGTTCATCCACATTGAAATAAGCCAGCCGGATCAGCGCGCACAGCAAATACAGCAAGCAAACGGTGAGAACCAGGGAACGGCCGGCGTTCAGACTGTAAACGATAGAGGCCGGCAAGACGCCGAAACAGATCAGATCGCTGAAGGAATCGATCTGGATGCCGAAGCATTTTTCCTGCTCCGTACGGATTTTGGTAGTGGCGACGGTGCCGTCGAACATATCGCAAAAGCCGGCGATCATCAAACAGATCACCGCCCGGAAGACATGGTTTTCAAACGCGTAAACGATACCGATAAAGCCGATCAGCACACCTATGTAGGTCAGGATAACCGTGTAATTGTAATAGCCCAATAGCTTTTTTTGCTGCATATTTCGTTCTCCTTCGTTATATGATTCGCTATTTGATCAGAGAAAAACCAAGACTGTAGGCCAGGATGCACCAGGGTTTCCCCAAAATAATGATCCAAACGAACCGCCGGGCCGTCATTTTGGATACGCCGGTGAGATAGCACAGGTAGTCGTCGGGGAAAAGCGGCAGCAGTATGGCCATAAACAAAAACGCCGTGTAGGATTTGCTTTGCGACGCCCACCTGGCCCATTTGTCATACCGGCCAGAAGGGAACAAATCCTGCAGCAAAGGCATGCCGAATTTCCGCGCCAGCAGAAAAGCGATGACGGAACCGCCGCCAATGCCGATATAATTACACCAAAAGCCCACGGCAGGTCCAAACATCACTGCCCCGGCCGCACAGCCGAGAAATCCGGGCAAAACGGGAATAACCACCTGTGCTGCCTGAAACGCCGTGAGAAACAAGGGCCCGAAAACGCCATACTGTCCGATATACTGCTGCAGCGCTTCCACAGAGTCAAACTTTCCGTCAAAATACGCTTTCACCAGGACGGCCAGAAAAGAAAGAACCAACGCCAGCATAAAAATGGAGACGATATGGAAGAATTGCTGCCGTTTGTTTCTCTGAACGGTTTTGATTTGATCGAAGCTTTTTGCTTTGTCTACGGCAAACGGCACATCGGCATTTTTCATACTTTCGCCACCTTCTGCATGAAATCCCTCCGGTCGTCCGTTATCTATATAGTAACAAAAGGAACTGAGGAAATGCCAGCCTGTACTCTGAAAAGCACGAAAAATAATCTTATCAATAACAGGACGCTCCAGCCAGGCAAAAAGCTCCATAAAATCCGCATTTTTTACGGGGAGAAAGACCGGCTCGTTATGGCGTCGTAATATTGACAAAAAAAACAATATCCTATATTATGATGTATTGATATTAGTTCCTCGTGACGGTGGGAATAATATGAACGCCCGCCGCTTTCCCGGGGAAAACGGCTACGCCGGAAAAAAATAAAAAAGAATGGTGAGCTATGAAAAAAGATATGAAAGAAATCAATAAGCAGCTGAAAAAAGAAGCGCTGCTTACCGCCCTCTTGTATGTTTTGTTTTTCATCTGGTGGTACGCCACCGCCTACGGCTTTGCCGATTCCCCGGTGCGGGTGCTGGGATTGCCTTTGTGGTTTTTCCTCAGTTGTATCGTCGGTTGGCTGTTGTGCGTTGCCGGCACGGTGATCCTGGTCAAAAAGGGATTCAAAAACATCGATTTGAACCAATTTGACGAAGATCCGAATGCAACGACGCAAACGGCGAACGACGGGGAGGAGGCGCACCATGCATAATATCCCGGTGATCATACCCATTATTGTTTATCTGCTGTTGATGCTGGTCATCGCCGCTTATACTTCCCGGCTGGGCCGGAAAAAAGGCGGCGGTTTCCTGGAAGAGTACTTTATCGGCAGCCGTTCTCTGGGCGCTTTTGTCCTGGCTATGACCATTATCGCCACCTTTGTCAGCGCCAGCAGCTTCATCGGCGGCCCCGGCGTAGCCTATTCCACCGGTTTGGCTTGGGTGCTGCTGTCCATGATACAGGTGCCCACCGCCTTTTTGACTTTGGGCGTTTTGGGTAAGAAATTCGCCATCATCGCCCGGCGCATCAAAGCGGTGACCGTCACGGATTATTTATACGCCCGCTACCAATCCAAGGCCGTGGTATTTGTGGCCTCCCTGGCCATACTGGCCTTCTTCACCGCCATGATGGTGGCCCAATTCATCGGCGGCGGCGTATTGTTCCAAAATATGACCGGCTATTCCTATCTTACCGGTTTGATCCTATTCGGTTTGATCGTGATCATCTACACCACCGTAGGCGGCTTCCGGGCCGTGGTATTCACCGACGCCATCCAGGCAGTGGTGATGGTGGTGGCCACCGTTACCATCACCTGTGCCATCATCAAAGCCGGCGGCGGCGTGGAAAGCATTGTCGACCGGATCGCCGCGGCGAACCCCTCCATGCTGGACGCCAACGCCGTACCCAAACCGCAGATCCTGTCCTTCTGGGTGCTGGTCGGTATCGGTTTGCTGGGCTTGCCCCAAACCACGGTGCGGGCCATGAGCTTCAAAGATACCAAAGCCCTGCACAACTCCATCATCATCGGCACGGTCGTGGTGGGCTTTTTGATGCTGGGCATGCATTTGGCCGGATTTTTCTCCGCCGGCGTACTGGCCGGCACGCCGGAAACCTCCGACTCGGTCATCCCCATGATCGTTATGCAGGTTTTGCCCAGCTTTTGGGCGGGCATTTTCCTGGCCGGTCCCTTGGCGGCCATCATGTCCACCGTCAGCTCCTTGCTGATCCTGGCCTCCGCCGCCATCATCAAAGACATGCTGCTGCGCTTTGGCAAAAAACAATACGACAATCGCCAACTGAAGAAAATCAGCATCCTCTGCACCGCCGTGATCGGCGTCATCACCTTCCTTTGCGCCGTCAAACCGCCGGATCTGATCGTTTGGATCAATCTGTTCGCCATGGGCGGTTTGGAAGCGGCCTTTTTCTGGCCCACCGTTCTGGGCCTGTTCTGGCGGCGGGCCAATGCCAGCGGCGCGATCTGCTCCGCCATCGGCGGCGTGGCCACCTTCCTGATCCTGGGCGGGCTGGGCTTCAGTTTCCATGGCATGAACAATATCATCTTCGGTTTGGCGGTGGGTTTGGTATTCTTTATCATCGGTACCTATCTGGGACCCAAACCCAGCGACCGGGTGAACGAAATGTTTTTTGAATAAACCCTGCCGCCGGCAGGACGCCGCCTGCGGCGTCACGGATTTCAATTGAAAATAAAAATAAAACAAGAAGTCAACCGGCTAGTTGTTGGCTTCTTGTTTTATTGCTAAAGGTTTTATGGCTTTCGCTTCGGTCGTTACCTATTATAGCCGCCGCTTGTCCTTTTGTCCAGTTTTTTCTCTTTTTTTGCGCTTCCCGGCGTAAGAAACCTGGCCTTGGCCCGGCAAAGGCTTGCGGCCCGACGGCTGCCGGCATTGGAGATCACATGGGAAAGCCTTCCTATCCCCCGCGGGGCCGGCAAAAGGGAAGCAGGTATTTTACAGGCAAAGCAGGAAAGGAGGGGGAAGCGTCGAAGATATATCAGTCGAGGTATGTATCGATAATTCGTCTAAATCGAGGGAAAAGCATGAAAAAACCGGCTATGTCAAACATGGTTCCCCGATTCATCCGCATCGCCGCGCTTTTGCTCTGCCTCCTGGCCGCCGCTTTCAGTCCGGCTTCCGCTGCGGACCCCGGTTCCGCCGCCGATCCATTGGTAAGCAAAAGCTGGGTGGATGGATATGTGCAGGAACAATTTAAGGACTTACAGAATCAAATAGACAGTTTAAAACAAGAAATGTCCAAATTCTGCCATATCGTGCTGACCATCGGCAGCCGCACCGCTTATGTAAACGGCAAGGCCGTGGTCATGGATACGGAAGCGGCCATCATGGGAGCCGGCTATACCATGGTGCCGGCCAGAATGATCGGCGAATCCATGGGCATGACGGTTTCCTGGGACGCCGCCAAACGGCAGGTCAGCTATGGCTATGGCGGCAATACCATGGTTTTGAAAATCGGCAGCACCACCGCCTATGTCAACGGCGCCGCCTATACCCTGCCCTATGCGCCCATCATCAACAGCGCCAACCGTACCTTGGTTCACGTCCGTTTTGCGGAAGCCTTGGGCTGCACCTTCAACTGGGACCCGCAAAAACGTCAGGTAGATATATATCGCAGATAATTTTGAGGTGAATTATGAGCGAAAATATTTTTTGGGAACAGGATCGTACCACCATCCATCAAAAACGTTCTTGGTTTTTCCGTTTGACCACGCCGCAAAGGATATGCTTTGTCCTGATCGTGCTGTTTGTTCTGGCCTGGTTCTTTTATCTGGGCTTCGTCTCCGCGGTAGCGGCGGCGGAAAAACTGGAAGGCGAAGTGGTCACCGCCGAAAACGTCAGCGCCCCGCCCAGAGAGGATATCGTCAGCCTGGAGGGCACGAGAGTCATCCTGCTGGTAGGCGCTGACAATCGGGAAGGCGAAAACGCCGGACGGACGGATACCATTATCCTGGCCTTTTTGGATATGACCAACAAATCCGTCAAGCTGCTGTCCATTCCCCGGGATACCTATGTGCAAATCCCCGGCACCAGTACCAAAACGAAAATAAACCATTCTTTTTTTTATGGCGGCATTAATCTGACAATGAAAACCATTGAAGACTTTCTCGGCGTGGAAATAGACGGCTATGTGCTCATCGATTTCCAGGGATTCACCGACCTGATCGACGCCATCGGCGGCGTGGAAGTCGATGTGGAAACGGATATGTATAAAAAATGGGAAAACATCGACCTCAAGGCCGGTTCGCAAACCTTGGACGGCGTGGATGCCCTGGCCTATGTCCGGTATCGCGATACGGCCACCGCCGATATCGGCCGTATCGAACGGCAGCAGAAATTCCTCAAACTGTTGGCGGATAAGCTGTTCTCCCTGTCCAATGTGTTGAAAACCCCGCAGCTGGTATCCATCGCCATGGATAATGTCACCACCTCTTTCAGCTTAAGCGAATGCCTGTCCATGGCCACCGCTTTATCCAATATGGATCTGGATAATCTGCAAACGTATATGGTCCCCGGCGTGGGCAAATATCTCCCCTACGGCAATCAGAACATTTCCTTCTGGGTGGTCTCCCCCAATAAACTCCGCTCCATGCTGGTGGAAATCACCGGTAATGAAGATATCAATCTCCATTTGACGGGCGACGAAGGCAGCGGCGTCTATTCCATCCCCTCCCAGGCGGATGACGATGAGGTGGAAGAAGAAGAAACCGCGCGCCGGCAGCATACGGATAGCAACGAAAGCGACACGGAAGTCACCGTTCCCGACGGCGGCGAAGAAATCGATACCGGCGATACCGGTGAAGAAAACGGGGAAAACGTGGTACCGCCCCAGGAAGAAGTCATAGACAATTGGGACGATTCGCAGGAAATCCCCACCGACTTGCAGGAGACCGAGAATGCCGTCGGATAGGCTGCCGAAGACACAGGAGCGTTTTATGCGGATTCTACAAATCAGAGTGGATGCTTGCGCCATGGAGCAAGCCCTGGAACAAGTTTTGCAATGGCTGGCCGGCTATCCGGCGCCTGCGCAAATGCAGCAAATCGTCACCCTGAATCCGGAAGGCGTCATGCTGGCCATCGGCGACCCATCTTTGCAAAACATCGTGGAGCAGGCTGCTTTGGTCACGGCGGACGGCAACGGTCTGGTATGGGCGGCGGAACGCTACGGCTTTCGCGGACTGCAGCGCTTGACGGGCATCGATCTGATGCAGCAGCTTTGCCGTTTGGCGGCGGAACAAGGCTGGCCGGTATATCTGCTGGGCTCCAAGCCCGGCGTAGCGGCGGCTGCCGCGGAAAAACTGCAAAAGCAATATCCCGGCCTGCAGATCGCCGGCACGGAAAACGGCTATTTCCGCGACCGGGAAGAACAGGTGATTTCCGCCATACAAAAGGCCCGCCCGGCTTTGCTGTTCGCCGGTTTGGGCATGCCCTTCCAGGAAAAATGGCTGGCCGAAAACGCCCACCGTTTGGGCGCGGCGGTAGCCATGGGCGTCGGCGGCAGTTTTGACGTGATATGCGGCAATTTAAAAAGAGCGCCGCAGTTCATGCAAAAATTGCGTCTGGAATGGCTGTACCGTCTGCTTCAGCAACCCTCCCGCTGGCGGCGCTATCTGGTTCTGCCCCGTTTTATGGCGGCGGTGCGCCGGGACGCCAAAAAAACGGCAAAAAATCGGTAAGCTTTTTTCGCATGCAAAATATATAGGAATACCCGCTGCGCTTTCCTTTCTGAAAGAAAGCGACGGCGGGTTTCTTGCTTTCGGCCGGCAGCGGCTGGGGCAACAGCCGGTTGCTTGCAATCCGGCGGTTTCGTATTATAATCAGGTATGGGAGGCGATTGCATGGACACAAAAGACGTACTATATGAGCTAAGATCAAAGCACGGCTTGTCCCAGGACGAATTGGCGGAAAAGGTTTTTGTCACCCGGCAGGCGGTATCCCGTTGGGAAAACGGCGAAACGGTGCCCAACACCGAGACGCTGAAACAGCTTTCCAAAGTTTTCAACGTTTCCATCAATACTCTGCTGGGTTCTCCCCGGCAGCTGATCTGCCAATGCTGCGGCATGCCGCTGGAAGACGGCATCATCGGCCGGGACAAAGACGGAGCCCTCAATGAGGACTATTGCCAATGGTGCTATGCGGACGGGACCTATACCTATCACGATATGGATGATCTGATCGACGTCTGCGTCGGACATATGGTCAGTGAAAATTTTTCCGAAGAACAGGCCCGGGCTTATTTAAAGCAGACCCTGCCGAAGCTGGACTATTGGAAAAGATACGAAGCCCTCAGCGACGGCGGTCAATTTGAGGCCTTCAAAAAGCAATTGACGGAAGAAATCAACAGCCTCCATATCGAAGGCATGCCCCGGGTAGAAAAGCTCAACGCTCTGGTGGGGAAATTTGTGAATCTCCCCTACCGGCTGCCCAACGGAGAGGTCGTGAAATTCCTGGATGACGGCACGACCTATCTGGGGAATCAACTGGAATCCCAGTTCGGCGGAGAACGGTGCTTTGGCGTGCTGGCCAACATGGATTTCATTATGGTCAGCACCTACGGCAAGGACGGCGCCGATCCGGAACTCGTTCTTTACAAAAAAAGATGATTTTGCCCATCCGCAACAGCGTGACAAAACAGGCGCGGCCAACGGTCGCGCCTGTTTTCTATTGTGTCCAGGCGCGGCAATTTTCCCAAAGCGGCTTTTTAGTAAGCCTGTCCCGGCGACGTCCGTTTTTGCCGCCGCCGTTCGTCGTTATTTTGAATATTAAAAAACAATTTATCCAAAAAGGAAAAAATTGCACGGTATAAGAGATATGCTTTTCTCACACAATAGCCTCAGCAAGCATAAAGGAGGTGAAAATCAATGCGCAGCAACAACAATATGCCTTCCGTTCCCGGCGCTTCTCATGCTTTGAATAACTTCAAAAT
Organism: Bacillota bacterium; assembly: GCA_024679955.1. GTDB lineage: Bacteria > Bacillota > Dehalobacteriia > UBA4068 > UBA4068 > JAILCQ01. The sequence continues at coordinate 62,096 of JAILCQ010000009.1, read as the reverse complement.
GGAAGTTGCCAACGAACTGGGTATTTCCAATTACGATCAGATCGATAAAGGTCAGCTGTCTTCCCGTCAAAACGGTTATGTGGGCGGCAATATGACCAAAAAAATGGTCGCTTTTGCCGAACACGCTCTGTCTCAGGGCCAGACTTCTGCGGTAAACAGCGCTTCTTCTACCATTTATGGCAACAACAGCAATAGCGGCAACAACAATTACTAGCCCTTTTGCGAAAAAACCTTGCGGGGAAAGAACGGTCAAGCGCATCCCCCGCAAGGTTTTTTTCTGTCTATGCTATTAAAATAAAAAGCGGTTTCCTTCGCAGATCTAATTCAAAGAAGCGTCCACCGCCCTGGCGATGCGATCCACCACGGATTCCAGCAGGGCCAGATCCCGGCCTTCGGCCATGACCCGGATCACCGGCTCGGTGCCGGAGGGACGCAGCAGGATGCGGCCCTGGCCGTTCAAATCCGCCTCGCCGGCGGCGATGGCCTGACGGATGGCTTCTTTTTCCTGCCAGCCTTCTTTTTGCGCCACCTTGACATTGACCAAAACCTGGGGCAAACGCTCCATGATCCCCTTCAATTGGCTCAGGGGCTTCTTATATTCCCGGATGATGCGCAGCAGCTGCAAGGCGGCAGCAGGGCCGTCCCCGGTGGTATTGTAATGGGAAAGGATCAAATGCCCCGATTGCTCGCCGCCGGCGGCGGCCCCAGTGGCCAGCATCCTTTCCAGCACGTAGCGGTCGCCGACCTTGGTGTCTTCCACCTCCACGCCGATCTTTTCCATGGCCAGCTTCAAGCCCATATTGCTCATTTGGGTCACCACGATGCGATTGGCGGTCAGCATATCCTGTTCTTTCAGCCAGGTGGCGATAATGGCCAGCAAATGATCGCCGTCCACTTCCTCGCCGGTTTCGTCGATGGCCAGCAAACGGTCGGCGTCGCCGTCAAAAGCCAGGCCCAAATCAGCCTTCTCCTGCAATACCAGTTTTTGTAAAGCGGCCAGATGGGTGCTGCCGCAATGGTCGTTGATGTTCACGCCGTTGGGCCGGTCGCCGCATACCGTCACTTCCGCGCCTAAACGGCGCAGCAATGCCGGCATCAGCTGATAGGACGCGCCGTTGGCGCAATCCAAAGCGATCTTCATGCCCTGCAGATCCGGGCTTTGCTGCTGCAGCAGCAAACCGGCATAGGTTTCGATGGCCTGCGGATACATATGGATGCGGCCGATACGGCCGTCCGTAGCCCTGGGGATCGCCTGGGGATCGTCCATCAGCGCCTCCAGTTGATCTTCCACTTCATCCGGCAATTTATAGCCGCCACGGGCGAAGAATTTAATGCCGTTGTCATAATACGGATTGTGGGAGGCGGAAATCACCGCCGCGGCGTCTCCGTGCAAATGACGCAGCAGCGCCGCCACGCCAGGGGTAGGGATCACGCCCAGCAGCACCACGTCCACGCCGGCGGCAACCAAACCCGCCGCCAAAGCAGATTCCAGCATGTCGCCGGATATCCGCGTATCTTTACCGATGAGAATCGTGGATTTTTCCTTGCCTTTATCGCTTAAAGCCACGGCCGCGGCCAAGCCCAGCCGGTAGGCCAATTCGGGGGTCAACATCACCCCGGCTTTTCCTCGTATTCCGTCCGTACCAAATTTTCTACTCATTCTGTTTTTATCCTTTCCATAAGCGCATAGGCGCTTTTTAACCCGTCCACGGCGCTGCTGATGATGCCGCCGGCATATCCCGCGCCTTCGCCTGCCGGGAACAAACCTTCCGCGGACAGGCTTTGCCGGTTTTCCCCCCGCAGCAGGCGTACCGGCGCCGAAGTCCTGGTTTCGATGGCCGCCAAAAAACCCTGCCGGTGAAAATCCGGGATCTGCCTTTGCCAATACGTTATGGCGTCGCCGATGGCGCCCGCCAATGGGCCGGGCAGCAAACGCCGCAAATCCGCGGCTGCCACGCCGCAGCTCAAAGGCTGAAACCCATACAAAGGTTTTCGCGCCGGTTGCCCGGCTAAGAATTCTTCCACGCTTTGGCTGGGCAAGGCGTAGCTGCCGCTGACCTGATACGCCTGTTTTTCCAAGGCCATCTGCCATTCCAGGCCGGCCAAAGGCCCGTCGCCGAAATCCCGTCCCGGCGCTACCGCCGCCACCACCGCGCTGTTGGCCCGTCCGCTGTCCCGGGCGGCCTGAGAAGCGCCGTTGGTGACCAGCGCGGCCTCCGCCGACGAGGCGTTGACCACATGCCCGCCGGGACACATGCAAAAGGTGTACACCCCCCGGCCGTCCGCAGGATTGCGATAGGTCAGCTGATAATCCGCCGCCGGCAGCAGCGGATGACCGGCAAAATCCCCATAGCGGCCGCGGTCGATCTTTTCCTGGCTGTGCTCCAGGCGCAGGCCCACGGCAAAAGGTTTGGCCTCCATGGCCAGACCGCGCCGGTAGGCCAGGCGGTAAAGATCCCAAGCGCCGTTGCCGGCAGCCAGGATCACGTTTTCCGCGGCAGCCTGCCATGACGCGCCTTCTTTTTCCAAAGTAAGGGATCGTAAACGGCCCCGGACGATTTCCATATCCGTCAAAGCGGTTTGATAATAAAAGCTGCCGCCCAGACCGGCAATGCGCCGGCATATGCCGTCGACGATAGCCGGCAAACGGTCGCTGCCGATATGCGGCCGGTACCAGTACTCGATTTCGCCTTCGGCGCCGTACTGCCGCAGCAGGCGGAACACCTGCCGCGCCAGCGGGTCTTTGCTGCGGCTGGTGAGTTTGCCGTCGGAAAAAGCCCCCGCGCCGCCCTGGCCGAATTGGATATTGCTGCTGCAGTCCAGACGGCCGGTTTGCCAAAAACGTTCCACCGCCCCCAGGCGTTCCTGCAGCGGCAGGCCTTTTTCTATCACCACAGGCTGCAAACCGGCCTCCGCCAAAGCCAAAGCGGCGAACAAACCGGCAGGCCCCAACCCGATCACCACCGGTCTTTGGGAAGCGGGCCTTCTCTGCGGCCAGCGCAGCGGCGCTTCTTCCTTGCCGTTGATTTCCACCTGATAAATAAACAGCAAATTGTTTTTATCCCGGGCGTCCAAAGACTTTTTTCGCAAAGCCAGGCGGAATACCTCCCCCGGTTTCATCCGCAGTTTTTTCGCCGCCAGACAGCGCAGGATTTGTTGTTCTTCTTCCCGGCTGTGCAGCTGTCCCAAAGGTATTTTCACGGTGATGGGGGCCGCTTGCCCCCGGCTCATTCGCTCCCTACCTTTACATCGGCCCCGTTGACGGCTTCTCCGTCGCCGGCCGCGCCGTTTTCCGTTGACGGCTCGTTGCCGCTTTTGGCGCTGATCTGCACGGATACCGTATCGGGAGCGCAGGATACCGCGCTGAGATTGGAAGGCAAGGATACCCGGACCGGCAGCGTATACGTGCCCGGCTCGGTGATTTCCGAGCATTCCACATAAGGGATCACCATGGTGGGATCCAAATCCTGGATCAGCGCGGCGGGGCCGGATACGGTGATCTCCACCGTCAGATCAGGCACGGCGGCGCTTAAAGTATCCTTCAGGTTTTCCACATGCAGCAAGTGTTTGCTGACAGAGGCCGTGGAAACCGCGTCGATCTTAATGGCCACAGTCACGCTGGCGGTACTCAGGGTGACGCCGTTTTCGGCCACCAGATCCACCGTGCGGGTGATGCTTTCCCGCAGGCCGCTCACGTCGATGGGCTGCGTTTCCACATAATACAGCGATCTCAACGTATCCATATCGCCCAGTATCCTTACCGTGGAGGGTTCCACCACCACCTGGCTGACCTGGAAACCGGCGGCGGGTTGGCCGTTGACCACCGCCGACACCGCCACCTCTTTTTCCGGCATGGAGGCGGAAATGGGGATCACCACATTGCAGGTGTTGGGCACGATCGTGAACCATTGGCTGATATTGACGCCGGAGGCGTCCAAAACCTCCAGGGACAGATTCTGATTATAGCTGTTTACCGCATCCGTAACGTCGGCGCTGACCGCCACGGCGCTGACTTGCTTCATCCGCTCCGCCGGGCCGTACACGGTGATCTGCGACGGCGTCAGCATAGCGTCCATCAGGGAAAAGCCCTCCGCCGGCTGGCCGATGATCTTCAATTCCACGGAAAAAACTTCCGAAACCACGTTTTCGATGGTCACGTCGATGGACTCCGGGCTTTGGGAAACCAATTGTACGCCGGGGGGCAAATCCACCTTTACCTGCAAAGTGGCTTCACCGGCCAATACCCCCGTGCAATCGATATAGGCGGCGAAATCCTTGGTGGTCAAGTCGCCGATCACGGTGGAATTGCCCTGCACGCGGATCTGCACCTGATGGTTTTGCTCCATCAGCGCCAATTCCGAGGACAAATTTCTCTGCTCGATGGGTATGGTATAAGTGGCCTCGGTCAAGGGATTCTGGCTGGCCGTCACATAAGTCCATAGCAGGGCCGCCAAAATAATGGCGGATATTTTATACAATAGATTATGCTGTATCCTACGTTTGATTCTCTCTTTCAAATCGCCGGCATTGTCCGTTTCATGGGGTTGCTCAAAAAAGGGTTCACGCTCCTCTTCCGGGGGCTGTTCCTCCGTGGAATCTGACAAGGCGGGGCCGGCGTCAACGTCTTGAACAGACCCGGTATCTTCCTCGATTACAGGCTCCGGGGCTGCCGGCGGCTGCGCATCCGGCAAAATGTTTTCCGGCTCTTTACCGATATTCTCAACCACGGCGTAACACCCCCTTACCCTTTTGCCATATGGTTTCCTTGCCGCCCTCCATGGTCAACTGCATGGAAAGCATTTCCCGCAGCTGTTTTTCATCCAGATGCCGCACCAGTTTGCCATCCTGGGCAAAAGAAATGACGCCCGTTTCTTCCGATACCACCAAGGCCAGGCAATCGGAAACTTCCGATATACCGATGGCGGCCCGATGCCGGGTGCCCAAAGACAAACTGATATACGGATTGTCGGATAACGGCAAAAAGCAGGCGGCGGCGGCTACCCGGTCGCCGCGGATGATCGCCGCGCCGTCATGCAGAGGGGTATTGACCACAAAAATATTGGTCAACAATTCCTCCGAGACGGCGGCGTCGATGGCCACGCCGGTTTCGATATAATCGTTCAAGCCCGTATCCCGCTCCACGATGATCAAAGCGCCGGTTTTCGTTTTGGCGCAGGAAACAATTGCCCCGGTAATTTCGTCTATAATATGAACGATATCGCCGGTGGTCAGCGATGAACTATGCACGGGCAAAAATTGTCCCCGGCCCAATTGTTCCAAAGTGCGGCGCAATTCCGGCTGGAACACCACCGCCAAGGCCACGAAAATCACCGCCCAGAACTGTTCCAATATCCAATTCAACGCCCGCAAACCCAACCAATCGCTTACCGTAGCCAAAATCAGCAAAAACAGCAAGCCTTTGATCAGCTGCACCGCCCGGGTACCGCGTATTAAAATCAGCAGGCGATATATAATATAGGATAAAATGGCGATATCGCAAACGGAAGCGATCACCTTTCCTACCGTCCAATTCACAGACGTAAAAAACGACAAACGTATTCCCTCCTTACGGCATTTCCCCAGGGGCGTATGCTTCGCCCCCATCCGGGGGCATACAGGCGCAGGCCGCCAAAGCAAGGCCGGCCCCGCCGGATAACAGAAAAAACCTCCGCCTTCGCTTGCGTTTTTCCCTGATTAAAGACAATTAAAAACCATAAATAGTTTCGACGGCGGGCGCAAAAAAACCTTTACGCAACAAAGAACTGTTATTTTTTTCAAATACCATTTGCGCATCCCCTATTTTATAGTATAATGTTTTTGTGCGTCGAAAACGCGCTTACCATGGGTTTCGCAAGCCGGTAACCCCAGAGAAAGGCAAAGATATGGAAAAAAGCAATTCCCGACATACGCCGAACCATATCCGGATGAAAAATGTTTTATATTTGAGCGCTTTGGCGCTTTTGCTGGGGGTAATGATCATCATTGCCGCCCGTACCAATATGGCGCAGCTGGCTCAAATCGACAACAATAACCAGGAACTGATCGATTATATCGAGAAGCAGGAAGCGGAAAGCGCGGAACTGGAGCAGAAAATCGTCAATATCCGGCAAAATATAGAAAACATCCATAAAGAATCCGCCGAGAGCGAAAGCATGCTGAACATTCTAAACGATTCCCTGGCAAAGATCAATCTGGTGGCCGGCTATACCCCGGTATCGGGCCCGGGCATCGTCGTGACCCTGGACGACAACAGCGCCGGTGCGGAATTGGCCAAAAAGAACAATCCCGTTACCTATAACGCGGAGAATTTTATCGTACATGATAAAGATCTGCTGTATTTGGTAAAAGCTTTGACCAATGCGGAAGCCATATCCATCAACGGTATCCGCATCATTGATTCTTCCAGCATTCGCTGCGTGGGCACGGTGATCATGGTGAACTCCACCCGTATCGCCCCGCCTTATGAGATTTCCTTTATCGGCAACGGCGACGCCCTGATGGAACAGCTGCAGGCCAGCGGACGGTATATCGCCCTGGTCTATAAAGAAATACCGATCAATGCCGTCAAAGCCGACAATATCGTCATCCCGGCCTACACCGGCACCTATTCCACCAATTATATGCAAGTATATCGGGAAAACCGTACCACGGAAACCGAATAAATGAGGAGGCTGTCGTCATGTGGTTACCGATTTTGGGGTTGATCATCGGTCTGTTGCTGGGTTCTTTGCTGACCTTTTCCATCCCCATCGCCTATTCCAGCTATCTGGCCATCGCCGTTTTGGCCGGCATGGATTCACTGTTGGGCGGCTGGCGGGCCGTGCTGGAGAATAAATTCGACGGTATGATTTTGATATCCGGCTTTTTCCTGAACGCCGTTATCGCCGCGTTTTTGGCTTTCTTTGGCGATATGGTGGGGCTGGATCTGTATTTGGCGGCGGTAATCGCTTTCGGCATTCGCATTTTCTCCAATATCGGCGCCATCCGCCATGGGGCGATCCTGCGCCACCGCCGGAAAAAGCTGGAAAAAGCGAAACAATTGGCGGAAAGAGAGGGGGCGGACGATGACCAATAAACAACGGAAGCCGGTCTTTCGCAACTGGCAATGGCCCCTGACTTTGATGTTTCTCTGCTTTGGTTTTTTGCTGGCGGCGCAATATCAAACCAATACCGTGCTTTCCGGCGATCTGTCCTCGGAAAGCCAGTCCAATTTGGCGATGATCTTGAAAAGCGTCAATGACAACAAAGAGCAATTGCAGGAAGAACTGGACAGCCTGGAAAGCGAATTGCAGGAATTGGAAACGCTGAACATGTCCGGGGAAAGCCTTTCCACCGCCTTGCGCAGCCGTATCGAGACTTTGCAATCCGCCATCGGCGACGCGCCGGTGGAAGGCCCGGGGATCAGTGTCACCATCACCGGCGATTCCAACCTGATGTTTTACGACGTGATCGATATCATCAACGAAATGTTCGTCACCGGCGCGGAAGCGGTGGCCATCAACAATACGCGGGTGACCATTCATACCGCCATTTCGGAGATCGACAACCGGGCGGACGGCTATTCCATCACCATAGACGGGGATCCCCTGCTCTTTCCCGTGGTGATCAAAGCCATCGGCGACGCCGAAGCTTTATCCGCCGGTTTGACTTATCCCGGCGGCATCATCGAAAGCCTCAACACTTTATACCGCGTGTATCCCATTATACGCCTGGAATCTTCCTTGAGCATACCGGCTGCCGCCCCCAGCCGCTTTTCCTATGCGCAGGCCGTGGAAGAAGAGGAAGAAAAAGCAGAAGAATAGGCGTTTTGCAGGATTTTAGCATTTTTCGCAGAACTCCTTCCTAAAAATGTCAGGAAGGAGCTCTTTTTATGATAAACGTATTGGTCAACGGTGCTTCCGGAAGAATGGGCAAAGCCATGTCCGCCGGCATCATCGGCGAAGCGGACATGCAAATCGTCGCCGCGGTGGACATTCGCCAGGAAGGCGAAGATATCGGCCTGTTGGCAGGCTGCGGCCCCATTGGCGTGACCGTGGAAAAAGATTTGGTGCAGGCCATCCGCCGCAGCAAACCAGACGTGATGCTGGATTTCACCAATCCCCAGGCCGTACTGCGCAATTTACGCCTGGCCCTGGGCGAAGATTTGCCCTGCGTAGTGGGGACCACCGGCTTAACGGAGCGGGATATCAACGAATTGCGGCAATTGAGCGAGCTGCATCATGCGCCGCTGTTCATCGCCGCCAATTTCGCCATCACCGCCGTGCTGATGATGCGTTTCGCCGTGGAAGCGGCCCGCTATTTGCCGCAATACGAAATCATCGAGCGGCATCATGAAAATAAAATGGACGCGCCTTCCGGCACCGCCTTGCGCACCATGGAAATGATCAGCGCCGTTCGCCAAGTGCATGCCCAGGGCGCGGCCCATGAAATCGAAATGATCGCCGGCAGCCGCGGCGGCGATTATCAGGGGGCCCGGGTGCACAGCATGCGCCTGCCCGGCTATGTAGCCAGTCAGGAAGTGGTTTTCGGCGCGCCGGGACAAACCCTGACCATACGCCAGGATTCCATCAACCAGCATTGCTTTTTCCCCGGCGTGGCTTTGGCCCTGCGGAAAATCGGCGAATTGAGCGGGGTAACGGTGGGTCTGGACAAATTGCTTTAAGCTTTGCCCCGCCGCCCCGAAGTCGAAAAAAGCAGGAATAAAAAAATCAAATACAGAATATAAATATGTTTTGAATCCAATTGAATCTAACGTTTGGGGGTTACTATATGTGCGGAATTATCGGCTATCTAGGGTCCCGCTTGGCTATCCCTGTGCTTCTGGAAGGTTTATACGCCCAGGAATACCGGGGATATGATTCTGCGGGCATAGCCACCATCGAAGAAGGCCGTCTGAATATTTACAAATCCACCGGCAAAATCGCCGAATTGGACAAAAAGATCGGCGGGCAATACGGTTCGGCCACCGCCGGTATCGGCCACACCCGTTGGGCTACCCATGGCAAACCTTCGGATATCAATTGTCATCCCCATGTGGATTGCCGGCAAAAAATCGCTTTGGTGCACAACGGCATCATCGAAAACTATCAGGAAGTAAAAGCGGCGCTGCAAGACCAGGGGCATCATTTTCTTTCCGACACCGATACCGAAGTTTTGCCCCATCTGCTGGAACAATATTATCAGGGCGATCTATTGGCCGCCATGCAGGAAGCCTGCGGCCATGTAAAAGGCTTTTACGCCATGCTGGCCCTGTGCCTGGAGGAACCCCGGCGCATCGTGGCTGCCAGATTGGACAATCCGCTGATCATCGGCATCGGGCAAGGGGAATATTACTTTGCCAGCGATATGTCCGCTTTGATCGATTACACCAGAGAGATGATCATCCTGCAAAACGGAGATATTGCGGATGTAAGCGATCAGGGCGTGGTCATTTACAACCAGGGGCAAAAAGTGGAACGCAGCGTCAAGCATATCGACTGGGACAAAGAAGCAGCCAAAAAGGGCGGCTACCCCCATTTCATGCTGAAAGAAATCCATGAACAACCCAAGGTGTTGGCCCAAACCATGCAGGGACGGCTTCAGGAAGATTGCCGGCGCGTCGATTTAAACGAACTGGCTTTGCAAAAGCAGGATCTGCAGAATATCGATCAAATCGCCATCGTGGCCTGCGGCACCGCCTACCACGCCGGCCTCATCGGCAAACAGGTCATCGAAAAGCTGCTGCGCATGCCGGTCATGGTGGAGCTGGCTTCGGAGTTTATCCATAACGATCCGCTGATCGACCAGCATACTTTGGGCGTCGTCATCTCCCAATCCGGGGAAACCATGGATACCTTGGCGGCTTTGCGCGTATTTCGGGAAAACGGCGCCAAGGTTTTGGCCATCTGCAATGTGGTGGATTCCACCATTGCCCGGGAAGCGGATCAGGTGCTCTACACCATGGCGGGGCCGGAAATCGCCGTGGCCTCTACCAAAGCCTACAGCAGCCAATTGATGCTGCTGTACATGCTGGCTTTCCATCTGGCCCAAATTTTGCAGCGGCATAGCGATGAACAGCTGAACGTCTGGCTGAAGGCGATGTATCAATTGCCGCAACTGGCGGCGGCTTTGCTTGCGGAAAATGAAGAAACCATCAAGACCCTGGCCAAAACCATAAGCGATTGGCAAGACGCCTTTTTCATCGGCCGGGGGCTGGATTATGCAGTGGCCCAGGAAGGAGCGCTGAAGCTCAAAGAGATTTCCTATATTCATGCCGAGGCCTATGCCGCCGGCGAACTGAAACATGGCACCATCGCTTTGATCACCCCGAAAGTGCCGGTGATCGCCCTGGCCACCCAGGAACCGCTGCTGAAAATGATGGTCAGCAATATCGTGGAGCTGAAGACCCGGGGCGCCTATGTCATCGCCCTGACCCGGGGCGCGGCGCCGGAAGTGGAACATGTGGCGGACGCCGTCATTCATTTGCCGGAAACCGACGAGCTTCTGACCCCGGTGTTGAGCGTCATCCCCTTGCAGCTCTTGGCCTATTACGCGGCCCTGTACCGGGATTGCGACATTGACCAACCCCGCAATTTGGCCAAAAGCGTTACCGTACCGTAAACCGGCGGCATACTTTAGCCCTTTCCTGTAATCGGATTTTGCACAACCAAGCTTGCCATAAGCCAAAGCCCGGCGCTTTCTAGGCGTCGGGCTTTTTTCTATTTCCGGTTTCGTACGTTTATCTTCACCATCGAGCCAAAGGCAAAGCCTTGCTACTGTCCGTCCGCCTGTTGCAGCGGCTGATGCAAATGCACATCCATCTGGGGGAAAGGGATCTCTATGCCCGCTTGATCCAAGGCCGCCTTGATCTGCTCGTTCAGGGAAAAATACATATCCCAATAGTTCTCCGTTTTGACCCAGGCCCGCAGGATAAAGTCCAGCGAGCTTTCGCCATATTTGTTCAGGGCCACCAGCGGTTCTCCCTGATCCAGTTCGCACAATGGATGGGCCTTTGCCGTTTCCATAAGGACCTGTTTTACCTGCTGGATATCGGCGCCGTATGCCACGCCGATATCCAGACATACCAGCCTATAGGGATTGGCGGTATAGTTGATAATGTTGGAATTGGTCAGCGCGCCGTTGGGTAAAGAAGCCAGGCGATTGTCGATGGTCCGGATGATGGTATAAAAAATGGTGATTTTTTCCACATAGCCGCTGCAAGAGCCGGCCTCGATATAATCCCCGATTTTAAAGGGCTTGAACAGCAGTATCATCAGGCCGCCGGCCAAATTGCTCAAAGCGCCCTGCAAAGCCAGGCCCACGGCGATACCGGCGGAAGCCAATACCGTGATCAAAGACGTGGTAGGCAGGCCCAGTATGTAAGCAAGAATGAGGAACAGCAGCACATACAGCAAAACCTTGATAAAACTAAGGGCAAAGGATTGCAGGGTTTTGTCCAAACGGGAAAAAGCGATGCCCTTGGGCAGCTTACGCAGCAGCCATTTGATCAGTTGGCAACCGACCACCAGCACCACCAGGGCTTCCAAGATCCGCACGCCGGCCGTCATACCCAATTGCAACAAAAAATCGCCGATTTGTTCCATTGATACTCCCCTTTTCATTTATTTGATTTTATTACACACATTACCAATTATAGCATATATCCATCACACAACAAAGCCTTGCGCCCAAAAAAACGCGACGCATAGCACCAGCTATACGCCGCGTTTTTTTGGCTTCCCGCGCCGGCCTCCGCCGGACGAGGCATTGGATGCCGGAAAAACAGACCGATCCGCCTATTGGATATCGATGCTGCGGGAAACGGGTTTTTCCGGATCGCGTTTGGGCAAGGTCAGCTTCAGCACGCCGTCTTTATAAACGGCGCTGATCTTGTCCGTATCCACATGGCCCACATCGAAGCTGCGCTTGTATACGCCCCAACTGCGTTCCCGATGGATATAGCGGTCTTTTTCATCCTTTTCCTCATTTTCGCAGCGGCGTTCGGCGCGCACGGTCAAATAGCCGTCGTTCAGCTCCACATGGATGTCTTCTTTTTGGCAGCCGGGCAGATCCGCCGCCAGTTCGTAGGCGTCGCCTGCGTCCTTGATATCGGTACGAAAGTCTTTCAAGCCGCTGCCGTCCAATAAGGATTTTCGCCAATCCAAGATTTCCGCAAAGGGATCATAGGCGGCCAAACGGCGGCGCCGGTCATAGGGCATCAGATCAAACATAATCATCCCTCCTGGCTTTTCATCTCCGCTTATTGTAACCGGATCCGCGCCAAATATGCGAATATAGAAAACCGTCACCGTTTGCCATCGTGTTTGCCGCGTAACCTCAGACATAAAGCCAGGGCCAGCCAAACCGTCAGGGCCAAAACCCCCTGCCGCCAAAACAGAAAACGGAAGGCTCCGGCCCAGTCACGGGCCAGGCGGCTGCAGGCAGTGGGAGAAAAGACAGCAAAAAGCGGGCCATGGCATAGGAATAGAGGCAGTGAAACACCCTGCCCAGGAAATACCAGCGCAGGGAAACGCCGCCGCCGGCGACCATCGCCGCCACCTGGGCCTGGACGGAAACGCCGCCCCAGGCCAAGATCAGCGCCGTCCAGGGTAGGGCCTGTTGCAGAGGCAAATCCGCCAGGGCTTTGACGCCCAGGCTCATCTCCCAAAACCCGGCCACGGCGGCGGAAAGGCCCTGGCCGACCCCGGCCGGCGCAGCCAGCTGCCACAGGGACAGCAGCAAAGCGGTCAGCACCGAAAAAAAGCACATATAGCAGCCGATCAACGTCACGTTTTCCGCCGCCTGCCGGGCGCTTTCTTTCAACAGCAGACCCCAGGCAGGACGGCCGGCCGCCGGCGGCAGAGACAGAACGTACGGCCCGGACGGGCCGGGATGGCGCCGCTTTCCCAAAGACAACAGCAGGCCCCACAGCAAATTGCCGGAATACTGGCAAAACAATAACACCGGCGCGGCCTGGCGGCAGCCCAGAATGCCCCCGGCCACACCCAGGCTGATATACAACGGGCTGGCATTATTGGTAAAAGCGATCAGCCGGGCGGCTTCCTCCCGGCTGATTTGCCCCCGGCGGCGCAAAGCGGCGGCAATCACCGCCCCGCTGGGGAAACCGCAGCAAAAGCCCAAGACCACCGCCAGAGAGGCCGCGCCGGGCAAAGCAAACAGCGGCCGCATCAACGCCTCCAAAGGCCGGGCCCAACCCTGGACCGTATCCAGAGCCATGAACAATTCAAAACAGATAAAAAAGGGCAGCAAAGCCGGGACGATAGCCTGCCACCACAACTGCAAAGCCTCCGCCGCCGCCCCGGCGGCCTGCTGCGGCCACAATAACATACCCACAAAAATCAGCGGCAAAAGTACCTTCGCCGTAGATTTTATTTTATTCACACTATTCATACAAACTCCTCAATAAAATACTTGTTATGCAACTGTGCTTTGGTATATAATTAAATATAAATTATTTCCAAAGAAAATAATGATGGAGGCAGACGAATGAATATTTTGGTTTTGAATTCCGGCAGTTCCTCGCTGAAGTATCAATTGTTCGACATGAACACCGAGCAGGTTATGGCCAGCGGCTACATAGAAAAAATCGGTATTCCCGGTTCTACCATCACCCACAAACGTCCAGGCATAGACAAGATTTTCCTGGAACAGGATATCGCCGATCACGGGGTGGCCATCGAGACCATGGTAGCGGCCCTGACCTCGCCGGAACACGGCGTTATTCAGAGCATGAAAGAAATCGACGCCGTAGGCCACCGGGTGGTCCATGGCGGCACCGCCTTTATCAAAGCCTGCTTGATCGACGAACAAGCCATCAATACCCTGGAAAGCCTGACCGAAATGGCGCCTTTACACAATCCGGCGGCGGTAAAAGGTATGCGGGCCTGCCAGGAAAAAATACCCGGCGTGCCCATGACCGTGGTGGTGGATACCGCTTTCCATCAAACCATGCCTCGCTCTTCCTATATGTACGGACTGCCTTATGAATACTATGAAAAATATCAGATCCGCCGTTACGGCTGCCACGGCACCTCCCACCGTTTCGTCGCCCAGCGCTGCGCCGAATTGTTGGGCCGGCAGGATTGCAAAATCATCACCTGCCATCTGGGCAACGGCTCTTCCCTGGCTGCCATCAAAAACGGCGAAGTGCAGGATACCTCCATGGGCTTCACCCCTCTGGCCGGCGTGGTGATGGGCACCCGCACCGGGGATTTCGATCCCTCTTTGGTGCCTTATATCATGGAAAAAGAGAATCTTACCCCGGCGCAAATGAGCGATTTGATCAATAAAAAATCCGGTTTACTGGGTCTTTCCGGCGTGGGCAGCGATTTGCGCGACGTGGTTGAGGCCGCCAAAAACGGCAACGACCGGGCCAAAATGGCGCTGGAAGTCTTCGTCACCACCGTGGTACGCTTTATCGGCGCCTATGCGGCGGAATTAAACGGCGTGGACGCCATCGTCTTCACCGCCGGCATCGGCGAAAACTCCGTGCCCATGCGCCGTGCCATCTGCCAACATCTCTCCTACTTAGGCGCGGATTTCGACGAAGAAGCCAATGAATGCGCCGGTGAAGAAAAAGAAATCAGCAAACCCGGCTCCAAAACGAAGATTTATATCATCCCCACCAATGAAGAATTGTTGATCGCCAGAGACACCAAAGAACTGGTGGAAAGCCTGAAAAAATAATAATTGACAGAGCGTTTGCAAGCCGGTATAATAGTATGGTATGCGATTATGATTCAGATTAACATCAGCAAACTGAGAAATATTCCCGGGGCGCATCTGGATATGGATTTGCGCTGTATGCCGGAATGCAGCCGCTATGGCTACGACGATTTGCGGTTCGCGGAGGATTTGACTTTCCGCGGACAGGTAGAAAACTGCGGCAACGGCATGTATAAAATCGACGGCGCTTATCAAGGAAAGCTGGTTCTGACCTGCAGCCGCTGCGCGCAGGCGTTTTTCCTGCCGGCCGCAGGCGATCTGCACCGGACTTATATCGCCCAGCAGGCAAAGCCTGCCCCGGAGGATAGCGACGACTCGGAAGAAGAAGAAACCATCCATTTCAGCGGCAATGACATCGATATCACGCAGGAGATCTTGACGGAAATTTATTTGTCTTTGCCCATGCAGCCGTTATGCCGTCCGGATTGCCGCGGATTATGTCCGGTATGCGGCCAGGATCTAAACAACGGCAGTTGCGCCTGCAAGGGGGAACAAATCGACCCCCGCTGGCAAAAACTGAAGGATTTTGTAGAGAGTAAGAAAGGAGTGTAACAAATGGGCGTACCCAAAGGGAAAACCTCCAAAGCCAACCGGCGGATGAACCGGGCCATGCGCTATACGCTGGAAGGACCGGCTCTGTCCGAATGTCCGCAATGCCACGCTTTGCGTCAACCGCATCACGCTTGCCCGGAATGCGGTTCTTATAACGGCCGTACGGCCCCGGAGAAAAAGGCGGCCAAGGCCTAAGCCAATGCCGCTTTGCTTCCGCAATGTCAGGAGGCCGCCCCATGGGGCGGTCTCTTTTTATGCGTTTGCCGCAAATTGTATTGATAATTTGCCCGCCCCCTTGATATAATAGTAGCGGTAATAATAACGAACCGTTTCTCGCCACTGAACAATGCTTGGAGGTTTGTATGCGTTTTGCGATCGACGCCATGGGCGGAGACAAAGCACCCGACGCCTTGATTCAAGGCACGCTGCAGGCGGCTGAACATGCCGCCGGGGATCAGTTTATTCTGGTAGGCGGCGAAGAAGCCCGCCCAGCCCAACCCCTGCCGGCCAATGTATCCTGGCGGACGTCCAGCCAGGTGATGGCCATGGATGAAAACGTGCAGAACCTGCTGAAAAAGCGGGACAGTTCCATCTGGATCGCCACCAAAATGGTAAAAGACGGCGAAGCCGACGCGGTGATCTCCGCCGGTTCCACCGCCGCCCAAATGGCGGTGGCGGTGATTCTTCTGGGCAAGATCGACCATTTGCTGCGCCCGGCCATCGCCATCACCCTGCCCAGTCTGGAAGGGCAAAAGATCTTTCTCGATATCGGCGTCAACGCCGATGTGGAGCCACCGATGCTTTTGCAGTTTGCGCAAATGGGCGCTGTATACGCTCAAGCCATCGGCGTGGCGGAGCAGCCCCGGGTAGGCTTGCTCTCCAATGGCACGGAAGAACATAAGGGCAATACTTTGACCCAGGAAGCCTATGCTTTGCTCAACCGATCTGATCTGAATTTTATCGGCAACCGGGAAGGACGGGATCTGCTGAACGGCGGCTACGACGTAATGGTGACGGACGGCTTTTCCGGCAATATCGCCATCAAAAGCATGGAAAGCGCCTTTCATCTTTTGACCACCATACTCAAAAAAGAACTGACCGCCGGTTTCAGCCGCAAGATGGGCGCGCTGTTGATCAAACCGGCCCTCCGCGAAATGAAAAAAGCCCTGGATTATCAGGCCTACGGCGGCGCGCCGCTGTTGGGCGTCAAGGGCTTGAGCATCGTCTGCCACGGTTCCTCCGGGGCGGAGGCCATCGCCGCCTCTTTCCAACAGGCCAGAAACTGTTATCAACACCGTTTGACCGATAAAATCGCCGAGGCCATACTGTGAGGAAAACAGAAGCGCGGCTGAAACAAATCCTGGCGGAACAGTTCTCTCTCCGGGAAGAAGACCTGACCGGCGATTTTGCTTTCGACGGATTGGCCATGGATTCCCTGGAATGGATGGAATTGGCCGTGGCCCTGGAAGAAGAATTCGACATTCCTTTGGCGGATATAAAATTGCGCCAAATCAAAAGCTTGCGCCAAATGGCGGAAATCATTACAGAAAGAATCAGAGAATAAAGCTATGAACCGGCATTTTTCATCGACGGCGGATAAATCTGCCGCGCATATGCAGAAAATATCGGATTTGGCCGGCACGCTGTCTTTTCCCCGGCAACGGCTGGATTTGCTGCGGCAAGCCCTTACCCATCCCGCTTTTTTCGAGGGGAAAAAAAGGGGCGGACGCCGCCCAGAAGACAATCAGCGGCTGGAATACCTGGGCGATGCGGTTTTGGATCTGCTGATCGGCGAATACCTGTATCTTGCCTACCCCAATGCTCGAGAGGGCGAATTAAGCAAAATGCGGGCCATCATCGTCTGCGAATCGTCTCTGGCCGCCCAGGCCAAAAAGCTGGGTCTGGATGAGGCCCTGCTCCTGGGCAAAGGCTCGGAGCTAAGCGGCGACCGCCGCCGTCCTTCGGTCTTGGCGGACGCCTTTGAGGCCGTGGTGGGCGCATTGTTTGAAGCCGGCGGCCTGGAGCAGGCGCGGCAGTTTTTATACGCCCAGTTCAAAGAGAGAATGGACCGGCTTTCCGCCGAAGACTACGAGGATAAAAAAAGCCTGCTGCAGGAAACGGTGCAAAAGTACAGTACCAAAGGGGTAACCTATAAATTATTGGACAGCCGGGGCCCGGATCATGCCCCCACCTTCAAAAGCGGCGCCTATTGGGGCAAGCTTTTGCTGGCCAGCGGCACCGGCAGCAGCAAAAAAGAAAGCGAACAAGCCGCAGCGCAGGCCGCCCTGGCCGATAAAGAACAGTGGCTGCCGGCAGTAAAAGAACATTCCCCTATGGAAGATTGATCCCTGCACTATCTTCCATCCAAAGAAAAAACAGGCTTCGTTTGCCTTGCAAACGAAGCCTGTTTTTATCGGGGCAGCCGCGGCAACCGCCGCAGCCGGGCCTGTATCCCGACCGGCCGTTTTGCCGCTGATGGATGCATACGGATCATCGCATGCTAATCGTTGCATTTGGAAGCGATTTCTTCCTGCAGGCGGCGGATGATATCGTCCAAGGTCATAAATCCCAAATCGCCCTCGCGCCGTTTGCGCAGGGCCGCGCCCTGCGCTTCCTGCTCTTTGTCGCCCAATACCAGCATATAGGGAACCTTTTCCGCCTGGGCGGCCCGCAGTTTATAGCCGATTTTTTCATTTCTGTCATCCACTTCCACCCGGATGCCGGCTTCTTCCAGCTTTTTCGCCACCTGATGGGCGTATTCGTTTTGCCGGTCGGTAATGGTGGTGATCTTCACCTGCACCGGGGCCAGCCACAGCGGGAAAGCGCCGGCGAAATGCTCGGTGATAACGCCGATGAACCGCTCGATGGAGCCGAACACAACCCGATGGATCATCACAGGACATTCTTTCTCGCCCTTGCTGTTGATGAAGTCCAGGTTGAAGCGGCCCGGCAGCTGATAATCCAACTGGATGGTGCCGCACTGCCAGGTCCGGCCCAAGCTATCCTCAATGTGGAAATCCAGCTTCGGCCCGTAGAAGGCGCCGTCGCCGGGATTGATGGTATATTGCTTGCCCAGGCTGGCGATGGCGTCCGCCAGGGCGTTGGTCGCTACCTCCCAGTCCGCTTCCGTACCGATATGATCCTCCGGCATGGTGCTGAGTACGATCGTATAGGACAGGCCGAAGAGGGAGTATACTTCGTCAAAGAGCTGCGTGATGCGCATCACCTCATCCTTGATCTGTTCCTTGGCCAGCAGGATATGCGCGTCATCCTGGGTAAAGCAGCGGACGCGGAACATGCCGTGGAGCGCGCCGGAGAGTTCATGACGGTGAACGGTGCCCAGCTCGGAATAGCGCAAAGGCAGTTCCCGGTAAGAATGCGGCTCCAGATCGTAGACCAGGATACTGCCGGGGCAATTCATGGGCTTGATGGCAAAATCCTCGCCGTCGATCAGGGTCGTATACATATTGTCCTTGTAATGCTCCCAGTGACCGCTGGTTTCCCACAGGGTCCTGCGCATGATCTGCGGCGTCATGATCTCCAGGTAATCCCACTTTTTGTGCACCTGGCGCCAGTATTCGATAAGCGTATTTCGTAGGGTCATGCCGTTGTTCAGATAGAAGGGGAAGCCGGGGGCTTCATCCCGGAAGGCAAAGAGGCCCAGCTCCTTGCCTAGCTTGCGGTGATCCCGCTTTTTGGCCTCCTCCAATTTATACAAATGATCCGCCAACTGCTCTTTGCTGGGGAAAGATACGCCATAAATGCGCTGCAGCATTTTATTCTTTTCGCTGCCCCGCCAATAGGCGCCGGCCAGGCTCATCAGTTTAAAGGCTTTGACCTGGGCGGTGGAAGGCAAATGGGGGCCGGCGCATAAATCCAGATAATCCCCTTGCCGGTAGACGCTGATCACCGCGTCCTCCGGCAAATCGTTGATCAATTCCACTTTATAGATCTCTTCTTTTTCGCCAAACAGGGCCAAGGCTTCCTGCCGGGGCAATTCTTCCCGGCGGAAAGGCAGGTTCTGCTTGACAATACGGGTCATTTCTTTTTCTATCGCCGCCAGATCCGCCTCGGTAAACACATGGGGGCTGTCCACGTCATAGTAAAAACCGTCTTTGATCGCCGGGCCGATGCCGAATTTGGTTTCCGGGAACAGATGCTGTATGGCCTGGGCCATGATATGGGCGGTGCTGTGATGGAAGGTATGGGCCCCCGCCTCGTCGTCAAAGGTCAAAAATTCCAAAGTGTCCCCTTCCTGGGGCAAGACGCTTACATCCTTGGCCTGGCCGTTGACCAAAACCACGCAGGCTTTTTTGGCAAAATCCTTATCGGTTTCTTTCAATATAGCGATGGCCGGCAGGCCTTCTCCAGCCTCCACCTGGCCGTAGCCTTTGATTTCAATACGCATAAAAACCTCCTTATCCATAAAAAAAGCTCCACCCCCTCGGGGTGAAGCTATGCTCCACGGTTCCACCCGAATTGCCGCTGCGGCTTATGCCCCGGCGGCCTCTCGACGGCCTTGACGCGGCCCACGGCAGGGGTTCGCCCCCGCACTCCCCGGCGGTAACGGCAAAAACCGGCTTATGCCCCTTGCAGCAAACGGCGCACTCTCTGGAAAGCGGTATTCTTGCCATCATGTCCGGATCATCGTTTTGTCTATGCAATTCTTCCAATATTTCGATTTTACCATCCGCTCTATGCCTTGTCAATAGCCCCTGCCGGGAAGAAGGCGCTAAAAACGGAGCAATCGCTCCCGGCTGCGATGATCCGGCAACACCGAGGCCAGCAGGGCGTAAAAGGCCGGGCCGTGGTTCTTGTGCACGATATGGCACAATTCATGTACCACCACATATTCTATAGCGGCCTGGGGATAGGCCATCAGCCGCCAGGAAAAGCACAAACGGTTGACGGCGCTGCAGCTGCCAAAACGCTTGGCCGCCCCGGTGATGCGTATGCCGGCCGCCTCCACCCCCATTTGCGCCTGATAGCGCCGGACCAAAGGCGGGATCTCCTCCTGCGCCCGTTGCCGCAGGGTTTGCTCCTGACTATCGATGGCAGCCTGAAAAGCCTGACGTTGCTGCTGCAAAGGCAAATGCTTATCCAGCCACTTGCGGTGCTTGCAGACAAACTGCTCCACCGCTTCCGGGCTGATTTGCCGGGGCGCGCGAACCAAAATGCGCATGTCGTCGCTGATCTCCAGACACAGGCTGCGCCGCCCGCTGCGAATGATCTCATAGGAATAGGGCTGTTTTTCTCCGCTCATACCTCCCGCCTTTCCTGCCGCCGCAAACATGCCGCCAATAAGCCCCAGGCCAACCAGAACAACGGGGCCGTCACACATAAACGAAAACAAAAGAAGGCCTGCGCCGAATAGGCAAAAACTGCCAAAGCCAAAGCAGCCACCGCCGGCTGCCGGTAATGCTTCAGGCAATCCCTGGCGGTGACAGCCAAAGCGGTAAGATAGAACAACAGGGCCGGCAGGCCCAGATTGACCAAGTCGTTCAAATACTCGTTATGGGCGCAATCCACCACGGTGCGCAGGGTGACGCCGCTTTCCGGCACATAGCGGCTAAAATAAAGCTGCAAACGGGCGGCCAAAGTATCCGGCCCGCCGCCCAGCAGCCAATGCTCCGGTACCAGAGCCAAGGTCTTCCGCCAAATCAGGATGCGGCTGGAGCCAAAGCCGTCTTCTATATGGCCATGCAAAACCTGGGCCAGCTCGCCCCAAAAGCCGCCCCAGCTTTCGCCTAAGCAAAACACAGCCGCCGCCAGACAGAGGGCGGCCAAAGCCGCCAATGCAAACCACCGCCTGCGCCATCTGGCGCTGTTGCCGTACAGCAGCGGCACGGCAACCACAAAGCACAGGGCCAAGGCCAGCGCACCCGCCGCCACCCGGGCCCGCAGCAAAACCGCCGTCGCCGCCGCCGCCGTGGCCAGCACCGGCCAGCGCAGCTTGTCCCCCCGGAAGCGAAGGCCATACACCGCCAAAACGGGGATGGCCAGGACCAAAAAGGCGGAGAACAGATCCGCATTGCCAATCGTGCCTAAGAACTCGCCGCTGTAGCGAATATGAGCGTCCATATAGCTGTATCCGGCCGGGTATAGGCCCAAAGGGTTATAGCCGGCAAATTGGGCCCAGGCCAGCCCGGAATTGACCGCTGTGGAGAAAGCCAGGGCGTACACATAAATGCGCCGGGGCCTGGCCCATAAAGCGATCAAGAAAAAGCTTATGCCATAGGAAAGCAAGGTGAAAAAGCCTTCGTAGCGGCCGCCGCCCCACCAGACGGTTTGCGGACAGTCGCTGCACAAAGCGGAAAGAAAAGCCGCCGCCAAAAAGGCGGCGATCCAGGGGATACTGCCGTGGAGCCGCCCCAGGCCGCCGGAGGCCAGCCATCTGCGCCAGGGATAGCCCTTGCACACCGCCAATGTGACCAGAACCAGGCTGAGCCCGGCATAAAGCAAAACCGCCGCAGTAAACATATGGTATTTGCAGGCCGTGACCGACAGATAGCCGTGGGGCAGGCAAATCAAAAGAAAGGGCAGCAGCGTAAACAGTATGTAGAGGGCGGTCAAAGCCTCCCCCCATTGGGCCAGCGCCCCTTCCCGCCAGGGAGGAGGCATTTGCCGGCATATGGCGGCAAACCGCCGCCAACCGGCCTTAGCATGGACTATCATATATCGCCGTTTTCTATTTCCTTTGCAAAAATGGCGCAAACCCTGGGTTTGCCGCTGTATATCCTCATTATACGGCATTTTATTTTTGCCGGCAAGGCTTCCCCGGCTTTACCGGCCGGAGCCCGCCTGTTCCGGCGCTTTTCCGGCAATAGCAAACGCTTTCAGCCAAGGATGGGGATGGCGGCGAAAGCGGGAAGCAGCCCACAGCACCGGCAGGCAAAGAGCATACCACAAGGCGAAAAAAGGCAGGCAAATCTGCCCCATAATATGCCCCGGCAGGTGACTGTAATCCCACACCGCCATTTTCAACCACTTGTTGACGATGCAGCCCATGGCGAACTCCAAAGCGGTGATGGCTTCCGCCCCCAACAGGCTTTGCAGCGCCAACGGCTTATAGCGGAAGCGCTTTCCCACCCCCAGCAACAGATTGAAAGCCAAGCCGCCAGTGATGCTCATGGTCCAATGGCTATAACCGCGAAAAGCGATTTCCATCAGAGGATAAGCAATCGCCCCGATGATAAAATGACAGAAGAATTTGCGCATACCGTACCCCTTTGCCGGAATGTAATGATAAAATACGCAGGTAGTATGAAGCGAATACCCCGGGATTATACCCGCGGCTTGCCTTTTCCTTGTCTTTTTTCCGGCGCTCTCCCCTTACCGGCTGTGCCCTGTCCCGGCAGATCGCCGGCGGCAAAAACCGGCCTTGAACTGGTAAAAAGGCTGCAAAAAGGATTGCCATAAAGAAAAAGGAAGCGTATACTATATAAGGTTGCGCATTTTTTGCAAGGGTTTTTGCGCGAAAGCCTTTCGCGAATGCGCTTCCGCAAATACGCTTTCGCAAGTAGTGTGCGCCAATATTTTGTGGTAAATCCTTTGTCGCAAATGTTTTTTATATTCCATGATCGAGGCTGCCATGCATAAGATCCGTGAGTTTTGCCGCCGGGAATGCGTTTTGACAGTGACGGCGCTATTGACCGTTATTTCCCTGTTTTTCATACCGCCGGACCGGCAATATTTGGCCTATATCGATTTCCGGGTCATCGGCTTGCTGTTTTGTTTGATGGCGGTGGTGGCCGCCCTGCAGCAGGAAAATGTTTTTCGCATTATGGCCTGCCGCCTGCTCTCCTATACGGACAACTGCCGCAAGCTGTTTTTTATCCTGACGCTGATCTGCTTTTTCAGCTCCATGCTGATCACCAACGACGTGGCTTTGCTGACCTTTGTGCCGCTGACCATCACCCTGTTCGACAGCATAAAAGAAGAAAAGCTGATCTTTATCATCGTCATGGAAACGGCCGCCGCCAACTTGGGCAGCCTGCTGACGCCCATCGGCAATCCGCAAAACCTGTATTTGTTCAGCCGCTATCATTTTACGCTGGGGCAGTTTTTCACCGTCACCATGCCTTTGGGCGCATTTTGCCTGGCCTTGATCCTGCTGTTTCTGTGGCGGTTTGCCGCCCCGGGTCAAATCAGCCAAAAACCGCGAAAAAACCCGGAACGAAGCAAAGGCCGCCTGTGTCTGTACGCATCCCTGTTCGTCATCTGTATTCTCTCCGTATTGAACATGATCCCGGTGTGGCTGTGCGCCCTCGTCGTGATTGCTTCCATCGGGCTAACGGATAGAAAAGCCCTGGCCTATGTGGATTACGGTTTGCTGCTGACCTTTATCGCCTTTTTCATCTTTGTGGGCAATCTTTCCCGCTGGCCCGCCTTCAGCCAGTTTTTGCAAAGCGCGCTGGCCGGACGGGAAATGCTGATATCCGCTTTGACCAGCCAACTGATCAGCAATGTGCCGGCGGTGATGCTGCTATCCCCCTTTACTGAGGACGCCCGGCATTTGCTGCTGGGGGTGAATATCGGCGGCATGGGCACTTTGGTGGCGTCCCTGGCCAGTTTGATTTCCTATAAACTGTACAGCCGCCGCAGGCAAGCCAAAAGTGGCAAATATTTGCTGGAATTCAGCGCGGTCAATTTCTCCATTTTGGTCATATTGCTGTTGTTCGGCTATTATCTCTATTAAAGCATGCCGGTGAGACCTGCAGATGCCTGCTATGATGCTCTGAGGGCCTGCGGAAAACCGCAGGCCCTTCCGGTTTTCCCGCTTTGCGACCCTGCCCTGCTCCGCCCCAGCCCGGCCAAAACCGGCCGGGCGCGGCGAAAAAGAATCCCACGGCAGACGGTTGTTTGACCATCCATCCGGCCGGGGGTTTTTATTTCCGCAACTTAAAACCCAGCGCGCCACAGGGACGCGCTGGGTTTTTGTTGTTTTGTCAACAACGGCAAAAGGCTTAAACGATGAAAAAACTAATTCGTCAAAGCGATAGTTACGTTCACATCTTTGCCGTCGATCTGGAAGGAAACGGTATATTCACCAAGTCCGGTGATCTGGGCACCAAGATCAGCAGTAAGTACGCTGACCAGCGTATTGCTGTCCGCATCGGTCCACTTGGAGCCCTTCAGCGTGCTGGCGGTATCCCAGGTGTAGTCCACACCGTTATAGGTGATGGCGTTCACAGTACCATCTTCGTTGCCGCGATGGATAGCGCCCAGGAAACGGGCCATATCGGCGATGGCCGCAGCTGCAAGACCCTGATGTTCAGACTCTATAGCAGCCGCATAACTGCAGCTGTAAGTGACGGTGCTGCCGGAAACGGTGAAGATACCAATATATTTATAGGCATTGGAAGTACCGTCATCGCCGGGATACACAAAAGCTTTGGCATTGGCCAGGATGGTTTCCACCGGGATGGCTTCGATCAGGCCTTCGGCGAAGCCCGCCGGAGACTCTTCGCTGCCGTCGCCGGTACCGTCAAGCGTGAAAACAGCGGTATTTTCCATGTAGGTCTCTTCATCCAGCGGATAGTCGGTGATGGTCACGGTCCAGTTGGCCGGATTAGCAGTGATCTTTTCCTCATTGACGGCTCTGTTGATGGCAATGCGCTTCACGGAAACAAAGTAGTCGTCGGTTACGCAAGCCGCAGGCAGCTGGCTGCGGCCGTTCAGCTGATCGTTGGAGAAGGTATAGCTGTCATTGGTGGAGCTGTCTGCGATGGTGACTACATAGCCGCCGTTCTTTTTCAGCTTGGCCAATTCGACTTCCTTGAAGTACAGGGTGGCGCCGCCGTTATTGGCGGTGTTGAAGGTGTTGGCTCTGTCCGCAAACACGCCGTAATACAGAGGATCCACCGCGGGGATGGGTTCCTTCGCAGGCGCAGGTTCCACATAGGCGATGGTGCCTTCGGCAGTGCTGTCCGCATTGACCGCCGGATTGGCGGCAACCAGGGTAGCAGTGTATTCCACGTTAGCGGCGATGGCTGCCATAGTCTCGGCGGGGATGGTGAAGGTAGCCTTACCTTCGACGATATTGCCTTCAATGGGATCAGCCTCACCCAAAGCCAGCAAGGCTTTTTCTATAGCGGCTTTCTCATCCGGCGTGAAGGTGAATTCCACCGTGCCGGTGCCGTCTTCATTGGCGATATCTTCCGTGGTCAAGCCGTCGTCCGCAGTCGGATCGACAACGGTGAGCGCCGGCAGCTTACCAACTTTGAAATCGGAAACCAGATCACGCTCCGCCGCTTCGGAGGCGAAGTAATATACATTATCTGTGGCGCCTTGGAAGCCGGAGAATTTGGCGTTTTGGATGGTGACCGTATTGAGCTCACCCGCGATAATGTCATCGTTTACATAAGAGGGAGCTTCCACTTCTTTGGTCACTTCTTCTTGGCCGATGAAAACATCGGCGGTAAGGGTAGCGCCTTCCACGCCGCCTTCAGCCGTGTAGTTGCCGGTGTAAGCGCCGTTTTCATTCTTCTCGAAAGCCAGAGTGGCGGCAACGGGGGCTTCCTGTTTGTAGATATCCACAGAAGTGCCTTCGCTCTCTACGCCGTCTTTCACAGCATGAATGGTCACGGTGTAGACTTCACCGACATTGAGGACGGGTTCGCCCTCCCCACCCCCAAAATTGGGGGTGAAGGAGGTGCCTTGATAATTTTCATCTTCCCAGATCGAATCATCGTACTGGGATACAACTACGTGATAGGTGATTTCGCTGGCCGCGTCATCACGGAGGAGAGCTCTGGTCATGATCTTCTTTTCAGGGCTCAAGCTGCCGCCGTCGCCCCAGGAAATCACGCCCTCTTCGGGGTCAACGCTCAAAACGGGCGCATCCGGAGGGGTGACGGGAGCGGCTACGTTGACCGTGCCTGCGGAGTATTCCGGACGGGCGCCGGCGATATGGCTGTAGCTGTCTTTGATGACATCCTGAACCAGGATATCATACTCGGTATCTTCAACCAACTTATTCTTGAAGTTGATGGTTATCGTGCCGGTCGCATAATCCACATTGTTCGCGGAGGTGATCGGAACGGTAACGTCGCCTTCCGTGCTGTTGCTGGCAGTGATCTTCACATCTTTCCACATGCTGGGATAGAGGGAATATTTTTTGCCATACAGCGGGTTGTTCATGTCTATCTTCAAGGTCAGGATCTGATCGCCATTTTCATCAATGGTGAGCGTCGCGTCAGAGAAGATAGGCGCCAGACCGGCGGTTTTGGTAGCGGTGGCTACATTCTCCGCGTCCAGAACATAGCGTTCATTGGCGGTGATTTCCTTACCGGTGCAGGCCAAGGTAACGGTGACTTCCTGCGGAGGATCCGCGGTCAGATCAAAGGTGACGGTAGCCGTGCTATCGTCAACGGTAGCATTGTTGTCGGCAGAGAACGTATCCACATGATCGTAGGTCGTGTCATGGGTATATTCGATCACGCCGCTGTTCAGTATCCTGGTGATTTCAGGATCGGTCAGACGATAGATGAAGATGATGGCGTCATCTTCACCACTGTCGTCATAGCCGAGGTCGCCGCTGATGGCCTGAACTTTCAGCTGGTACTCGGTTCCGGCTTCATATTCATAACCTTTTTCAGTCAGGTCGAAGGCCATCTCGTCTACGGTGCCTTCCCAATAAGTAGTCCAACCGCTAGGATCGCTGGAAGGTTTGGAAACGGTGACTTTGTAATTGGCGACTTTGTCAGAGTTTTCTTCTACGTCCCAGGCAGCTTTGCCGGTAGCAAAATCTTCAACATGAAGATTGCTGACGACCAGCTGATTGGCGGTCAGGCTGACCGTGATCGGATCCTGATTTTCGTCCACAATGGTGTAAGGACCATCGTAGTCCCGGGGGCCGGCCACAGCCTGGAATTTACTCCGGATGGCGTCATCCACGGTGATGGTGTAATCCACGCCGTTCTCCAGAGATGTGCCAAAATTGACTTTCAGGTAACCGGGGTTCGTTCTGACATTATCCTTATGGGTAATGTTGTCAACGGTCACTTCTTTGCCGCCGCCGCTCAAGGTAACGGACATATTGGCCCAATCGTTGGGGGTGTTATCCCAGTCGGCAGCATACAGCGGGTTGTTCTCGTCTATCTTCAGCATCAGGATCTGATTGCCGGTGGCGGGATCGATGCTGAGGGTCGGATCGGACAGAAGCGGATCCAGACCGGCGGTCACGACATAGTCGGCCGGCGTCACGGCATCCAGTACATAGACGCTGGCGTCGGAGTCATACTGACCGGTGCAGGTCAGGGTGACGGTGACGTCCTGCGGATCCACGGTCAGATCAAAGGTAGCGGTAGCTTTACCTTCTCCATCCACGGAAACATTAGCGTTGGCATCGCTGGTAGTGAACGTATCGACATGCGCATAGGTCGTGTCGTGGGTATACGTTACAGCGCCGTTGCTCTTGGCGATCTTGGTGATGGCCGGATCGGTCAGACGGTAAATGAGGATGATGGCGTCATCTTCACCACTGTCGGCATAGTCCGGATCCCCGCTGATGGCCTGAACTTTCAGCTGATATTCGATACCCGCTTCATATTCATAGCCTTTTTCAGTCAGGTCGAAGGTGGGCTCGTCTACGGTGCCTTCCCAATAAGTGGTCCAACCGCTAGGATCGCTGGAGGGCTTGGAAACGGTGACTTTGTAATTGGTAGCTTTGCCTTCCGGATCGACGGACCAAGCCGCTTCGCCGGTAGCAAAATCGGTCACAGCCAAATCCACGATTTGCAGCTGCTGCTTGGTGTAGGTAACGGTACCTTCCAAATCTTCGGCAGCGGCTACGGCAGCGTAGTCAGCTTTGATGGCCGGGGTGACGGTGACTTCGTATTCGCCTTCGTCCAGGGTCTGGTCCATGGTCAGCGTCACGGTAGCGGTGCCGTCATCAGCCACGTTGGTGACTTCGGCTTTGCCGCTGTAGGTGGTGCCGCCGATCTTCGCAGTGACCGTGGTGTTTTCCCAATCGATGGCGTCATAGAGGTCATCGTTGGTATCGATGGTGGCTTCGGTGTACTGTTTGCCTTCGTCATTGTTATGGAACACATTGTCCACGAAGGTCAGTTCAGGCACCAGGCCGGCCATGGTGTCAACACTGGTGGTGTTGTCCGCGTCGATTACGAAGATCTCGTTGGTTTCATCATAACCGCCGATGGAGGCCACGGTGGTGGTGACGTTGGCAGCGTCTTCGGTGAGATCGAAGGTGATGACGCCGCTTTCTTCATCATAAGTAGCCTTGCCTTCGGGAGCGAAGGTGACCTCGTTGGTGTATGCATACTCGGTGGTGTCGCTGGTGAAGGTCAGCTCGCCGGTGCCGTTATCCACAGCGGCGTCGCTGGGATCGGTCAGCTTGTAAGCCTTCATCTCGGTCACGGCGTCGGCATATTTGCCGCTGTCGTCAGAAGCGGTGACGGTGACGGTGGCTTCCGTACCGGGTTTGATCACACTGGAGGTATCCAGCGGGGTATCGGGATCCACGCCGTCATAGGTGGTCTTGGTGGTGCTGCCGTCCGCGTTCTTGACCGCGATATCCACCGTGTAGGTGGGCTGTGCGTCTTCCTGGACCTCATCGTCGTTGATCACGACGGTGCCGTCCTCGGTGTTGATCTCCGCGGTGACGTTCAGTTTCTCGCGCTCGGGCAGAGTCAGCTCGGCGACCTTAACGGCGTCGTCTTCCACGTCGCTGGACAGGTAAATGGCCAGAGTCTCTTTGCTCTTATCGCCTTCCAGGACTTCAAAATCCGCATAGCCGTCTACGTATTCGGTAACGGAACCGACGCAGATGGCGACGAAGATCTTTTCACCGGGATCAATGACTTCCGTCAGGTTGGGAGCGGTGGAGACCTCATTGGCCACGGTGACGTCGGCGGTGCTGACGCCGGTAGCGTCATCGTAAACAGAATCGTATTTACCCAACAGCGTGCCGTTGTCGGTGAACAGTTTCACGGTGACATTGGCGGTATCGATGGCGTCGGCCATCGCCTTGTCATAGTCATCCGTGTAATCGTCCGCGGTGGGCAGCGTGAAGAGCAAGGATACCTTGCCGTCAGATTCCAGTTGGAATTCGACGTCTTCGGTGTCTTCCGCCGGAACCACGCCGCGATAAGCGGTCACGTCATTGGAAACATCGGATTTCACATAATTTACGGTAACGTTTTCCTGACCCACGGCCACATCGTCTACCACCATAGGCAGAACGGTGACGTTGGCGTCATAGGTACCGTATTCTTCCAACAGTTCATAGAGGGAATAGGGAGATTCGGTAGCCGTATCGGTATAATCGCCGGCATTGATCTCATATTCCGTACCGTCGGGATAGGTGAAGCTGTCGTCAGAGCCGACCCAGCTCAGCGCGCCGGCGGGATAATCCGCATCGGCGGTGATGTCAGCGATGACGGCCGGGAATTTGCACAGATAAGCGCTTTCTTCATCGCTTTCCGCATAGACCAGCGGTCTGTCGCTGAAGGCCTGAACGACGACGCGGTAAACACGGCCGGGAACCATGCCTACGCCATCCGGAGCGTCCGGATCATTGATCTCGTAGGAGGTTACATTGCCGATGTTTTCCCATTCTTCATCGTTGCCGCCCTGCAGCTTGATGCTCTTCCAGCTGGAACCGTTGTAGTATTCCAGCTTGACCATGTAGTAGTTGTCCGGGGAGTAGGAATCCTCGATCTTTTCATCGGTTTCATCGTCGTAAGCATAGGCGGTCAGCCAGGAGACTTCGCCGCTTTCCGGATCGACGACCAGAGGATCGCCATATTCGCCGGTGGGATTGCCTTCTTCATCCACCAGTTCTTCGCCGCGGATTTCCAGTTGTTCCGGATCATAGGTGGCGGAGACGTTGACGGTGGTATCGGCGTTGAGACCGTTGTTGAAGGAATAGACGGTAATGTCAGCGGTCCATTCGCCGGGTTTCAGATGATCCTGTCCTTCATAGACTTCGCCGAGATCGAAGGTGGCGATGTGGATGGTGTCGCCGGTTTCGCTGTCCGTTTCGGTGCTCAGCGTGCCCTGGATGGGACCTTCATAAGAGGTTTTGCCGTTTTTCAGGTTGGTGGCATAGACAGATTCGACTTTGTCGAAGTTGTCATTGGTATCGGTCAGTTTGACCACCAGCACCAACGTATCATCTTGCTGTTCGATAACGGCTTCTTCCTCAGCGGAAGCTACCGCACCGGAGAGGATGCTGCCGTCTTCAGCCGTAGCGGCCGCGCCGGAATCGGCGTCAAAGTGACTGTAGTCGTCATTGGCATGTTTGCCGATGGAAACCACGTCGGCGGTGTACGTATGGACTTCCACGTTATCGATGGCGGAGGTGACGTCGATGGAATTGGTATTGGCGTCTTCCGTCTCGAAGGTGGCCGCTGCTTCACCGTCTTCATAGATGGTTACCAGATAATGGTCGATACCGGTGGTATCCGGCAGGGTCCAGGTAAGGTAAACCAAATCTTCCACGTCTTCGGCGGGAGGATTGTCAAACGCGTAGGTTTCCACATCGAAAGCCACATTGGTGGGACGGATGGTCTTGTAGACTTCCACCACGGCTTCGGAGTTGTCGGTGAATCTCAGATCCAGGGTATCGGCAACGCTGCTGATGCGGTTGAGGACCTTGACTTTGAATTCCTTGGTCTCGCCTTCATCGATGGCGTCGCTGATATCGACGGACATTTCACCGGTCGCGTCGTCATAGACCACTTTGGTGTCGGCACCGCCGGTAAACAGCTGCCAAGTGCCGGCCGGGCCTTTGACATAGACTTCATATCTTTCGGGGTCGTCGAACAAAGTGGGATCGTCCACCACTTCCGGATCGGCATTGACGGCGGGCCAACTGAGCAAGCTGGCGTCGTCAGCTACGGTCAGAACGGGTTTCGGCAGGTCAAATTTTTCAAACACGACCTGGCCGTCTTCACCGTCTTGGGTCTTATCGTTTACCGTAGCGGCGTTGACCACATATTTGGGGGTCAGGCTGACCGTCCAGTCGTAGGTGTCCGGATTGGCGTTGATTTCGGTCACGTCGATGGTGCCGGTCGCGCCGATATTCTCGGTAACATTCTTGTTCAGACTGATGCTGCTGCCCTCAAGTTTGAGGTTCAGTTTGTCAACGTAGGTGTAGTCGATACCGTCGGCCACAGGAACCAGTTCGTAATCCACAGTCAGTTGACCGGGGTTGACGACTTCGACTTTGTCGTTGGTGATGTAGCCTTTGGGCAAAGAACCGACCAATTGATCGGCATCCACAGGATCGGTATAATCACTGTTCAGATAGCCGGTCTTTTGGCCGCCCACATATTTCCAGGTCAATTCGCCGACAGCCTGCACGGCGGCAGAGAGCGTCAGCGGATCTTCATTGGCGGCATATGGGGCGACGAATTTGGTGACGTCCTGAGAGGTAGCGTCGACCTTTTCGTAGATCTGCTCGTCAACCACATTGCCTTCGGCATCGGTCAAGGTGACCTTGACATTGTAGCCGAGGGTAGCGCCTTCCACAGCGTCCCAGGAAACGACGGCTTTTTCAGCGTCGATATTCCAGGCGATGTTTTGGGGCTGATCCATTTGCTTAATGACAATGGTATCGCTGGCATGTTTATCGCCATAATTACCACGGTGAGCGGTAACCAGCGCCGTATAGACGCCAGGGCCGTTCTCTTTTACATACTGGGTAATGTCCAGGCTGTTGACTCTGGACGAGAAATCTGCCGGTGATATATCGATCGTTTTACTATCAACCACCAGATCCACGTGATAATCTTGTACGTTCGAAAGCTTGGTCCAGTTGACGATGACAGCGCCTTCACCGTCATACGGCGTTGCATCCGTGTCGGGTGCTGCAAAAGCCATGGCGGCCAAGCCAACGCACGCTAAGGCAAAAACCAGTAAGATTACCAATGCGCGGTTGAACTTCTTCATCACAAAACCTCCTTTATTATTTTTTGCATTTTATGCATTATTCCCTAGAAGGAAAATCAACAAAAGGAAACAACGGGAATCGGTTTAGAACCAGACGTTAAAATCCTCATCGTCGGGTTCAGGAGTGGGCGTGGGAGTGGGAGTGGGAGTGGGAGTCGGCGTATGGCCGGAAGATCCGCCGCTGCCGGAAGGAGTCTGATATTCCACGTTGGCCACTTTGGTGTCATGGGGCAGTTCCCATTCCGTTTTGTCCTTGGTGGTGCCGCTGACCAGTTTGCCCAGGATGGAGCAACTGTCGAAGGTGGCTTCGTAGCCGGCGGGCACATAGATGGTACCGGTGAAGATGGTATCCTTGAAGACTTCGCCGTCTTTGACGGTGAAATCGCCATGAACGATCTTGCTGGCGTCAACGATGCGCATGATCATGACCAGAGCTTCCGCTTTAGTGATGGTACGCAACGGACGAACGGTGTTATCCGGATAACCCTGGATATAGCCGGCGCTGGCGATGGTGCCGGTTTCTTTCAGAGCCCAGGAGCTGATATCCGCATAGTCGTTGAATCTTTCAATGGCGCCGGTAGCCGGGACGCCGTAGAGCGGAAGCATGTTGTAGAAAATAACGCAAGCTTCCTGGCGGGTGATGGTCGTCTTCGGATCGAAAGCATCATCGCTGCGACCATGGATAATATCGGAATAAACGCCTTTGAGGATATCCTCATAGTAAAGACCGGATGCAGGAACATCCTTAAAGGTCACCTTATCGGCAGCGGTTTCCAAACCGAAAGCCCAACTCACCATATGCGTAAATTCCTCTCTGGTGATGGCTGCATTCGGATAGAACTTGTCGCCGGTAAGCATGTCAAGGCCGTTCGCCGCAGCCCTGTCGATTGTCGCTTCTGCCCAGTGGCCGTCAATATCGGTATATTGGACGGTTCCCGCAGCAAAAGCCGTTACGGAAAATGCGAATACCAGGGCAAAAACCAGCGCTACCGCGGCTATATCCCTGACAAACGATTTTCTGTCCCGTTTTCTCATAACAAGCCCTCCTTTAAAAAAATTTTTTTATTCCCGGCAAAAACCGGGTTTAGCGGAGACATACCGCCGAAAAACAAATTTGGATATACCTCCACAGATGTACAGTATAAGTATACTTTTGATTCATGGAAAAATCAACCAATTTTCTGTTTTTTTAATAAATAATCCAAAATTAAAATAATCCAAACTGATACAAACCAACCTTGTAATCACCCAGCCATAAAAAAATCCAACCGGAGGGTCACCCACCCCTAAATATGGAGCAATCTTGAATCATTATTCCTTCCTATTTATATATCCTACAAATATCTTGACCGGCTTATCGCCCGGAGATAAAACAGAAAAACGGCGGCTATGCTAAGAAAACCCATGGCTTTTCGCGGCCTATTTGCCGGCAAAGCGGGCAGCAGAATGCCATGCCGCCTGCTCCATACAAAAAGACCGGTTCGGAAAAATCGAACCGGTCTTTTGCAAAATAACGGTTTACGTACTTTATTTGGCTTTTTGCGGACGGGCAAATTGGCCGTAGCCTTTTTTGCTCATATCCACAACGCCGTTTTCCATGACCACGGTACCGCGTACCACGGTATATTTGGGTTTGCCTTTTACTTTCGTGCCGTCGAACAGCTTGTTGATGGCTTTGGACTTGGAATACATCTTTTCGATAGAAGTAACATACTCCTCGTTCATATCGATGATCGCGAAGTCGGCGTCGGAACCCACGGCGATGCAGCCTTTTTGCGGATACAGATGGAACAGTTTCGCCGTGTTCTCGGAAATGTAACGGGCCAATTGCGCCAAAGTAATACGTCCGGAATTCACATGGGTCAGCATGATCGGCAGCAGCATTTCAATGGCGGGCATGCCGGAGTAGGCTTTCCAAATGCCCTGGGTAAGGCCGATGGATTTTTCTTCCGGCGTAAAGGGCGCGTGATCCGAACCCACCATGGTGATGGTGCCGTCCAGCAGATAGCCCCACAGTTTTTCTTTGTCGGCCGCGGAGCGCAGAGGCGGATTGCATTTGGCATAGGGGCCGAATTCATCGATATGGCTGTGATCGTAGGTAAGATAATGGAAGCAGGTTTCCGCCACGATGTCCACGCCGTCCATTTTGGCTTCTTTGACCATTTGGCAGGCTTCCGGCACGGAAATATGGACCACGCCCACTTTGCAGCCGGTGGCTTTGGCAAACTGGATAATGGTAGATACGCTTTCCGTTTCCGCCACTTCCGCCCGGGAGAGATAGTGGAATTCATTGCCGTTGACGCCTTTTTCATGCAGGTCTGCTTCGATGGCGGAAATCAGCTTGGCGTTTTCGCAATGGAAAAAGTACCGGCCGGTGGTGGAGGCGGCGGCTTGCATCATGATATAGAGCTGGCCGTCATCGTTAACGGTAAGGCCGTCGAATTCTTTTTCCCTGCCAGCCGGGGCCGGATGCAGGAAAGTTTTAAAAGCGATGGCCCCTTCGTCCAATATATCCTGCAGCAGATAGCGGTTATCATAGCCGGCAGCGCCGAACATGGCAAAGTCAACGATGGAGCGTTCTTCCGCCAAACGGATGCGATTGTGCAGATTCTCTACATTGCAGGGGGGCGGAATAGCCAAAGGCATTTCGCAGAATGTGGTAACGCAGCCGGCGGCGGCGGCGGAAGACCCGGTATAGAAATCTTCCCGGTCCGGACGGCTGGGATCACGGAAATGCACGTGGGAATCCACGATGCCGGGCAAGACTTCCAAACCGGCAGCGTCGATCACCCGCTCGGCCTGATCATAATCAGCAGTACCCGCCGCGACTATGCCGACGATTTTGCCGCCGGCAGCCAAAATATCGCCATAGAAAAAGTCGCCGTTTGCGAAATAATGGGCGTTCTTAATGATGAGCTGATATTTCATGATGTTCCTCCTTCTATTATTTTGCAAAATTGACGGTGGTTTGCATCCCATCAATATATAAATTTTATCACCCTCCCCGTTAAAAATCAATCAATATGCAGTATAAAATTCATTTCTTCCGGCAATAATCAGAATAGAACAAACGCTTGTCCATGGAGCGCAGGGCCACGGCATAACGGCCGGCCTCCGGCACGGCGAAAACAGGAAGTGATCCTATGGTGAAGAGAGGAGAAATCTATTTTGCGGAACTGAACCCCGTATTAGGTTCCGAACAGGGCGGCACCAGGCCGGTGCTGATCGTGCAAAACGATATCGGCAACACCTACAGCCCCACCACCATCGTTATGCCGATTACATCAAAAACCGACAAAACCAAATTGCCTACCCATGTGGAATTGAGCCGCCGGGAAAGCGGTTTGTCCCGGGATTCGGTGCTGTTGGCGGAACAGATCCGCACCATTGACAAAAGCCGTTTGAAGCAAAGGGTAGCGGTTTTGGACAAGAGCGCCATGTACAAGATCAGCGAAGCCATGGCGGTAAGCATCGGCCTCACCGTTTGACCGGCCCCTGCATATTTTTCCTTCCCTGCTCCCGTCATACAAAAGGCCGGCGCTGCCACGCCGGCCTTTTCCAGCGGCAGCGGCCCTTGCCTGCAGCAAGGGACCGGCTGCCGTTTTCTTACTTCTTATAAATACAATCGCTATTTTCCGCTATGGCCGAAGCCACCGGCCCCTCTTTCGCTGTCGCTGAGCCCGGCTTCCGCCAAACTGGCCTGCATCACCGGGGCGATCACCAATTGGGCGATGCGCATGCCGCGGCTGATTTCCACGGCTTCCTGCCCCAGGTTGATCAAAATGACCTGTATTTCCCCGCGATAATCCGCATCGATGGTGCCGGGGCTGTTCAAAACCGTAATACCCTGCCGCAAAGCCAGGCCGCTGCGGGGGCGCACCTGCCCCTCAAAGCCAGCGGGGATCTCCAGGGCCAGGCCGGTAGGGATCAAAGCCCTTTCCCCCGGGGCCAGGATCACCGGCTGCGCCACAGCCGCCGGCAAATCCAAGCCCGCCGCCTGCAGCGACTGATAGGCCGGCAGAGGCAGGCCTTGTCCATGAGGCAAAATCTGATATTTTACCAAGGTATCCATCCGCAAAACTCCTTTAGAACAGCTTTTTCACATCCACGGGGCAATCCTCCGGCCCCACCAGGGCCACAAACATGCTGCCGGGCTGCAGCAAGCGGCCGCATACCCTTTGGATATCCGCTTCGTTTACCGCCGCCAGCTTTGCCGCGGTTTCTTCCGCGGTGACCACCCGGCCCAAATTCAACTGGGTCCGGGCCAAACGGTTCATCACATTGCCGGTGCTCTCCATACTCAGCAGCAAATTGCCCTTCATTTGGGTGACGCTGCGCCGGATCTCCTCTTCCCCCAGACCATGTTGGGCCACGATCGCGAATTGCTCCGCCATCACTTCGATCAGTTGCCGAGCATTGGCGGGGCGGGTAGAAGCATAAGCCACGATATTGCCGCCATGTTTATAACTGTCGGCAAAGGCATAGGCGGAATAGGAAAGGCCGCGTTTTTCCCGCACCTCCTGGAACAGGCGGGAGCTGGCTCCACCGCCCAAAGCATTGATCAAGACCCGCAGCGGGTAATAATCCCCGTCTTCCAAAGCCACGCCGGGGAAACCCAGGCACACATGGGTTTGCTCGATATCCTTGTGGGTATAAACGGCGCAGGCCCCAGCCAAACGGGTGTCGGGACAGGCGGGCGCGACCTTCGCTGCCGGCGGGGCGGCGGCAAAATAGCGGCGGATGATCTCTTCCGCCCGGGGCGTTTCGATATTGCCGGCCACAGCCACCACCGTAGCGGCGGGAACGTAGCGGCTGCGGTAATAGTCGCGCATTTGCTGGCAGGTCAGGGCCTGGACGCTTTGAACGCTGCCGGCGATGGGCCTGCCATAGGGATGATCGGGCCACATGGCGGAAGACAGCAGATCCACCACTGTATCATCGGGGCTGTCCTCATACATATGGATCTCTTCGATGATGACGTTCTTCTCCCGGTCGAATTCTTCGGCGGTCAATAAAGAATTATGATACATATCCGCCAGCAATTCTACGGCCTGGGGAAAATGCTCGTCCAGGGATTTTGCGTAATAGCAGGTATATTCCTTGGCGGTGAAAGCGTTCAGCACACCGCCCACCCGCTCCATGGCGGAGGCGATCTCCAGCGCCGGGCGGGTTTCGGTGCCTTTAAACAGCATATGTTCCAGAAAATGGGATACCCCGGCCAATGGCGCAGGTTCTCCCGCCGAACCCGAGGCAGCCCAAATGCCCACGGATACGGAACGCATATGGGGCATCGGCTGCACCAGCAGAGTCACGCCGTTTTCCAATTCGATCAACCGCCACATAATCATACCTCGATCTTCTCAAAAATAAACCGCCCATCCCCGTTCCGCGCAGGATTGCCGCGGCTTGGTTAGGGCAGTTTTTGTATAGCATCGGTTTATTCCGGGCGCAAAACGTCCCGCACATAATTGGGCAAAGCAAAGCTGGCCCGATGTATATCCTCGTTATAATACTTGGTTTGCAAGCCCAGGCTGCGCCATGCGCCGGCCTGCAGATCGTCCAAGGGATGCAGCCCCTTGGAAGCGAAACCAAAATACCAATAGCCGGAGGCATAGGTGGGCATATTGAAGCCGTACAGCAGAGAGACGGGGAAAACCGCGTCCACTTTTTTATGGGCCCTTTGCATTTCCCATCTGTCCTGGGGATAAAAAGCCCCTTCCTGCTGATTGATCATAATGCCCCGGTCGCTTAAAATGCGGTAGCAATCCCGGTAAAAAGCCGTGGTAAACAAGCCTTCCCCCGGCCCCACCGGATCGGTGCTGTCCACCAGCAGCAAATCGTAAGCCCCGTCCGCCGCCTGGGCCACAAAATCCACGCCGTTGCCGACGGTCAAATGCAGCCGGGGCTCCTGATCGAAGACCGCCGCGGTCTGCGGCAGATAGCGGCGGCACAAACGGATCACCGCCTCGTCGATTTCCACCATATCGATTTTTTCCACGCCGGGATAACGGGACACTTCTCTGGCCGTGCCGCCGTCGCCGCCGCCGATGATCAATACCCGGCGGATATCCGGGTTCACCGCCATGGCGGGATGGACGATCATATCATGATATATGAATTCGTCCCTTGCCGTGACCTGCACAAAACCGTTGAGGGTAAAGAAAGTGCCGAAGGTGGCATTTTGATAAAAGTCGATTTGTTGATACGGCGAACTTTCCCGGGCCAAAGGCTGGCATTGCAAGGCAAAACGCACATCGGGGGCATAGTATTCCCCAAACCATAGATCGCCGGCAGGTATGGATGAAGCGCCGTATTGCGCATGGTCGTCTGTTTGATTCATATGCTTACTCCTTATATATCCTGGAAGCCCATATTGCGCCCGTAAAAGATCTCATCCCGCTCTTTATTCAGTTTGGCGGTGATCTGGCGGATCTCTTCTTCGCTGATATCCGATTTGCTGAAATGGAACAAATACTCGTCCAGATCCGCCTCTTTCAATTTGCATTTGGTGTGGAAAATATGCTCCTGATAGACGTTGACGTCTATCATTTGGTAGCGGTCGATGATATCGTCGTCTATATAATCCTGTATGGAAACCAGGTCATGATCGATGAATAATTTCTTGCCGCGGATATCCCGGGTAAAGCCCCGCACCCGATAATCCATGGTGAAAATATCCGCGTCAAATTTGTTGACCAAATAGTTCAAAGCGTTCAATGGGGAAATCTCGCCGCAAGTGGATACGTCTATATCCGCCCGAAACGTGCAAACGCCGCCGTCGGGATGGTATTCCGGATAGGTATGTACTGTTAAATGGCTTTTGTCCAGATGAGCCAGGATCATTTGATCCGCGGAGCCGTTGCGCAGCGGCGAAGAATGCATAGGCACGGGCCCGTCGCCTTCGCAGATCAAAATGGTTACCGATGCGCCCTGGGGTTCATAATCCTGCACGGAAATATTCAGCACATGGGCGCCGATGATACGGGTGACTTCCCGCAAAATACCCGTAAGCCTTTGGGCATTGTATTGCTCGTCGATATATTCCAAATAGGCTTGCCGGTCTTCCACGGTTTTCGTATAACAAATGTCGTACATGTTGAAGCTTAGCGTTTTGGTTAAATTGTTGAAACCGTATAATTTGATTTTCTCACTTTGTGGTCTTACAAGCAATTCCCTACCCCCCAATTTCGCCAAGCCGTTGATCCCTTTCCGGACTGGGGCCGAAAAAAGTCATTGGCGATGAAACGTTTATAGATCCCGGCCCAACAACCGGTCGAAGATGATCGACGCGGCGCTGCGTACGGAAAGATGATTGTAGCCGCCGGCGCCGTATAACGGACGCAAGCGGTAGCCGGCCTCTTCCATCAGAGAATCGGTCAGGCCGAAGCCGGTGCCGAAAAGCAAAAGATAACTGCCGCCTTTTTGCCGCATCAAGCCGCGCATTTCTTCATAGCCCACGGAATCGGGCCAGGCTTTGGCCGAAGTGGCGATCAAAGCCGGCGGCGCGCCCTCCGCCGTCCGGATTTCCTCTATAGCTGCGGCCAAGTCCGGCAACAGTTTTACCGCCGACAGGGCCCGCTGCCGGTCCGGGTTATAGCGGGCGCCGAAGCCGGTTTGCCAATATTGCAGCAAGTCGCCGATCAAGCGGCGCTGCTGTTCCATAGGTTGGATCACAAAATAGCCGGATAAGCCGTAGGTGCAGGCCGCTCTGGCGATATCATGCAAATCCAGATTGGTCAAACTGGTATGGATGATCTGCTTTTTTTTATTATACACCGGATAATGCAGCAAAGCCGCGTATAAGCGAAATGGTTGTTCCTCCCGGCTGCGCAATTCATACAAATAGGCCGCGTCTTCCGGGCTAAGCGCGGCTTTTTTCAGCAAATCCGGCCGGTTGCGCCAGGTCAGCGCCAGGGATTGCCGCCGCCGCCAGGCGGCGATTTTGGCATGATCTCCACTTTGCAGCACCTGCGGCACACACAGGCCCTGATATTCCGGCGGGCGGGTATACTGGGGATATTCCAGCAAACCGTCGCTGAAGCTTTCGTCCTCCGCCGAACGGTCGTCCCCCAAAGCGCCGGGCAAAAGGCGGGTCACGCTGTCGGCCACGGCGATGGCAGCGGTCTCGCCGCCGGTCAGCACAAAATCGCCCAAAGAGATCAATTGACAATCCAAAGACTCGATGAC
This sequence comes from Bacillota bacterium, assembly GCA_024679955.1. GTDB lineage: Bacteria > Bacillota > Dehalobacteriia > UBA4068 > UBA4068 > JAILCQ01. The sequence continues at coordinate 21,716 of JAILCQ010000009.1, read as the reverse complement.
CCGCTGGTCGATGCCCTCATAATGGCCGCAGATCAGGATCAATTGCCGTTCCTGGGCCAATTCCCGGGCCAGGCTTTGATCATACACCCGGCCGGCGGGGGACATCACCAAGATGCGGGGCTTTTCCACCCGCCGCACCGCCTGGGCAGCCGCCAGCAGCGGTTCCGGCTTCATGACCATACCCGCGCCGCCGCCGTACAGCCGGTCGTCGGTAAGATGATGTTTATCCGTGGCGTAATCCCGGATATTGGTCAAACGGATATCGACGATACCCTTATTTTGCGCCCGCTGCACAATGCTGGCCTGCAAAGGCGCGAACATTTCCGGAAACAAAGTCAGAATATCGATATAGAGCATGCTTAGACCAATCCTTCCGGAACTTCCACTTCCATTACGCCTTTTTCCAAATCGATGGTTTTGACCACGCTTTTCAAAGCGGGCAACAGCAATTGCCCGCCTTCCGGCCGGGTCACCACATAGACGTCGTTGGCGGCGTTGTCGAGGATATCGCTGACTTCGCCCCATAAACGTCCCTGCTGCCATACCTGCAAACCGATGATTTGAAAATGATAATACACCCCGGGCGGCAAATCCTCCACTTGCGCAGGATCGACAAAAAGCCGGACCCCGCGCAGTTTTTCCGCCTGGTTCCTATCCTCCACCTGGGAAAAACCGATCAGCAGACGGCCCTTATGCGCCTGTTGCTTTTCCACGGTCAAGGTTTGCCCCCGGTCGGTATATAAGCGCGCCCCCGGAGCAAAACGATTGGGGTTATCGCTCAAACATTCCACGCTTACCAATCCGTTTATTCCATGGGGCGCGATGATCACCCCCACCAGGATAGCGGCATTCTCTTGTTTCATTCTATTTCCAGAGTAACTTTGCGGCCTTCCCGCGTTCCGGCGGCTTTCAGCACGACACGAATGGCCTTAGCAATACGGCCTTGTTTGCCGATGACTTTTCCCATATCTTCCGGAGCCACTTTCAGCAGCAAAAAAATGCCTTCTTCGTTTTCCGTTTCGGTAACCGTCGCCGCTGCCGGATCGTTGACCAAGGTGCGGACGATATGCTCCACCAATTCTTTCATACTTTCACCTCCGCTAGACGCAAGCCCGGCTTATTATTTGACGCCGGCTTTTTTCAACAGCGTATTCACCGTATCCGAGCAGGCGGCGCCGCAAGCCAACCATTTTTTGGCTTTTTCTTCGTTCACATGCAATTCGATGGGGTCTTTGGTGGGATCGTAATAGCCGATCTCTTCAATGAAACGGCCATCTCTGGGATAGCGGGAATCGGCTACCACCAAGCGATAAAAAGGCGCTTTCTTTCCACCCATTCTTTTCAGTCTGATTTTCGTAGTCATGTTGTTCCTCCTTCATCACATATCAAAAATTTGTCATATTTTATTTTAAATGTTTCAAAACATTAAAATAAGCAAAATCCAAGCGGCGGCCTAAACTTTACATGGGGAAAGGGATGCCGCCGAAAAGCCCTTTTTTGCCTTTTTTCTTGCTGACAGGCTGCTGTCCGTTCAGACGCTTCATCAATTTCTGCACTTGATCGAATTGGTTCAGCAAACGGTTCACATCCTGCACCTGCCGGCCGCAGCCGGCGGCGATGCGTTTTTTGCGGGAAGCGTTGATGATGGCCGGATTATTCCGCTCGGCCGGAGTCATGGAATGGATGATCGATTCTGAGACCACCAATTGCTTTTCGTCAAGCTGCACGTTTTTCAACTGTTTCCCCATGCCGGGTATCATGGACAGCATTTCTTTCATGTCGCCCATTTTGCGCAGCTCCGCCATTTGATCCAAAAAATCTTCCAGGGTAAAGCGGCTTTCCCGCAGTTTTTTTTCCATGTCCGCCATTTTTTCGACGTCCATGTTGTTTTCCACCTTTTCGATCAGGGACAGCACGTCGCCCATGCCCAAAATGCGGGAGGCCATGCGTTCCGGATAAAAGGGCTCCAGGGCGGTAAGGCCTTCTCCCACACCGGTGAATTTGATGGGCACGCCGGTGACCTCTTTCACCGACAGGGCCGCGCCGCCCCGGGTATCACCGTCCAATTTGGTCAGCACGGTGCCGGTGACAGCCAGGCGTTCATGGAAGGTTTTGGCCACGTTCACCGCTTCCTGGCCCAACATGGCGTCGATAACCAGAAGGATTTCCGTGGGCTCCACCGCCTGGCGTATATCGGCCAGCTCCTGCATCAATTCGTCGTTGATCTGCAGGCGGCCCGCCGTATCGATGATGATATAGTCGTTGCCGTGGGTCTTGCCATGGGCCAAAGCCTGTTTGGCGATCTCCACCGGATGCACGCCGGCCCCCGGCGCAAAGGTGGGCACGCCGGTTTTTTCGCCCAGAACCACCAGTTGATCGATGGCGGCGGGACGGTAGACGTCTGCGGCTACCAGCAAAGGCCGCTTGCCCTGGTTTTTCAGGTAGGCCGCCAATTTGCCGCTGGTGGTGGTTTTGCCGCTGCCCTGCAAGCCGACCATTAGGATCGTGGTAGGCGGCTTGGGCGATACGTTCAGCTTGGCCTGGCCGCCGCCCATCAACTCGATCAGCTGTTCATTGACGATTTTGACGACCTGCTGTCCGGGGGTGAGGCTTTGCAGTACCTCCGAACCGATGGCCCTATCCTTGATTTTGGCGCAAAAATCTTTGGCCACCTTATAGTTGACGTCGGCTTCCAGCAGGGCCACGCGGATCTCCCGCAAAGCGGCGGTAACGTCCGCTTCGCTTAATTTGCCTTTGCTTTTCAGTTTGCTGAAAATATCCTGTAAACGTTCGCTTAAATTCGCCATTGTTTGTCTCCGTTTTTCGCCTTGTCCAAGGCTAAATCTCTTCTTCCAAAGCGTCCAGCAGCGGCGTCAGCGTTGACAGCAGTTTTTCCGCCGTCGATTTCCGAAGGGCCGCCCGGATCTGCGACAGCAAAAGCGTTTGCCGCTGCCGGCGGGCGGCAAGGCCCAGCACCCGCTCATATTGCAGCAGCAATTCCTCGCCTCTTTGTATCGATTCATGAACGGATTGGCGGCTGCCGCCGCTTTCTTCGGCGATTTCGCTTAAAGATAAATCTTCTTCATAGAATAAGCGCAGCGCCGTGGCTTGTTTTTCCGTAAGCAGGCCGGCATAACAATCATACAATTGAGCGGTGGCAGCGATCTTTTCCAATTTTCCGTCGGTTTTCTTGCTCAAAGGGCTCCCTCCGCTCTATATCTGTAAAGGCATTTCACTTGACAGTTAATTATAAAGAATCCGGACCGCTTTTGTCAAGAAAAAATTTTGCCGTGCAAACGGCTATTTATTTTTCCGCTTTTTTCGCTTTATCCTGGCCATTTTGGCTTTGTTCATCCGCTTCATCCCGATATTTGGCTTTGCGCTTTTCAAAAAAGGTGATACTGAAAAGCACCAATGCCAAAGCGATGATCGCCTGTCCCATATTTTCCATTTGTCCAACCCCGCTTTCTTTTCATACCGGTCGTTCCCGGCTTCTATGCGGCGATTATTCCTCCTCGAACAGAGCGGCGGCAAAATCCGCAGGCACAAAAGGCCGCAAATCCTCTATACCCTCGCCTACGCCGATCATTTGCACCGGCACGCCGCTGCCGTCTACCACGCCGATCACCGCGCCGCCTTTGGCCGTGCCGTCCAATTTGGTAAGGATCAAACCGGTCAGGGGCAGCGTCTCGCCGAATTGCCGGGCCTGGGAAATCATATTGCTGCCGGTATTGCCGTCCAGTACCAAAATATTCTGGCAGACGGCGTCCGGCGCCTCCCGCTGTATCACCCGGCCGATCTTGGCCAATTCCGCCATCAAATTGCTTTTGTTTTGCAGCCGGCCGGCGGTATCGATCAGCAGCACCTGGGCTTTTCGGGATTTGGCCGCGGCAATGGCGTCAAATACTACCGCCCCCGGATCGGCCCCCTCGCCCTGGCGCACCAAGTCGGCGCCGCTGCGCTGGGCCCAAGCCGCCAATTGCTCGGCAGCGGCGGCGCGAAAGGTATCGGCGGCCGCCATGATCACTTTGCGCCCCTCCTGGGTATAGGCCGCCGCCAATTTGCCGGCGGTGGTGGTTTTGCCGGCGCCGTTTACGCCGATCAGCACCAGGATATTGAGTTTGTCTTCATCCAGGACGATACCGCCTTCCCCTTTGGCCGCCAAAACCCGGGCGATTTCTTCCTGAAGAGCTTGCCACAGCTGTTCCCTTTCCTTCAGCTTTTCCGCTTTGGCCCGCTGCCGCAGGTTTTCGCACAAAGACATGGATGTTTCCACGCCGATATCCGCCAAAATCAACGCTTCTTCCAATTCTTCATAGAATTCCTCATCGATCTTGCCGTGGAAAATCGCGCCCAAAGAATTTTTGAAGCCTTTTCTCGTTTTGGATAAACCGGCGGTCAATTTACTAAAAAAAGACATACTGTTCCTCCCGTTAATCGTTTTGATTCAATTTGACGCTGACGATTTTGGAAACGCCTTCTTCTTCCATGGTCACGCCCCACAGGGCGGAGGCGGCCTCCATGGTGCTTTGCCGGTGGGTGATCATCACAAACTGGCTTTTCCCCGCCTGCTCCTGCAAATAATCGGTAAAACGCTGGATATTCGCTTCGTCCAAAGCAGCGTCCACCTCGTCCATCATACAAAACGGCGTGGGCCGCACCGCCAGCATGGCGAAAAGCAGGGCGATGCCGATCATGGATTTTTCGCCGCCGGAGAGCAGATTGTAATTGCTGATTTTTTTCCCCGGCAAATGCACGGACAGTTCCACGCCGGTTTCCAAAATCCGCTCCGGCTCGCACAAAACCAAGGCGGCCTCGCCGCCGCCGAACAAACGGCGGAAGCTTTCGTTGAATTCCTGGCTCAATCTGGTAAAAGCCTTGCGGAAGCGGCTGCTCATGATGGCGTCCATTTCCTCGATCACCTGCTTCAATTGCCGGTCGGCCTCCACCAAATCATCCCGCTGGCCGCTTAAAAAATCGTAGCGTTCTTCCACTTCCCGGCATTCTTCTATGGCGTCCAAATTGACGTTGCCGATGGCGGCGATGCTTTGCCGCAGCGTATGCAAGCGCCGGTTCAACGCCTCCTTGGAATCTTCCCCCAAGGGAAGTGCGGCGGCCTGCTCGAAGCTGAGCTGGAATTTTTCCTGAAGTTTTTCTTCTTCATTGTGCCAATCCGCTTCCAGACGGGCTTTTTTCAATTCCAGCTGATGCAGTTGCTGCCGGTTTTGCTCCAATTGCTTTTGCCAGTGCTTTTCCTCCTGATCCAAACGGTTGAGCTCGCCGGTTTGCGCCGCCAGGCCGTGCTGTTTTTCTTCCATAAGGTCTTTGGCCGCCTGCAATTCTTTGGTCAGCAGGCTAATATCCTTTTCCTGGGCGGTCACGGCGGCTTCCCATTCCGCTAAATCTTTCTCCGCATCCGCCAGATCCGCGGCTTTTTCTTCCTGTTCCCAGGATATGTTTTCCTGTTCCTTGCTATTCTTCTGCACGTTTTCCGTCAAGGTTTGCAATTTTTGCTTCAGGGCCGCCAAGTCTTCTTTTTTCTGGGCCACGCCGGCGCGGTTTTCATCCAGGGTGATGGATTTGGTTTTATAGGCTTCTTCCAATGCGGCGATTTCCCCGGCCCTTTCCTGCTCCTCCTGTTCTTTCAGCCGGCAGGTTTGGCTCAATTCTTCTATGGCTTCCTCCGCCTCGGCGATCTCATCCAGCATTTGCCGCCGTTCCTCGTCTACGCCGGCGGCCAGACGCCGTCCCGCCTGTATTTCTTGGGACAAACGCTGTCCTTCTCCCTGCAGTCGTTCCCGGTTTTGTTCCGTTTGCCGCAAAACCTCATTCAGGCCGTCGATGGCCTGGGAAACCGCTTCCATATTTTCCTGGGCCTCCGTCAGTTTTTGCCGCATTTCCGTCAAAGCGGCCTCGGCTCGGGCTGCCTCTTTTTCCGCCTCCGCCAGTTTATGCTTTTGGCCCAGGAGCTCATTGCTCTTCTGTTTGCGAAAGCCGCCGGTCATACTGCCGCCGGGGCTTACCATATCCCCGTCCAGGGTCACCATGGCCGCCCGGTAACGAACGGCGGCCGCCGCCTGCAAAGCCGCGTCCATATCTTTCACGATCAGCATGCGGTTCAGCAAATAATCTTTTACCGGCGCATACTCCGGCGGGCATTGCACCAGGTCGGCGCCGCAGCCCAATACGCCGGGTATGTCCAGGGCCGCCCGATAATCCTCGGCCCGCCGGGGCTGCAGACGGTCCAAAGGCAAAAAGGTGGCCCGGCCTGCCCGGTTTTGCTTCAGCCAGGCGATGCCCGCCTTGGCCGCTTGGGCGCTGCGGCAGACGATATTCTGCAAAGAACCCGCCAAATAGGTTTCCACTGCCACCTGATAGGCCACTGGCACGTCCAGGATATTGGCCGCCGCGTCGATGACGCCCGCCGGGGCCTGCCCCTGGCGATTGGCCCGCAGCAATTCCCGGACGCCGGGATAAAAGCCTTCATAGGATTGCACCATTTCCCGCAGCATCGCCGTTTTTGCCTTCAGGCTGGCCGCCTGGTATTTATATTCCGCCTCCTGCTCCGCCAATTGGCGGTGGGCGGCGGCGCTTTGGCGCAATTGGTTTTGTTTCTCGGCAAGCTCCCGGCTTGTCGCCTCGCTTTTTTGCTGTATTTGCCGGACTTCCGTCTCGATTTGCGCAATACGCCCTTGCTTTTGCGCCTCCGCGTCGGCGAATTCCTGATTTTGCCGTTCCAGTTTTTCCAAACGGGCCTGAGCTTTGCTTTTCAGCTGCGTTTGGAAATTGCGGTCGTTGCGTAAACCGCTGATGGAGCTGGCCAGGGCGTAAGCGGCGGCCTTTTTTTCCTCCAGCTTTTCCGCCAGCGCGGCCACGGCCTGGCGATTGGCCTGTTCGCCGCCGGCGCCGCTGAGGATGGCCTCCTGCAACTCCGCCGCATGCTGCCGTTCCGCCGCCAAATCCGCAGCCAGTTCTTGCCCTTGCAGGCGCAAAGCGGCGGCTTCTTCCTCCAGGCGATCCAATTCGCTCCGCAAACGGCTTTGCTGCGCCGCCGCGTTTTCCCGGCGGCTGCGGGCCAGATTCAGTTCCCCGGCGCACTGTTCCCGGCGGGCTTGCAAATCATAATATTGCTGCGACGTTTGCTGCACCATATCGTCCAAACCGGCCAATTCCAGGCGCAAAGCCTCTGCCGCCGCCGCCCGGCGGGATTGTTCCGCGGCGCAGGTAAGCAAACGGTCGTCTATTGCACCGGTATCCGCGTCGATTTGCTCCATCTGGGTCTTGATGGCGTCCAATATCTTGACGGATAAAGCGATCTCGCTGTTGTCCGCATCTTTTTTCAGCCGCAAGTATTCCTCGGCCTTGGCTGACTGCAGGCGCAGGGGCTGCAAACGGCCGGACAATTCGCCGATGATATCGCCGATGCGCTCCAAATGCCGCTCCGTTTCCGCCAATTTGCGGGAGGCGTCCTTTTTGCGGTTGCGGTATTTGACGATACCCGCCGCTTCTTCCACCAAGGCCCGGCGCTCCTCCGGCCGCACCGATATCAATTCATTGATGCGCCCCTGATTGATCAGGGACAGGCCGTCCGCGCCGACGCCGGTATCCACGAACAGATCCAAAATATCTTTCAGGCGGCAATTGCGGTTGTTGATGGAGTATTCGCTGACGCCGCCCCGGAAATTGCGGCGGGAAACCTCCACTTCCGCAAAATCCACAGGCAAAGTATGATCGCTGTTGTCCAGGATCAAGCGTACTTCCGCCATGCCCAAGGGGCTGCGGTTTTTGCTGCCGGAAAAAATCACGTCCTCCAGCTTGCCGCCGCGCAGCATTTTTGTGCTTTGTTCCCCCAAAACCCAACGCAAAGCGTCCGCCACATTGCTTTTGCCGCTGCCGTTGGGCCCGACGATGCAGGATATGCCCGGCCCAAATTCGATTGGGGTCTTGGTGGGAAATGATTTGAAGCCCAATAATTCCATCCGTTTCAGATACATCGAATCCTCCGCCCTGTGAACCGTTTATGCTAATTTGGAATATCCGCTTCCCGCCGGGGGCAAGGCGGGAAACCTGCCGTATAGTCCTCTAAAAAACGCCGGTAGGTAGAAACGGCTTCGCCGCCCTTCCAGCGCAAAATCAACGTTCCTCTTTCTATATCCGCTTCCTGCAGGCGCAAATCCGGGTACTCTCTTCGCAGAGCAAGCAAGCCCCGATTCTTTTGACCGGCCAACAGCGGCAGATCCGCCGGGGGATATTGCAAAACCGCCGGTTTTTTCCAGGCCGCCCTTTGCAGCAAAGCCCGGGCCTGGAGATATTTCAGCCGGCTTTTGACGATATGGCCAAAGGCGGGATGATACGGCCCCGCCAAAAGCGCCTTTTCCGTTTGCGGATTGGGGTTCAGGCCCAAACGGATCACCGTCAGATCCGCCGCCTGAAACAATGCCAGCATATCGCCGGCCAGGGCCGCGGCCTCTTCCACCGTTTGCGGCTGGTAATCCCCCCGCCGCCAGGCTTCCGCCAAAGGCGTGCCCGCCAACACCACCGTGGGATACAAACGGATGACGTCCGGGGCCAAAGAACGGGTGATCGCCGCCGTAGCCAGGCTTTTTTCTCTATCGTCACCCGGCAGGCCGGTCATCAGCTGTATGCCCAGGGCAAAGCCGCGGCTGCGAATAAGACGGCAGGCGGCGACGGCCTGTTCCGGCCCATAGCCCCGGCCGGCCCGGCGCAAAACGCCGGCGTCAAAGCTTTGTATGCCCAATTCGATGGTGGTCACCCCTTTGGCAGCCAAAAAATCCAGCTCCGCCCCATCGACGCCGTCCGGCCGGGTGGAAATGCGCACCCCTTGCCAGCATCCTGCCGCCAAGGCCGGCTGCACGGCGTCCAAATAGGCGGCCTGACGTTCCAAGGGCAGGCAGGAAAAGCTGCCGCCGTAAAAAGCGATCTCCGCATCCTCGCCGCCCCGGTTTTCCATGGCCGCGCAGGCGATTTGGGACGGCGATGGGCTGTGGTCATAACCGCTGATGGAGGATTGATCGCAATAAATGCAGCGATGGGGACAACCTTCCATCGGTATGAAAAATGGTAAAATCGTACGAATCTGACGTTTCATCGTATAAAACCACGCCGGCACAGGTTTCGACCGGCCGGCGGCATCGTTTCGTTTTCCGTTCAAACGATCGGGCCTGTAAGGGCAAGACCTATATATCGCCGGCAGCTTGCATTTCCGCCAAACGCTGTTGGGTTTTTTCCGCATATTGCTCCAGGGCGGCCAGCCGTTTCATTTCTTTCACCGCTTTTGCCTGGGCGGCTGCCAAAGCTCCTTCGTTGCGGCTGCCGGGCCGTTCTACGGGCAAATCTTCTTCCGCAGGCTGCCCTTCCAGCTGCAAATCCTTGGTGATGGCCAGAAGGATATCCTCTTCTTCTTCCTCCTCATCTTGCCATTCCCTGACTTGGGAAGGCTGTTGGCAATCGTCTGCGGCCAGGATGCGGCGCAGTTCCTCTTCCGCCGCGGCCACTGCCTCTTCCTGCCGGGCAATGGCGGACTGGGCCCGGCCCAGCAAGGAGCCGGCGATCTCCCGGCCTTTGCGGGACAGATCCAGACAGCGGCGGCCGGCCGCTTCCCCAGACAGGGTATCCACTGGCAGGGACACCGCCGACAGTTCCTGGCAGATGGCGGTCAATTGCTGTTCGGCGGCATAAGGATTTTCCTCTTCCGGCAGGCACCGCATGGACATGGCGCTTTCCTCAGAGAGACCGGCCCGCCACAGCGCCGCCATTTGCCAGGCGGCCGACTCCGCCTGCTCCATACGGCGGCTGTCTTCATCCCCCGGTATGCTTTCGTTTTCAGGCGCCGCAAAAGTTTCCGCGGCTTGCGCCTCCGAGATCGCGGCCAATTGCGCCGCTTTGGCCGCCCGGCTCACCGCCAGGGCCGCCGCTTCCCGCTGGGCCTGTTGTTCCTGGCGCCGCGCTTCCTCCAAGGCCGCCAGGCGAACGTCTTCCTCCAGCGCGTCCTCCTCATCCAAATCCGGCGCGGAGGTTTCCTGCCCCATGGCCAAAGCCGCCGCTTTCAGCTCTTCGATAGCCGGAAGCTCTTCTGCCGGCGCAAAACCGGCTGCTTCCATATCTTCCATAGCCGGGAGCTCTTCCGCTTCCATATCTTCCTCTAAATCTTCGACGGCCGGCGTTTCTTCCGTTTCCGATTTTTCCACGGCCACAGGCTCTTCCCGGGAAGCGGACAAAGCTTCCGCTTCCTGTTCTTCGATATCCTCGACCGTTTCCGCTGGCGCTATGATAGCGTCCTCTTTAATAGCTTCTTCTATAGATTCTTCTTTTTTCTCTTCTATAGCCGCCGTTTCTTCCGCCTGGGGTGCGGCGGCTTCTGTCTCATGCTCTTCGATAGCCGTCGCTTCCACCGGCGCAGCATCTTCCGCTGCCCGATCCTCCACGGCCGGGGTGTTTTCCGGCAGCGTGGGTTCTTCCGCCGCCTGTTCCTCGATGGCCGCCGCCAGACGGGCCGCCCTTTTGTCCGCTTCTTCCCGGGCAACTTCCGTCAACATCTCCTGTATGGTCTGGAACAGCGGATGGCCGCCGCCGGCAATTGCTCCATAGGCACGAGAGAAACGCTTGCGCACCAGTTCCATGGCCCGGTCGATATCGCCGCCCGCGGCCAAATCCATGGCCTCGCTGATCACGAAACTATGGGCGGGGTCAAAAGCGGGTTGGCTATTCCGCTGCGTTTGAGGGGTGTCGGCAGGTTTGATCCTATCGCTGGCGGGCCGGGCAGACTCTTGCTGTTCCTGCGGAGCGGGCGATTCCTGATCCGCAGGGAGCTCTTCCCTTTTGGGCCTGTACCGTTTTTCCTGGCCGGCAGGCGGTATATCCGGCAAACCGTGCTTTGCGGCAAAAGCGTTCCGTTCCCATCTGTCCTGGACCCGGCTGCTTTCGCTGGGCAGCCGTTTGAGGCCGCTATTGGCGGCGGCGGCGCTCTCTTTGGCCGCCTGCAATCTCTGGTCGGATTCCTGCTGCAGCTGCATTTTCCGGGCCAATTCCTGCCGGAGCCATTCCGCCTGCCGCGTTTGTTCTTTTAATGCTTCCAGCTCGCATAAACGCCGGGCAGCCTGTTCCGCTTTGTCTTTTTCCGCCGTTTCCGCCGGAGGAAGCGTTACCATGATTCCCGGCCTGGCGATGGGGTCCGCCAGAACCGCCGGTTTTTTGCTCTTTTGTTTCTGGATGCGCAACGCCTTGACGCTGATCCGGTTTTGCAAATCCGCGTTGGCCTGGGCCGCCTGTCTTTTGGCCGCAAAGAAACGGCCGGCGGCCTCCGCATCGATCTGCCGCAAGGATGATGCATCCTTTTTCCGGGCGGTCAGGCTTTGTTTCAGCGCCGCCAACTCCCGACTAGCTTCTTCCTGCAGCCGCGATACCTGCGCCTCCTGTTGCGCCGTCCCGCCGCCGGCAAAGCCGTCCCGGCCCTTTTCCGCCGGGCTGCCGCCGATGGGAGGGATATGGCCAAAGTCGGGAAGGAAACCGGTATTATCCCCTTCCACCTGGGCTTCCGCCGCCGCCAATACTTCGGGCCGGATTTGCAGCAGAGACGCCAAGCGCTGAAAAGAACCGGCCTGTTCCGGCAGATCCCCGGTGGAATCCCCATTCCCGCCGTCTCCGGCATTTGCCGGACTTGCCGGCGGCATAGCGCCGTCCGGCCCGGCCTGGGCCGCATGATCCAGGGATACCGGCATTTCTTGCTTTTCGTTCCATGGTTTTAGATTCTCTGGCCGCATGTTTCCCTCCGCATTGGCTGCATCCCGCCATCCGCTGGACGGCGGCGCACATGCCGGCAAACGATGACTGATACAAGGACCGCCCGCAAAAGCATTCGGCGGCAAACGTTTGTCTGCCAGCATAAAATTTTGCTTACTAAACGTCTTATTATAACATATAATAAACGTTTTGCCAAATCCCGTCAATACGGCAGCCGGATCGTCCTCTGACCGCAGCCGCCTGCGCCGGCCCATAGAAAAACCGCCGGCCAAAAGGGACGGCGGTCGTGCAATATCGCTGGCAAAAAGCGTTTGCCGCTAAAACTTTTTCAAATCGCTGCGGTTCTTACGCACCGTAAGCAACAGCTGATCCAAATTGTTTTCCAATTGCGACAGGATATCGTCGGAATACAGAACCGATTGTTTTCTCAATTCGGCGGAAGCGGTTTCGGCTTGGTTCATCAGGGCCTCTGCCCGATTGGTGGCCTCTTTGTAGATCTCCGTTTCCTGCAACAGCTGGGCAGCCTGATCCCTGGCGTCCTGCAAAATGCGTTTACCCTGGCCTTCTACGCTTTCCAGCAGTTTATCGCTTTGTTCCAAAACCTGCTGGGCCTGACGCAATTCGCCGGGCAAGGCCGCGTAAATCTTATCCACGAATTCCAGGATAACGTCTCCGTCCACCATAACCTTGCCGGTCAAAGGCACGCGAGAAGCGCCGGTGATCGTTTCTTCCAGTTCTTTCAAAATCGTCGCCATTTGCATACTGCTGCCGTCCATAGTCGCCCTCCTTATTTCTCATCTGTACGCCAACCGCAATAATATATTTCCGTGTCCCCGTAGGCGCGGCGTTTCAGGATCTGCCACCGGTCCGTAGGCGCAAATTCCGAATTTTTGCCGCTGGTTTCCACCACAAGCACGCCATCCGGGGCCAACAATCGCCAAGTTTCAATGATCTGCAACAGTTTTTCCAGCCAACCTTGATTATAGGGCGGATCCAGGAAAATAATGTCGAAATCCTCCACCGCGCCGCCGGTCTTGAGCCGCGGCAACAGACGTTCCGCCGCCCCCCGATACAAAGTTGCGCCGGGCAAAGCCGCCGCCTGGATATTGGCGGCGATGACCCGCTGGGCCGCCGGGTCTTTTTCCAGAAAGACGGCTGCCGCCGCCCCCCGGCTCAACGCTTCCAGGCCCATAGCGCCGCTGCCGGCAAAAGCGTCCAGCACCCGGGCGCCGGCCAGGCGATCCGCCAAAACGCTGAAAACCGCTTCCCGCACCCGATCCGTAGTAGGCCTGGTATTTTGCCCTTTCGGCGCCCGCAGCCTTCTGCCGCCGGCGCTTCCCGCAATGATGCGCACAATACCAAACCTCCATCCCCTTTTGGCAAAAGCGTCGGAAATGCCACGGCTGCTTCAACGTTTGCCTCTCGAAACATGTTCCCGCGTGGCCTGGCTGGACAGTATGATACGGCAGGCCTGACAAATATAAACCGCCTGCGGGTTTTCCATTAGTTTATTGTAATCCTTATGTACTTTATTGATTTCTTCTTCTTTTCCGCAAATCGCGCAACGAACTTTCATATCCGCCTCTTTTTTATATCAACCGTATACCGGCGGCCGTTGCCAAACGCCGTAGGCTAAGATAGAACGTTTTTTATTCCACTCCAAATAGTAATATTATTCTCTTTATTCTTTTGTTCTTCCTGCATCAAGGCAAAAACAATTCGATATTTTTACACCGGGCGGACATACTAAACAAGCTATCTTCAGCCGCTGTTCCAGGACAGCTTTAAAAAAAATCAGAAAAGAGGTTCTTATGACAAACGCTGCGGATTACACGGCCCTGGCCGCTTATTATGATCTGGCGGACGAGGCCGCGGCATTATTGCGGGGACAGGGAAACCGGGAACTGCCGGGGATTAAAGAAGAGGTTTGCCAAAACGGCCCGGTGAAAGCCCATACCGTCACCATATACAATCAAACCGGTGAAAGGCTGCTGCGTAGAAGCCGGGGGCGGTATATCACCCTGAGCCTGCCGGATCTGGACGACGGGGAAACCATGGAGCAGGTGGCGCAAATCACCGCCGGCTATCTGGCCTCGCTGCTGCCGCCCTTGGGAAAAGGCGGCCTAATGCTGGTAGGCCTGGGCAACGATTCGGCGGTGGCCGATTCCCTGGGCCCCAAAGTGGTGGACAAAACCTATGCCACCCGGCATTTGCAGCCCTCGCCCGAGGATTTCGGCATGCTTTGCGCTTTGGCCCCGGGGGTGCTGGGCGCCACCGGCATTGAAACCGCGGAAATCCTCAAAGGCGCGGCGGAATATGTCCGTCCCGACGCCATACTGGTGGTGGATTCTCTGGCCGCCGCTTCCGTCAGCCGGGTAGGCGTCACCGTGCAAATGTCGGAAAGCGGCATCTGTCCCGGCAGCGGCGTGGGCAACGCCCGGCAGGCCATCACCGCCCAGACCATGGGCGTGCCGGTGGTGGCCGTCGGCGTGCCTACGGTGGTAAACGCCTATTCCATCATCCGGGAAACCGCCGAAAGCCTGGGCCGGTATTGGCAAAGGCAAGGGAAAAGCTATCCCGCAGGCAGCGGCGAAGCCGTGGCTTTCGCCGCCGGGGAATTGCTGCAGGCCTTTTCCGGCGTGCTGATGGTCACGCCCAAGGACGTGGACGACTTGATCGCCAAAGTGGCGGAAGTATTGGCAGCCGCCGTCGCCCTGGTCATCCATCCGGCGGCCCTGCGGCAAGGCTATCACAGCTTTATCAAATAAAGAAGCCCGGCTGTCGGGCAGCCGGGCCAAAAGTGCATTTTGTCTTTGTGATAGAAACATCTTATAATAAAAAGCGGGGAACGGTTTTATTCGCCGGCAAACAACGGCGTGCTGAAATACCGTTCAGCCGTATCCGGTAAAATCGTCACCACCGTTTTGCCTTTTCCCAGTTTGCGGGCCATTTGCAAAGCGGCCGCCACATTGGTGCCGCTGGAAATGCCGCACATCAAACCTTCCAAACGGGCCAGATCCCGGGCCGTTTGCAAAGCTTCTTCATCGGAAACGATGTAAATATCGTCGTAGATATCCACGTTGAGATTCTCCGGGATCAAACCGTCGCCGATGCCCATCTGCAAATGGGTGCCAATATTGCCGCCAGCCAAAATCGCCGCGTTTTGCGGCTCCACGGCCCAGATCACCACATCCGGATACATGGCTTTCAGCACTTCTCCCACGCCGGAAATGGTGCCGCCGGTGCCGACGCCGGAGCAAAAGCCGTGAATGGGGCCGGCCACCTGTTCCATGATCTCCAAAGCGGTATAATGCTTATGCACCAAAGGATTGGCTTTGTTGGTAAACTGCTGGGGCACATAAACCTTGGGATTTTCCTTGGCCATGCGCATCGCCGTGTTCAGGCATTCTTCTATGCAATCGCCGATATTGCCGCTGTCGTGGATCAATATCACTTCCGCGCCGTAATGCTGCACCAGCTTACGTCTTTCTTCGCTGACCGAGTCGGGCATGACGATAATGGTGCGGTAGCCCCGGACCGCCCCCACCAGGGCCAAACCGATGCCCTGATTACCGGAAGTCGGTTCTACGATGATGGTATCCTTATCGATGATGCCTTCTTCCTCCGCCGCGTTGATCATATTCATAGCCGTTCTGGTTTTAATGGAACCGCCTACGTTCAACCCCTCGTATTTGACCAGAACCTGGGCCCCGTTGGGATCGGCCATTTTATTCAGCCGTATCATAGGGGTTTGCCCCATCGCTTCTAAAACGTTACTGTAAATCAAGTTTACTCCACCTTTCCCTTAAAACATAGAGCTCAATCATTATATTACTTTTTGCCGCAAATTGCAAACATAAAAAAAATACTTGATGAGAAAAAATGAATAGTATATAATAAATTGTTATTGAAACAAAGTCTTTTTTCAAGAAGGGATAGACTATGAGCGATCGCAAAACCATTATTTCTGCCGAAGACGTGGATTATGTGGCGAAATTGGCCCATTTGCAATTCACGCCGGAAGAATCGGCGGACTGCACCGCCAAATTGGCGGCTATTTTAAATTATATGCAGGAATTGCAAAAAATTGACGTAACGGGCGTGCCCATCACCACCCATGTATTGCCTTTGCAAAACGTTTTTCGCGAAGACGAAACCGCATCCTGCCTGTCTCGGGAAGACGCTTTGGCCAATGCCCCCCAGCAATGGGAAGGCTATTTCAAAGTACCGAGAATCATATAATTTTTACAGTAAGGAGCAACCTCTATGATAACCGATATGACCCTGGGCGAATTGGAAAGCGCCCTGGACGCCAAACAAGTGTCCTCTACGGAAGCGACCGAGGCCTATTTGCGGCGCATCCGGGCATTGGAGCCGCAAATCGGCGCCTATATCAGCGTAGATGAAGAAAACGCTCTGGCGCAGGCCGCCGCCGCCGACAGCCGGCGGGCCAAAGGTGAAAAGCTTTCTTCCCTGGACGGCGTGCCTATGTCTTTGAAAGATATCATCTGCACCAAAGGGATCGCCACCACCTGCGCCTCCCGTATCTTGGCCAATTATATCCCCCCTTATGACGCCACCTGCTGGAGCCGGCTGAAACAGGGCGGCGGCGTGCTTTTGGGCAAATGCAATATGGATGAATTTGCCATGGGCTCCTCCACCGAAAGCTCCGCCTTTAAACTGACCCACAATCCTTTCGATCTGCAAAAAGTGCCCGGCGGTTCTTCCGGCGGTTCCGCAGCCGCCGTAGCCGCCGATTTGGCTTGCTATTCCCTGGGCACCGATACCGGCGGCAGCGTCCGCCAACCGGCCCATTTCTGCGGCGTAGTAGGGCTGAAGCCCACCTACGGGCGGATCTCCCGCTTCGGCGTGGTGCCTTACGCCTCTTCCCTGGATCAGGTGGGGATATTGGCCAAATGCTGTCTGGACGCCGCCATCGTTCTGGAACAGATCGCCGGCGTGGATCCCATGGACAGCACCTCTTTCGACACGCCACAGGAAGCCTACCGGCAGGCTTGCCAACGGCCGGTCCGGGGCCTGAAAATCGGCGTGCCCCGGGAATTCTTAAGCGACGCCATCGAACCCGCCATCAAAGAACAGCTGCAAAAAGCCATTGAACAATTGCGGCAGGCCGGGGCCACGGTGGAAGACGTTTCCCTGCCCCATACCCAATACGCTTTGCCCGCCTATTATGTACTGGCCTGCTCCGAAGCCTCTTCCAATCTGGCCCGCTACGACGGGGTGCGCTACGGCATGCGGCAGGAAGCGGACAATGTGCAGGATATGTTTGTGGCCAGCCGCAGCCGGGGCTTCGGCGCCGAGGTCAAGCGCCGCATCATGCTGGGCACTTACGCTTTGTCTTCCGGCTATTACGACGCCTATTACAATAAGACCCTGCAGGTACGCACCTTGATCAAACAAGATTACGATCAGATCTTTGCCGCCGGCTTCCACTGCCTGCTGACGCCGGTAGCCCCCACCCAGGCCTTTGCCATCGGCGCCAATATCGACGATCCTTTGACCATGTATATGCAGGATGTTTGCACCGTTCCGGTGAATCTGGCCGGTTTGCCGGCCTTGGTGGTGCCTGTGGCGCTCAGCCAGGGCTTGCCCATCGGTTTGCAGCTGATCGGCGCACCCTTTGGCGAAAGCGACCTGTTCGCCATCGGCAGCGCCCTGGAAACGGAACGTCTGAAACCGGATCTGCCGGCGGTACAATAAAAAGGAGTTTTGCTATGTCTCAATATATCTCCACCATCGGCCTGGAATTTCATGCCGAGTTGAAAACCAAAACCAAAATTTTCTGCTCTTGCCCCACCAAATTCAGCGACCAACCCAATACCCAGGTTTGTCCGGTTTGTCTGGGCCTGCCCGGCGTTTTGCCGGTACTGAACAAGCATGCCGTGGAATTGGCGGTGAAAGCCGGTTTGGCCTTGCATTGTCAAATCTCCCCTTTAAATAAATTCGACCGCAAGAATTACTTTTATCCCGATCTGCCCAAGGGCTATCAGGTGACCCAATATCCCCTGCCCGTTTGCCGGGAAGGCTACATTATCGTCCAGGACGCCGAAGGCCGGGACAAAAAGGTGCGCATCAACCGCATCCATTTGGAAGAAGATGCCGGCAAGCTGGTGCATTCCGGCGATTCCATTGCCGACAGCGACTATTCCCTGGCGGATTATAACCGGGCGGCCGTTCCCTTGATCGAGATCGTCAGCGAGCCGGATATGTCCAGCGCCGAGGAAGCCCGGGATTTCGGCGAAAAGCTGCGGCTGATCCTGGCCTATGCCCAGGTGTCCGATGTGAAAATGGAGCAGGGGTCTTTGCGCTGCGACGTGAATATTTCCCTGCGGCCCCGGGAACAGCAGGAACTGGGGGTAAAGGTGGAGATCAAAAACCTGAATTCCTTCAAAGCGGTTTACCGGGCGATAAAATACGAGGAACAGCGACAACAGGAGCTGCTGAGCCAAGGCCAAACCATCGTGCAGGAAACCCGGCTCTGGGACGAGGCCAGCGGCGAGACCAAATCCATGCGCAGCAAGGAAAATGCTCACGATTACCGCTATTTCCCGGAACCGGATCTGCCGCCGGTCATCCTTTCTCCGGAATGGATAGCGGGCGTCGCCGCCACCCTGCCGGAATTGCCCGACGCCAAGACCGCCCGTTTGCAAAAAGACCTGGGCTTATCCGCATATGACAGCCGGCAAATCGTCGCCAATCCGCCTTTGGCCCGCTTGTTCGACCAAACCGCCGCCCTGACCAAAGAACACAAAACGCTGGCCAATTGGCTGCTGGGCGATATTTCCCGCCTGCTCAACGAGGCGGAGCAGGAATATGAACAGGTGCCGCTGGCAGCGGAAGATCTGGCCTATTTGCTGGAACAGGTAAAAAGCGGCGCGGTCAACAACAACAGCGCCAAAATCGTCCTGGAAGAAATGTTTACCGGCGGCAAAAAGCCGGCGGATATCATCGCCGCCCACGGCTTTGCCCAAATATCCGACGCTTCGTTTTTAGCCGATGCGGTAGCGGCGGTGATCGCGGCCAATCCGCAGCCGGCTGCGGACTACCGGGCCGGCAAAAAACAGGCTGTGGGCTTTTTGGTCGGTCAGGTCATGAAACAGACCAAAGGTCAAGCCAACCCCGGCATGGTTCGGGATTTGCTGGAAAAGACCCTGTCCGCCCCGGACAATCAATAGCAATAGGAAAGGTGCGCCGGGACGCCGCCTAAGCAAGACTTGGAAGTGCTTGCGCTGCTAAACCTGATTGCGGTTATCATCTTTGGAACGGTCAACATAACCGGGAAAAAGAAATAGCCGCCCCGCCTAAGCGGAACGGCTCCCCAAGAACAAGTCTCGAAGAAATTCACTTGGGAGCAGCCGCCCGTTGCAGCGGGCAGCCGCCTTCTTGATTAAGAGTATACCACCGAAAGGGAACCGAAGTCAACATGTAAAACTGCCGCAGGCTGATGCCTGCGGCAGTTTTTTGCGTAAAAAAGATGTACAAAAGCTTTCTATTGGCTATTTTCCAAGTTGACGGCCAGCAAATAGAAACGATTCAAAGCTGTTTGGGAAGCGTTGCCAAACAACGATACGAAAAGCGCTGTATAAATGCCTGCATAAAACGGATAGATAGCATCTTTTTTCATGATATCCGGCCGTCAGGCTGCCGGCTTTATTTTTTTTCCAGCGCGGGATAAATCAAAGCTGCAAGGAAAGCGCCTACCAAGGGACCGATGATGAAGACCAAAAGCGAATTCATGGGTTCGGCATTGCCCGTCAGCGCCGCCACCACGGCGGGCGCAATGGAACGGCTGGGGTTCACGCTGGTACCGGTAAGACCGATACCCAGAATATGAACGAAAGCCAAGGTCAAACCGATGATGAGACCGGCAAAAGAACCATGCTGGAATTTTTCGGAGGTGACCCCTTGAATGACCATCAGGAAAATAAAGGTAAGAATGATTTCGACAAGGATACCCGCCGCCATGCTGCCATTGACGCCGGCCAGGCCGTTGCTGCCCAAACCGCCGGTCATATCCGTAACCTGACCGAGGTTGAAGATCGCGACCAAAAGGCCGGAAGCGATAAACGCGCCGATGATTTGGAAGATCCAGTAAAAGACCGCGTCTTTGGCCGATACCTTATTGCGCATGAGCATGGCCAGGGTAACGGCGGCGTTGAAGTGGCCGCCGGAGATATTGCCTACGCAATACGCCATGGCCACCACGGATAGACCGAAAGCCAGCGCCGTAAGGATATATCCCCCGCCGGACGCGGCGTCGCAGCCCACAAGCATGGCCGTGCCGCAGCCCATAAAGACCAAAACGAATGTTCCGATCAATTCCGATAAGTACTTTTTCATTTTGCCTGTTTACTCCTTTCTTTTTTCTCAGCCGTACAACATGGAAAATGAAAGCGTACGGTCCCGCAAAAGGCGAACCGCCTGCGGAAAAGCTGGCGGCGGCAAGCTGTGCATATCCTTTGCAGACCGGTTTGCTCTCCCCTATCAATATATACCCTGCCGGCTCAGCTGTCAAATACGGGGCCAAACGCCCTGCTCCCGAAAAAGCTGGGCACATATTCGCAAAGGCAATGCCCTTTGTTCTTTTTCCGGTTTTCCGGGCTTTTCCGGCGCTTTTTTGTAATGAGTATCTTTTTTATCAATATGCTTTTTACGGTTCCGCCCCTTTTCCGGCGGTGGCAGGCCAAGCGGCGCAATGGTCTGGCCCGGTTGCTTTGCCGCCGTCATTTTTTGGCTTTGCGCCCGGCGCTGCCGTTTCCGGCGGCAAAACGATTGACCGGACTTATTCTCCGGCCAGCCGGGCTTCCACATAATCCAAAGGCACGTCCATGCGCAGGGCGATCTGTTCCGCGGTCATGCCGCCGTTCCAAAATCGCCTGACCACCATAGTCATGTCCTCGCCGACCTCGATGATATGACGGTCCGGGTCGTAGAAGCGGACTGCCCGCTGACCCCAGCTATGCTCTATCACCGGATGCACATACTCTATTTCCAGCTTTTCCAGACGGTTCAGAAAAGCGTCCATATCCGTTTCCTCAAAGTACAGTTCCCCGGCATGATGGCGAAATACGATCTCATCCGATCGAATAAACGTCAGCCACGTTTCCAGCGTTTGCAGGAAAACGCCGCCTTCCAGCATAACGTTGGCGCCGAAATCAGCCGCCACAGACAGGCCCAAAACCTCCTGATAGAATCGCTTGCTCCGTTCCATATCCGCTACGGCAAGCAGAGTACCGGCATATTTCATGGTTCCCTCCGCAATTTCCGTTCCGCAAACTGTTCTTTCCATAAGGCGGCCACGGCGGGATTTTTCCCCGTCCGGGCCGTTCCGCCGCATCTTTTCTCTATCCCGCTTTCAACGCCGGCGGGTGTGGGGATTTGTCCGTAAATCCTTTTACAACTTGATGATCCTTACGGTTTTTTCTTTCAGGGAAATCTTGCCGGTTTGAAAGCCGTATGCCGTCAATTCCTTTTTATGATTCAAAAAAGAATGATCCAAAGGAAAACCGCATACCGCTTCGATTTCGGCAAAGGTCAACGATTCCGGTTCCTTTTGGCGAATATATTCCCAGAGCGCGTCATATTTGCTCATCCCCTAACCCCTCTCACGCTTGTTCATGCGCTACCGATTATAGCACAAAAGCACCGGCGCGGCAATCAGCCGTTTCCCCAAGTGTCGCTTTTATAATGCCCGAATCCTTTCGTCTATCCCATGCTCTTTCATGTAGTGATAGACAAAAGGCGGCACCAGATCGCGCCAGGCCTGGCCGCCGGCGATCCTTCTTCGGACTTCCGTGCCCGAAGTAAAGCGGTCGGCGTCTGTCCTGCGCCACATCACCTCCACCCGGCAGCCCAGGCTTTCCAGCGTTTTCTTTTTTTCTTCGCCCCATTGGTCATATACCGTCAAATAATACATGGCTTCCTTTGGTGCATAA
>JAILCQ010000032.1 GCA_024679955.1 Bacillota bacterium | reverse complement strand
AGCCAGCCGTTATGATACGTCCCGTCGCCGGAAGCCGGGAAACCGGCTCCGCCCAGTTCATTCCAGTCATCCACTTCATAGGCGTAATCGTTCACATAATGGACGACGATCTCATCCCCGTCCTGCAAACGTTCCCGAGCCCACGCCGTTCTTGCCATGGTGGTATGCCGTTTCGCCCGCGTGGCGGAGCTGGTACATCCAGCCGGAACGGGGGCCGTTGGTGAATTCGCCCAGCTCATAGCCGCCCATGGCTTCCGAAACGGTAATGGATTCGATGTAATTCCCTTGGTTTTTCAGGGTCAATCCCGCCGCATCGGCAGCGGTTTCCAGCACATCCAGAACCGTGGCGTTGCTGGAAACCGTGTACTGCGTCGTAGGTATCCAGGTCTGGTATTCCGCCCCCTGGTAGTTGCCGTTGGACAGATTGATATCAGAATCGGCCAGGGTGCTGCCCACCAGGCGGAAGGAGACGGTGATGGGTTCTTCCTCAACGGGCGTTTCGATTTTGTTCCATACCGCCGTCAGGGTGGCCCCATCCGGTATCTCGCCGTGGACATAGTTGGTATAGATTTTCAGTCCATATTGCCAGCCGATGAATTCTTTGGTGGCGGTGTTGGCTTTTTTCGGCAGTTCAATGCCGTCCAACTGTTCGTCATAGACGCCGGTGGTGGTTACGTTGCCATCCACAAACGTAAGGGTACAGGTGGGGACGGCTTCGCCCTCGGTCAGCGCAAAATAGCCGATCCAGGGGGCTTTCTCCCCTTCCTGCACGATGACGCGAACGATCTGATGACCGGGCATGCCGTCGAACTTGCTGAAAGCGGCGCGCTCGCTGTTGATGTAGACATTGGCGTCCTCCGATGCGGTCACCTCCACGGAGAAGGGGCCGGAAACAGGGATACTATCGTAAACCGTCTGTCCATCGGTCAAAGAGACCGGTTTTCCGTCAATCGTTATGCTCTGGGGCGCGGCGGTTTGGCCCACGTCGCCGGCCGCAGACTGGGCAATGCGCATCATGTTGATTTCGGTGGACTTTTCACCGATGGCGCCATTCACTATATTGATTGCTGTAACGATTTTAATATAGTGGATACCGTTTTCAAATTTTACTGGTTTCCCGCTTGAATCGACCGCCCAAGCGAGATCCATACCATCGGTATCACGTCGAAACTCTGTGTTATACTTTATATAAGTCCCCAAGTAAGGATTGGTGGCAAGGTTTCGTGAGTAGGCTTGCTGTTGCGCATCTTCTGATTCCTCACTAAAATCTTCCCCTTCAAATATAGTTCCTTTAGTACCTACATCTGCATATCCAAAGTCAGGAAAAGGAGGCAATATGTTGCCATATTCATTTTTATCATCTTCGTTGCCAAGGTAAATACCTTTAAGTGTAATACTGTTTTTATCTTCGTCCGAGAATGTATGCCATCCATATGCAGCGGGCAATGGATAAGCATAATCATCTAATATTGCTGTTCTTTGCAGACTGTCCTGCCATTTTGTTGCGCCATTTTCTGTAGGCGAATAAGTTATGGAATAATCCCAAAGAGTATTATCATCATAATGGAGCGAACCGGCAAGGGCATACCAGTCCGTTCCATCTTCCGAAACCCATACCTGTCCGGGTTCCGCAAAATTATTTGACCCATCAACCGAGTTTCCAAAAATTATAAAATCAATTCCGTAGGGATTGGCTGGATCATCCTTGATCGCATTTTCGTAATAATATGTAATATATCCGCCGAAGTTCCCTAAAGATACCGGACCGCTTGGATCGTCGTTATTAGCATCGTAATTACTGCCTACCAATGACTTCAGGCCACTACCTCCGTAATTGGATGTGTTTGTATATTGAGAACCTATACACAAATAATCAATAACGCGATTCGGCAATCCTGTATACCGCTGCGAAATGCAACATATTCTGTAAGGTTTTCCTGCAGCCTTACCTTCCGTTGTAACAGGCTGAATCGAATAAACTTCACCCATTTTTGTTCCCGTTAGATTTGCCGTTATTGTTGTTCCGTTTTTTTCTATAATTTCCCCGTCATTGATTTTGATACCGCCTACTATATCAACTGCGCCAGAGCCAATTGTAAATGTTACACTTGCTGTTGTATTCTCATATGGCAATATTAAATAAGCATTATTATTGCGAATTGGTCTTTTGTTGTTTTCCCACATACCGCAATCAGTCGATAGATTTGTAATAATATCTCCATCATAGAAGAACGCTTCTGTGTTGGTGAAATAAATCTGATAACGCATCAATTGCACACCGGCACCATTATTCTGATCCCAACAAACAATGAATTCACATTTTGCTTCCCCATTTGTAAGCTCTATTTCTTTTTCGAGAATTTGATTATTTAAACATTCTGAAATAGATGTTCCGTTCCCGATAATCGGCATATTGATGAAAGAACCGACGCTTTGTTGGCTATTCCCTGTCAGATAAAATTTTAATTTGATCGTCTCATTATCTTTTTCGTTATTAAGCAATACCGTATACTTTGTTACATTATCATTCGGTATATATTCGGTCTTATGCAAGCTCACGGGAATCGTTTTGTCTATAAGTACACCAAATCCGAAAACGGGTTGGTTTATTAAATAACCATCATTATCGGTTGGAATAATAGGGCTATTCACTAAATAAGTGATGTGATCGCTTTCAAAATAATAGTAGGTATTTCCAACTTTGATCCTCGCTTGAACATACTGGGTGTGTTCACCAACTATGACGCTATTTGCATAGTATTCAACAAGAGGTTGTTTTGACCAAGTACTGTTCGTATTTTTTGCAGTATCAATAAACTTAATCTGCCCACTTTCTGTGTTAGTCAACCGTGCTGACACCTTATGATTGCTGCCATATACAATAGACTGAAAATCAGTGCCAGTGGATAACACGAGTTTCACATCTTTAATATCATCAGGAAGAACGCTTACACAAATAACAGAACTATTTGTTATTCCAGCTTCATTTGAGATTTCAACTTGATAAAGATAATTCCCTGAGCTGGTTGTATCTGGTGTATAACAACGATCATTTGCTCCATCAATGTTTGTTAAATTGCTTATTTTAGTTCCTTTTTTCCATTGGTAATGAAGGTTATCACCTTCTGATGAAACCGATAAAGTTATAACCTGGTTCAATGTCACCGTTTCATATTCTTTTTCAAAATCATCAATTATATGAGGTGCATTTGCTGCATTAGGGGACGATTCTTTTGTCCCGCTTTCCTCCTCCGCCAGCGCCGCTACCGGCAGCAGCCACAGCCCCATGACCAGGGCCAGAGCCAGCAAGGCCGCCAACAGTTTCCACTTTCCTTTCATTTTGTCGTCCTCCTTCTTGTTCTTATGGTTCTTATGGTTTTTTTGCTTATTTCTTCCACTGCTACTTCTTATTCTTATGGTTTTTCTTGCTTGTTTCTTCCACTGCTTTTTCTTATTCTTATAGTTTTTCTTTCCTACCTATTCCGTTCTTTTTCTTGTTTTGCCCACTTTTTTGCTTCTTTGCTATTGCTCCTTTCTTATTTTATCCACATCTGTTGCTTATGTCGGGAATGGAAATAACAGCCAATCTATAGAAAAACCGCTGCTGCGGGGTGAATGTGGGAAGGCAGAGGGGCGCTGGGCCCTGCTCTGCCGTGGCGGCGGCAATATCCGCGGCCCCTCCTGCCTGGGCATTTGGGGCCGGGCATAGACTTGCCCCCTTCCGTGGGCCGGGCGGGTAAGCGCAGCCGCCGGACGCGGAAGGGGGCAAGAACATGAAAAAGATATATGTCGTAAATGAGGATTTGTCAGGTTTGATTGCCGGAGGCGGAGGGGTGCGCCTCCTGCCGGTATTTGGCCGATTTTTTCAGCTGTTTTTGGATTTTGCGCTGTTTGCGATCCCATATGAACTGCTGGGTAGCCTGTTCTTTCAGCTTTTGGTAGGCCAGTTGACCCTTTTTGTAGCCGGCGGGCCGGTAGCCCAGCCGCATGGCCAGCACTCCCCAATCGCCCAGGCGCTGCTGCAGATATTGCGCGCCGGGGAGCTCCAAGGGGTGAGGCATGCGCCGCAGGTCTTCGGCTTTGCCGCGGAGGTAGGCCAGCAGCTGGGCGTCGGTGTCCTCGGCGTGCTGGGTGATGAAATCCTGCTCTCGCTGCTGCAGGATATCGTTCAGCCGCTTTTCGATCTGCCGTTCGCGCCAGGCGTCCACATCCATATTGCGGGCCCGGTTGAGGTTTGGCCGCTTTTTCTTCTTTGTGGCATTCATGCGATGATTCTCCGTTGGGGGAAAGGGACGCAAAAGGGCGCGGCCGTTTCCCGGCGTATTTGTCACGGGCTGCCGGATGGACAGCCGCGGGATATTCGATCATCGTCGGCCTCCTGACTTGCGTGTTGGGACGCGGTTTGCGTCTGCGGGTGCTGCTCAGCCTTCTCAGGTTGCCCCAATGACCGGATCGCTCCACGAGCAGCAGCCTCCCACGCTTACAGTTTCGAGAATTGCGTACCAGACTCTAACTGGTTTTCCTCATCACCGCGCCTTCCTCCGGCGCGGGAAAGCCCGGCGCGAAGGAAGTCTTGACGGGTGACACGATAATCTTATTCAATTCTTGCTCTTTTTTGCCGCTATGCAGTTCTCCTTTTCCTACGCTTTGCCGCGCAAAACAACGGGCATGCAGACCGCGTTTTCCCCATCCAGATAGTATTCGTATGGGGTTCGGGTTTCATCCGGCATA
Organism: Bacillota bacterium; assembly: GCA_024679955.1. GTDB lineage: Bacteria > Bacillota > Dehalobacteriia > UBA4068 > UBA4068 > JAILCQ01. Next base: position 9,959 of record JAILCQ010000032.1, on the reverse strand, counting down.
TAGTCGGAGGAGGGCAGCCATTGCTTCAGCGCGTAGAACCAAGTGACCTGGACGTTTTCGGAAAGGACGGTGGAATCTTCCGGGTCCTTGGGCTTATCTACCGGGAAAACCGCGAACAGCCCGCCCGGTATGTGAAACGAGATCAAATTTTCGGGGATGAAGCGAACCTGTTTGACGCCGGGGCCGAAGACGTAGTAGTTGGCGTCGTTTTTGGACATCCAGGCCCCACCATATCCGCGCCGCCGCCGATGCGGGCCCAATCCCGGGCGGAAACCGGCGGGAAATCCTGGATGATGTAGAAGGCGCCGCATTCTTCCAAATCGATGAGCTCCGGCCCTTGGAAGGCGTAACCCACGATGTAGAATTCCGGGCGGTTCATGATCTTCGGCGGGGCCATCAGCTCCATGCCCCGGGATTTTTTGAACTGCCAGGGGCTGACGCCGTAATACTCCGTGAAAGATTCCACAAAATGCGTCTTGGAGCGGAAAAAGCCGGAATCCTGCGCGTCCTGCACGGAGCGGCCGTGCCGCAGGCAGCGGGCGGCGGCGTGCACCTTGCGCAGGCGGACATACTCCGACACGGAGTATTTGCCGATGTTTTTGAAGTACCGCCACAGGGTGCGGCTGGACAAATCGAACTGCTCCGCCAGCGAATCCGTGGTGATATCTTCATCCAGATGCGTTTCGATGTACCTTTTGCAGGCTTTGACGATGGCTTTTTGCTCGTCCCTGCTTCTTCTGGTAGTCCTTTCCATAAATGCTACCTCGGTTGCTTCTATTACTATTTAACAGTAAAATTTCTTGCTTTTCAAGGGGTTTTTGCCTTCCGGAGCTACACTTTATTTCGCCGCTATTTGGTACCCATTTTCGCCACTATTCAGTACCCAAACCTGACACTAACAGGGATATTTGTATACAAATATACTATTAACAAGATTTTCTTTGTCTTCCCGCTTTTTTGGGAGGGAAATTTGCGGGGAGGCTTGCGGGCGCAAGGCGCGAGGATGTTGGCGGATTTTGGCGGCAGAATCGCGGGGCGCGAGCGCGGTACGCGGGAATTGGGAAAAAGAAAATCGCCGGGCGGGTCTGCACGGCGATGGGCGTCCGCTGGGCGAAGGCGGCCTGGCGAAGGTCGATCTGCGCTACGGCTTGGGCGGGTGCAGATGGCGATCCATTTTCCGGCGTGTAACTGACTTATCTCCTCGGGGGAGCTTCACAGTGCCCGGCGCGCAGGGACTTTCACCCTATTCCAGCTTATATACGTTCCTGGGGAAACGCATACCGAAAAATGCACGATTCACTTTTTTACTATCCCCTGTTTTCCGCGATTTCATGCGGGGCTGTGGTTTTTTATGCCGCGGGGGTTCGGCATGGGCCATGGCGGCTATACCTGCAGTCTATCAAAGCCGGGCGTCGCTTGTCAATACGCCGGCGGGAACGGCGGGGCGAACGTAAAAACGTCCCGGCGCGAGGATGCGCCGGGACGTTCTATAGGAACCTATTCCGTTGTCAGACGTTCGCTGCCGTTAGTTGGCAAACGCTTTGTTGGTGTTCAGGTTCACCGTGGCGGTATTGGCGTCGTACTGGATATCGCAATCCAGCAGCAGCGCCAGATCCCGCATGAGGAAGTAGTTGTAGCCGTCGATATTGTAGGCCATGGGGTAGACGTTCTGTCCGTTCATGCGGATGATCTGCGGGGATACCTTGGCCGCTTTGTAAGCGGTGGGAATCTGCAGCTCGCCGCCGACGCTGACATAGGGCACGCCGGTGGTCATGGTGACCAGACGGGTGGCGGCGTCATAGCCTACGTTGAACTGTTTGGTGGTGCCGGAGAGCAGCTTGGCCACATCGCGCAGCTTCAGGTAGTTGTAACCGTCGATGTTGTAAGCGGCCAAAGCCTGGGAAGCGCCGCCGTTCACCGACAGGCGTTGTTTGGTAACTTTGATGACCGGGGTCTGGGTCTGACGCAGGACGTTTACATAATAGTGTTTGTCCACGCCGGCGGCAGAAGTCACGGTGATGTCGAAGGTGTTCTGGCCCACGCTGACGTTGAAGGCCGCGCTGCGGACCGCGTTGCTGACGGCGGCATTGTTGATCTTGATGGTGCTGCCGGTGGCATTGGTGGTGGGCGTGAAGTAGATCACGCTATCGGCGTAAGGCACGTTGGTGCAGTAATAGACCGTGTTGCTGTTGAAGACGGGGCTGTAATTCAGCGTGTTGGTGGCGGTGCTGAGGATCAGGCTGCGCAGCAAAGCGTCGGTCACGCCCTTGCTGACGACGATTTCATAGCGCTGTTCCGTCTCGCAATCTTCCGCCATATTCACCACGGTGATGGTGGTGGTGCCGGTTTTGTTCAGCTCGATCTTGGTGGTTTTGGCAGCGGTGGTCTGTTCGCTGACCATTTTGCCATTGACCAAAACATAGGAGCTGTTGTGCTGCGCTTTGGTGTTGAGCCAGACATTGGTTTGGCTGGCCGGCACCGTAGCGGTGTATTTCTTGACATTGCCAGAGGTGGAACCGGCGGTGAGGGTCACCTCATTGGCGGCGGTGAGATTGGCGTCGGTATACAGCTTCATGACGGACAAGCCCAGATCGTCGTCGGCATTCCGTTCGGCGCGGAACACTTTCACCGTGTATTTGCTGTCGCCGGCCGTGATGGTGATCTCTTTGCCATCGCCGAAGCCCACGGGAACGCTGACCTGCAATTCATCGGTGTTGGAGGCTTTTTCCGTGTTGTTGATCTTCAGATAATCCGTTTTGTTCGCCACGGTGGCCAGAACGGTCACGTAGGGTTCATCGTTCCGGTCATAGGGGATGAATACGTAGTAGTCCGCCACAGTGGAGGCAAAGGTGGGATACATATCCAGCAGATTTTTCTTGGAAGTGGTGTTCTCGCCGTTGTAGATGGCCAGGTCTTCCAGCTTGCCGGTGGAGGAAGAGCCCTTCTGATGCAGGGTATAGACCGTATCCTGATAGCCTTCGGCGGAAATGGTGACGGTGATATCTTCGCCGGTGGTGGTCACCCGCCAGACATAATCGTCCACTTCTCTGATCCGGTCTTTGCTGTGCACATCCACGTCAAAGGTTCTCTCATCCGCTCTGCTGGACAATTCCACCAGGATGTACAGATCGTCTTTGTCGTCGATTTCGCTGTCATCCAGCCAGTAATCGTAGGTGGTGGCCCGAAAGCCTTTGTAGCTGCTGCTCAAAGAAGAATTGCGATAGAGATCCAAAGGCTTTTTACCGGCCTCGTCCAGAGCAACATCCAGAGCATACAAATCGACGGCTTTGGCCATGACAAGCTTCACCGTATAGCTGCGGGTGTCGCTGCTGTTGGCCCGGTTGGTGACGGTGATGTTCAAGGTCGTGCCGCTGGCGGTATCGCCGATGGCATACTGTTTGGGAGAACCGCTGGTGACGGTGGTCCCGCCGATTTTGATTTCATATTGCATGGGATCGGCCACCGAAGCGGTGACATAGACGTTTTTATCCGCTTTGGTGGTGGCGCTGAGGCTGCTGGCCGGATTGGTTTCATTGATGTAGCGCGTGCCCGTGCTAACGCCCTCTACCCGCAAAGCGGACAGTCTGGCGTTGGAAGGATGATCGATGGTGATGGTATGCTCGGCTTGTTCGCCCGCTTCATTGGTGACGCGGAAGGTCACCGTATTGGTGGCGTTGATATTCGGCACGTCAATATTTCTTGCAGTCACGCTGCCTTTGTTATTGCCGGTATCGTAACTGCCGTTGCCGATTTTGTAGTTGATCACCAGGTTGGCGCTGTGGGCGTCCGCGGTAATATCGAAGGCGCCGGTATCGCTGGGAGACAGGGTCAGAGTCCTGTAGGCGGTGTCAAAATTCCCTTTCGTGCTGGTAAACTCAAAGTTTACAAAACTGGCTCTTGTGGCTTCTTTGGCGTATACGGTGTAGAAGCCATTTTCAAACTGATCCCAATTGCCGTCTCCATCGGATAAATAAGCCTTAAAGGTTTTGTTGTCCATGGTCGGGCTATCTACGGTATAGCTGATTTCAGCGCTTCTGCCGGCCGGCACAGATACCGACGCTCCGCGATCATTTTCAGAAGTACCCAAAGCGAAATCCGCCGTATTGTTGCTATTGTTCGTAATCTGGTGGGTAACGGTATACTGAGCGCCGCTGCCGGCAAATCTGAAATACGCCGTAGCGGAATTGGCTCCAACTTCCACTTGGGTATTAGAGCCGGCCGTCACATCCCAGTCCGACGCCGCCATAGCAGCCCCGGAAACGGCCAAAACCATGACCAAGGCCAATAAAACCGCTAGAAATTTTTTCATACTCAATCCCCCTTACATGATTTATAAATATTTCAAATTGCATCGATCTATATCAAAGGCCATATGCCCTTTTCCCGGCTGTATCCGGCCTGTAAGCCGTTTTGCTAATAAGAGTTTCGCCGTTTGCGCTTTGTTCCCTGTCGCGAAAAAAATTTCCTGTTTTTCTATACTGTTTTCGCCTGTTCCTTCCTATTTAGATAAGGCTTTGCCGCGCCGGACAAGCGCCGGACATAGGAAAGACGCCGGGGATGAACCATAGCGCCGTCCGCAGGCTATCCGGGAAGCCGTATGCCGGCAGCGGCACTTGCCCCTGCGGTGCAGCGGATAGCTTGTACCTTATTATTATAGCATATTTCTGCGCAGATGTCGCAAAAACCTTGCCCCATCGACAAAAAAATTGAATCGCCGCCTTTTCTATGGTAGAATAATGCCGGTTCTAAAAACGGCCGGCGGCCCAGCCCAGAGAATCAGGCCGGAGATTCCGCTTTGGCCTGGGCAAAGAGGATTTCCGCCAGGGCTTCTCCCAACAAGGCCGCGGAACGTTCCGCCTCCGCCTGGGCGTTGTCATTGGAGCCCACTTCCACCAGCAAAGCCTGGGGGGAGATCTGCTGATTATAGCGGTTGGCGGAGACCCGCACGTCCCGGACGATGCCCGGCGCTTTTTCCTCCAGGAGATCCGCCGCCTTTTGGGCAAAAGCCCGGTTTTCCTGCCAACGGTCATGCTGCAGGCGTTGATTGGAACCGACCACGAACATCATTTTCGCCCAGCTTTCCCCCTGCCGGGACAAGCGGGTGCTGACCCCGGCCACGGCGCTGTCCCGATGCACGTCCACAAACAGGGTCAAAGTGGGATATTGCGTTTTCAGAGACTGAATGCTGCGAAAAGAAGCCTCGTAGGCTTTGCTCCAATCCGGCGCGTCGTGCACCGTTTCGCAGAGGATGGCCGGCACGCCTTTGGCGTTCAGGGTATCCGCCAAGACCCGGGCCGCCTGCAAAACGCCGCCGGCCTGGGCGTTCCTGTCCTGATCTGCATAATTTTCCGTGGTATGGGTGCAATATATGCAGGCCAGAGGGGCGTCGCCCAAAGAGGCCGCCGCATCCGGCGTTTTTTCCTCCGGCAATACCAATAACCCCCCGGCGGAGACGGCTGCCGCCGGACGGGTCTGTACGGGGCTTTCCCCTCGGGACGCCAAAAGGCTTGCAGATGCATTCTCCGCCTCCGTCTCAGACAGACCCGGCGTTTCAAAAAAAGGCAAAACCCCCGCCGCAGCGGTCCGGCATAACCAGGGCGGCATCGTATCCCATAGCAAAGATAACCAGCCGATTCCACCGGCAAATACAAATAGGAAAACGGCTACCGTGGCCGCTGCCGCCGTTTTCAAAGAAAAAGACCGATTTATGATGATCACCTCCCCCAGCCCGGCTTCTCACCGGTTGCGCAGCCGCCTTTCCGGCGGGACGGCGCGAAAAGCCTTTACAAACGGATACCGCCGCCTATGCATATATATGCAGGGCCGTCTGCTGACCGCCCTGACGGCGGCCTATATCGCCGGCTTGGCCGCGGCCCCCTTCTTTCCAGCCGCCGGTTGGCGCATAGCGGCGGCGGCCGCTCTTTGTCTGGCGGCAGCCTTCTTTTGCCATATGCGTTTTCCCGGCGGCAAGGGAGCCCTGGCGGCGCTGCTGTGCGCCGCGCTGTTCTGCGGCGTGTTCGCGGCGCAAACGGCGCAGAAGCAAATCGACGCCTTTCCCGCGGAAGACGGCCGGCCAATGGTCGTACAGGGGCGGGTGGCCGATATCCCCTACCGGGACGGCGACCGGCAAAGGCTGCGCCTGGCCGTGGACGTCATAGACGGCACGCCTTACCGGGGCGGCGACATTTATTTGTATGCCCCTGCCGGTCTGGCTATTCCCCCGGGCGGGTATTTGCGGGCCGGCGGCAAGATCAGCGTCATGGAAAGCAGCGGCAACGCCAACGCCTTTCGCTATCAGGACTATTTGCGGCGGCAGGGCATAGCCGCCAGCCTCTTTTGCGGCGGGGACGATACGGTGACCGTGCTGTCCCAGGGCTCCCCCTTCTGCCTGTGGAAGATAGGTGGTTGGATACGGCAGCGTCTGGAGAAGGCGATCGCCTGTATCCCTCAGGACAGCGCCGATTTATGGCGAGGCATCTTTCTCGGGGATAAGCAGGATCTGGATTATCAGACCAAAGAGGCCTTGTCCCTGTCCGGCTTTTTGCATGCTTTCGCCGTATCCGGCCTGCATGTGGGGTTCGTCATCGCCCTGGCCTGCGCTCTGGCCGGCAGCGGCTTCACCCGACGGTGGCGGCGTTTTCTCTTTTCCCTGCTGTTCATGGGCTTTTACATATCCCTGACCGGGCCCACGCCTTCGGTGCTGCGGGCCGCCATCATGGCCTTCTTTCTGCTGTTGGGCCAGGCAATGGGGGAGAAAAACGACGCCGTCACCTCTTTGTCCGCCGCCGCCCTGCTGTGTTTGCTTTACCGGCCCTTGTGGCTGGGCGACGCCGGGTTTCAGCTTTCTTTCGCGGCGGTAGCGGGTATTTTTCTCTTTGCCCCGCCTTTCTTTAAGCTGTTTTCCGCTCTGCCCCGCTTCCTGCAGGAGAGTTTCTCCCTTTCCTGGGCCGCTTCCCTGGGCGCTTTGCCTTTGATCAGCTATTATTTCTTTCACGTCACCTGGTTGGGCTGGCTGTTTTCGCCGCTGGTGCTGCTGATCGCGGCCATTACCGTGCTGGTCTCTCTGTTCGCCGCCGCAGCCGCTTGTTTCAGCCCCTTGGCCGCCTCCTATCTGCTGGAGCCGGTCTGTTGGATGCTGGACTTTTGCCGGCAGGCCGTGGGCCGTCTCAGCGATTTGCCGGGCATGTTTTCCCTGACCGGCGCGATCTCTCCCTGGCTGGTGGCGCTGTATTTCCTGCTTTTGGCAGCGGCGGCCTGGGCGTTGAACAAGAACAAAACCTGGCTGCGGATGGCAGCGCCGCTGATCCTGGTCCTGGCGTTTACCCTGCTGGCTCCGGCTGTGACCGGCGCTGTGACAGACGGCGGCTCCGGCGACGGCATAACCCAGGTCACCTTTCTGGACGTGGGACAAGGCGACTGCGCCGTGGTGCGTCTGGCCCAGGGCCAGGTACTGCTGATCGACGGCGGCGGCAAAGAGTATACGCCGGGCAGCGTGGGCGGCAATATCCTGCTGCCCTATCTGAAAAGCCAAAGGATACAGGCGATCGACTATATGATCAGCAGCCATGCCCATGGGGATCATATGGACGGCTTGCTCAGCGTGGTGCAAACGCTGCCCGTAAAGCATCTGGCCGTTTCCCTGCCGGACGATACCGCGCAGCAGCAATGGCTGCTGGATGTGGCGGCAAAGCAAGGCTGTGAGATCCTGCAACTGACCGCCGGAGACCGGCTGGAATTTGCCGGCGCGGTTTTGGAGGTATACGCCCCGGCCAAGGAGGACTTCCGTCTCAGCGGCAACGACTTATCGCTGATCTGCAAGCTGCGGGTGGGACAAATCGATTTTCTGTTCACCGGCGACGCCCCGGCGGCCCAATTGCGCCAGGCCACCGAAGTCTACGATGTGTCGGCGGAGATACTCAAAGTCTCCCATCACGGTTCCGCGGACGGTTACGATCCTGTATTTTACGACGCCTGCCATCCTCAGGCGGCCGTCATCAGCGTCGGCGCGGATAACTTCTACGGGCTGCCCGACCCGGAAGTCACCGAAGCTTTGCAGGAAAGGGCCGCTTTGTATCGAACCGATATCCATGGCTCCGTCACCGTGCGCACCGACGGACAAAGCTATTCTATCCATCCCTACAAGCAGGACGAAGCGGCGGAATGACCGCCCGGCCTCCGGCCGGCAAAGGAGAACGTATGAAACAAATATTCGCCTTAAAAGGCCATATCATCGACTGCGACGCGCAGAAAAAGGTCCGTTTTTGCCCCGACAGCCATTTGCTGATCGAAAACGGCCTATGCCTGGGTGTTTTCCCCCAGCTGCCGGCAGCCTATGCCAATGTTCCCGTCAGGGATCACGGCGATAAACTCATTCTGCCCGGCTTTGTGGATCTGCATTTGCATGCCTCCCAGTATGCCAATCGGGGCTTGGGGCTGGATCTGGAATTGCTGCAATGGCTGGAGCAATATACCTTTCCCCAGGAGAGCAAATTCGCCTGCCTGGACTATGCCTGCAGCATATACCGGGCCTTTTGCCGGGAACTGCGGCAGGGGCCGGTGACCCGGGCCTGCATTTTCGCCACCCTGCATACCCCGGCCACCCTGCGCCTCATGGATATGCTGGAGGAAAGCGGCCTCGTCGCCTATGTGGGCAAAGTCAATATGGACCGCAACGCCCCGGACGATCTGCGGGAAGCCGGGCCGGAGCAGGCGGCGGCCGATACCCGCCGCTGGCTGGCGGAAACCGCCGCTCGGGGTTATCGCCGGGTGAAGCCGATCCTCACACCCCGTTTCGCCCCCAGCTGTTCTCCGGACTTGCTGCGGCTTTTGGGAGAGATGGCCCGGGAAGGGCATTTGCCTGTGCAAAGCCATCTCAGCGAAAACCGGGACGAAGTAGCTCTGGTAAAAAGGCTGTTCCCCGATAGCCCCCATTATGCCGGCGTATACGCTCAATACGGCCTGCTGGAGGCCGGGATCCCCGCCATTATGGCCCATGGCCTGTATTTGCAGCCGGCAGAGGTAGAGCTTTTGGGGCAATGCGGCGCCTTTATCGCCCATTGTCCCTCCTCCAACGCCAATTTGGCCAGCGGCATCGCCCCGGTCAAAGCCCTGATGGAGGCGGGCGTCCCCGTGGGGCTGGGCAGCGATATCGGCGCGGGGCACAGCATGAATCTGCTGCGTCTCACCGCCCAGGCCGTGGCCTGCTCCAAATTGCTGCAGCGGCAAACGGCGGCAGGAAACGCCACCCTGCGTTTGGAAGAAGCCTTTTACCTGGCCACCCGGGGCGGCGGCGCTTTTTTCGGCAAAGCGGGCGCTTTTTCTCCCGGCTTTGCCGCCGACGCCGTGGTACTGGACGACGCCAGGATACGCCTGCCCCAGGACAGCCTGGAGCAGCGCTGGCAAAAGCTGTTTTATCTGGGGGACGAACGGGAAATCTGCGCCAAATATGTCAACGGCGTCCCCATCGACCTGCAGGGACAAAACCAACGATAGACAATATCCAAAGTAAAATATTCATTGCATTTTTCCCGGCGTTGTGGTAGGCTATAGATGGAGGGAGGTTAATCCCTCCATCTATTAGCTGCTTAGCCAATCAATAATTCTTATAACAAGATTTATGATTGACGTTAGCAGCGCAATAAGAGCGGCGGCAAGCTGAGCCTTTGGTGTGGTTAGCTTGCTGCTTTTCTTATGCCTTTTCACAGACGCCTATCCTCCGGAGAAAGAATAAGCCTTGCCGGTTTGCCGCAAAGAAACCCTCCGCCGCCCGGACATCGTCTCCCATCCCGAAGCGCCGCCCGCGGCAGCCGTGAAAATTTTTGTCGCCAAATTCAATTTTCTGAATAAAAGTATTTGCTTTTTCATAAAACTTATGGTAAGCTGATGTTAGTAGGCGTTTTTGACAAGTGGGGTAATCCCACTTTTTCTTTTGCGAGGCAACGTATGGCGAAAAAAAAAGG
>JAILCQ010000025.1 GCA_024679955.1 Bacillota bacterium | reverse complement strand
ACGCCTCCTGAAGACCACGCAGAACGGTCCCCGGAAGGCGTCTTTTAAGTGTATGAAGCCCGAAACCCTTTTATTTCAAGGCATTTACTGCAAAGAAAAAGGTAGCAGACTTTCTATCAAAATCTGCTACCTTATTTGGTGGAGATGAGGGGATTCGAACCCCTGGCCTCCTGCATGCGAAGCAGGCGCTCTCCCAACTGAGCCACACCCCCAGGATGAAAAACTGTACGCTGACAGTTTTATATTTTATCCTATGCGTCGCCGTTTGTCAAGATTTTTCCCTCCAAACTTGGCGATTTTCCACAAAAGACTTTTCCGCCGGCAAGCAGAGCCGGCGGTAAGGGCCGTATCACGGAGCGTCCGCGGTTTCCTCTCCCCTGGCCACGGCCAGCAACAGCGGCAAAGCCAGGCGCATGGCCTGTCCCCGATGGCTGATGCGGTTTTTTCCCGCCTCGTCCAATTCCGCCATGGTACAGCCAAATTGGGGCAGATAAAACAGGGGGTCGTAACCGAACCCGCTGCTGCCGGCGGCGGCTTCGGCGATGACGCCGGGACAACTGCCCTCCACCCAGCGGCAAAAGCCGTCCGGCCGGGCAACGGCCGCCACGCAGTGAAAAGCCGCCCCCCTTGCTTCCGCGGGCAAGCCCCGCAGCAGGGACAGCAGCTTGTCATTATTGGCCCGGTCGTTATGATCCTCCCCCTGGGCGGCGGCAAAACGGGCCGACAAAACCCCCGGCGCGCCGTCCAAGGCGTCCACTGCCAGGCCGCTGTCGTCAGCCAAAGCCAAACAGCCGCAATAGGCGGCGGCGGCTTTGGCCTTGATCCCGGCGTTTTCCGCAAAAGTGGAGCCGTTTTCCTCCGGCGGCCGGTACGCCGGAAATTCGCTTAAATCATGCCAACGAATGTCCGTATATCCGGCGGCCGCGGCGATTTCTTTGATCTCTTTTATTTTATGACGATTGGCGGTAGCCACAACCACATCCAGCATCATTTCCTCCCGGCCGCTTTATTTGCCTTGATAAAACGGGCTGGCCATACGCAATTGTTCCACTTTTTCCTGCAGCAGCTGCGCCGTATAGCGGATCTGCTCTTCGGTCACGCCATAGCCCAGGGAAAAACGCAGGGCGCTGTGAAGCCATCTGTCCTCCAAGCCCATGGCGGTCAGCACATGGGAAGGGGTGCTGGAGCCGGAAGAACAGGCGCTGCCGGCGGAGCAGGCCACCCCCGCCAAGTCCAAATACAGCAGCAGGGCTTCGCCCTCGATATAGTCGAAGCTCAAATTGGCGTTATGGGGCAAACGCTGAGTCGGATGGCCGTTCAAACGGCTGTGGGGGATGCGGGTCAGCGTCAATTCCACCAACAGATCCCGCAGACGGCGGCATTCGGCCATCTCCGCCTGCCAACGCTGGGCGGTCAAAGCCGCCGCTTTGCCAAAGCCGACGATACCGGGCATATTCTCCGTGCCGGAACGCAGCTGCCGTTCCTGGCCGCCGCCGAATACCCGGCGGCAGATGGGCACATCCTGTCTTTTATACAAAGCGCCTACGCCTTTGGGCCCGTTGATCTTATGGGAGGAATAAGTCAGCATATCCACATCCAGATCCGTAACATTCACCGGGATCTTGCCCACGCTTTGCACCGCGTCCACATGGAACAAGGCCCCCGCCTGATGGGCTGCCGCCGCCAATTCCTTGATGGGATTCACCGAACCCACTTCATTATTGGCGTGCATAATGGAAACCAAAAAAGTATCCGGGCGCAGGGACGCCTGCAAATCCTCCACATGCACCAGGCCGTATGCATCCACCGGCAATACCGTCAAATCGTAGCCCAGCCGGGCCAATTCCTGACAACTGTCCAAAACGGCATGATGTTCCACCGCCGAAGTGATCACATGCTTTTTATCGCCGGCCGCCGCCGCGCTGCCGAAAACGGCGATATTGTCCGCCTCCGTCCCGCCGGAAGTAAAGAAAATCTCCTCCGGGGCCGCGCCGATCAAAGCCGCAACCTGCCCCCGGGCCTCATCCAGATAGCCTTTGGCGTCTCTGCCGCAAAAATGCGGGCTGGAAGGATTGCCATGGTGATGAAGCAATATATCGTACATGGCCTCCGCCACTTCCGGAAAAACCGGTGTGGTCGCCGCATGATCCAAATACACCTTGTCCACTGACGTATGCGCCTCTCTTCTGTTTGCTATATTAACGGTTTTCCTTGGTCATCAAATCGGCCAAGGTATACTTTTCCAAAATTCCGCTGATGGCCTCCTGAATTTCCTGCCAAATGAAAGCGCTGCCGCAATTGCCCTTGCGGAAGCAGTCCCCCGCCTGATCTTCGGCAATACAAGGGGTCAATTTCAAAGGCCCCTCCAGGGCGCGAAAAACCTCGTCCACGCTGATATCCTGCGGGGCGCGGGTCAGATAATAGCCGCCCTGGGCGCCCCGGCTGCTGCCCACCAAGCCGGCTTTTTTCAGCGGAGCCATCAACTGCTCCAAATAGCCCTCGGAAAGCTGCTGCCGGGCGGCGATAGCCGAAAGGGTCACCGGCCGGTCCTGATAATGTATTGCCAAGTCCAAAATGGCTCGCAAGCCATACCTTCCTTTGGTTGAAATATGCATTGCCGCTCCTTTATGCTTCTTTCCTCAACTAATATACAGCGTTTTACTAGGAATAGTATACGGCAAAGCGCCGGTCTTGTCAAGATTTACCCGCAGGTTTATAGGGTAAAAAGCGGATATCTCCGCCCGCCCCCATCCGCGGCTTTACCAATCTTCAGCGTCGCAAATCTTTTCCACCCGCTGCTGGCCTTGCAGGTTATTTATGATCAATTGCAAATTGCCTTTATCCGGGATATCCATATCGCCGGCGATTTCCGACAAAGGCTGCAGCACGAACAACCGGTCCTGAATATACGGATGGGGGACCTGCAATTCGCCGGTGGCGATATGCGCCTCGCCGAACAGCAAAATGTCGATATCCAATTCTCTGGCGCCCCAATGCACGATGCGCCGGCGGCCGGCGGCCGCCTCTATCTTCTGCAATTCTTTTAACAGCTCCCAGGGCGTCAATGTGGTGAATATCTCCGCCACCGCATTATAAAAATCGTCCTGTTCCTGCACGTTTCCCCATGGGGCGGTTTGATAGATGCCCGACTTGCGTCCCAAACGGATTTGGGGATGGGCGGCCAATTCCGCCACGGCAAACTGCAATTGTCCTTTTCTGTCTCCCAGATTGCTGCCTAAGCTCAACCAAACTTGCGTATCCATCTAATTCCCCCTTTCCAGGCGCACGGCGGAACGGAAGCAGGCCTGGCCAGCTTTTGCCGCGCATTTTTCCACTTCCAGCCGCACCTGGCGCACCCGGGGATATTGCAAGGCGGCGTCAGCCAACCTTTGTGCCAATGTTTCCAGCAAATTAAAGCTTTCTTCTTCGACGATCCTTTTCAAATCCGCGAATACGCGGCCATAATCTACCGTAAAGCGCAAATCATCGCTGCGAGAGGCTTCTTCAAAAGAAAAGAACATCTCGCATTCCACCACAAATTCCTGGGGCTGCTCCTTTTCTCCCGGGTTTGCGCCATGCCGGCCCCAAAAATGCAAATCTTTCAAAACAATACTGTCCATAGGCTTCGCCTCCTACTTATTTCTTACTCTTTTTCCTTGATCTTACCATTGCCTATGGCTTCCGCCACCGCCAAAGCCTGGCGGGCTGCGGCCGCGTCGTGTACGCGAAAGATAGAAGCGCCCCGTCCCCAAGTCAAAGCGGCGGCCACGCTGCCGGCCAAAGTACGTTCCGTCACCGGCATACCGGTAACGGCCCCCAGGAAGCGCTTATTGGACATGCCCAGCAGCAAAGGCCGTCCATACACCGAAAACTGCTCTAAATTCTGCAAAATGGTCAGGTTTTCTTCCGGATCCTTGTCAAAACCGATACCGGGATCCAATATCAACTGTTCTTCCGCCAGCCCGGCCTGGCGGGCCATATCGCAGGCTTCATAGAAAAAATCATGGATGTTTTCCAGCACCCGGGGCCCGCCGCCTTTGTGCATGACGATCAGCGGCGTTTGGCTCCGTCCGGCCAAAGCGAACAGGCCGGGCTGAGGGTCGCCGGTATAATTGATCATACTGGCCCCGGCGGAAAGGGCCGCTTCCGCCACGTCCACTTTATCCGTATCTACCGACATGGGCACGGCAAGCTGCGGAGCCAATTGCCGGATCAGCGGCAGGATGCGGGACTGTTCCGTTGCCGCGTCCACCGGCGTAAAGCCGGGCCGGGAAGAAGCGCCGCCGATATCCACGATATCCGCGCCGTCTTCCACCAGGCGCAGGGCCTGTTCCGCAGCTTTGTCTACATCCGTATATTGGCCGCCGTCATAAAAGGAATCCGGGGTGGCGTTGAGTATGCCCATGATACAGGGGCGCTGAAAATGCAGGCTGCCGCGGATATAGCCATTGGCGTAGGTCACCGGCGGCGGCGTTTGTCCCAGGCGGGCCAGGATATCGCTCAATTGTTGCGCCACGGCGGGCAAAGCAAAAGGCTGCTGCCGCAAATAGGGGATCAATAGCTGAAGCTGCCGGCGGCTGCCTATCAGCAAGGCGGCGTTGTCCGCCCCCTTGGCGGAGCCGCCCACCAGAGCCTGGCGGGAAACCGCCGCCTCGCCACCCAGGCTCAGCATTTTTTGTTTGAGGATCAGCACAGCAGGATTGGCCAAACCATCCACACGCAGGCGCAAAGCGTCGCATTTGTCCATCATCCAATCGATGCCCTCCGGGCTTACGCCGATCTGTTGCATTTCCCGCCGCAACGCGGCCGGCCCGGCGTTGGGCAGCAGGCGGATCACAGGCGTCATAACAGCAACCTCCTTTTCGCCGGAGGCGCAAAGCAGGCGGCGCAAAGGCCACCCCGCCGCCGCTTACCTCCGAACGGCCGTCGTATTTCTTCTTCTCGATATACCGTAGGCGGGGGAGCTCCCCCGCCTATCTTATATTTGCCTGAAAATCAGCTTTGCGGAATACCGCCGTCCTCTTTTGCGGCGTCCGGCGGGAAAGAGGGAGGTTCTTCTCCGGCGTTGCCGGGAATCTCCGCCGTTTCTCCGGCAACCTGGTTCGCTTTGTCCGCGGCGGCCAAAGCGGCGGCCGCTTCCTCCCGCATCACCGGACTGGGCGAAACATGATCCTTCATAATACGATAGAATTCCACCGCCTCCATGGTTTCTTTTTCCATGAGGGTTTTGGCCACTTGATGCAATTCGTCCAAATGGGCGCTGAGAATCTCTTCCGCCCGTTTATAGGCCTGTTCCATAAAGGACCTGGCCTCTTTGTCTATGGCATAGGCGATGGCCTCGCTGTAATTGCGTTCCTGAGAAAACTCCCTACCCAGGAAAATGGTATCCTGCTGTTTGCCGAAAGTCAAAGGCCCCAATTCCTCGCTCATGCCGTAGCGGGTGATCATTTCCCGGGCCGTATTGGTGGCCCGCTCCAAATCGTTCTGGGCCCCGGTGGACACGTCTTCCAGCACCAGGGCTTCCGCCATACGGCCGCCCAAAAGCAGCACCAGAGAATCCAGCATTTGCGATTTGGTTTGATAATGCCGGTCTTCCTTGGGCAGCAGCAAGGTATAGCCACCGGCCCGTCCCCGGGGGATGATGGAGATTTTATGCAGCGGATCGGAATTGACCAAAAAGTAGGAAACCACCGCATGGCCGGCCTCGTGATAGGCCACCAGTTTTTTCTCCCGGTCGCTGATGATGCGGGATTTTTTCTCCGGACCGGCGATCACCCGTTCCACGGCCTGTTCCATTTCGTCCATGGTGATCTTTTTCTTGCCCCGGCGGGCCGTCAGCAAAGCCGCTTCATTCAGCACATTGGCCAGATCCGCGCCGGTAAAGCCGGGGGTGCGCCGGGCGATCACGTCCAGCTTCACTTCGGCGGCCAAGGGTTTGCCTTTGGCGTGCACTTCCAGTATTTCCTTGCGTCCCAATACGTCCGGGGAATCCACGGTGATCTCCCGGTCGAAGCGGCCGGGCCGCAGCAAAGCGGGATCCAGAATATCCGGACGGTTGGTAGCCGCCATGACGATAATGCCTTCGTTATTGGAAAAGCCGTCCATTTCCACCAGCAATTGATTGAGGGTTTGTTCCCGCTCATCATGGCCGCCGCCTAAACCGGCGCCCCGCTGGCGTCCCACCGCGTCGATTTCATCGATAAAGATGATGCAGGGGTTATGCTTTTTCGCCTGGTCGAACAGATCCCGCACCCGGCTGGCGCCTACGCCCACGAACATCTCCACAAAGTCCGAGCCGGAAATGGAAAAGAAGGGCACGCCCGCCTCGCCGGCCACCGCTTTCGCCAGTAAAGTTTTACCGCAGCCGGGAGGGCCGTACAGCAGCACGCCCTTGGGGATGCGGGCTCCCAAGGCGGTAAAGCGGCGGGGATCCTTCAAAAATTCCACCAATTCGTTGAGCTCTTCTTTCACCTCGTCCACACCGGCCACATCGGCAAAGGTGACTTTCTTTTTGTCATCCACATACAGCTTGGCCTTGGTTTTGCCGAATTGCATCACCTTACCGCCGCCTTGCCCCTGCTGCATCAAGAACACGAACAAGCCCACGATCAGCAGCATGGGGATCAGGCTCAGCAGCAAAGAACCCCACCAGGAGGTGGTGACCGCGTCATAATTGATGGCCACGTTGCGTTCGGTCAGATACTCCGCAATATCCGGATCGGGAAAAGCCACGGTTTGGAAATTTTGCCCGTCGCTCATCTGGCCGGTGATCGTATAGCGTCCGGCGTCCGTCTCCGCGGCGATATTCACCTCTTTGATCTGACCATTCTCCACGGCGGACAGGAATTGGCTATAGTTCAGATCAGCGATGATTTCCGACGGATTGCCCCAGGTGTAAAAAGACAAAGCAATCAAAACCAGTAGGATAAATATGGTGATATTCTTCAGCAAGCGGTTCAAGAAGGGTCTCCTTTCTCAACGGCGCCGTCAGGCAACTGGACAAACAAAAAGCCTGCAATTAATTTATTATATCATCTTTGGCGATTTTAATCAATATGATATCCGCCGGCGGCTCTGCTGCCCGACGGTACAAAAAAGGCACCCAAATGATCTCCCCGTCCCCGTTGGTCAACAGCGGCCAACTGTTTTTCACATAGCCAGGCAATTTGGCTTCAATAAATACGTCTTTCAGTTTCTTTTTGCCTTTTTTGCCCTGAGAAGGGACGCCGTCCCCCTGCCGCCGGGTGCGGAAACAAAGCTGCGGCCATTCCGAGGCGGAGGCCCAGAAGGTATCCACCGGCAAACGGGCCGGCAACAGCTTGGCCGGGACGGCCCGGTAGCGCCAGCCCCAATCGGCCAGGACATGCCATTTGTCATCCGCCTGCAAAGGGATGGTTTGGGCATGAACCGGCAGCGGCGGCATTTTCCGGTCAAAATAGACATGCCGGCGGCGGTAGGCCACCGCGCCGCCGGGCAGGGCCACCCTTTGCTCATCCTTCAGATCGATAATGGCCTGGGTCTGGCCGAAGGACAGCTCCGCCTTTTCCCCGGCAAACATATAGAAGGCCTTGCGCAGAACCCGTCTTTGCAGGGCCCGGGGCAAACGGTCAAATTCCGGACCGGACAAGGCGGTGTCCTCCACCAGCCACAGCTCCGCCAGGGCGTTTTCCGCCATATCGTCCAGCAGGCGGTCTTCTTCGCCGCAAATATCCGCCGTGGCGTTCAAGGCTTCCACGATTTGCGGATTATAGTTTTTCAGCGCCGGCAGCAATTGCCAGCGGATGCGATTGCGCAAATATTTGTCGGAAAAATTGCTTTGATCCTGGCAAAAGGTCAGACCGTTTTCCGCCGCATAGGCGGCGATATCCGCCTGGCTGGCAAAGAGCAAAGGCCGGATCACATCCTCCGTCAAAGGCTGCATGGCCGACAAGCCGGATAAACCGGCGCCCCGCAGCAAATGCAGCAATACCGTTTCCGCCTGGTCGCCGGCGTGATGGGCGGTGGCCACATACTGCGCGCCGGTTTGCCGGGCGGTGCGGCGCAAAAAGGCGTAGCGCTCCCGTCGCGCTACCTCCTGCAGGTTTTTGCCCTGGGCCAATGCCGAGATCTGGGCCGTGCCGCAAAAGAAAGGCACGCCGTATTCTTTGGCCACGCTTTGGGCAAAAAACTGTTCTTCCTGGGATTCCGGGCGCAGCTGATGGTTGAAATGCGCCGCCGCCACGGAGAAGCCCAAGGTTTCCCTGAGTTTGCAAAGAATGTCCAACAGCACCCGTGAATCCTGCCCGGCGGAAAAAGCCGCCACCACCGATTGATTGGGCAGGATCAATTTTTTCTCCTGTATATATTCAGCCGTTTTTCTCAATAAATTCATAAGCGCCGTCACATATCCTTAGTTTTATATTCCGGGGGTTTTATTTTACTTCTGTAAAATTAGTATATTTCCTGCAATGCCATACTTGCCCGGCTATGAATTTATTTTTTTACGGCGTTTTTTATACGATACCGCCGGATAAAAACTGCCCCCAGCCATTCACAAACGCCGGATTTGACAGCCATTTTCCTATATGATATCATAGCGGTAGGATTTCGAATATATGGAGGGAATATCATGGCCCAGATGGAAGAAAACTGCGCCTGCTCAGGCAAAAACCTCGACCGTTTCCTGCAGGTAGCGATTTTAAACGAATTGTATCATGAGAATCTGCACGGTTTCGTTTTGATCCAAAGGGTGGCGCAATCCCCCATGTTTCACGGCGAAACGCCGGATCCTACCGGTTTGTACCGCTATCTGAAAAAAATGGAAAACAACGATTTGCTGGCCTCCCGTTTGGAGCTTTGGCAAAACAGCTCCTCCCGCCGGGTGTATTGGATCACACCGCAAGGACGGGAATGCTTCAAAAAGTGGCGGCAATCCATCATCGCCTATCGGGACGACTTGAGCGCTTTGATCCAAACCATGGACGATACTTTGGCCCAGCCGCCAAAGGAAACGGGACGGTAAAAAAGCGAACGCATACCGCGTCCGCTTTTTTACTTGGTCAGTAATCACATATATTATGTTATAGACGAAAGCATTATGCGCCGGCGGTAACATATCCCAGGATATCGCCGGCCTTGCATTCTTCCCCATCCGCCAGACAGATCTCGCTGAGTATGCCGCTGACAGGGGCGCAGAATTCCACGATCTTTTTGTCCACTTCCCCCTGGCAAACCGGTTCGTCCTGGACAACGGCTTCCCCTTCGCTTTTCAGCCACAGCAAAACCGCGGTTTTGTACTGAAAATATACCGGCCCGTTTTTGCAGGGGCTGTCTTCGTTTTTCACCGGCCGCATGGAAACCGGTACCGTTATGGGCGTCTTCGTCATTTGACCGTCTCCTTTGGATAATACGGGCAATGATCCTTTAAGCATTCCCCATTGCTTTTATAAAAGCTGCAGGTCATCTCGTCCAAAGCCGGCAAATGCAAATCGAAAACCTCATTGATGCGGTCTATGGCCCCGCTGACCGTCAACCAGGACACCCGTTTGCAGCAACGGGGGCCGCCGTATTCCGCCAGCTTCAGCAAAGCTTCGCCGCTGGCCCGGTTGCCGAAGCTCCAGGTTTGGGCGGACAAAGGCGTGGTACCGGTGATGATGGACCAGAAAATGCCCAAACCCACGGCTGCGCCGCAAGTGCCGTAAAAACCGCAAAAGCCGCCGGGCACATTGCGGGCCCGGGTCATGGCCTCGGTCAATTCCGCTTCCAACAAATCCACGCTTTCCCCTTGCCTTTTGCGGCAAACGGTAAGCAGGGCCGCCGGTACGATATAGTGATGCACCGGGCAATGGGTAGGCATCCCTTCCTGGGAGAGCAGCCGTTGCAACAAGGCCGCCAGGCCTTCCTCCTGAGGAGCGGCAAAAGACGCCAGACAGATTTGTTTCGTTTGCGGGAAATAGGGTTCATATACGGAAGGATCCAACATAGCCATTTGCCTCTTTTCTCAAATCAAACTCCGATAGACCTAGTCTAATACATTGCCACCGATTTGTCAAGTTTCTTAAAAGAAAAATCCCGCGAACTTGGTTTGCGGGATTTTTCTTAGGTTTTATTTTCCGGGCAAAGCGGGCTTATGCCTGTTCTTCTTCCTCATCTTCTTTGGAAAGCACTTTCGCCATATCCACCACCGCGTCGCCGTCGTCCAGCTTGATCACCCGAACGCCATGGGCGTAGCGGCCTTGTTCGGAAATATCATCCACATTGACCCGGATGGTGATGCCGTCCCGGGAAATGATCATCATTTCGTCGCCGGGGCGCACCACTTCGATGGCGGTCAAATTGCCGGTTTTGTCATTGCAACGGAGAGCGGAAACCCCTTTGCCGCCCCGATGCGTGGTACGGAAATCATGCAGCGGCGTTCTCTTGCCGTATCCCTGTTCCGAGAGCACCAGCAGCTCGCCGTTTTCCTGCACCGCGTCCATGCTGACCACATAATCCTGATAAGCCAGGGTGATGCCGCGCACGCCCCGGGAAACCCGTCCCATCGAGCGCACGTCGTCTTCGCTGAAGCGCACCGCCATGCCGCGGGCGGTGGAAAGCACGATCTCTTCATGGCCCTTGGTCAGTTTGACGCCGATCAGGGAATCCCCTTCGTCCAGATTGATGGCCTGCAGGCCGTCCCGGCGGGAGCTGTCGTATTCGCTGAGGCGGCTCTTCTTCACCACGCCTTTGCGGGTGGCCATAAACAGATAGTCGTCCGGGCCGTATTCCCGCACCGGGATCACCGCGGTGATGCTGTCTTCGCCGGTCAGGGACAGCAGATTGACGATGGCCGTACCCTTGGCCTGGCGACCCGCCTCCGGTATCTCATGCACTTTCAGCCGGTAGGCCCGGCCCTTTTGCGTAAATACCATCAGATAGTGGTGGGTGGTGGTGATGAACAGCTGCTCCACAAAATCTTCCTGTTTGGTGGTCATGGCAGTCACCCCTTTGCCGCCCCGGCGCTGCTGCCGGTAAACGCTGGGGGACAGGCGTTTGATATAGCCGCTGTGGGTGATGGTGATCATCATATCTTCTTCGGCGATCAGATCCTCCGCGGTGATATCGTCGTCGTCCTTGACGATCTGCGTACGGCGGGGGTCGCCGTATTTTTCTTTCAAAGCCGCCAATTCGTCTTTGACGATATACATGACCAGTTTTTCATTGGCCAAAACATCGGTCAAATAGGCGATGGTTTTGATCAAGTCTTTATACTCGGCGTCCAGTTTTTCCCGTTCCATCCCTTGCAGACGGCGCAATTGCATATCCAAAATCGCCTGGGCCTGCCGCTCGGAAAGTTGAAAGCGTTCCATCAGCCGTTCCTTGGCGTCGCTGTGGGAAGCGCGGATGGTGGCGATGACCTCGTCGATATAATCCAAAGCGATGCGCAGGCCTTCCACGATATGGGCCCGTTCCTGGGCTTTGGCCAAATCGAAGCGGGAGCGGCGGACGATGACCTCTTTTTGATGACGGATATAGGCTTCCATCATCTCTTTCAGGTTCAATACTTTGGGCTGTCCGTCCACCAGGGCCAGCATATTGACGCCGAAGGTGGTCTGCATCTGGGTATGCTTGTACAGCTGTTTCAGCAGCACCGAGGCATTGCTTTCTTTTTTCACCTCGATGACGATGCGCATGCCCTCTTTATCGCTTTCGTCCCGCAGGGCGGTGACGCCGTCCAGCTTTTTGTCCCGTACCAATTCGGCGATTTTTTCTACCAGCACCGATTTGTTCACCGTATAGGGCAATTCGTTGACCACGATGCGCTGTTTGCCATTGCTCATTTGCTCGATATTGGCTTTGGCCCGCAGCTTGACCGCGCCTTTGCCGGTGGCGTAGGCGCTGCGTATGCCATCCCTGCCCAAGATCACGCCGCCGGTGGGGAAATCCGGGCCGGGGACTTTTTCCATGATCTGTTCCAGGCTGGCCTGGGGATTGTCGATCAGCAAATCGATGCCGTCCACGATCTCGTTCAAATTATGGGGCGGGATATTGGTGGCCATGCCCACGGCGATACCGGAGGAGCCGTTCACCAGCAAATTGGGCAAGCGGCCGGGCAAAACCGTAGGTTCTTTTTCCAAGCCGTCGTAGTTATCGACAAAATCCACGGTATCCTTGTTGATATCCGCCATCATATCCATGGCGAAGCCCCGGAGCCGGGCCTCGGTATACCGCATGGCCGCCGCCCGGTGCCCGTCCACGGAGCCGAAATTGCCGTGGCCGTCTACCAGCATATAGCGCATGGAAAAATCCTGGGCCATCCGCACCAGGGTATCGTAAATGGAGCTGTCGCCGTGGGGGTGATATTTACCCATGGTATCGCCGACGATACGGGCGCATTTCTTATGGCCCTTATCCGGCGTGATCCCCTGCTCGAACATGGAATACAGCACCCGGCGATGCACCGGCTTCAGACCGTCCCGCACATCCGGCAAAGCCCGGCCCACAATAACGCTCATGGAATAGTCGATATAGGAGTCTTTCATCTCCTTCTCGATCTCTCTGGTAATTATTTTACCATTTATAAAATCCATAATACCTCCTAAATATCCAAGGTAGCGTATTTCGCGTTAGCCTGGATGAAATCCCGGCGAGGTTCGACCTTATCCCCCATCAACACGGTAAACATTTCTTCCGCCGCCACGGCGTCTTCCACCGATACCCGCAGCATGGTGCGGTTTTCCGGGTTCATCGTGGTATCCCACAATTCGCTGGCGTCCATCTCGCCCAAGCCTTTGTAGCGGCTGATGTCGTATTTGTCTTTGTCCCGGGTGGCAAAAAAGCGTTCCAGATCCGCGTCGTCATACAGGTATTGGTCTTCTTTGCCCCGTTTGGCTTTGGCCCGGTACAGCGGGGGCTGGGCGATATAGACATAGCCCGCCTCCACCAGGGGACGCATATAGCGGAAGAAGAAAGTCAGCAACAGGGTGCGGATATGGGCGCCGTCCACATCGGCGTCGGTCATGATGATCAACTTGTGATAACGGGCTTTGTTCACGTCAAAATCGTCGGAAATGCCGGCGCCCATGGCGGTGATCATGGCCCGGATCTCCTCATTGCCCAGTATCTTATCCAAACGGGCTTTTTCCACATTGAGGATTTTGCCTCGCAAGGGCAGGATCGCCTGGGTGCGCCGGTCCCTGCCGTTGATGGCGGAACCGCCGGCGCTGTCGCCCTCCACCAGATACAGCTCGCACAAAGCCGGGTCGGTCATGGTGCAATCCGCCAGTTTGCCGGGAAGAGAGGTTTTTTCCAGCACGCTTTTGCGGCGGGTCATCTCCCTGGCCTTGCGGGCGGCCTCCCGGGCCCGGGAAGCCTGGACGGTTTTTTCGATGATTCGTTTGGCTTCCGTGGGATGTTCTTCCAGATAAACGCCGACCCCTTCGGAAACCATGGCGTCCACGATGCTGCGGACCTCCGTATTGCCCAGCTTGGTTTTGGTCTGGCCTTCGAATTGCGGCTCTTCCACTTTCACGGACAAAACCGCGGTGATGCCTTCGCGGATGTCTTCCCCGGACAGATTGGCGTTGTTTTCCTTCAATACGTTCAGCCGCCGGGCGTAGTCGTTGATCACCCTGGTCAAAGCGGCTTTCAATCCCACTTCATGGGTGCCGCCTTCCTGGGTGTGGATATTGTTCACATAGGAAAAAATGTTTTCCGTGTAGCCGTCGGTATATTGCAAAGCGATCTCCACCTGCACCCGGTCTTTTTCCCCTTCGTAATAGATCACTTTGTGCAGGACGTCTTTGTTGCGGTTGATATATTTCACAAAATCTTCCACGCCGCCGGTATAGTGGAAAACCTGCTTGCGTTTGTTTTTGCCGCCGGATTCTTCTTCGTCTTCCGCTTCGCTTACCCGCTCGTCGATCAATTGGATGGTGATGCCTTTATTTAAAAACGCCAATTCCCGCAGGCGGCTGCTTAACGTTTCCGCGGAATAGATCAGATCCTCGAAGATCTCCGGATCTGGGGAAAAGGTGATGATGGTGCCGGTGCGGTCGGACAAACCGATTTGCCGCAAATCATAGGCCGGCACGCCGCGGCGGTATTCCTGCTGCCAGAGAAAACCGTCCCGATGGATGCGCACTTCCAGCCAGGTGGACAAAGCGTTGACCACGCTCATGCCCACGCCGTGCAAACCGCCGGACACCTTGTAGCCGCCGCCGCCGAATTTACCGCCGGCATGCAGCATGGTCATGGCCGCCTCTACCGCGCTTTTACCGGTTTTCTCATGGATACCCACCGGTATGCCCCGGCCGTTATCCTGCACGGTAATGCTGTTATCTTCATGAATGGTCACGATGATAGCATCGCAAAATCCCGCCAGGGCTTCGTCGATGCTGTTATCGACGATCTCGTACACCAAATGATGCAAGCCTCTGGGACCGGTGGAACCGATATACATACCCGGACGGCGGCGTACGCCTTCCAAGCCTTCCAGGATTTGAATCTGCTCGGCGCCGTAACTGCCTTTGCCGCCGTTGTTATTTGGCATAGACTGCAAAAAAATTCCCTCCTTTTTGGATTTTATCCAAAAAAAACCATAAAAAAAAGGCCTTTGCTTTCTTCTATTTTAGCACAAATCAAGGGCTTTGGCAAGTGTTTCTACATTATATATGTATTTTTATTTCTGAGAAAAGCCTATTTAGCGGCAGGCGGTTTGCGACGGCCGGAAAAAGGATTTTTTATTACCGCGGCGAAACCAAAACAGCGGTCCGCATCGGCTGCAAAACTATACGCTATGACCCCCCGCAAAGGAGGCGCGCCCCATGACGGAAAAGCGAAACGACAGCCCTGACAAGGTGCGCATCAGCACCTGCACGTTTGCAGACGCCCTTTTGGGCGAAACATATGGCTACGATGTGCAAGTCCTGGATGAACAGGCCACTCTGCAGGACTTTTTATGCGCGTTATCCGCTTATGCCCAGAAAAAATTCGCCGATTGCAAAGGCTGCGACGGCTGCTGCCATGAGCGAGCGCCGCTGATCTCCTTGGATATACCGGCGCTGGCTTCTTTGCTGCCGCCGGATCCTTTCCCCGCCCATCAGGTTTGCCGGGCTTTCGCCAAGGTATCCGTAGACGCCGACGGCGTCAGCGATATCGTGCTGCGCCGGGATGAACAAAGCTGCTGCGGCTGTCTCCACCTTCCGGGCAAATTCTGTACCATACATCCCCAGCGTCCCTTCGTCTGCCGCAGTCATTTTTGTCCACCCAAAACCCAGCGGGTGGATTGGCTGCGCCAGGAAATCGTCAATATGGGGGAAAACCAACTGACCCATATGCTGCTGGCGGAAGAAGCCGCCGGCGCGCCGCCTTTGGATATCGGGCTGCTAAATAGGCTGCTGGATACGGCGGATTATCCACCCACGCCCCTGCAGGGGCTGGAGCAATACCGGCAAGCCCGCATACGCGCTCTGGTCAGCCCGGAATTGTGGGCGACTTTGCGGCAATAAGACCGCCGCGCCGGACACGATCCCGACGGATCACTCTCAGCCTACAAAGATCCATGTTATCCGCCATGCAACGCCCCGGCGGCCATTGGCGACAGCCTCCGTCCGGACGGGGTTTTGTTTAGGATATGCTCTTACCGCCGCAGTCGCGGCAAATGCCCGAAAAACGCCGCCGGCGGCCCGTTTCGGCTACGGGCGATATATATCGCCGGGGTCGTTCTTTTCCGCCAATCCCTGCCGCAGCAATTGCGCCTGGGCGGCGTTTTCTTCCAACACATGGCGGGAAAACCGGCCCATTACTTCATAAACGTCGCTGATGCAAACGAAAGCGTCCGCATCCACTTCCCGGATGATTTCTTTCAAAGCGGAAAGCTCATAACGGCCCACCACACAGAACAGCACGTCCTTGGAAGTATGGGTATAGGCCCCTTCCCCCGGCAGCAGGGTAGCGCCCCGGCCCACCTCTTTCATCAGACGATGAGCGATTTCCTCCCCGCGGTCGCTGATAATCATCACATTGCGCTTCAGGTTCACGCCTTCCAGCACCCGATTGAACACCATGGAACAAACGAACAGTTCCACAATGGTATACATGGCCAATTCAAAACCGTAAACCCAGGCGGCCATGGAAACCACCACCGCATTAACGGCAAAGGCGATGGAGCCGATGCTGAAGTCGTATTTTTCTTTCAGCAGTATGCCCACGATATCCGCGCCGCCGCCGGAACCGTGCCAGCGCACCACCAAGCCGCCGCCCACGCCGGTGATGGCGCCCCCAAACAGGCAGGCCAGCAGTATATTATCGGCATAGACCGGAATATAGGGAACCAATACCGACAACAAAACGCTTTGCAACAGAATCACGTAAATCGTATAAACGGCAAAACGGGTTTTTAATTCTTTCCATCCCCAAATCAACAAAGGCACGTTGAAAAGCACCAAAAAAACGCCCATCGGCGCCTGGGGAATAAAATGATTCAACAGCCCGGCTATGCCCCATACGCCGCCGGCCAATAAACGGTTGGGGCCGATAAACATCACATAACCGGCGCAGCAAATCAGAGAGGCGACGGTCAGGTAAAACAGGTTCCGCACATGTTTTCTGAAAGGGTAGCCGCTTTTGTCTACCCAGGGTTTTCTTTTTTGATCCATTTTTATCGCTCCGTTGAAATAGTATTGGCAAAAACGCCGCATATGAGATATAATCAAAAATAGAATCCATACAGACGCAGAAAAAGCTGCCCTGCAGCGTACACAGAGGTTCCGTATGTTTCCAATCGTTCACTATTATGCAAACGGCTATATTTTTTCCCGGGTCAGCCCCTTGATGGCCCTGGGCGGGCTGTTTCCCGATCTGGCCTCCGGCATGGGCGTACAGCGGGACGCCGCCCATCAAATGGGAGACGGACTGTACCGGTATTGCCTTAGCCAAAGGCCCCAGGCCCTGGATTTTGCCAGGGGCGTTCTGTCCCATGGCATAAATCCCCACGGCATGGATCACTATGCCGACGAAAGCTGGCCCGGCTGCCAAAAAGGCTGGTGTTTTGAAGAGGGCAAACGGTGGATGGAACCTTTGGCCAAAGCCTCCCATCTGCCCGAGAATTTAGTATGGTGGAAATCCCACAATTTTATCGAAATCGGCTTCGAGCTGCTCATCGATGAAGAGCAGCCGGAGATCAAAACGAAAATCCTAAACGCTTTGGCCGACCGTTCCGCCATGGAACAGGCCTGCGGCGTCATCGGCGATTATTGCGGCGTGGATCCGGCACTGGCGGAAAAAATATTTTTGCGGACGCCGGATATATTCGCCCTGCAGCAAACGACGCCTTTCACGCTGGCGGAAAAGCAGGCCGTAGCTTTCGCCCTGCGGCATGACGTGAAAGACGCGGACGTTCCCGCCATGGCCCGCTTGCTGACGGACATCCGGGAGGACCTGCGGCCCCGGTATCACGACTTCCTGGGGCAGGCCTTGACCTTGGTAAAAGAGAACCTGCAAGCGTATACCGGCTAAGCGGAGGCGGCCATCGACCGCCTCTTTTTTATTTATTTTTTCGCGGCAGGCGTCTCCGGCAAAATCTGCAGGCGATGGCAATAGGCGGTATACACGGTATAGCCGTCTTCCTCTTTGCCGTATTCCACCCAATAGGTGACCAAGCCCCGGCGCAAATGGGCGAAATAATGGCCGTCGCCCGGCCGCAGCAATTTCCGGCCGCTGCTTTCCGCCGCGTCGATCACCGCCGCCACATCCTCCAGCAAAATCAGCCGTTCCGCCATTTTTTCGGCCACGCCGGGCTGCAGGCGGTAGCGCCGCCAATCCTCTCCTTCCGGGGCGTTCTCCCCTTCCTGCCAGAACTCCTGCAAAAGTTGTTGCTTCAGCCGCCTGCGGGCGGCTCTTTTTTCGCTGATATCCAAAACCGGCGCGGCCTGGCCCCCGCCGAACAGCAGATCCAGCATATGATAAACCTGAATTTCCATGCCGTATTTGGCGGACGCCTGCGCCAGATAATCCCGGCACATCCAGCAATAGGTCAGCATATCCCCCTGGGCTTCCTGCAGGCGCTGGACTTGCAATTCCCCGGTCAATTGGGGGTTGCCGAATATGGCTAGGCCGCCGTAACCGCAGCACAGAGCCATATCCCGATTGTGAGCCATTTCCCGGACCTGACCAGATAAAGCGGCGGCGATGCGGCGCACGCTGTCCTGGCAGGCGGTCATATGCCGGGCGGTGCAGGGATCGTGCAGGGAAAAGCTTTTTCCCTGCAGCGAAGCCGCCTGCGGCGGCAAGCCCCATCGATCCAAAGCCTGCCAAAGCGGGAGCAGCTTTTCCTCAGGCAGAAAGGTCGCTAACTCCTGATAGCAGGTAGTACAGCCGGTGATCATCACCGGGCTGCCCAAACGCCGCCATTGGGCTTCTATGTTTGCCCGGACTTCTTCCGCGGTCTGCCGCTGCCCCGCCCAATAGGCCGGCGCGCCGCAGCAGCTCAAAGCCAAGCCTACGCCGGCCGGGGCGATCTTGCGCAAATGCCGGTACAAGGGAGCGATATATTGGGGCGCGCCCGCCGCCAGCTGGCAGCCGGGGAAAAACAGATAGCCGCAGCCGCCCGCAGGGTCTTCCCGCCACATATCGAATTGCTCGCTGAGGGAAAACTGCATATCCCGCAGGGGGAAATCATGGGCCCGCGGCGGCATCGCATCTTTTTCCACCATATTTTCCCGGGCGGCCAGGAAAATCTCTCCCATGTCCAGGCCGTTGACGCAAACCTGGCCGCACAGGCCGCATAAGGTGCAGGAATTGATAATGGCGTTGGCATTGCGCCGGCCCCGGGTGATGATGAGATTGTTGGCCACCTCCCGGATATACTGCCGGGGCGCTTTGCCGTATTTGCGCAAAACGTGGCAATGCAGCGTACATTCCCGGCAATGGCAATCCAAACAACGGGCCGCCTCTTCCTGAGGAGAAAGCGTCCCCGGCGCAAAGGGCTGTTCCGTTGCCTCCGCCGGCGGCGTAAAAGGTAACTCGCTGTCATAACTCCCCGCCCGCCAGCGGGAGGCGGTCAAAGAAACCTTTTTGAGAAACCGGTCGGCGGATATGCCGCCCTGTTTGCCCCGGGCCAGGCGGCCGGCCAAGCTCTGCCAGGGGGAATCCGCCGGCCAATCTCCCCGCCGGGACAGGCAGAACAACCAGGGATAGGCATTGGCCTGCAGGGTCTCCGGATCATAAGACAGATCCCAGCCGCAAACCTCCCGGACCTGGTTTTGGCCTACGGCCAGCAGCACCGCATCGAATTCCCGTTCCAGATCGGTTAAGGCCATATCCCGCCCCACCCGGCAGCCCAGGCGCAAATGGCAATGGGCCGCGAAAAAATCCGTTTCTTCCCGGAGCAGGGCGGCGTCTATCCGCGGATCGCGGCGCAGGGAACCGCCCAGGGCTGTATCCTGATCGATCACGGTGACGGAAAAGCCTTTTTCATAGAGGAACACCGCCGCCGCCAAACCGGCCGCGCCGCCGCCGATCACCGCCGCTTTTTGCGACAAACGCATATAGGGCTGCACCGTCAGGGGTTGACCGGCGGCCACCTGTCGCAACAGCCATCTTTCTATCGCCGGCATGGATACCGGCGGCCGCCCTGTCTTTTCCCGGCAAAAATCGCCGCAAGGCCCGGAACAGGCCGAAGCCAAAAGCCGCGGCAAAAGCGCATCCTTGGCAAAGGTCTGCCAGGCCGCCGCCGTTTCCCCCTGCCGCAGCAAAGCGTTTACGGCCCGGCAATCGATATGCAAAGGACAACCGGCCTGGCAGGCTGGGGCATGCTGCTCGATACAATCCCGTTCCCGGCTCAATATTTCCCGTGGTTTCATTCCGTTCTCCTGTCGTTTCGCTGCGGCGCAAATGCCGCGAAAAGCCCGGGGCGCAAAACACGCCCCGGGGTTCCCTTTGTTCAGACCGCTATTCTTTCTCTTCCAGTTCTTTTTCTTTCAAGGCTTGCAGCACCTTTTCCGGATAGGCCGGCAGGCGGCGGATCCGCGCGCCGCATGCGTCGTCGATGGCGTTGATAATGGAAGCATGGGGCGCTGTGGTCACCGCCTCCCCCACGCCGGAACAGCCGAATTTGCTGTGCTTCCGCGGGGTTTCCTGGAAGATCAGGGTGATGTCGTCCGGCACGTCTTCGATATAGGGCAGGCCGCTTTTGACCAAGGTGGTATGGGCCTGCAAGTCCTCGAAATCCTCGCTCAAGGCCATGCCGATGCCTTGGGACAGGCCGCCGTAAGCCTGGCCTTCCACCGCCAGACGGTTGGCGATCTTGCCCACGTCATAAGCGGCGGTGATCTTTTTGACTTTGGTTTTGCCGGTTTCCGTATCCACTTCCACTTCGGAGACAAAAGCGGCGTACATATAGGCCACAAAGGGATTGCCCTGGGCCCCTTTTTCATCGGTGGGGGTAACATAGGGCGAGGTGTTGTAGGAGCCCAAATAATACAGCGGCAAATCCTCGGCCAGCATTTCCGCATAGCTGCGGAAGGAGCCGTCCGCCTTGCGCATGGCGCGGATCAGATTTTCCGCCGCATCCCAAATGGCGTTGCCCACCATCACCTGGCTGCGGCTGCCGGCGGCATAGCCGCTGTTGGGGCAGCGGCCGGTATCGTTGTTGACGATGATGAAATCTTCCGGCGCTTTGGGGCAGCCCAATTGGCGGAAGGCTTCATGGGCGCTGACCAATGCGCCGATATCGCCGCCCTGGCCATGATCTTCCCAGGTCAGGTACACAGCAATCTTGCCGTCCGGCTGCAGCTCCACCGCGGCTTCGGAATTGTCGTAACCATCGTCGCCGCAGCTGTAAATGCCCAGGGATACGCCGACGCCCCGCTTGATCTTTCCCGGTGGGAAAACGGCTTTTACCGCCTGGGCCTGCTGATAGGCGGGACGCAATTTATCCAACAGTCCGCGGATCACCACTACGTCCGGGGCGCAGCCCGTGGGTGTGGTGGAATCTTCTTTGTAGACGTTTTGATAGCGGAACTCAAAAGGATCCATGCCGTAGGCCCGGGCCAATTCGTCCACAATGCTTTCTCCGGCAAAGAAAGCCTGGGGAGAGCCGTAGGCCCGCATGGCCGCGCCGTAAGCATGATTGGTAAAGGTGATGGCGTTTTTGCCCCGCATGCTTTCTATATGATAACCGGCGCAGGTAAATTCGATATTTTTTACCAGCAATAAATCGCCGAATTCGGAATACGCACCGTGATCGGCCAACACTTCGTTTTCCATGGCCGTCAGTTTGCCGTCCCGGTCACAGCCCAAACGGATCTTGCTGAAGAAGGGGGAGCGCTTGCCGGTATAGGTCAATTGCTGATGCATATTGAATTCCAAATAGCAGGGACGGCCGGTATGCATCACCGCCACGCCGATCAGCGCCTCCAAGGTGGGGGAAAGCTTGTAACCGAAGGTGCCGCCGGCATTGTTCTGAATGATGCGCACCTGTTCCGGCTGGAGGCCCAAACCTTCGGCGATCATATCCGCATGGCAGTAGACGCCCACGCTTTTGCTGTGTATGGTCAAGCGCCCGGTTTCGTCATAATAGCCGTAGCCCACGTCCGGCTCCATCACCAGATGGGGCTGGCGCTGGCTGTAGTATTCCCGTTCCAGGACCAAATAGGAATTATCCAGCAAAGCTTTGCTGTCCTCCCCTTTGGCCAGAGTCTGCTCAAAAAATTGATTGGGGGTGCCGGGGTGGATCTCCACCGCGTCGGCGGCCACCGCTTCCTTGGCGTTCATATAAGCCGGTAATTCCTCCACTTCCACTTTGACCGCAGCCGCCGCCACGTCGGCATGGGCCTTGGTATCGGCGCAAACGATAGCGATAGCGTCGCCATATTGGAATATTTTCTCGTCGCATAAGATCGGCCGGTCAAAGCCGTCGCCCTTGTTCCAGGAATACAATACGAAACCGTTGATGCGGTTATTGCCTTTGACGTCTTTATGGGTGATGACGGCCGCCACTCCCGGCATTTTTTCCGCTTCGGCGGTATCGATGCGCAAGATATTGGCATGGGAGACCTTGGCCTGTACCAAAGCCAATCGCAGCGTTTCCCGAGGCAAAAACAGACCGGTATCCGCCCCGTATTCACAGGTACCCGTCACCTTGGCCACCGCCGAGGGCCGGGGATAATCGGTGCCGAAAATGCGGCCGTCCTCGCCCATGGTATAATACAGATCCTTTTCCGGTTTTTCTCCCCGCATCACGGCGGCCGCAGCCATCACCGCGTCAACCAGCACTTTGTAGCCGGTGCAGCGACAGGCGTTGCGGTTCTTTTGGAACCAATCCCGCACTTCTTCCCGGGTGGGGGCGGGGTTTTCCTGCAGCAGGGCATAGGCGGAGACGATAAAGCCCGGCGTGCAAAAACCGCATTGCGCCCCGCCATATTTGATCCAGGCGGCTTGCAGCGGATGCAGATGTTCCGGCGTGCCGACGCCCTCGATGGTCAAAAGTCTGGAACCGTCTTCCACTTTCGCCATTTTCACCATACAGGAACGAACCAGCTTGTCATTGAGGATCACCGAGCATACGCCGCATTGATTCAGGCGGCAGCCGACTTTCGTCCCCCATAATCCCAACTGTTGGCGAATCACATCGGCCAAGGAATCATGATCCGAAGCCAAAACCGTTCTCGATATGCCATTGACGATTAACGTCTTTTTTCGTATTTGCAATATTTCTGTCATCCCGGGCGCTCCTTCCCTGCATTTATTTTTCTGCCGCTATCTTTTGTTCACTCTCTGTATTATTATATTATACATGGATGCGCGGGCTTTTCCAATACTTTTGCCAATATCCGTCCCTTTGTCTTTTGCCGGAAGCGCCGCCGGACCGACCAAACGGCAGAAGCCGGTTTTTTCGATTTCTCGGTAAAAAAAGAAAAAAGGGCAGGAAAAAATACAAGCTATGCCGAAATTTTTTAATTTGATGCAATAGAATTGTCGCGCCGTTTTCGGCCTGCATCTTTCCCCTTGAATATATGGCGAGCGGCGGCATAATCTTGAAATATGTCGAGGTTTCTATGACTTCCTATTCCACTTCCCCTCGGGAACAAGAGAATAAAATCGATCTGCAGCAGTTTCGCCCTTCGCAAAACCGCTCCATACCCAATTTGCTTTCCATTATCCGTTTATTGCTGATCCCCTTGATGGTATACTTATTCCTAAAAAACCGCTATACCTGGGCGGCCGTGGTATTGATCCTTTCTTTCGCTACCGACGTGGCCGACGGCTACATCGCCCGCCACTTCAACCAGATCACGCCTTTGGGAAAGATTTTGGATCCTTTGGCCGATAAATTGACCCAACTGATCTTTACCGTGGCCCTGTGCTTCACCTACCGGCAAACCATACCTTTGGTGGTGATCTTGGGGATCAAAGAGCTGGTCATGCTTTTGTTGGGCGTGTTGTTGCTGCAAGGCGGGGCGGAACCGATATCCGCCAGATGGTGGGGAAAACTGGCCACCGGTTCCTTTTACACAGCGGTGGTGATCATTCTTTTGGGCGGCGATCATTTGCCGGATAGGACGATTTGGCTGTTGAGCGCCGTGGTATGCGTATTGATGCTGTATTCCCTGATCCGCTATATCCTCTTGTTCCAGAAGCGCGCTTGAACCACCTGCCTGCAGGAGGAACCCATGATGAAGGAAATATATCCCCAAGGAAATATGCGGGCCCATTGGCAAGGCCCTTTGCTGTGGTATACCTTTCCCAGCCTGGACCGATGGGAAAACCGTTTGCTCCACGCCTATTCCAGCCGTCTGGGCGGCGTCAGCCAGGGAGAGGCCGCCAGCCTCAATCTGGATCTGCGCCGGGGCGACAAGGTAGACCATGTGCGGGAGAATTACCGCCGCTTCGGGGAAGCGGTGGGCTTTGATCCGCAGCGGCTGGTGTTCACGCAGCAAACCCATACCGCCAATATACGCGTCGCCACCCAGGAAGACGCCGGCAAAGGCATCGTCAAAGAACGGGATTACCGGGATATCGACGGCCTGATCACCGGCGAAAGCCGCTTGCCCATCATCACCCATCATGCGGATTGTTCCTCCCTGTTTTTTTATGATCCCCAGGCATCGTTGATCGGTTTGGCCCATGCCGGATGGCGGGGCACCGCCTTGGGCATCGCCGCCGCCATGGTGCGCCGCCTGGAAAGCTTGGGCGCCAAGGCGGAACGGATCATTGCCGGAGTGGGGCCGGCCGGCGGCCCCTGCTGCTATGAAGTGGGGGAAGAGGTGATCCCCAGCTTTGCGGATTGCCGGGACGAACAGGGCTTGGTCTACCGGCCTGTGGAACAAACGCCGGGCAAGTACTGGCTGGATATCCCCCGGGCCAACCGGGCGATTTTGCTGCAAGCCGGCGTGCCCGCGGCAAACATTACCTTAAGCGGTTTATGCACCATATGTCACGACGGTGTTTTCTATTCTCACCGGCGTCAAGGCCCGACCAGAGGCGCTATGGGCGCGGTGATGATGCTGAAATAAACGGGACGGAAGAAGGCGCATTCAAATGACTACAGAACAGGCTGTCAACGATATCATCGCCGCCGGCCGCTGCCTGTACCAACGAGGGCTGACCGCAGGCACCGACGGCAATATCAGCGTGCGCTGCGGCGATACGGTTTTCATCACCGCCAGCGGCGTTTCCAAAGGCCGGCTGACCGCCGCCGACATCGTACCGCTGGATTTGGACGGCCGCCCCTTGACCTGCGGCGCCAAGCCCTCTTCCGAGGCGGCGCTGCATATTTATGTATACCGCAACCGCCCCGACGTAGGGGCCGTGGTACATGCCCATCCGCCCTTCGCTACCGCCTATGCCCTGGCCGGCAAAGATTTGCCTCAGGATTTGGTTGAAGCCCGGCTGATGCTGGGAAAGATCCCCCTGCTGCCCTTTGCCGAAGCCGGCACGCTGCGCCTGGCGGAACAGGCCGGAGAAGCCGCCCGCGCCTATCGCGGCGCTTTGTTGGCCGATCACGGCGCAGCGGCCTGGGACAGGCAATTGGAAACGGCGGTATGCCTGATGGAAGCCATAGAGCAAGTGGCCAAAACCAGTTTTTACGGACAAATGCTGCGAAGGGAAATCTAAACGCGGACACCTGCACGGCCGGCGTTTTTGCCGCCGGGAAGATTTTTGCTGCCGCCGCTAACGGCGGCGGGAACTTTTGTATCGAACGAAAAATCCTTTTATTGCGGTTGGCGGAGAAACAAGCTTCCACCAATCAGGACACCCAAAGAACGAGGTGGATCGGATATGAAAAAAATGACTATCATCGCCATATTGACCGCATGCGTTCTTCTCATATCTTGTTTCGCCGCATGTAACAACCATGCCTCGGATACGGCGCAAGACACGATCGCGCCGGATCAGGAGAATGCCGCCGGAATCGACGCCGGCGAGATAGAGGAACAACAACCGGCGGAGGAGCAACCGCAGGAAAGCGTGGATAGCGGGGATAGCCAGGAAAACGATGGTGCGCAGACCGGAGAAAAGGACGGCAACGGCGAAACCGGAGAAAACGACGCCGCCGGGGAAAACGAAACGGCGGAACCGGCCACGGACAGTCCCGGTATGATGGCCCTGACCTTTGACGACGGCCCCAGCAAGGAAAACACCCCCGTATTATTGGACGGCTTGCAAAAACGGGATATCCGGGCCACCTTTTTCGTACTGGGCGTGCGGGCCCAAGCCAACACCGGCATTATCGAAAGAGCCCATGCCGCCGGCAATGTCATTTGCAGCCATGGCTATGACCATAAAGAACGGTTCACCAATCTTTCCGCCGAAGGCTTGGCGGATCAATTGGATCGCACGGCGAAAATCATTTATCAAATCACGGAAAGCTATCCGCCCTATGTGCGGCCGCCTTACGGCGCCATCGACCAATCCACCGCCGCCAGGATCCCCCATCCCATGATGCTGTGGACCGTGGATACCCGGGATTGGGACGTGAAAGACGCGGATATCGTTTGCCAGAATATCGTGGACGCCGCCAAGGACGGGGCGGTCATCCTTTTGCATGATCTGTACGCCACCTCGGTGGAGGGCGCGCTGAAGGCAGTGGACCGGCTGACGGCGGAAGGCTGGCAATTCGTTACCCTGCCCGAGCTGTATAAGCATCTGGGGATCACGCCGGAACCCGGCAAAGTATATCGGGGCGGCAGCCTGGCCACCCTGAAATAACCGGTTCCGCAATCTTTCATAACAGGATATGCCGTTCATCGCTTTCCGGGATAAACGGGGTTCGGCCCTGCCTTTTGCTTTGTTCCGGAAGAAAAGGCTTTTTTTATCGCATACAGAATATATATGTAATCAGCGAGCGGAGCAACATCAGCCGGGCGGCGGCTGGAACAAAGCGGATTTGCGCCGCAAGGAAACGCCTGCGGGGGGGGCAAAGCCCCTGCGTTTTCCCAAAAGGCACGCCCTGCGGCAAGCCGGAAAAACCTATTTTCCCGCGCCTGGAACAAAAATAAAAAGGGGGTATAAGCATGCCTTTTCATTTCTCTTCTGTGGTCGTATTAAACGGGACGCCTCCTCGGGGCTATGCGGCGGCGGTTTTGTGGTCCCTTTCGCAACAAAAGCCGCGCCCCCAAATCATCGCGGCCGACGGCGGCGGCGGCGCTTTGCTGGCGCAAAACATATGGCCGGACATATTGATCGGCGACGGCGATTCTCTGGATGAGGACAAAAAACAGCTGCTGCTGGAAAAAGGCGTGCAGCGCATCGATTTTCCCCGGGCCAAGAATTTCGGCGACGGGGAAGCGGCCATGCGTTTGGCTCTGGAAAACCATCCGGGGCCGGTGGCTGTATTCGGCGCTTTCGGCGGCAGACTGGATTTCACCATATTGAACCTTACCGCGCCTTTGCTGTTTGGGCCGGAACAAGCCCGCAAATTTTATTTCTTCGGCCATGATTCCCTGGTGCGCTATATCCAGCCCGGCGAGGATTTGATCCAAGGCCGGGCCGGCGATCATATCAGCCTGATCGCCATGACGCCGCAGGTCACTGAGCTTACGATCAACGGATTTGTCTATCCTTTGACCGGCTATACCCTGGAAGCCGGCTCCAGCCGGGCCGTCAGCAATATCATAGCGGAAACCCCGGCCCGGATCTCCTATAAAGACGGACAATTGCTGATGGTCCACTACAGGAAGGAGGATGATGTATGAGCAATCCCCTGACGGGGAAGAGCGGCGAATTGCAGGAACTGTTTCCCCGTCTCACGGCCAATCTGGCGCAGGAAAAAACATATTCCGTAAGCGATACCCAAGATTTGCTGGCCTTACATCAATTCGGCTATCCTTCCGCGGACGGTTTGGACATGACCACTGCGGCCATCGATTTTACCATTTCCTGCATGTGGCCTTTTGTGGGCGATTTTTTCACTTCGGATATTTTCAGCAACCGTTTCAGCGCCGCCGTGCAGATCTTGCAGGCCGCTCCCTTTGCTGCGGAAGAAGCGCCGCAGGTGCAGGATTTAGCCGGTAAACTGGCGCAATTGTTGCTGAAATGGGAAGAATCGAGCATGGATAACGATTATCTTTTGGCGGATAAAGCGGCGGAGGAACCTTGCCGATGAAGGTATTAGCGGTTGCCTGCAACAGTCAGTATATCCATACCAACCCGGCTTTGTTTGCCCTGTCCCGAGAAACGCCGGTTAAGCCCAATCTGGACGTGGTCTACAAACAATGGTCGATCAATATGTCCGAGTTGTGGATTTATGAACAAATACTTGCGGAAAAGCCAGATATTCTGGCTTTTTCCCTGTATATATGGAACGTGGACTTTGCAGCCGGGCTGCTGAAGGATTTGCGGCTTTTATTGCCCCATTGCCTGTTCGTGGCCGGCGGACCGGAAGCCACCGGCCATCCCCAGGATATCTTTCAGCGGTTGCCCCAGTTGGAGCTGCTGTTTTTGGGCGAAGGGGAAGAAAGCTGGCCCGCTTTTTTGCGTTTGGCGGCCCAATTCGACCCGGCGCAAGACGAGAACTGGCAGCGGTGTTTGATCCAAGCCGCCGCCGGGCCGGAGGGGCCGGCAGGCGTCGCCGCCAAAGACGCCATCCCCGCCAGCGTCGCCCCCATCGATTTTCGCCGCCGGCCTTTTTTGTATGCACCGGAGGATTTGCAAACTTTGTCCCGGGAAAAACGGGTGATTTACTACGAAAGCAGCCGGGGCTGCCCCTATGGCTGCAGCTTTTGCGCTTCCGCCCGGGAGCCCTTGCGGGAGCGGGATCTGGATTTGGTGCTGGCGGATCTGCCTCGCCTGGCCGCTGCCGGCGGCCAAATCAAATTTATAGACCGCACCTTCAATGCCAATCCCCAAAGGGCCCTGGCCATATGCCAAACCATATCCGCCCTGTACCGGCCGGGATTAAGCTGGCATTTTGAATTGGCCCCCGCCTCCTGCCCGGAAGAATTATGCCGGCTGTTCGCCGCCGCCCCCGCCGGGTATTTCCACCTGGAAGCCGGCGTGCAAAGCCTCAATCCCGCCTCCCTGCGGGCGGTGGGCCGGGCCGCCGACTGGCATAAAGCCAAGCCCACATTGCAGACGCTGGCCGCCTCGGCCTGCGATTTGCATGTAGATTTGATCGCCGGTTTGCCCTACGAGACCCCGGAGACCTTCGCCCAGGCCTTCCAGGCCCTGCACGAATTAAACCCCGGCTATTTGCAGCTGGGCTTTTTGAAGATCCTGCCCGGCTCCCGTCTGGCGGAGCAAGCCGCCGGTTTCGGCCTGCGCTACAGCCCCCGGCCCCCGTATCAAATCCTCTACACGCCGGATATGAGTCCGGAATATCTGCTGCAGCTGCATCGGGGGGAACGGGCCCTGAACGCCTTTTACAACAAAAGGCGCTACCGGGAACTGCTGCTGGAAAAGGGGCGCACCTGGCCGGGCGGCGCTCTGCAGATGTATTTCCATCTGGCGGAAGCCATGCGCGCCTATCCCAGCGGCCTCAGCGAAAAGGCCGCCCAGGCCATTATCGCCACTCTGGATCAGGCGTAAACCGATGCCGTCTGACAAGCCTTCGGCTGAACGGCAGGCCGGCGGCGGGGTCATTCGGGCACAGCCGACATTTGCCTGTTGCCGCGATGGTTTTTACGGCCGGAATAATCAAGGCGCTCTGGAAAATGCCTCATATACATAAAGGCGGGAAAGACTATACTTCAAAACCGGGCCGTTTCCTCCAGTATAAAGACCGATGGTATACATGGTGCGGCATATCCGAATGCGGAACGATCGTTCTTATCGAGGACATGCTGGCCTTTTTGAAAATCGAAGCAGGGATGAAGCTTCTGTCCATACGCAGCAGCAATATCGCCTTTACAATGGGCGCTTACTGCCCATTGGTGGATGAGTCGATAAAGCACGAGGATAATATCCCGCTGTACAGACGGTACATCCGGACTTGAAAGAGGAAAACGTTCTATGGATATCCGGCATCATTATATAGAAGACGGCAACGGAGAGCCGATTCTTCTCCTCCACGGAAACGGTGAGAACTGCGGCTATT
The DNA here is from genome assembly GCA_024679955.1 of Bacillota bacterium. GTDB lineage: Bacteria > Bacillota > Dehalobacteriia > UBA4068 > UBA4068 > JAILCQ01. Next base: position 13,441 of record JAILCQ010000025.1, on the reverse strand, counting down.
TTAAAGGACAGATGGAAGCCTTTGCCAAACGGTATCATGTATATGCCATTGATACGCGTGGACATGGGAAAACGGCAAGAGGCAATAAACCCTTTACGATAAGACAGTTTGCGGAAGACCTGCTGTTTTTTCTGGATGAACATCATATGGAGAAGGCTCATCTGCTTGGTTTTTCGGACGGCGGGAATACCGCGATGGTTTTCGCTATGAAATATCCCGACAGAGTGGGCCGGTTGATCCTGAACGGAGCGAACCTGAATCCCAAAGGGGTAAGACGATCCACCCAGCTGCCGATTGAGGTCGGTTATCGGATTGCAAAAAGGTTTTCCCAAAAGAGTGATTCTGCCAGACTGCATGAGGAAATGCTCGGTTTAATGGTCAATGAGCCGAATATTACTCCGGCAGAACTGAAAGCGATACGCGCCAAAACGCTGGTTATCGCCGGAACAAAGGATATGATACGGGAATCCCATACCCGTCTGCTTGCAGAACATATACCCAACAGCCGGCTTATATTCATCCATGGGGATCACTTCATTGCCCATAAAAAGCCCGAAGCCTTCAACAAAGCCGTGCTTGATTTCCTGCTCTGCCAATAAGCAACCCCGCCTGCAAGGGCGGGGTTTTGCTGTTCTATGATCCATATCCGGGATTTTCCCGGCCTTTGTTCCCATACAAAACTTCAAAAGCCATGCGGCGGTTGCCGCGCATTTTCCCCTATCGATCCCGGGAAGACTATTCTGCCGTAACCGGCGCGGGAGAGATTGTCATACCGCCTTCGCAATCGACAGACGCCGCACAGGCAGGGTCCCCGACAACGGCATCCACATGATTTCCACCGCCTGTGATGCTGCCGGAAACAGAACAGTCGCTGATCAAGAAGGATGACAGTACATCACTACCCTCCGTCATCTCCTTTCCCGCGCCGATCAAGCCGCCGACCTGATCCGTCGTTGCCGAGACGGTAATGGTCACATCTTCGACCGTGCATCCGCTGATCTGCGCCGTCGCCGCCGGCTCATACGTGCCGCCGAATCCGACCAGCCCTCCGACCAAACGGTTGTTTTCTCCGCTCACGGTGATCGCCGTGCCGCCGGCCTTACAATCCGTGATTTCCGCCGCTCCCCAGGGTGCGCCGCAGAGCGCGCCGAAGCCCCAGGTGCCGTTACCGTCTGCCGTGATGCTGCCGCCGGTCGCTACGCAGTTCCTGATGGAACTCATGGTCGTTCCTCCGGCGATCAATCCGGCGCAAGCCCCGCCGTCACCCGACACAGTTATATCCGCCGTGGCGCTGCAGTCTGAAATCAGATCAAAACCGGTGCCGGCGATACCCCCGATCCCCTGCATACCGGTAATATGGTTTTCGCCCACAAGATGGATGTCCGCAACCGGGCAATTCATAAACTGCAGGCCGACAGCGCCGCCCACCAGATAAGTCCCGGATACATATACATCCTTCAGCGTGAAATGGCCAATATAGGCAGCGCCGGTATCCGAACCGGCCGCGCAGCCGAAAAGGCCCACACCCATCGGCGCTTCCCCGGAAACCGTCAGATGGGAAATGGTATGCCCGCCGCCGTCAAACGTGCCGGTAAACGCAAAATCGGGATGGGGAACCTCTGCATCCTCCGGCGCGTCGGACAAAGGCTGAAAAGCGCCGATAGGTTCCCAGTTTTCATAGCCGGAAAGATCGATATCGCCGGTCAAAACATAATGCGCCGTCAAATCGTCACGGACGCGATCCAGCTGTTCGGCTGTGGCGATCTGCCATGGATCTTCTGCCGTGCCTGCGCCTCCGGCAAAGAGCATATCTGCCCCAGCGCCCTCTTCGACCGGTTCGGATGACCCTGCGTTTCCGCAGCCGCTGAGAAAGCTAAACAGCAACAGCACAACAAAAAAACAGAGATAAAGCCTTTTTTTCATAAACGCAAGCCTCCCAGTTTTTATATCAATAAATTTTTATTGAACTTTATATCGAGCTGATTTCCTAACCGTTATTTTTGATTGATCTTCAGTATCTTTTCGCTGATCCGCTCCGAAACAGTCGCCAGCGCCAAGGACAGTACCAGCACCAGAACAAACATCCCGAACGTACCGTATTTATCCAGTCCGGCCACATATCCCGCGCCCATTTCTGCGGCGGCCCGCTGCAGAAACGCGTCCTTTGCCAGATAAAGCGGGGCTATGTTTCCCATGGGGACCAGACTCATGAGAGGAACGCAGACACGGATGCTTTGCAGCTTTTCATAACCGATATACTTGCGCAGAATCTCACCGGCCACGATCAGGGCTATGATCCAAACCCACATCAAAGGCATGCCCAGCTCGCCCATGCAGCGGTAAACCAGGAACCACAGCAAAGGGATGGCGGCTGTGGAGCCGAAGCCCCGCTTCCTATCCATGACACAGGTCAAAGGACCGGCGGCCACAAAAGCCGCAAATACCGAAAACATTGCCCAATACAGCGGGCTCAAAAATCCCGGCAGCTGCGTAGCCAATACCAGAACGAAAAATACGGCAAAACACAGGAGAAAATTTAAAACCTCTTTTTTTGTCCAACATTGAAACATCGTTACGACCTCCTTTATAATGACCAAACAGATTCGCGGTTGCAAATCCATCGTTTATTCCGGTCTCACTTCCCCGCCAGAACAGCGATCCAGGGCTTATTTGGATGAATGTGGGTTTTTACTTCTGAAAAGCCTGCCGTTCTCAACGCCGCTGTGAGCTGCTCTGCGGTATAGCATTTCATGCCCTCAATGATTTTTTCAAACTTAAGGGCTGTATTGTCCGTGCCGTCCGACTCGTTGCAGATCAGGAAATACGCGCCAGGCTTCAATATGCGGTTTACTTCCAGGAAGCATTTCTCCAGCCCGGGCCAGAAATAAACCGTTTCAAAGGCGGTGGCAAGATCGAACGATCCCGCTGCCAAGGGGAGCGAGGCTACGTTCCCCCGTATCGCTTTGCATCTTCCTTCCGCGATCCATTTCTTATTGTATTCTTTCGTTTTCTCCACCGATAACGCAGAATAGTCCACCGCCGTGAGAGACGCCTGCGGATACCTTTGCAACAGTTCTCCGGCATTCCTGCCGCCACCGCAGCCCAGCTCGGCGATATGGGATGCCTTGACGTCATGCAGGAACGACATGCCCCAATCCGCCAGCTTTGCGTGACCGCTGTTCATACCCCCTACCATCAACTTTCCCAGCCAGCCTTCGGGTTTGCGGGTCTGATTGCAAAAATCTTTGTACAAGCCCATTTTTTCGCCTCACTTTCTTCCTACCAGCAGGGCTGAACCGGATAACCCCATCCAGGCAGCTTCTTTCTTGGTCATGAATTTGCCGCCAGTCGTATCGATAAGCGTTACGTTTTCATAGCCCAAATCCCGGAGCTTCTGCAAAAACACCTGTATATCGCCGTATTTCAATCGGGAGAAGATATCATGGAGCGCAAAGGTCCCGCCCTTTTTCAGCACCCGCAGCGTTTCCAGCAGGAGAGCCTGCCGGTCGCCGGGGATGTTGTGGTACACATAGTTGCTGGTCACCGCGTCGAAGCTCCCGTCGGGAAAGGCGAGCTTTGTGGCGTCGCCCTGGGCAAAGCGGACATTGCTTACCCCTTCGGCCTTGGCATTTTTTTCGCAGAGAGGTTTGTTGAAGGAGGCGTATTCTTTGCCCCAGCGGTCGATGCCGGTGAAGGAAGCCTTGGGGTTGCGCTTGGCGCAGGCGATGGCCAGCGCGCCGCTGCCGCAGCCTACGTCCAATCCTTTGCCACCATCCGGCAGCTTCACATATCCGGCGATGCCATCGATGATCTGTTTGGACATTTGCCGCTTGCCTTCATAGGAGAAGGCGCGATACATGGCTATCATCCACACGGAAATGCACAGGCCAATAATAGCGCCAAGCAGAAAAACAATGAACAGAACGGTTTTCAGGACACCGCCCGTGACGTTCGTCATACCAAACACGATAAACAAAATCAGAAAGAGAACCGTAATGCCTATACTTAAAAATATCATGCCCTTGGGCATCCAGTTTTTATAATCCGCTTTCATTCTGCGCCTACCTTTCTCAGCGGCCTGTTCCTTGCGCCTTCCTAGGTATCGTCATCCTCCGCATAGCCGTCAGACGGCGCGGCGGGATCCGTATATTTCCGGGTAAAGGATTTGCACAACTCCCTCCTGTGACGAGAAGCGCTCCCCTTATGCTTTTCCCAATACGCCTTCAGTTTCTCGAAGGACTGTCCGCTGATATCGTGCTCTATACGGCAGGCGTCCTGCCCGGCGATCTCCGGTTCTACGCCCAGGAAAAGCAAAAACTCTTTTATGATACAATGTCTTTCATATAGTTGTCCCGCCACCTGCCGGCCCAGAGGCGTAAGGCATATCTTTTTGCTTTTGTCCATCGTCAGGAAACCGCCCTCTTTCAGAAAGCGCACCGTATGGCTTACGCTGGGTCTGGTCACATCCAGGTATTCCGCCACATCCGTTGAACGGATCTCGCCTTTTTCCCACTGCAAAACCAGCATGGTTTTGAGATAATCTTCCCGCGACCTGTTCAGCTCCATCTGTTGCTCCTTTGCTTTTTCTAAAGACCGTTTTTGCCAATGCTTGCCGGAGGGGCAGGCGGCAAAACCGCTTATCCCAGCGCCACATCCAGTGCCATCATCAGGCTAAAGCCGACGGCAAAAAATATGACGCCGATATTGGAATGCTTCCCTGCCGACATTTCCGGGATCAGCTCCTCCACCACTACGTACAGCATCGCCCCTGCTGCAAAGGACAGGAAATACGGCATCGCCGGAACCACCAGGCTGGCAATGAGGACGGTCAGCCCGCCGGAAAGCGGCTCTACCGCGCCGGAGAGCACGCCCAGGCGGAAGGCTTTTGTTTTACTTTTCCCTTCCGCAAACAGGGGCAGAGAAATGATCGCGCCTTCCGGAAAATTCTGTATGGCGATGCCCAGCGCCAGCGCCAGGGCCGCGCCGGCGGTGACGCCCCCCGAACCGAAAAGCAGCCCCGCGTAAACCACGCCTACCGCCATGCCCTCCGGGATATTGTGCAGCGTCACGGCCAGCACCAGCATCATCGTTCGATCCAGCCTGCTTTTGGGGCCCTCTGCCTGATCGGCCTGACCCATACGCCTGTGCAAATGGGGTATAGCATGGTCCAGCAAAAGCAGGAACAGAACGCCCAGCCAGAAACCGGTAAAAGCCGGAAGAAAGGCCCACCTTCCTTTTTCCGCCGACTGCTCGATCGCCGGAACGATCAGGCTCCAGATAGAAGCCGCCGCCATCACCCCGGCCGCGAAGCCGGTCAGCGCCCGTTGCATGCCGGTTTTCAGGTCTTTCTTCCAAAAGAATACACAGCCCGCACCGGCTGCCGTACCGATAAAGGGGATCAGCAATCCCCAGATGACCGTATTCATTTTCGTGCGAATAAACCTTTCTTTTCATAGGGCGCCGATTCTATGCCCAGGCAAGCGTAGCCGGTGGCGTCGATGGCGGCTTTCAGGCTTCCGCTGTCAACAGGTCCTTCCGACAGGAAGCAGGCTTCTTTTTTGCGGCGGGAGGCGGCGACCCTTTTTGCGGCGGGAACCGCCTTGCGGATCGTATCGCAGATATGCGCCTCGCACATGCCGCACATCATGCCATCTATCTTCATTGTTGTCTTCCATATCTTTTCCGTCATCTTTGACGATCTCCTTATAGACGGAAGTGGACCCGCAGGCGCACCCGTGGGTCCCGTTTCCGTTTATTTACTATTACATTTTCCCTGCATGGGGCAGCCTGCACAGCCGCCTCCACAGGAGCCGCCGCAGATATGCTTGCCTGCCTTTTTATCCAGGATCAGCTTACGTATAATCAAGGAAACGATGCTCAGGAGGATCAAAACGACAACGACGGATCCCAAATTTGTTTGCAGCCAGGCCAGCATATCTTGACAGCTCCTCTCATACAAAGGTGGATTACGGATTTATATGTCTTTCGTCAGCGTGGCGCTCTCTTTGTAGGGCTTGAACAGTTGCCAGCAAAGCGCCGCCAACAGGGCCAGGGCCACGATCAGCCCCGCAGGGTTCACGCCGCCGGCGAAGATCTTACCGACCTGGAAGACGATCAGGGAGACGACATAAGCGAAGACACACATATAGCTGATGGCAAAGGCCGTCCATTTGCCATTGTTCATTTCCCGCTTGATCGCGCCCATGGCCGCAAAGCACGGCGCGCAGAGCAGGTTGAACAGCAGGAAGGCGAAGGCCGCCAGTCTGCCGTGGCCGCCGGAGAAGCGGTCGAAGTCCGTCGCCACGTTTTCCCAGATCTGGTCGCCGTTTTCTTCCAGTTCTTCTTCGCCCTCCTGATCGTCGTAATTGTACAGCACGCCAAAGGTGCCTACGACGTTTTCTTTGGCAATCAAGCCGGTCACGGTGGCTACCGTAGGTTTCCAGGAGCCGAAGCCCTGGGGCTTGAAGATAACGGAAATGGGCTGGGCGATACTGGCCAGAATGGAATCGTCGGAGGGGTTGACCTCATCCGTTTCGATACCCATACGGTCGGCGACCTGCTGTATGTATTCATCGGTAACGATGCTCTCATCCGCATAGAGCGCATCCACCATGCCGAAGTGGCCATCCACGGAGCCGAAGCCCTGTAGGAACCAAAGGACGATCGTCGACAAAACGATGATGGTGCCGGCCTTCTTGATGAAGGACCAGCCCCGCTCCCACATGGCCCGCAGGACGTTTCCGGCGGTGGGGGCATGATAGGCCGGCAGCTCCATCACGAAGGGCGCGGGATCGCCGGCAAAGCGTTTGGTCTTTTTCAGCATGATACCGGAGATGACGATGGCGGCCACGCCGATGAAATAGGCGGAGGTGGCGATCCAGGAGGAGCCGCCGAACAACGCGCCGGCGATAAGGCCGATGATGGGCATTTTGGCGCCGCAGGGCATGAAGCAGGTGGTGGTGATCGTCATGCGGCGGTCGCGTTCGTTTTCGATGGTGCGGGAGGCCATAACGCCGGGGATACCGCAGCCGGTGCCCACCAGCATGGGGATGAACGATTTGCCGGACAAACCGAAGCGGCGGAAGATACGGTCCATGATGAAAGCGATACGTGCCATATAGCCGCAGTCCTCCAGTATCGCCAGCATCAGGAAAAGCACCAGCATTTGCGGGACAAAGCCCAGCACTGCGCCGACGCCGGCGATGATACCGTCGGAGATCAGGCCCACCAGCCAGGGCGCCGCGCCCCAGCCTTCCAGCAGGGCCCGGGAGCCGTCGATCAGCCAGGCTGTGCCGAAGACGTCGTTGGTCCAGTCGGTGAGGAACGTGCCGATGGCGATGCCGCCGTCCGTGATGGATTTGCCCATGGCCAGGGCGTAAACCAGGAACATGACTACGGCAAAAATGGGCAGGGCCAGCCAGCGGTTGGTGATGATTTTGTCGATTTTGTCAGAGGCTGTCAGTTTTCCGGTGGCTCTTCTCTTGTAGGAGGAGCGAATGATGTTGCCGATCCAGATATAGCGCTCATTGGTGATGATGGATTCGGCGTCGTCGTCCATTTCTTTTTCCACCTCGGCGATGTGCGCCTCCACATCCTTCTGCACGTCCACGGATAGATCAAGCCGCTCCAGCGCTTTGCTGTCCCGCTCGAAGAGTTTCACGGCGTACCAGCGCTGCTGCTCCTCCGGCATATGGGAAACGGCATGCTCTTCGATATGGGCCAGCACATGCTCCACCGGTCCGGAGAAGCTGTGCATCGGCACGGTTTTGCCCGTTTTTGCCGCCTGGATGGCCGCTTCGGCGGCCTCTTGCACGCCTTCGCCCTTCAGTGCCGAGATCTCCACGATCCGGCAGCCCAACTCCTTGCTGAGCTGGGCGGAATCTATCTTGTCCCCGTTTTTTTTGACCACGTCCATCATGTTGATGGCCACGACCACGGGGATGCCCAGCTCTGTGAGCTGCGTGGTCAGGTACAGGTTCCGCTCCAGATTGGAGCCGTCCACGATATTCAGGATCGCGTCAGGCCGCTCGCCGGTCAGATAATTCCTGGCGACGACCTCTTCCAGCGTATAAGGGGAGAGAGAGTAGATGCCCGGCAGGTCCGTGATAAAAACGTCGGCATGCTTTTTCAGCCGGCCTTCCTTTTTTTCCACGGTAACGCCCGGCCAGTTGCCCACGAACTGCGTGGAACCGGTCAGGGCGTTGAACAAAGTCGTTTTGCCGCTGTTGGGGTTGCCCGCAAGAGCGATTTTCAAAGTCATGTTGGATTCTTCCTTTCTGCACATTTGCGCTTTGAATGATTAGCCTTTGCTAACCGCCTATGAAAAAAACTATTTGATTTCGATCATTTCCGCGTCTGCTTTGCGCAAACTCAGCTCATAACCGCGAACGGTGAGCTCCACCGGATCGCCCAAAGGCGCGACCTTGCGGACATAGATCTCCACATTTTTGGTGATGCCCATGTCCATGATACGGCGCTTGACCGCGCCCTCCCCGTGGATTTTGGCGACAACCACAGTTTCTCCGATTTTGGCGTCTCTGAGTGTTTTCAATGCAGGTTCCCCCTTCAGATCATGATTTTATTTGCCAGCTCGCGGCTGACAGCGACACGGCATTCCATGACGTTGACGATGAGATTTCCGCCGATCGTATTGACCACGCTGATCTCTCCGCCGATATGGAAGCCAAGATCTTCCAAATGCTTTTTGGTCTCCGGATTGCCGCCTATCCTTTTGATGATCTGCGGCGCGCCGACTTCTGCAAAACTAAGTGGCATCATGGGTCTCCCTCCCGCCATAATTGATTAGCATTTGCTAACCGAACGTCCAAAAAAACATAGTTAGCGATCTCTAACCGATATCCATTATAGTTAGCATAGGCTTACTTGTCAAGAGTTTTTTTATTTTTTTTTATCGCCCTCCTTTGCCCGTATTATGCGGTTGAAAAATGATGGGAAATGTGGTACGCTATTGCTAATTCTCAAATGGAATGGAGAAACGCCAATGGCTATGCTGGAATCCGGAGAAATGTATCTGGAAACGATTTATATCCTTTCCCGGAAATCTTCGTCTGTCCGGGGGGTCGACGTCGGCGAATACATGGGTTTTTCCAAGCCTTCCGTCAGCCGTGCCATCGGCCTTCTGAAAAATGAAGGCCTTGTGTTCACAGATGAGCAGGGATACATAAAGCTGACCGAAGCAGGAGAAAAGAGAGCCAGGGATATTTATGAGCGCCACACCGTGCTGACGAAGCTTTTTATCCTGCTCGGCGTCGACGAGGAGACCGCGGCCAACGACGCTTGCCGTATCGAGCATTATATGAGCGACAAAACCTTTGCGGCAATCAAAGCGCATATGGAAAAATACGGCTCTTAGCTTTGCAAGAGATCCCGGCGATTTCTATCCGGCAAGAGCCGGCGCATTGCGAAGCCGGAACAACTGCATAAACTGCACACAACAACCGCCTTTGCCTGCCGGTATCGGGCAAAGGCGGTTTTGCATCGCCGCGCTGCGAAAAGAAGGCGATGCGGAAAAAGCGGCCGGGGATTTTCTGCATTCGGAGAAAAAGTTCGCAAAAATGGCTGCGAAATGCCCGGCCGGGATGGTGTATACTGACAATGAAGCAAGTGGAGGGAAAGCCAATGGACGATACGCGGCTGGAGCTGGCAGCGGAGGATCTTCTCAGCGGCGGCAGCTGCACCCAGGCCGCGTATGCAGGGGACTTCGGGCCCCACAGGCTTTGCCAAAGCTTTGGGCAATCATGACGGCATGACGCCAAGTCAGTATAAAAAAGGAGGTAGAATCAATATGAAGTATGAACTGAAGCACATGGATTCCTTCAGCGCGGTATGCTATAAATTCGCCGCCCCGGAAAACGGGTTCTGGTTTGGCGATTCCTGCGCCTACTGGTATGGGAAGGACTTTTCTGCCGTAAGCAAGGAGGACTATCAGTCCCTGGCCGCCCACGGCGACGCGGAGATCGGCGTTTGGCTGGATGCGGACGCCGACACGGAAAAATTCAGCTACTACTTTGGCCCCGTGGTCATGGAGGGCGTGAATCAGATCCCCGCGGGAATGGAAAAGATCAGCATTCCCGAGGCCGACTATGCGGTATTCACCGTCCCCGCGGCGAAGGATCCCGCCGGGCTGCATGAAAACATGCAGAAAGCCTGGAAGGACATTTTACAGTGGATCCATGAGACAAATGAACTCAAAGCCACTGCGGAAAAATGCATGTTCGAGTATTATCAGGGCGACGTCGCGGCCATCTATGTGCCGGTGATAAAGGCCTGAAAAGCCCGCGGCAATGCGGAGAAATAGCCTGAATATCGAGTAAATGTAAATCAAGAAGGCCTGTGTGCTTAGCATGCAGGCCTTCTTTGCGCTTGGTTCCGCCTTTTCTGCGCTCGATTTTGCCTAAGCTTTGCCCCGGCGATGTGAGAAAGCGGCGGCGCATAATAGAAAGGCCCCGGCGATGCGCAAAGATGGGGCGGGACGAGGCGACCGCCGACGGAGGGATGCGCGATAGAGAGGCCCCGGCGATGCGCAAAGATGGGGCGGAGATGAGGCGACCGCCGACGGAGGGATGCGCGATAGAAAGGCCCCGTCGATGCGAGAGAGCGGCAGCGCATAAAAGAAAAGCCCCGGCGATATGGAAAAGACGGCGCAAAATAATGCAGCGAGTCCATTTACGGATCTGCTCGCTGCTTCTTTATATATTTACGAATACCTCCGAGATATCCTTGACTTTCCCGGAGGCGCGCTATATAATTATTACGAAAAAATATGGCAATACGCATATTTGAGAAATAGGAGGAAAAATGGAGATCAAACGGGATATATACCTGGATCGACTGATCCGGCGGGAAAAGAACGGGCTGATCAAGATCGTGACGGGCATTCGCCGCTGCGGCAAGTCCTATCTTCTGTTCAACCTGTATCACAACTATCTTCTGGATAAAGGCGTGAAGGAAGACCATATTATCGAAATTGCCCTGGATGACCGGAGCAACAAGGAACTGCGTGATCCCGATAACATGCTGAAATACGTAAAAGAACGTATCCTCGACAGGGAAACCTACTATATCATTTTGGACGAGGTGCAGCTTCTGGCGGAGTTTGAGGACGTATTGAATAGCTTTTTGCATATCCGCAACGCGGATGTTTACGTGACGGGCAGCAATTCCAAGTTCCTCTCCTCTGATCTGATCACGGAATTCCGCGGACGCGGAGATGAAATCCGCATCTACCCCCTTTCCTTCCGGGAATACTGTTCCGTCTACGCGGGCAGCGCCGACGAAGCATGGGACGATTATTTCACCTACGGCGGCCTGCCGCTGATCCTTTCCCGCGAAACGGCGGAGGAAAAGGCGGATTATCTCCTGTCGCTGTTCCAAAAGGTGTATCTCAGCGATATCGTCGACCGCCACAAGGTGCGCAACCGGGAAGAGCTGGACGAGCTGGTAGATATTCTGGCTTCCGCTGTGGGCTCGCTGACCAATCCGCTGAAGCTGGCGAATACCTTCAAAACCGTCAAAAAAAAGACCGTCAGCGACAAGACGCTGAAAAAGTATATGGACTATCTGACGGACGCCTTTTTGGTGAGTAGGGCCGTGCGCTACGATATCAAGGGGCGAAAGTATATCGGCTCGCCGGCAAAGTACTACTTTGAGGATATGGGCCTGCGCAACGCCAGGCTGAACTTCCGGCAAATGGAAGAAAACCACATCATGGAGAACATCATCTACAACGAGCTGCGCATTCGCGGCTATCGTGTGGACGTGGGGATCGTTGGCCAGTTTGGCAGGAACAGCGAGCGCAAGACCGTCAAGAAGCAACTGGAGGTGGACTTTGTCGCCACCCGCGGCAGTGAAAAGTATTATATTCAGTCCGCTTTTTCCATGTCCACCCCCGAAAAGCAGGCCCAGGAGGAACGTCCCCTGAACGCCATCGGCGATTCCTTCAAAAAAATCATCGTTGTACGGGACAATATCAAGGCGCGCAGGAATGATATGGGTATCGTGACCGTCGGTATCCGCAATTTCCTATTGGATGAGAATAGTCTGAACCTTTAAGCCGGCTTTATAGAGCCGCGGTTTTGCGATACGGAAGCGGCGGCGGAACAACTGTATACATTATACTGCATACAACGATCGCCTTTACCGGATTTTGCCGGTAAAGGCGGTTTTGCGTTATTGCGATGCGGGGAAAGCGGCGGCGCATAAAAGAAAGGCCCCCGGCGATGCGCAAAGATGGGCGGGACGAGGCGACCGCCGACGGAGGGATGCGCAGAGAAGCCCCGGTGATACGGAAGCAGGCGGGGAACGAGTCCCCGCCTGTTCAACCTATGGTTTTTATGGTTCAAGAGAGGCGCGCTTTGGCGCGTCTTTCCTGTTTGCGCATTTCAGTCTGCCTGGGCCCGTCCCGGCGGCCGTGTGGGCGGCGGCCGGGGCGGGTTTTGGCATGTGGCCATAGGATATGGCCGGTATGGGAGATGTGCCTGAATCGGCGCAGTTATTTTACATTTTCCACAAAGCGCATGAGGATGGCTGCCACCTGGGCCCGGGTCGCCCCCTGGCCCGGCAGCAAATTGTGCTGCTCGTCGCCTTGGATCAGGCCGGAGCCGCAGGCCCAGGCCATGGCCTGCTGGGCCCAGCCATCCACCTGGCCGGCGTCTCCATAGCCGGAAAGATCGGCGGTCTGGCTCAAATCGTAGCCCTGGGCCTTGGCGAAGCGATAGAGGATCGCAGCCAACTGCTCGCGAGTGATGTTGTCATCCGCGCCGAATTTGCCGTTGCCGTAGCCTTCCACAATGCCGTTGGCATTGGCCCAGGCCACCGCGTCGGCATACCAGGCGCCTTCCGCCACGTCGCTGAAGGGATTGGCTTCGCTGACGGCGGGGCTGCCTGCCAAGCGATAGAGCACGGTGACGATCATGGCCCGGCTGGTGGCACTGTTGGGAGCGAACAGGTTCGCGCCCACGCCCTGCATCAGACCTTTTTCCGTCACATAGTCCACCGCCTCCGCGTACCAGGCATTGGCCGGTACATCGGCATAGGTTTGGCCGGGCTGGCTGGGTTGACTATTATTGTTGCCCTCGCTGCCGTTGTTGTTATTGTTGCTGTTATTGTTGTCGTTGCTGTTATTATTATTGTTATTGTGATGGCTGCCATTGCCGCTGGGGTAGCTCTTCTTGACATAATTGGCCCGTATCACCACATCCGCCGCGGGCATGGTGAAGCTGGTTCTGGACGAATAGAGGCTGTCCAACTCCGCTCCGCCGGATAGCACCTGCCAGCTGTCGAAGTTGTAGCCGCTGACCAGCTTGGCGCTTATCCTCACGGTCTCGCCGGGCTTGGCTTCGCTCTTATCCGACGTGCCGTCGATGACGGTGACGGTGTAGTAAACGGGGGTGGGATCCTCCACCGTCACCCGGCAGGCCGC
>JAILCQ010000024.1 GCA_024679955.1 Bacillota bacterium | reverse complement strand
TAGCGGATTATATTGACTACTACAATAACGAGCGCATCCAGGCAAAAACAAAATGGATGCCACCTGTAAAGTACAGAATGGCATCCACCTGTTGAGCCTCGGTCATAAATCAATGTGTCCAGGAAACTGGGTACATATCATGCGGCACTCCTGTTTGTTTTTTTGCAAGCCTATCCATGCCCACCTCAAGGGCAAGCGATATTTTATAGAACGGCTCGTTATTTGATTTACGGCTCCAAATTATCCTCTCGAAAAAGCGGAGAGTTGAAAAAGTCGGAGATGTCGATCTGCAATCCCTGGCATATTTCGTGGATGATCCGCAGCTTGACAGAATCATAGGCGCAGTTCATGACATTCCCGATCGTGGATTTGGGAACGCCGCTTTGCCTATAAAGCTGATATTGCGTCATGCCGCGCTCTTTTAATAGCTCAGCCAGCCGCGCACGGATCGCTTCATTCAACTGCATGATATCACCACTCGATCCTGTAACTGTACTATCCGTATATGGAGAGTAGTACATAAAATAGTCCTTGTTGGTGTGTTAGTCCGCGTTTTTATGCTAAGATGAACGCGGGAGGCGTGACAGCATGACTTGTTTCTTTATCGGACATCGGCATGTGCCGGCGGCGCCGCGGCCAAAGCTGGACGAGGCTATCGAGCAGCTGACTTACCTACTTCATCTTATCGATGAGTTGAAACACGACTTCCTGCTGTTCTTCGCTCAGGCGCGACCAGCGATCCATAAGCTTTTGCTGTGCAGGCGTCAATATTACCGCATCACCTTCCAGCGCAAACAACTGTGACAGCGTGATCCCAAAAGCGTCACAGATTTTGACCAGCGACGGTATCGTTGGCACCATATTTTTACGGTACCAGGAGGATATCGTCGATTGCGGCAGGCCGGATCGTTCAGCAAGCTGATATTCTGTCCAACCCCGCGCTTCCCGGTGTTTTGTTATCACAGACAAAACATCTTGCACGACGTATCACCCCTTGCTTAGTTTTCTCGTTAATTATACTTTTATAAACCGTTGCATTTTAATAATTTATATCGTATGATTTTAACGATTAATAAAATTATCGGGAGAACAAAAGGGATGACTTGTTTCTTTATCGGACATCGGCATGTGCCGGCGGCGCTGCGGGCAAAGCTGGGCGAGGCTGTTGAGCGGCACATCACGGAATACAGCGTGACCGAGTTTGTGGTGGGGCATTACGGGCAGTTCGATAAGATGGCCGCAGGGGTGGTTCGGGATGCAAGAAAGCGCCACCGGCAGGTGACGCTTATGTTGCTGTTGCCTTATTATCCGTATCACCAGGTGCGCATTCCGGAGGATTACGACGCCACTTTTTACCCGGAAGGGATGGAGTTTGTGCCCAAGTCCGCGGCCATCGTCCGAGCCAATCGGTACATGGTACAGAGCAGCAGTTTTCTGATCTGCTATAACGCAAAACGCGTGGGCAACACCCGGGACATCGTGGAATTTGCCCTGCGGCGGGAGAAGAAAGGGCTGATCCGCGTGACCAATCTGGCGGAGTAACGCCGCCGCAGTATGGAATAAATATCCTTTGGCGTAGCCGGAGGTTTATCAAGACGAAACAAAACGGCCGGTCCAGGATATCCTGAACCGGCCGTTGGCTTAACCGATGGAGTGGATTAAGAGCGGTTGGGCCGATGGATTACATCATGTCGTAAGCGGCGCCGGGCATGGCGGGGGGTGCCGCTTCCGGCTTCGGGATATCGGCCACCAGGGTTTCCGTGGTCAGCAGCATGGCGGCGATGCTGGCGGCGTGCTGCAGGGCGGAACGGGTGACTTTGGCCGGATCGACGATACCGGCGTCGATCATGTTCTCGTAGGTTTCGGTGGCGGCGTTGAAGCCGACGCCGGCCGGGGCGGCCAACACTTTTTCCACGACTACGGCGCCTTCCAAACCGGCGTTGTAGGCGATTTGTTTGATCGGTTCTTCCAAGGCTTTGCGAATGATATTGATACCGGTTTGTACGTCTCCTTCCGCATGAAGCGCTTCCACGTTGGGAACGGCCTCCAGCAGGGCCAGGCCGCCGCCGGCGACGATGCCTTCTTCCACCGCGGCGCGGGTGGCGGAAAGGGCGTCTTCATAACGGAGTTTCTTTTCTTTCAGTTCGGTTTCGGTAGCGGCGCCGACTTTGATGACGGCTACGCCGCCGGCCAGTTTGGCCATTCTTTCCTGCAATTTGTCTTTATCGAATTCGGAGGTGCTTTCCTCGTATTGGCGTTTGATTTGCGCCACTCTGGAGGCGATTTCATTGCTGTCGCCGTTGCCGTCGATGATGGTGGTGGTGTCTTTGGTGATTTTGATCTGGCGGGCGGTGCCCAGCATATCAACGGAAGCGTTTTCCATCTTGATGCCGACTTCTCCGCTGATGACCGTACCGCCGGTGAGGATGGCGATATCCTGCAGCATGGCTTTACGACGGTCGCCGAAACCGGGGGCTTTCACGGCTACGCAGGTGAAGGTGCCCCGCAATTTGTTGAGGATCAGGGTGGCCTGGGCTTCGCCTTCGATGTCTTCGGCGATGATCAGCATTTGTTTGCCGCTTTGCACGACTTTTTCCAAAACGGGGAGGATTTCGTTGATGGCGGAAATCTTTTTGTCGGTGATCAGGATATAGGGATTATCCAAAACCGCTTCCATTTTATCGGTGTCGGTGACCATATAGGGGGAGAGGTAACCGCGATCGAATTGCATACCTTCCACCACTTCGGAAGTGGTTTCAAAGCCCTGGCTTTCTTCCACGGTGATAACGCCGTCGTTGCCGACTTTTTCCATGGCGTCGGCGATGATCTCGCCGATGGTGGTGTCATTGGCGGAAATGGAGGCTACCTGGGCGATTTCTTTTTTGCTCTTTACCGGGTTGGCGTTTTTCTTCAAAGCTTCTACCGCGGCGGCGGTGCCCATTTCGATGCCTCTTTTGAGGATCATGGGATTGGCGCCGGCGGCTACGTTTTTCAGACCTTCGCGAATGATGGCCTGGGCCAGCAGGGTGGCGGTGGTGGTGCCGTCGCCGGCCACGTCATTGGTTTTGGTGGCGACTTCTTTGACCAATTGGGCGCCCATATTTTCCAGCGGGTTTTCCAATTCGATTTCTTTGGCGATGGTGACGCCGTCGTTGGTGATCAAGGGAGAACCGTATTTTTTCTCCAGAACGACGTTGCGGCCTTTGGGGCCTAAGGTTACTTTAACAGCATTGCTTAAAGCGTTGACGCCCCGTTCCAAAGCATAGCGGGCATCCGCGTCAAAAACGATTTGTTTAGCCATGAATGTTTCCTCCTCGTTTATTTATCCATGATTGCGAGAACATCTCTTTCGGAGCTCAAAATCATATAGTCCACGCCGTCGAGTTTCATTTCCGTGCCGGTATATTTGGCGAAAACAATGATATCGCCGACTTTGACTTCCATAACGGCTCTGGTGCCATCGTCCATTAAACGGCCGGGGCCAACGGCGACGACTTCGCCTTGTTGGGATTTTTCTTTGGCAGTATCCGGGATAACGATACCGCTTTTGGTAACTTCTTCAGAAGCCAAAAGCTTGATGACGACACGATCTCCTAAAGGCCTGATATTCATGATGCGTCCTCCTTGCGTAATAAAAGTTTAATATGAAAAGAAAAAACAATGCGCGATCGGGGTTTGCTAGCACTCACTTCGGACGAGTGCTAGTCACAGCTATTATAATAATCAAATTTGGTCAGAGTGGCAAACAGTAAAAACAGCTAAAATCAGGTGATTTTGGATGTATTTGGATAAATGCTTTGTTAAACGCTTGTTTTCTTCCGTTTTCTTCTTTGGGAAGAAGGGGGCGGGCGTAAGCCCGGGCGGGAGAGGCAGGCCGGAATAGCGGCAAGCAGGGGAGGGTAGGGGCCGATGGCGGCCAAGGGCGACTGCCCGGCGCGAATCGGGAATGCCGCCGCCTGTCAGGAGATGGGTGGGCGGCGTTTTGCGGGCCGGTTTTGCGAGCTTTTCAATAAACCGGCTACAGGTCGAAAATGTTTGACAATGCCCGGCAGGCGGATTATAATGGGCAAGGAATAAAACCGACTGATAGTCGATTATGGAGGCGGGCAATGAAGAAAGGGGAAAAAAGAAAAGACGCTTTGCTGCAGATCGCCCGCAGAAAATTTATGGAAAAGGGCTATGCGCATACAAGCGTGGATGAAATCATAGCGGAAGCCCGGATCGCCAAGGGCACATACTATCATTATTTCCAAAGCAAAGAGCAGATGCTGGAAGAAGTCATTGAAAGGATGCTGGAAGAGGGCTCGGCGAAAGCGGCCCGGGTATTGGCTTCCGATATATCTTTGCCGGAAAAAATAACCGGCGTGATGCTGGCTTACCGCCCAAGTGGCAAGGAGCTGACCATTCAGGATGCGCTGCACCGGCCGGAAAATATTTTGCTGCATGATAAAATGAATCGAAAGCTTATGGAGAAAATGATCCCTTTGCTGTCGCAAGTGGCGGAGGAAGGTAGAAAGGCGGGCTTGTTCCATTGCGACAATATTCCGGAGCGGATCCGGGCAATTTTGCTTTTGAGCAGCGGTCTTTTTGATGAAAAAGACTTTACCGCCAGGGATGTGGATGTGTTTATCGATATGGTGGAAAAAACCCTCGGCGCTGCCCCCGGAACCATGCGCTTTGTTGCAGAGATCATTCAGAAATAGGACGTTTTCGGGGCGCTCCATCGTTACGGCGGCGAACGGAGGCTGGATTCCGGCAAACCGCCAGGGTGCAGGCGGCCGGATGAATATAGCGGAGAAAAGGCAGAGGATGAAAACAGGACAGAATTTCAGGAAATTCATGCTGTTATGGGCCGGCGAGCTGATTTCCCAGATCGGCGGCGGCCTCAGTAGTTTCGGGCTGGGTGTATATATTTTTCATCAAACGGGGCGGGCGGCCGATATGGCCCTCATCACCCTGCTGGGATTTTTGCCGGGGCTGCTTTTGAGCGTGCCCGCCGGCGTGCTGGCGGACAGGTATGACAGAAGGCTGTTGATGATGGTGGGCGATGGCTGCTCCGGGCTGGGCATCGTGTTCATATTGGTATGCATGATGAACGGCGGGGCCACATTGACGCAAATCGCCGCCGGCGTGTGCGTCAGTTCCGTTTTTTCCTCGCTGCTGGAACCGTCCTATAAAGCGACCATTACCGATTTGCTGACCAAGGAGGAATATTCCAAAGCAAACGGACTGGTTTCTCTGGCGGGGAGCGCCAAATACCTGTTCTCTCCTATTATAGCCGGGTTCCTTTTAAGCATAAGCGATATCAAGCTGCTTTTGCAGATCGATATAGGCACTTTCTTTTTTACCGTTCTCTGTACGGCGGTGGTGCGAAAAGGCATTGCCGCCAGGAAAGCGGAGGCCACGGCAGAACCGTTTCTGCAAAGATTGAAGGCGGGCTGGCAGGCGGTGCATGACCGGCCGGGGGTATGCAGGCTGGTTTGGATCGCCTCCGCCGTTACTTTGTTTATGGGCGTGTTTCAGGTGTTGGCCGCGCCGCTGGTACTGTCCTTTGCGGACGCCAAGCTCTTGGGCATTGCCGAGACGATATGCGCCTGCGGTATGCTTGCCTCGGGGATCGTTTTGGGGATATGGGGGATAAAGGGGCATTTTATCCGGGTTTTGAGCATATCCCTGGCTCTTGCCGGCATCGCGATGTTTGGCTTTGCCATGTTTGCGCGGATTTTGCCGATGTGCGTTTTCGGCTTTTTGTTTTTTGCCACTTTGCCTTTTGCCAATAACTGTTTGGATTATCTGACGAGAGTCCATATCCCCGACGATTTCCAGGGCCGGGCCTGGGGGCTGATCGGCTTCCTATCGCAGCTTGGTTATGTGGCGGCTTACAGCATATCCGGGGTCGCCGCCGATGCTTTGGGCAGGCTGACAGGCCGGGGGGCAGGCGGGGGATCCGCCATGATGATATTGTTTTCCGGCGTATGTCTGGCAATCATCGCGCTGCGCATACCCATGGGGAAAGCATTGCGGGATTTGGAAAAAGAGGCATAGCGCCGCGGCATATCGTCGTTGCTTTTGCGGCCCCGGGAACGGCAGGGGCGGCGCAGGCTTTTGGCATAGGGGCGTATGGCGGAGCCGGGAAATAAAAAAGGATCCGCGCCTGTTTCTAAAGGGAAACAGATGCGGATCCTTTTGCTATGGCGCGCCGAAAGGGACTCGAACCCCCGACCCACGGATTAGAAGTCCGTTGCTCTATCCAGCTGAGCTACCGGCGCTCAAAAAAATGGAGCGGGTGATGGGAATCGAACCCACGTAGCCAGCTTGGAAGGCTGGAACTCTGCCATTGAGTTACACCCGCGCGGATGGTAACTATTATATAGCAGACAATAAAAAAAAGCAAGGAAAAAATTTTGCTTGCTTTTGAGATACGCCTGCCGGGAACAGGGGAAATCCGGAGGGATTTTCTCCGTTCCCGGCGGGGTTGGGCCCTGCCGCCTGACCGGCGGCAGGGATATTATACGTCGAAAATGCCGCCGCCCAAGAATTCCCGCAGGATGGAATTGAAGGGAACGTACTGCAATTCTTCGGTGGCCGGTTTGAAGTAGCGTATGAAGCGCAGCAGTCTTTTGGCTTCCAGGTAGCAGGGATGATCCGTGGGCACCGTCAACAGGGCCGATTCCACGATGGGCCGCAGGATGGACAGCTCGTAGATCAAAGTGGAATTGAAAAAATAATCGGCGTTTTCCTGATAGGGGAAAATATTGTGGTGTTCGCCCCGGCGCACATCGTCCCATTGCCGGAGCGTATCCCCCGGCGACATGCCGCGGAACTGCATATCCCGCACCATGCGCCGGAACAGGCGGGTGTCGGAGGTGCCCACCGGCATATACTGGTCAAAATTAAGCTGCGTCAAGGCGGAAACGAATATTTTGCGTTTATATTTGGCGTCTACGGAGGCGGAAAGCTGATCGTTTAAAGCGTGAATGCCTTCTACGATAATGATTTGCTTATCTGACAGTTTGCAGGGCCGGGCATTGGCAATGCTTTTGCCGGTCATAAAATCGTAGCGGGGCAGGCAAACCTCTTTGCCGGCCAGCAAGTCGTTCATATTCTGATTGAAGAGAGGCAGATTCAGGGCGGCGATGCCTTCAAAATCCGGTTTGCCATTTTCCAGCAGCGGCGTTTTGTCCCGATCCACAAAGTAATCGTCCATGGAAATGGTGATGGGGTTGATGCCCAAGGTGCGGAACTGGATCTTCAGCCTTTGGGTGGTGGTGGTTTTGCCGGAAGAGGAAGGGCCGGCCAATAGGATGAGACGGACCTCGGGGAACAGGGCGTACAAGCTGTCGGAGATGTTATGTAACGTTCTTTCCTGCAGGTTTTCGGCGATGAGCATCAATTCCTTGCATTCGCCCCGCTCGACGATTTGGTTCAGATCCGATACCGTTTCCACTTGCAGCAATTCGCTCCAATCGTGGTATTCGTTGAGGATGGTATGCAATTGTTTGGGCTCGAAATCGTCGCTTTTTTCACAGCCCAGATAATGCCGGGGCGGTAAATGCAATACGAATCCGTCTTCGAAGGGCTGCAGGCGCACCTGGCCCAGGAGGCCGCTGCGGTTGACCATGCGCCCCAGCAGATAGTCGCTGACCCCTTCCAAGGTATACAGGCTCATATAGGCGTCGTCGCGATTCTCGATCAATTGGGCTTTGGCCGGATTGCCGGCGGTGTTGAAATAAGCCGCGCCGTCCTCCCGGGAAATACGGGTTTGGCTGATGGGCAGATCCGCGTTGACCAATTCCATATACTGTTCTTCCAAAGAGGCGACTTCCGCCGGGGTAATGGCGCTTCCGTCCTGCCGGTCCAACCAGCAGAACAGGCCGCCGCCCAGGGAATGGCTGACCCACAGCTGCCGCTCGGGGAAAAGCTGCGCCGCCGCGACTTTCAGCACAAAGATAGAGCTGCGCTTGTATATGCCCCGGCCCAGGTCGCAGTCGAAATCCAGCCAAACGATGCGGCTGTCCGCGAACAGGGGATAATCCAATTCCTGCAGCTCGTCGTTGACGATGGCGGCCAAAGGTTCCAGGGGACGGTCCGGGATCTGGCTGGCCAAATAGGCCAGGGTGGCCCCTCTGGCCACCTGGGCGGTGGAGCCGTCATCAAAGGTGACTTTAACGGTTTCGCTCATGGTGGGCCTCCTTTACACGAAATTCTCCCGGTTGAGGGCTTGCAGATCTTTGCGGACGAATACACCGTCCTTTTCGATCAATTCGTCGTCGATATAGATCTCGCAGCCGCCGTATTCCGGGCGCATGATATACACCATATCCCAGTGGATGGTGCTGTAGTTGCCGTTGTCACAGTTTTTGTAGCAGTTGCCGGGGGTGAAGTGGAAACTGCCCAGTATTTTTTCGTCGAACAGGATATCTTTCATCGGCTTTTCGATAAAAGGGTTGAGGCCGAAAGCAAATTCGCCAATGTATCTGGCGCCGGGATCGCTGTCGAAAATGGCCTGCAAAGCCTTTTTGTCGCCGTAGCGGCAATCGGCTTCCACGATTTTGCCCTGGGAAAAGCGCAGGGTGACGCCCTCGAACACCTGTCCCCGGTTGGGGCTGGGGGTATTGTAGGTGATATAGCCTTCTACGCTGTCTTTGACCGGCGCGGTGAAAACTTCCCCGTCGGGGATATTCAGGCGGCCGTCGCATTTTACCGAAGGCATGCCGGTGATGCGGAAACGCAGATCCACGCCTTCTCCCCGGATGCGCACGGTGTCGGCGTGATCCAGCAGATTTTTCAGAGGGTCCATGGCTTTGGAGAATTTGGCGTAATCCAGGCAGCATACTTTGAAATAAAAATCCTCGAATTCATCCGTAGGCATAGCCGCGTTTTGCGCCATCGCGTCGTTGGGGTAGCCTAAAATGACCCATTTGGTTTTATCCACCCGGATATCATAATGAACCGGTTTGTAGAATAATTTGTCGTAACGGTCCAGAATACCGTCGTCCACGCCTTTCATGTCGTAGAGATTGTCTTTGCTGCGCACGCCGATATAGGCGTCCATTTCGCTCATGCGCTGGGCTTCCCAGCGGGCCCGGTCCTGCATCGCCTGATCGTCCGCGCCCAGCAGCCATTCTTTTTCCACCCGTTCGTTCAGCAAATGGACGAAGGGACGCCCGCCGCGGCGATAGACGGCATTGATCAATTCCCGGGTCAGGGCTTCGTCCCGGCCTTTGATTTCCAGCAGCACTTTTTCTCCCGGCTGCAGCGCAACCGAATATTCCACCAGCTGTTTCGCTAAGGCGGCATATCGCTCATCCCGCATATGCAGAACCTCCTTTGATGGGAACGAAGCCATAATCACGGTTTCGTTTCAGATGATAGAAAATATTCTTTTCTAGACTATATGCGTATATATAGATCGATATATCGTATCGATATCCCGTATCCGACAGACAGAATTATATAGGTATATTATTATTGTAGCCATTTTCTGAAAAAAAAACAATGCAAATTTATTTTATTCCCGGCGGCGTCTGGCGATTCACCTCGGGGCGAACTGCGTCATACCATATAGCAAACGGTTCTCCACGCATTGCCGCTCCGTACCGGCAGCGGTCGCGCCCGGACTCCTCCCCGGATATCCATGCGAGGAGAATCGCGCCGTACAAAAATATAAAGCGGTAAAGGAGAGATGTTTTATGTTCGGTTTAGGCAATTGCTGCAACGACGGTTGCTCCGGGGGCTTGTGGAGCTGCATCATCAATTTGATCATTTTGTTTATCGTACTGGAGTTTCTCTGCAACATCATCAGCGGTAACGGCGGATTGAATTGCTAAAGGAGGATGCGAATATGAATTGCTACACAAATTGCGCGCAAACGAACGATCGTATGGAATGCGCCGATACCAATTGCGGTTGCATGGGAGACGGTTTCAGCTGCATCATCAATTTGATCATCGTCTTGATCGTGCTGCAATTTCTCAGCCAAATCATTTGCAACACCCGCTGCGAATGCTAAACGGCGGCCGGTGAATACGACGCCGGCGCTTTTGCCCGGCCCTTAAGCGGCCGTGCTGTCCGGAGGCCGGCCGGGGCTTTGCCGGCCTCCGGCCTATGGGCGGCGGACTGCCGTACGGTAACCTTTATGCCGGAGACGCATACACTGTTTGCTATATAGAAAGCCGGAGGTGCGAAATGATGCGAAGCCGTTTGTTTAACAGCTATAATATTTTTTCTCCCCAATCCGGCTTCAGCGCGCCGCTGCATTCGTTTATGAAGGGGATATTGGGAAACGGCAATCCCATGGGGCTATTGTCCGCGATATCCGGGATGAGCGGCGGCGGGGGCAATCCCTTCGCCGTCTTTGGCGGCGGTATGAGCGGCGGCAACGGTGTGGGCAGTTCCGGCGGGCCGGGCGGTTTCGGCGGGCCGGGCGGTTTCGGCGGAATGGGCGGCCTGGATCCGCAGATTTTGACGGCGATATTCAGCAAAATGGCCGCCGGTGGGCCGCAGGGAACGGCATCCGGCCCGGCCGCAGCACCGCCGGAAGAGGGAAATATAAAAGAAGCCACCTACCGGCCGGTAGAGGAGGACGAAATGGCGGAAAGCGGGGAGACGCCGGAAGGAGAGGAAACGCCGCCGGAAAATCCGGCAGGTGGCGGACGGCAAGGGAAAAACCGCGATGAAGCTGCACCGCCGTTTTGGCAGAATCTGGATCCGGCGTGGTTGAGCGCTTTGGCGCAGTTTTTGGGGAAAAGCCGGGGCGGCGGGGAAGCTGCACCCGGGTATGGGACGGCGGCGGAGGAAGAAGAAAAAGAAACGTTTTACGATCCTTGCCGTGATTGCCCTTGCGCCTGCCCCAGAGCGGCGATGCGTTTGCCCTTGTATGGGGAAGTGCGGCAAATGGCGGAGAATTGGCGGCGTTATTGACCAGCAAAGGAGAGAGCGTATGAACGATTCCATACCGCAGGTGCGCAATATAGGCGATTTGAGAAGGCTGTTGCAGCAGTATGACGGTATGCTTTCGCCGGAAAACCGCCGCCTGATCAGCAGCCTCATCGGCGAACTGGAAAACGGCGGCGATCCGCAGGCTTTGGCCAATCTGGCGGGGGCAGATGCAGCAAAGCGCCTTTCGCCAGCGCCGGAAAATCGACGGTATGGCCGGGCCTGCCGTGGCCGGGCCAGGCGAGGAACGGCGAAGCGGCGGTGATCCCCGCCTGAACAATCGCCGCCAGACATCCGGCGGCCGGCGCAGCCGTGGCCGTTAAGCTGCGGTGCTGTTTTTTAAGGTGCTGTTTTTCAAATAGAAAAAATATAGAAAATGCAAAAATTACCGTTTACTTTGCGGTAATTTTTGCGTTTTGGGGCATACTAAAGCCGGTTGAGCAAAATCTGTATGTTTGCCCGGCAGTTTTTATGGCTGGGCGGCGGGGTGCGCGGATATGGATAATTTGCGGACTTGCGCCGGCAGAGAGGCCTATGTGCCGGGGAAGGATAAGGTTGCTGCTCCGATTTTAACAGCAGTATGGCAAAAGGAGGTGCCGAAGATGCCGGATATCAAATGTATGGTGGAAGAATGCAAATACAATGACCAGCGTTATTGCAGCGCCAAGCAGGTGGACGTTTGTTCCTGCGGTTGTTCTCATGTGACCTGCGCCAATGAAACGGCCTGCGAGACGTTTACCAGCCGTAATCAAGGCTAGGTGGGATGTGTTGGCAAGGCCCGGCAGTGGCCGGGTTTTGCCGTTTGCGGATGAAAAAACGGCTCGCCCTGAAGAATGGGGCGAGCCGTTGGTATGTTTTAGTTGTCGGGGATGACGCTTTTGTCGATGGGCTGGCGTTTTAGATTTAAAACAGGGATATTGGCTACCAGCGCCACGCCTTCTTCCTCCCGGGTGAGGCTGACTTCCAAAGCGTCTTTGTCGATTTCCATATAGCGGCCGATGACGGCGATGAGATCTTCCCGCAGGTTGTCCATGGTGTTCTCGGAAATATCCATCCGATCGTGCACCAAAACCAAACGCAACCGTTCTTTGGCTATCGTTTTGGAAGCCTCGCTTTCCGTATCTTTGCCGAAAAACTTGGCCAAAACGTTCATGATACCCATAGTTTCGCCTCCTTAATCCCCAGAAAACAGGCTTTTGATCTTGCCGAAAAAGCCCTTCTTTTCTTCCAGAGACATGAGCGGCACGGTTTCGCCGCAAATGCGCCGGGCAATATTGCGATATGCTTCACCCGGGCGGGAATTGCTGTCCAGAACGGTGGGTTCCCCGCGATTGGTAGAAACGACGATGGCGTCGTCGTCCGGCACGATGCCCAGCAAGTCCACGGCCAAAATGTCCAAAATATCTTCCACGCTCATCATATCGCCGGCTTTGACCATATTGACGCGGATGCGATTGATGAGCAGCTTGGGCGAGCGGATTTCCGCCGCTTCCAGCAGGCCGATGATCCGGTCGGCGTCCCGCACCGCCGAAACTTCCGGCGTGGTTACCACGATCGCTTCTTCCGCGCCGGCAATGGCGTTTTTGAAGCCGTGTTCGATGCCGGCGGGGCAGTCGATGATCACATAGTCGAATTCGTCTTTGAGTTTATCACACAGTTCGATCATTTGATCGCTGGTCACGGCTGTTTTATCTTTGGTTTGGGCCGCGGGAAGCAAAAACATATTCTCCAAGCGTTTATCTTTGATCAGAGCTTGTTTCAGGCGGCAATTGCCCTGTACCGCATCGACGATGTCGTAAACGATGCGGTTTTCCAAGCCCAGAACCACGTCTAAATTGCGCAGACCGATATCGGTATCCACCATCACTACCTTTTTGCCCATCATGGCCAAGGCCGTACCGATATTGGCGGTGGTGGTGGTTTTGCCCACGCCGCCTTTACCGGATGTGACTACGATAACTTTTCCCATGCTTTAGCCTCCTTTGTTGGATGATCGTCCACGGTTTGCCAGCCTATCTTTGGGGCTGGTATGGCTCGATGATTACCGCGTTTTCACGGATTCTGGCCGTTTCCGGCGGTTTATGACCTTCGTTGCCGCTGCCGTCCGGCGGGCGGGTGATATGCGATGCTATCCTCAGTTGGGTCGGTGACAAAGTCAAAGCCGTTACGGTGGCCGTATCTTCGCCGGTGGCGCCGGCGTGTACCATGCCGCGCAAAGCGCCCATAACCAAAACATGGCCGGAGGCAATGATTTCCGCCCCCGGATTTACGTCACCCAAAACCACAACGTTGCCGTCGAAATTCACGTTTTGCCCAGAGCGCAGAGAACGCTGTACCAATAAGGTTGGCTTATCGCTGAGTTTGACCGGCCATTGTTCCGTCATGTACCCTTCTTCCTTTCCACCGCTCCTAAAGAGCATAATTCCATAAGAATTATTAACTTCTATTTATGTTCCTTTTTTTCCTGCTGTGTTGATGATTTTTTAT
The DNA here is from genome assembly GCA_024679955.1 of Bacillota bacterium. GTDB lineage: Bacteria > Bacillota > Dehalobacteriia > UBA4068 > UBA4068 > JAILCQ01. The sequence goes on along the minus strand of JAILCQ010000024.1, from coordinate 48,344 downwards.
TTGTTTTTTTATGCGTTTTTATACATTGTTATTGGCCTGGAGTCGCGAAAGCGGCATGTGCATCCTTCGGCGGCGTTTTTTGTTTGCAGGGATGCGGAAGGAACGGCGGCTCTGTGGGCAAAGGGAGGCGGCGGGCCGGGGCCGGCGGTAGCGAGAGGGTGAAAATGTTTTTTCTTTGTTTGCCGGGAATTCTTTAAGAAAAGTATTGATTTTTGGATTCAGATATGATATATTAATCAGGCGTTCTGAATGAAAGGCTTTTGGCCGGAGATTTGCGGACGCGGAAAAATCCATAGGCGGCTGTGGCGGAATTGGCAGACGCGCTAGATTCAGGTTCTAGTGAAGGTTGCTTCGTGGGGGTTCAAGTCCCTTCAGCCGCACCAAGAAAAGTCCTGTAGAAACCGTATCTACAGGGCTTTTTGTTTTTGTTGCCGGTTGCTTTATTAGGCAAAGTTTTGGAGTATAGATTAGAATTCCTCGCTGTTTTTATGAAAAATAAGTGCCATTCTAAGCCAGTTGTAGCAACATCCCGTGCCATCGCTATAATTTTCCTACCGCCAAATACCAGCGTTACATTTTCCACTTCTACTGCAGTGGATTCACTTCAATCTGAAATAGCAGGTGTTTTTCCCGCTGCCCTCTTTTTTGAGTTCGCCGCAGGCAATCAGCTTACGGAAAGCGCCCTCGATGGAGCTGTCGCTGAGCGTGGGGCAAAGCTCCCGGACGTCTTGTTTGTTGAAGCGTCCGATTTTGTTCTGGCTTGCCCTTCGCACCATTTCCAGGGCAGGCAGCTTTTCCTCTACAAGGGCTGCCCGATCCGAAAAGTCTTTGTAGGCGGCAAGGATCGTTCCGAGGATATACTTGATGAACGGCGCCGCGTCTTCGCATCCTTCATGCCATCCAGTCTGAGAAGCGGCAAGCGCGTCATAGTAAAGGTCTTTGTCCTTTGCGATTTTGGCTTCCAGGGAGATATACCTGCCGACATAAAAACCATTTTGATACAGGAGCAGCGTTGTAAGCAGCCGGCTCATTCTGCCGTTTCCGTCGTTGAAGGGGTGGATGCAAAGAAAATCGTGGATGAAGACAGGGATCGCAATCAGCGGCTCCAGCTCCATATTGCCGATCACACGGTTATATTCCCCACATATCCTGTCCAGCGCTTCCGGCGTTTCATAAGGAGCCAGCGGCGTAAACAAGGTCTCGACATGCCCGTCGGGATAGGTGGCGCTGATATAGTTCTGCACGGTTTTCGTTCTGCCTGCGAAGGGGTTATTCATATGGCTGTACAGCATTTTGTGAAGCTGCAGGATATAGTTCTGTGTGATGGGGATGGCGTCATAGCTTTCATGTATGGCGCTCAATACATCACGGTATCCGGCTATTTCCTGTTCATTTCGGTTTTTCGGCGTCGTCTTTTCCTCAACCAGTTGCCGGATGCGCGTGTTTGTCGCAACGATGCCTTCTATGGCGTTGGACGCTTCGGTGCTTTGAATCTTGGCGATTTCCACCAGCTTTTCAAGCTCTTCCGGGCGCTGCTTCAAATACAGCTCCTGCTTGCCCGCTTCTCTATATGTGGCTGCGATCAGTCCGAGAACTTCGGAGTCCCATTTCTGCTCCCGGATTCTAGAATAATGAAAGGCTCTCATACCCGTACCCCCGTTTTGATTCCCTTAAATTATAGCTTGTTATAAGGGAATAGTCAATAGAGTGAGGGAAATATCCCTTGCTATTGTACCCTGTTTAAGGGAATCCTATTCGGAAGCTCAGATGAAAATAGGTCTCGAATGAACAGATCTATTTCCTGCCTGATTCTTCAAAAAAGTTTTGTTGCCCTTTTCTTTTGCCGGAAAATCGTTTATAATAAACGCGAATCATGAATAGTATTAAAAGAGCTCTTATCAACGGACGTTGGCGGAAGTCTTTTTACAGTTTTGCAGGTGGAAAAAGATCAAAAGGCCATTGTTGTTCAATATATATAAATAGGAGGGAAAACTTATGCAGATCGTCATCGCTTTACTGATCGGGGCCGTTGCCGGTTGGATCGCCGGCAAGATCATGCATGCCAAAAACGGATTGCTGATCAATATCATCGTCGGCTTGGTGGGCGGCGCTCTCGGCGGTTGGCTGGGCGGCCTGGTGGGCATCGGCGTAAATGGCTGGGTAGGCAGTATCCTGCTGGCTGTGGCCGGCGCTTGCCTGCTGATCTGGGTATCCCGGATCATTGCCAAATAAGCTGCGCCCTACGGCGCAAATGCCAGTCCGGGCATGGATCGGATGCTTGTTTACCGCAGACCAGGAAAGAAGCGGCTGACGCCGCTTCTGCAGAGATAGAAAAAGCCTGTTCCTGTCACAGCTTTTTGGGGCCGCGCCAAAGCGGCCTTTTTTCTTGTAAGTTTTCCCTTTCCCCGTCGGAAGCAGGGAGATTATATTTTGTGTTTGATCAAGCCGTGCCGGTTGCAATACAGATAGAGATAACCGTGTCTTTGCAGGCGGATCCGGCATTCGGCGTTGCCTTCCGGATACAGCTTGACGATTTGCAGGCGATCTGTGGAGACATAGGCGATGAAAGAGATATAATGGGTTTTGGTCATGGGATGGCCGACGGTGATGAAATGCTCGTCTTCTACCGGTTGGATTTGGGGTGTATGGGCCGGGTCGGCCTCTTCTGCTTCCAGCGCTGTCAGGGCGATGCCGCAGCAGCTGATCACCGCTTCGCCCATGGTATGGATGATATTGCCGCAAACCGGGCAGACATACATTTTGGAGCGCAGCATATTGGCGCAGCGATTGCCGTTGGCCACCACGGCCCCGGACATAAGCTCCAATACGGATACGCCCAAGGCCGCAGCAAGAGGCTCCAGCAGAGAAATATCCGGCAGGCCTTTGGCGGTTTCCCATTTGGAAACAGCTTTGGCGCTGACGTCGATTTTATCCGCCAATTCCGCCTGCGTCAGCCCTTTGGCCTCCCGCAGGCGTTTGATGGCGGTTCCGGTGACATAGGAATCCATTGTTTTTTACCTCCGTGGGTTTTTATCGCCGCTATTATAGCAAAGCAGCGGCAGCGGCGCAAGCTACGTATAGTAGAGGCGTCGCTTTGGCGTGGCGGCTTGCCCTGTTTTGTTCGTTATTTGCTGGAATCACTTTTTTATTACGAAAAATGCCGTCAGGTAAAACCTGACGGCATTTTGGTATGCGAGGACACGGAACTCAACCGAGGCCTTCTCCGCCTTTGACCACTTTGCGTTCCAAAAGATTGACCAGTTTATTGAGGACGGTGACCCATACGGCTACCAGGATAATGCCAGCCACCACGTTGGTATAATTGCCGTAGTGGGTATAATTGATAATGAAATAGCCTACGCCGCTGGTAGCGCCCATCATCTCCGCGAAAGTCAGCATCATCACCGACATGGAGAGGGATACTTTCAGGCTGGAGACCAGACCCGGCAGCACATAAGGCAGCAGGATCTTACCAACCATTTGCGGCGTGGTGACCCCCAACATACGGGCGGAATCGATGATACGCCGGTCTACGCTTTGCACACGAACGATCATATTCAGGTATGTGGGGAAAAAGATGCCCAGCGTGATGACCAAAGCGGAAGCGCTGCGAAAAGTGGGCATCAGGGCGATCAAATAGGGAGCGTATACCACCGGCGGGATGGGGCTGATCACATAGGCGATGGGATAGGCCACCCGGCGCAAACCGTCTACCCAGCCGGTAAGCAGGCCCAAGCCGACGCCTAAGCTCAACGCCAAAGCAAAGCCGATCACCAGCAGTTGGGTGGAGGAATACAAGCCCCGCAGCAATTGCTTCCATTCCGTAAAGAATACGTTAAAGACGTTTTCCGGCGAGGGGATCAGCACCGGATGGGCGACGTCCCATTGTGTGGCGCAGCATTCCCAGACCAGCATCAGCAGCCATATCAGCAAAATGATCCAGGAAGCGGCGGTGCGGTTTTGCTCCTTGCGGTATTGGAAGAGGAAAAACAGCTCCGCCAAAGCCAGAAACGCCAAAAAAGCCCAGGGCGCGACTACGTCTCTGGCGCCCTGGTGGAAAACGATAGCGACCAATGCACATAATGCAATATGATCCAGCAGGAAAAGGAGGCGCCTCATAGGCAGGCGACCTCTTCCTGCCAATTCTCTTCCGCATCCTGATATTGATAGAAGAGGGATTTTAATTCTTCCACCGTTTCCATGTATTCACCGGTGCGGCAATTGGCCAAGAGCCGCCGGGGCCGGGGCAATTGCAAAGGGATATCCTTGCGAATGCGCCCTTTGTCCAAAAAGATGATGCGATTGCCCAACAGCGCCGCTTCTTCGATATCATGGGTGATGAACAGAACGGTTTGCTGTTTGCCGCCGTTTTCCCACAGCTTTTCCAGCAGATCCTGCAAGTCCTGGCGTTTTTTGGTATCCAGAGCGCCGAAAGGTTCGTCCAGCAGCATCATATCCGCCTGCAAAGCTACGGCCCGGGCGATGGCCACCCGCTGCCGCATGCCGCCGGAAAGCTGGGACGGATATTTGTATCCGGCGTCCGCCATTTCCACCTGGGCCAAATAATCCGCCGCCCGGGCAAGCGCTTCTTTCTTGCTCATGCCGCGATGGGCCTGGCGCAGGCCGAAGGCCACGTTTTCCTGGGCGGTGAGCCAAGGAAACAGGGAATACTGCTGAAAGACCACCGCTCGGTCCACATTGGGACGGGGCATAGGCTTGCCGTCCAGGAGGATTTGCCCTTGATCCGGCTGCAGCAAACCGGCCGCCAGATTTAACAGCGTGCTTTTTCCGGAGCCGGAAGGGCCGATGACACAGACAAACTCTCCCTTTTGGATCTGCAGATTCAGATTATGCAGGGCGGGATAGGTTTTTTTATTCTGTTTGTAGGCGAAATCCACCTGGTTAAAACTGAGTTTCGGCATAAGCGCTTTCCTTAAATCTTAAAAATTATTGGTCTGGAATTCTTCTTTCAATTGCAGCAACACTTCGTCGTCGGGATTCTGTTCCAGCAAGCCGTTCAAAGCGTCCTCATAAACGGTGACGTCGGTATAATCCCGCAATTCATAGGGGGTGTTGGCGTCGATATCGCCGTTGGCTTTCATCACCTGATAGAAATCGTCCACTTTGTTGCGGTTGGGGTCCAGGGAGATGACCATGGCGCCATGGTACATAACGGCTTCCACATAGTCTTTGCTTTGTCCGGAGTATTCCGCCAACGCGTCCACAGTGGTTTCATGATCGGAGAGATAGATTTCATAAGCCCGCAGGCAAGCGGTCATGAAACGTACCAGCGCATCCCTTTTGTCCGTCAGTGCGGCGCGGGATACGGTTTGCCGGCAGCAGGGGAAACCGCTTTTCCATTCGCTCACATAAAAGGCCACAGCCAAATCGTTTTGTTTGGCGATTTCGCCATAACCGCTGTTGACGAAACCGATATCCAATTCGCCTTTTTTCACCGCTTCGCAGATGGAAGGCATGCCGTCCATCAGTACGAATTCCACATCCTGGCCTTCGCCGATGGTCAAGCCGGCTTCACGCAGCAGGCCTTTCATGACCATATGTCCGGTTTCCATCCGATAGCAGCCCACTTTTTTGCCTCTGAAATCGTCCGGGGTTTTAAAGTTGTCGATATTTTCCGGCAGGGTGATGGCTTCGCTGCCTTCGCTGATGGTGCCGCCGATGATCACCACGTCCGTGCCCTGGCTGACAAAGGTAGCGGTGGGGATGACGCCGAAGGGCAGCAGATCCAGCTTGCCCATATCTACAGCGGTGAGGCCTTCGGCCAGATTGGAAATGGTTTCAAATTCTACGTTGACGCCCTCTTCTTCAAAGAGACCCAAAGATTGGGCCAGAATGATGCAGGCGGTTTTGATATCCTTGCCGGCCATACCGACCCGGATGGTTTCGGGCTCATTCTCAGCGGTTTGGGTATCGGTTTCTTCCGCGGCGTCTCCGCCGGGGGTTTGATCGTTGGCGGCGCAGGCGGCCGTCAGGCAAAGGGCCAGACCCAACAGAAGGGCCATCCACAGCTTTTTCATCGTTTTACTCCTTTTGACAATAAAATAGATTTTGTCCTTGGATAATATCAAGTATAAGACCTAGTCTTTGTATAGTTATAATCTAGCATTAAAGGTTTGATTTGTCAATACTTCCCGTACAGTGATAAAGGGAAGGCTGCGGAACAGATCGTGGCGATAAAAAAACGATAAGACTTTGCCTTTGGGCAAAATCTTATCGTGGTGCCGGAAACCGGGGTCGAACCGGTACAGTATTTCTACCGGGGGATTTTAAGTCCCCTGCGTCTGCCAATTCCGCCATTCCGGCGAATTGATAAAACCCACGCATAGGCGCGGGTTTTATCGTTGTTGGAGGCGCCACCCAGATTTGAACTGGGGGTAAAGGATTTGCAGTCCTCTGCCTTACCACTTGGCTATGGCGCCGTAACAAATGTAATCATACCATACCTTTTAATGAAATGCAAGAGTTTTTTCCGCATTTAAAATAAAAGTGGGTGGACCGGCGGGAATTCCCCCATGACAAAAGCCTGTATTCGTGTTACAATAAAGCGGAAGCCATTCTCAGCATGGAGGAGGAATAGTATGTCTTTGGTTCCTTTGTTCGATTTGGAAAGCAAGGCGGAAATCGCCGCTTTGAAACAGGTTTTGGATGAGAAGCATATCGCCTATCGCATCGGCGACAACAATGAAAACATGCGGGGCATGTCCTATGGTCGGGACTGCGTATTTTTGTTCCCGCCCCGGGTTTGGGGAGATCCCCAGGACGCCGATGAGATCGAGGCGGTTTTGGAAGAAATACGCAAGCAACTGCCGCCGCCGGAGATCCGGGAGGCTCCGCCGGAAGGAGAGGAGCCGGATACCAATTTTATCGGAGAAAGCCAGATCCGCAGCGGCAAACAGAAGCCTTTGATCATTGATTAGCGACAGCAAGGGGGGACTGTGATGAGCGAGCATACGCCGGAAACGTTGGATTGTCCCGTCGCCCAATTGGAAAATGAGATCGAAGCCAATGTGATGTCCATTTGCCTGACGGAAGAGAATGTGCCTTTTGAGATCCGTTTATCTTCCGGGGAGGTGGCCAGCCTGTATATGGGAGCCGGCGGCCGCACGGTGGACGGTTACGCCACTTTGTGGTGCGCCAGAGAGGACAGGGATTTTGTCTGCTCTTTGTTGCAGGAGATCCGTACCGATCCCGATGAAGAAAACATCCTTTGGGAAGAAGCCGCTTTGCCGTTGGAGGACACGGCGGAGGATGGGGAAGAGCCGGAGCTTTAGTCCGGCCACCACCCCTTCAGGCTGACGGCGTCCATCCCAGCAAGCGCGCCAGATGCTCCGGGGTCTCCGCCAGAGCGTCGGCATCTTGCAGCAATTCCTTTTGCCGGTAGCCCCAGGCGACGGCGATCACTGGCAAGCCGGCGTTATGTCCTGTGATAATATCCCCCGGGGAATCGCCCACGTAGACGGTTTCCTCCATTTGGACGGCCAATTGTTCCATGGCCATCCGTATGCCGATTGGGGAGGGTTTGCGCGGAACTTCGTCGCATTCGCCGATGGCTGCGGGGATACGGTCGCCGAAAAAATGCCGCACCAGTTCTTTTACCAGCGGGTCTCTTTTATTGGACATGACGCCCAGGCGATAACCGGCCTGCGCAAGGTTGGCGATGCATGCCGTTATGCCGGGATAGGGACGGGTTTGCTCCCAGAGATGTTGCCGGTAGTGGTTTTGAAACAATTCGTAGCAGCGGGGAAAGTATTCGTCTTTCCGGTCCTGGGGCAGGGATTGTTCGATCAGGCTGGCGACGCCGTTGCCGATAAAGCTTTGCACCTGTTGGGCGGTGAGTTGGGGCAATTGCAAGTCCGCCAGGGATAAATTGATGCCGGTGGTCAGATCCGGCAGAGAGTCCAGCAGTGTGCCGTCTAAATCGAAAATCACGGCTTTGATTTTTTGTGGATGATACACGGGATACCTCCCTTGATTTTGCATTTCTTGTAACAGTATCGTAACATGATTCGTTGCACCCGGCAAGCCTTTTCCAGAGGCTTGCTTTTTTGTTTCAGTCATCCCCGGGGTTTGGGCTGGTCAGCGTTTGTATAAACTGATTGACGGTTTGAAATATATGCGGCGGGATATGGCAATAGCCGTCGGGATGCTTATCCAAATAATTCTGATGATAGGCTTCGGCCGGGAAAAAGCTTTTCAGCGGTTGTATTTCCACCGCGAAACGGGGATATTTTTTCCTTTCCTTTTCCGCGAAAGCCTGCACCGTTTCGCCGCTGGCCTTGTCTGCATAGTAGACGCCGGTTTGGTATTGGTCGCCGATATCGTTGCCCTGGCGTTTTTCGACCGTTGGGTCGATGGTGTGAAAGAAAACTGCCAAAAGCTGTTCCAACGTTACCAAAGCGGGATCGTAGAGGACGCGTACCGTTTCCCGATAACCGGTATCGCCCAGGCAGACTCTGTAGTAATGAGGAACGATTTGCGCTTTGCCGTTGGCGTAGCCGCTTTCCGCGTCCAGGACGCCGTTGATGCTTTGGAACAGTTTTTCTATGGCCCAAAAACAGCCGCCGGCGAAAAAGATTTCTTTGGTTTGTGCCGGTGCCGGCACAGAGGGATTCTCTTTGTTATTCATAGGCATACTCCTTTGCCGGTATTGGCTACGCTATTCTACATTGCTTTGAAAAGCGATCGCCTTGCCGATGATGCGGATATTGGGCGTTTCGCCGGCCCGGTATAGGATCGGCCGCACATTGGGATTGTCCGCTTGCAGCTGAATCCAATCGCCATGTTTGTATACCCGTTTCAGGGTGGGTTTATCCTCGATCAATACAGCGGCCACTTCTCCGTCCTCCACATCGTCCTGCCGGCGGATAAAAACGATATCCCCGTTTTGGATACGGGCGTTGATCATGCCGTCCCCCTTGGCCCGCAGGCAAAAATCGGCGCGGATGGCTGAACCCATTTCTACATATCCTTCAAATAAAGGTTCGCACATTCGTGAACCGTCAGAGGCAGGTTCGCCCAATATCGGCAGGGCGAAACGATGGAGGGAAGGCATATCTCCCTCTTTGCCGTTTGCCGTTTCGTTGTTGAAAGAATCTGCCCAGCCCATCAGCTGCGCCGGAGTGGTGTGATAGATTTCCGCCAATTTGACAATATTGTCGGCCGGAATATTGGTGATGGCGCCGCTTTCGTAGCGTTGCAAAGTGGAGCGTTTAATGCCCAGCTTTTGGGAGGCTTCCTCCAAGGTAAGATCCAATTCCTTGCGTTTGATTTTCAGGTTTTCTTTAATACCCATACCGGTCCACCGCCTTACTTTTTTGTTTGTTTGTGTTACATGCGCTGCATCATGTCGGGGGTATCGCCGGGGCTTGGCCGCACCGCCCTGAATCGAACACCTGTATTTATTATAGGGTAAAGTTGCGGAATATGCAACCATTAAATTTCTCCTGCTATTCCCAATTTTTATATTGACAAACGCCAATTTTATCTGTATATTAGTTGCATGACAAGCGACAAACAGTCGAAAACCAATTGCAAACAAACTACAAACGGAGGGAAAAAGATGAACATCAAAGAATTAAAAAACATTATTAAAAACAACGGTTTGACACAGGCGGACGTAGCGAAACATTTGGGTATCTCCTTGCGTACCTTCAACAGTAAAATCAACAAAGGGATTTTTGGCTCCGACGAAATGGAAAAAATGATCGATTTGCTGCATATCAAAGATCCAGCAAAAATTTTTTTTGGACAGTAAGTTGCGCTATGAGCGACAAGAAATAAATATATTGCGTAATAAGCAACAAACGAGTGTATACAGGAGGTTTTATGTTTCAATGCGAGGATTGTGGCAGGGTGTTCAGACGTTTGAAACGGTATCGGGAGAATCGGGGGCCCACCGGCGAAAATCCTTTGCCCGAGATATATTGGGCTTGTCCGTTTTGCGGCGGGGCCTGGTTTAAGGTGGCGGATTGTCCGGTATGCGGCGAGAGGTGGCCGGAGGAACAATTGACGGAAGGGATTTGCCCGGATTGCGGCGGTATGATTCTGCGGCAATTGGCGGAACTGGCGGATAAGGAGTTTAGCCGGGAGGAACGGCGATACATACGGGAGATGATCCAAATATGAAATATCTGAAATGGCGGGGACATGCGAAAGATATTTTGCTGAACTATCGCGCCAACCGCCAATTGCTGCAGCAGCTGCGGGGGGATGTGATTTTGGGACAAAATTATGCCTTGGATACCGTTTGCCGCAGAAGCGGCGTCAGCGATCCCTGTTATGGCAAAGCGGTCCGCCTGAGTCAGGGGCGGCTGGAACAAATGGGCAAGGAAGTGGCGGCGGTGGAAAGAGTTTTGGCCGCTTATCAGCAGGAAAAGGACGCGGATAAATTGGCCATGATCAGAATGGTCTACTTAAACAGCAGCCATACTTTATATGGCGCAGCGGCGGTATTGGGATATTCCGACCGCACCTTGCTGCGCTGGAATCAGGAGTTATTAAGCCGTTTGGCGCTGGAATTGGGATGGATATAGCCGTTTTTTCCGCCGGCCGCCGGGGCCGGACTCTCCCGAAAGCGCGGCAAGCCCGGCCCGGAAAGGCGGGAAAAAATTTTTAAATAAAAAATTTATGATGTCACTTTTTTACCGTTGAACCGTGATACTATGCTATCAGAAAAAGTAGAGAGTCCACGGTAAGGAGGGCGAGAAAGCGGATGGAGGAAACGGCGGCGTACCGCCCTTGGTTAAACGGCAGCGTGGCGGAATTACCGCCGCGCAAGCAATTGGAGGAGATCGAGCGGCGATTGGCCGCGGAGTATTTGCGGCGCCAGCAAACGGCGACGGTGATGTTGAAGGTGGATATACGGGTGGCTTTGCAGATCGACGAAGCCACGTATCGGGAATGGCTGCGGGAACCCACGGGAAAGGAAGCGGCCTGGCAGAAGAAAAGGCGGCGTTTGCTGTTGAAGTGGCAGGATTTGGCCGAACAATTGACGATAGAATTTGCCTGCCGCGATAAAAAAGGCTCTATCGGCGCTTTTGCCGCCAAGGCGGTGTACGGATATGGCGAAAAGGACGGTGAAGAGGAAAAATCAGTATCAATTGAAGAATTCCTGGGCGATCCGGAGTAAGATTGATGGGCAAAGAGAATAAAAACAATACGGAAGATATCAAGCGGATAATCAACGATCCGCTTTTATTTTGCGCAAAAACGCTGAAAATACAGAACAAATACGGCGAATTGGCGCCGTTTGTCTTTAACGACGCGCAAAAGAGACTGTATGCGGAAATACAGAGGCAGCGGCAGGCGGGGCAGCCGGTACGGATCATCATTTTGAAAGCGCGGCAAATGGGGTTTTCCACAGCCGTGGCCGGTTTGTTTTATCATGCCACGGTGACCAGGCCCAATGTGCATTCCATGGTGGTGGCCCATAAGGCGGACGCATCCGCCAATATTTTCAACAAGACCAAGCTGTTCTATGAAGAGTCCCCGGCTTTTTTGCGTCCCCTGCGCAAGGCCGCCAATTCCCGGGAGCTGATTTTTGAGAATCCCCGGGCCAAAGAGCGGAGTCAAAGACCGGGCCTGCGTTCGAGGATCACCATTGAAACGGCGTTGAACAAAGAAGCGGGACGTTCTGCCACCATTCACAATCTGCATATATCCGAATTGGCTTTTTGGCCGTATGCGGCGGAGACCATGACTTCTTTATTGCAGGCGGTGCCGTATCACCGGCAGACGATGGTGATCATTGAAAGCACGGCCAACGGCCTGGGCGGCGCCTTTTTTGAGCAATGGCAGCGGGCGACCTAAGGGGAAGGCGGCTTTACACCGTTGTTTTTCCCCTGGTTTGAGAATCCGGAATACCGCATGCCGCCGCCGGAGAATTTTGCGCCCCTGGCGGCAGAAAAGGAATTGCAGCGTTTGTACGGATTGACCGCGGAACAGTTGGCTTGGCGGCGTTGGTGTATCGACGCCAATTGCGGCGGGGATATACAGGTTTTTCATCAGGAGTATCCGGCCTTTGCCGGAGAGGCCTTTATTGCCAGCGGCAGGCCGGTCTTTGACGTTCCGGCTTTGGTCCGGGCCTTGCATGGAGCGGAGAAACCGCTGCGCCGGGGAGATTTGGAAGAAGTGGACGGCAGGGTGACCTTTGTGGATTCGCCTCAGGGCAATTTGCGGTTGTGGCGTTTGCCGGAGGAAGGCCGGGAATATGTGATCGGTGTGGATACGGCTTCGGGAAAGGAGGGAGGAGATTATGCGGCGATGGAGGTGGTGATCCGGGACAGCGGCGAGCAGGCGGCGGAATGGCACGGGCATATCGATCCGGATCTGTTGGGCGTACAGGCGGCCTATTTGGGACGCTATTATAATTTGGCCAGAGTGACGCCGGAGGTGAACAATCATGGGGTGGCCACGGTGAACGCGTTGAAGCGCTTGGCTTATCCCCGCATTTACCGGCGGCGGACGGTGAACCGTTCCAGCGATTATACCATGCAGGAATACGGCTTTTTTACCAGCGCCCGCACCAAGCCGTTACTGATCAGCGCCCTGGCCGGTCATATCCGCCGGGAGGCGGAGAAGATACATGGCAAAGAAACGATCAACGAATGTTTAACGTACATGTACGATGAAAAAGGCGCGGCCAATGCCCGGGAGGGCAGCCATGACGATCGGGTGATGGCTTTGGCCTTGGCGTTGTATGTTTTGACGGAGCAGCCCTATTATGAACGGGAAGAGTTTGAGGAAGGACAATGGTACGGCGCGGTAGACCCGATCACCGGCTATTGAACGAAAACGTTGAGGAAAGAGGGGCGGATATGAATTTTGAGCAATTGAAGGATCAATTTGCCGTTTTAAGCGGCGTAAATGATTGTCATAACGGCGACTTGTATGTGTGGTTCAACGAGGCACAGACGGATTTGGCCCTGGCCGGCGGCATGATGGCCACGGCTGACTATACGGTGGCCGGGGCTGGGGAGGCCTTTGCTTTGCCGGAAGGCTTTTTGCAGCTTGCGGATTGCGATCGCGCCTATACATTGACGCCGGACGGCAAAATCGTTTTTGCTTCTCCGGGGCAGGCCCGGCTGTATTATTACCGATTGCCCAAGGATTTTTCCGATGCCTATCAGGGAGAATGTGAATTGGCGGAGATCTGGCACGGGTTGTTGCCCATTTTTGCCACCTCCCGTTTTTGGGATCGGGAATCCGAGGGCGACGGGGAAGAAAGCGGCCATGGCAGCAAATGGATGAAACTCTATAACGACGCGAAAGCCAAGCGTTTAAAAACCTGCGGCGGCTGGCAGCGGCAATTGGAGCGATGGATCGTGGAGTAGGGGGAGAATATGAAGGCGAATGAGAGCAAACAAGTGCCGGTGATCGTAGACCGGATCAAACGGGCGGAACAATGGCGGGATGAGAACTACAGTCAGGATTGGCGGCGGTATTACCGTTTGTACCGTTCTCAACCGGATGAAGTGAAGGAAGGCAGGAGCAATATTTTTGTGCCGGCCACCTTTATGCAGGTGGAGGTGATCAAAGCCAGAGTGGCGGAGAGCCTGTTTGCCAGCAGGCCCTATTTATCCATATTGCCCCGGGGGGACGAAGACAAGGCACAGGCGGACCGGCTGCAGACATTATTGGATTGGCAAATGAACGACAGGATGCAATTGCCCAGGCTGTTTCGGGATAAGGTATTGCATAGCTTATGCTGCTACGGCACGGCCGTGGTGTATACGGGATGGCTGCTGGAAACCAGGCAGACCCGGCAGCGGGCCGGCGGGGCCCGGCAGGAGATCAGGCACAATACTGTGGTATATGACGATCCCATCTGTCAATGTCTGGATATTTTTGATTTTTTTGTGGATCCCAATGCGGAAGACATCCGCGACGCCCGTTTTTGCGGTCATCGGGAGTATCAGACCCGGCGGCAATTGCAGAATATGGTGAGAAACGGCAAGTACCGCTTGGATTTCAGCAAGCTGAGCCCCTGGGAAGACGTGGAAAAGGGGCAAACGATGCGCCGGGACGACGCCGGCAAAAGCGAAAGCGAGGATGATTTCAGCGGCCAGGACGACAACAGCCTCTATAAGGTGGATCAGTATTGGGAGGACGACCGCCATGTGGTGATCGTCAACGAATGCCAATGCGCCCTGGACGAGCCCAATCCGTTTTGGCATGGCATGAAGCCGTATGATAAGTGCTGTTATACGCCGCTGCCCCATGAATTTTACGGCGTCGGCATCCCGGAATCCATCGAAAGCCTGCAGAAAGAATTGAACACCACCCGGAACCAGCGGGTGGATTATTATTCTTTGGCCTTGCGGCGCATGTGGAAGGTGCGTAAGGGCTGCGGCATCACCCCCCGGGATCTGGTGTGGCGGCAAAACGGGGTTTTGCAGGTGGAGAATATGGACGACGTGCAGGAGATTCAGGTGGCGACCATGCCAGGCACGGCCTTTTCCAATGAGAGCAGTATCAAGCAGGATATGCGGGATACCACCGGGTGTCACGATGTGATCATGGGTTTGTCCCAGCGGTCGGAAACCGCCACCACCACCATGACCAAGGACAACAACGCTTCGCTGCGTTTTAAAAGCGTGGTGGCGGCGGTGGTGAACAATCTGCTGACGCCGGTGGGCAAGAAATGTTTGGCTTTGGATCAGCAGTTTTTGACGGAGAAGCGCTTGATCCGTTTGCTGAACGAAGACGGGGATAGGCTGCTGCATATTTCGCCGGAAGAATTGGCGGGAGATTATGATCTGTATTATGTCGGGGCGGCGGCGGAGCCTTTGGCCAACAAAGAAATGATCAAAAACCGTACCATGGAGGCATTCCAATTGGCCAGCCGTCATCCTTTGTATCAAAACGATCCGGAGGCGCTGCTGCGTTTTTTGGAAAGAGTGTTTCGCGCTTTGGATATAGAGAATGTGAAGGAGCTTTTGCCGGATCTGCGAAAAACCGCCGGGGAAGAACAAAAAAAAGCCGGCCCAAGGCCGGCCGGGGATGATGATAGCGTACATTCTTTGGCGGCGGTTTTGGCGGCTCCCCCGTTTGGACAAGCAGCCGGTAACGGCGGCGGTGCAGCGGCCGGTTTGGACCCGGCGGCGGCCTTGCGGCAAGGGGCGACGGCGGAAGCCGGGGCGGAGCCGGAGCAAGCTTTGGCGGAAGCACTGTCCAGGATACTGGCGGGAGGCGGCGCATGATGGAGCAGGAGGAGATCAGACGTTTGCAGGAAGCGGCGGCGGCCCTGGCGGACAATGCCTTTTGGCTGTGGTTTTGCCGGGAAATAGAAGAAAAACGCCGGTATATCCTGGGACGGTTCAGCGAGGCCAAAAACTGGGAGGAGGTATGCCGCTGGCAAGGCGCTTTCGCGGAAACCGGCGCGTTTTTGGGGCTGATCCGGGAATGGACGGACGGGGCGGAATAGGACCGGCGGTATAGGAAATCCTTCTATATTAATTAATATAGAAAAATAGCGGAAAAGTCCGAAGCAAAAGAAGAAATCCTCCAGGCGGCGGAAAAATCAAGGCAAATTCACATATTGCCAGTCATTCAATGTAAACCAGATCCCGAATGGCGTCGTAGGTCTTTTGGCCGATACCGGAAACGTTAAGCAATTGGGCTTTGTCGGTGAAGCCGCCGATTTCTTCCCGATAGGCGATGATGGCGGCGGCTTTTACCGGGCCGATGCCGGGAAGGGTTTGCAAGTGGCTGGCGGTGGCGGCGTTGAGATCGATGGGCTGAAAAGCGCCGGCGGCCGCGTCTGCCGCGGCAGCGGCGTCAGCCGCCTTTTCCGTCGCTTCCGGGGAAAGCTCCCGGACGACGGCGGCGGAGGTTGGGGGAAGGATGCGGGCGCTGCGGTAGCCGCACACCGTCAGAATGACGGCGACGATCAGCACGGATAATAGAAACGGCGTAATATATTTGGATCTGGACGGCATGGGGTCTTGTCCTTTCCGGCAGGGTGGTGGGTGGTTCGGCATTTGGTGATCCAGTTTTGGCTGGACGCCATATTTGGAATTGATTATAGCATATTTCCCGCAAGGAAAAAAGATAAAACGGCCGGTTTGTTTGCCGGAAACATTTTATAAAGCGTGGCATTATCCGCCGAAGGGCGGTTTTTTAATGCGGAATAAAGAAGGAGGTTGTTGCAATGGGTTTTTTTAACGGAAAAAAAGAGCGGCTGGATCTGTCGGATGAAGCTTTGCTGGCGGCTGCCCAGATGGCGGCTGCCGGGGAAAACGCGGATCCGCGCGGTATGGAAAGCGACGGCGGCGATCGGGGAAAGGAGGGAGACGGAGCAAGATGGCAGAGATTGCAGGCCCAGTATGAGGATATGCAGGGACGTTTGCCGGATATATACCGCTGCCTGCTGCAGGAAAGGCAGGCCCGTCAGGCGTTGGAGCAGACGGTGCGGCAACTGTTGGCGGAGCGGGGGCAAGGCGCTTCCGGCACGGCGGAGGAAAAGCCTGTCCGGGAAGACCGCGGCGGACAGGAAAGCAGACAGAAAGGCGGCGTAAGCCGCAAGGTGCAGGAATCCCTGGAACCGCTGCTGCAGGCTATGCGGCAGAATCAGGAACGGAGCAGCTTCGACCGGGCGCTACGTTTGGTGCAGGCCATGTTTCCGCAGACGGCGGATGCGGCGGAAGCCAAACGGCTGATGCAGGGCATGATCGAGCGCAGCCGCCAGTGGGGCGACGGCGATATTTGGCGCAAGCATCCGGAAGAAATGATGAAGCTGGCCGCTTTGGATCTGTATGGCGCCCCGCAAACCCAAGGCGGGGACGGCAGCGCCGCCGCAGCGGATCTGCCGGCGGAGCCGGAGGCTCTCTTTGCCGGTGCGGATAAGGCGGGGCTGGCCATCTATCCCAAAAACAACAAAGGCAGTCAAAGCGATCCCAGCGAGGAAGAAAAGATCATCAAGGGTATATTCAGCGCCGGTAAGGGGCGTTTTTTTGATTAACCGGCAAAAAGAACATGGCCTTTTGGGCCAAAAGAACAAAGGGTAACGAAAAAGAGAAAGGATGTAGATACTATGGCATTGATTACGGGAGTTCGTACTACGGGGAATATCGCAGCCAACCGGCTTGTGGTGGATATGGCGGATCAAATCGCTTTATTGGAGCCGGATAAAGCGCCGTTTTTGACCTGTTTGAAGGCGATCCGCGGAGACAGCCGCGTGGTTTATAATCCGAAGTTTGAGTGGTTGGAGGATCAGTTGCTGGGCGTACGCACCCTGGCCAACGGAGCGGCTGCCGCCGACGCGTCCACGATTACCGTGGAGGACGGCGGTATCTTTCGGGTATATGATCTGCTCAAAGTGCCGTCCACCGGCGAATGCATGCTGGTGACCGCCGTTTCCGGGAATACTTTGACCGTATCCAGAGGGTACGGTTCTACCGTAGGGGCCGCGGTGGCGGACGACGCGGAGATCTTGATCATCGGCAACGCCCAGGCGGAAAACGCCGGGGCCAGAGAGGTGAAATCCACCCAGGAGACCCCCTGCTACAATTATACGCAGATATTCCGTACGCCCATCGCTCTTTCCAATACGGAAAAGGCCTCCAAAATGTATGGCGGCAAAGACCTGAATTATCAACGAAAAAAGGCGGGCATCGAACATATCCGGGATATTGCCAACGCTTTGTATTTCGGCCAGAGGAAGCTGGATACCAGCGGCGCTACTCCCCGCCGCTCCATGGGCGGTATTTTGGAATTCCTGGCCAACGATTCCCGGGCGGTGGCTTTTAACGCCAGCAGCAATAAGCTGACCTTCCGCAACTTCGACGCCAAGGTGGCCAGGGAAGCTTTCAGCTACGGCAGCGAAGAAAAGCTGCTGGTGGCCGGTCCGTATTTGGCTTCGGCCATCAACGACTGGGCTTCTCAGAAGCTGGTGACGGAAGTGGGCGAAGACAAAACCATGGGTATGACGGTACGCAATCTGATTACCAGCTATGGCAATATGAAAGTGGTTTACGATCCTTTGCTGATGGAAAGCGCCGTATATGCCGGCTATGGCTTCGTTTTGGATCTGCAGTATATCCGTTATGTCTATTTGGACGGACGGGACACCAAGCTGAATACCAATATCCAGGCCAGAGACGTGGACGGCGTGATGGATGAGTATATTACCGAATGCTCCGTTGAATTCAAACAACCGAAAGCCCATATGCTGATCACCGGTTGTTACGAAGTTTTGGACGCGTAAGCCCGATCCTAAGGATGGGGCAGGGTCCGGCGGCCGCTTGCCGGCCGCCGGACGGCTTTTGGCATAGCGGCGAACCGGCGGACAGGGAAAATAGGTTGCGCAACCGGCGCAAAAGGGCAAAAGGAGGAAAAAAGAATGGCGAAAATGCGCAGATTTCTTTCCCGGGGGGAAAGTTGGACCAATGGCGCAGTGATATTGGACAGAGGCGGCAAGGAATTTGACGAGGAAAAAGACGCGGAGCTGATCGCCGCTATCCTCAAAGACGGGGTGAATGCCGGCGGCATGGTGATCGAAGCGCCGAGCCTGCGTCAATTGGCGCAGGCGGCGAAAAACGCCCGTCCGGCCCGAAGCAAAAAGGCTCAGGCCGGCTCCGGCGATCCGGAAGTGGATGCGGAAGTCTGGCAGCGGCAGGCGGGGACGGATCTGGCGGCCCAGCGCGAAAACGGCGGCGCGGAACAGAAAAAACGAAGCGGCAGGAGCAAAGCCAATGGCTAAATATTTGCGGGTGTATCAGGATTTTTCCGGCGGTTTATGCGAAAACGCCAATGATAATATGAAAGACAATCAATTGGTGTCGGCGGTGAATACGGAGCCTGGTGAAAAATACGGTTTGAAACGGGCCTGCGGCACCGATCTGGCGTTTGCAGCGCAGCTTCCCGATTGCGGAGACGTGCAGGCGGTTTTGGATTATCAGCCGGCCAGCGGCCCTTGTCAAAGCCTGTGTTTTACCAAAGAGCATTTGTACCGGTATGACGCGCTGGGCGGAGAATGGCAGGAGATCACGGTGACGCCGGCGATGACCGCGCCGATCCGGGACTATTTTGTCTACGCCGATAAGCTGTATTGGCTGGACGGTACGACGATACGCGTTTATAACGGGTCTTCCACCAGCGAAGCGGTTTTGGACGCGGTGGATCCGTCCTCCGCCTTGCAGGCTTTGTGGCAGCGGATCAAAGGATCCAGCTTCGTGGAGCAGCGGGGCAAGCGTTGGTTTTATGCCAGGGCGGACAAAAGCGAAGTATATGTATCGGAGATTGGCAATCCCTGCGCCTTTACCGAAACGAATGTGATCAATGTGAACACAAAAAATGCCGATTGTATTACCGGATTGAAAGAATTCTCTCAAGGGATGCTGATATTCAAAGAAAAGACCGTGCATTTTTTGAGCGGTTGGGATTTTGCCGGCGGCAGCGATATGGATCTGACGCAGTTGAACGTTACCTCGGGCACAAAATTTGATAAAAGCATTCAAACGGTAGAAAACGCAGTTTTGTTTTTGGGGTATAACGGCGTATACGAGCTGAGCTGGCCGTTTTATTCTACCGCCATTGCGGCAAAAAATATTTCCATCGGTTTGATCAGCGATACGCTGCGCAGCAACGGAACGGTGGACGCCTATGCCCAGGTGTGGGACAGCGTCTATTATTTGACGGTGGTCAACGGGCAGGGGAAAAAGGAATACCGGTATTATACCGCCCTGAAAAGCTTTTGGGGCGAATTTACCCAAGAGGCCACTTGTTATTCGACGGCGATGAGAGAAAACGCGTTGTTTTTGGGATGCGGCAACGGATATGTGCTGAAATATGACAATGCCAGTCACCATTATATCGACGTTTCCGTGGGCGAGCCGAAAACGATACCGATGAAGGCGGTGACCAAGAGCTTCGACGTAATGGGCGGCATGGTGCGGGACAGCCGCATCAAAAAGGTGTTGATCGCCGCCAAACAATACGCAGCGCAGAGCAGCAAGATCAAGCTGCGGATCAAGGCGGATTATCGGAATCAGCAATGGCTGTTCAACACCGATATGGACGAAAGCCTGGTATATGGGGAAGGCGGATTCGGCGAGACGTTTTTCGGCTGGCAGGATACGGTGACCAAAGAAGTGACCGTCAACCAAAAGGCCAAGCGTTTGCAGGTATCTTTTATTGCCGATCAGGCGGAGCATTTGGATCAGCCGGTGATGATTTACGGCGTGGCGGTGGTATATAAGAAAAAGCGTCCCAAAGGCAGCCGCGTGGGCGTGGAACAAACCGAAGTCACAGATTGGGAATAAGCGGAGGAGGTGCGATATGAGCGTACGTTTACCCTACCGTTTTCAGGACGGGCAAAAGGCATACGCCGCGCATTTGATGGCCAACTTTGAGGCTTTGGCCGGCGTTTTGAACAGCGTGGACGTGGAAGGATTGCCTTCCGGGGATATGGAAAGCGCTTTGAACGCATTGAAGCATTGGATCGAGCAGATCGACGATCAGACAGTGGTAGCCAACCAAGCCGGTAACGCCGGTCAGATCCTGTTCAGCGACGGGGAGAGCTTTCAGGATAAGTTGGATCAAAATGTGTTGAAAGGACAGGACGGGCAGTGCTTTTTTGACCGGATGTATTATTTCCGCGTGGATGCGGCCAACGGGCATTTGTATGTGGGCGTGGCGGATGACGCCGGGCCGCCTCCACTGTCCATAGACAGCCGCGGTCATTTGATTTACACCATTGATTAACGGAGGTGCAGGCTTTGGTACAGGAATTTGATTTGGGATCGGTGCGGGGGCCGCAAGGGCCGGCGGGAAACGGCGATATGCTGCAAAATGTGTACGATCCCAACGGCAAAGCAAGAGATATTTTTTCTTATGCGGATGGGCTGCGGGTGAAAACGGTTTTTTTTGACGTTTACGATTCCGACTGGAATGCCAGCACGAAGCAAGCCTCGGTCAGCGTAGCCGGTATTCAGGGCGCTCCGAAAGAGAGCAAAGTGATGCTTTCTATTAAAAATACCGCTACAGCAGCGCAGCGGGATGCCTGGCGCAGGGCATTGATCTATGGGGCGGGGCAGGAAACGGAGCTTTTGATCTTGGGAGCGGACGGCGATACCATGCAGCAAAAACTGGATAATGGCGATTTCAACGGCGTTGACGCTCTTTCTGTGATGAATCATATGTATAAAATGTTTGTAGACCCGGAGGACGGACATTTGAAGATATGTATCCCCGACGGTTCCGCACCGCCGCCTTTGTCCATAGACAACAGCGGACACCTGATATACACCGTAAGCGAAGAAACCGACCTAAGCGACACGGCGATCTACGACCTGGGCAGCGTGCGCGGGCCGAAGGGCGACGACGGAGCGCCCGGCGGTATGCAGGCGTCTGTTTACGACCCCACCAATCAGGCGACGGATATTTTTGCGGCTATCGCGGCGGCTGTGCCGACGATACGGACGGTAACGCTGACGGCCTATGCTTCTGGCTGGGATGACGGCGTTTTGATTATCAATTCCGCCTATATCACGGCAAACAACAATTTTGACGTGGATACGGCCTATACCGCTACGGAGGCCCAACAGGCGGCATGGCAGGCGGCAAAGCCCAAGATCATATCCCAGGCTTCCGGCAGTTTTACCATTCAGGCGTTTGGTATGGTGCCGGGAGCGGGAGTGGATATTCCGCTGGTTATCCGGGTATTCGATTAAAGGAGGTTTGCACATGGTAGGCATGATAAAAGGCTGCTTTGGCGGGGGCGGTGGCGACCTTCCGGCGCTCACCAATCCGGCCACGGCGGCAGATATATTGAACGGCAAACAGATTATCAACCCCAACGACCCCACGGAAATTATCACCGGGACGATACCGTCCAAAGCTGCCGCGCAGATCAACATTACCCGGCTTGGCGGCACGATTTCCGCCGGGCAATATCTGGACGGGGCGCAGACCATACCGGCGGAACCGAATTTATTGCCGGGCAATATCAAAGACGGTGTGTCAATCTTTGGTGTGGAAGGGGCTTTTTCCGGGGATGTGGCGATAGGCACTTTTCAAGTATCCAGCGCCGCCGCCAGCTATACGCTGACCGGCTTCGGTAATTTTACGCCGAGGTATTTTGCTGCGGTGATCCAAAGCATCGGTGAAAATGAGTTGTACGACGCTGCGGCCTGTCTGATCTATGGGCCCAGTTACCGGCGGATGGGGATTTTGATTAACAGCAACTGGGAGTTCCGGCCCAGTTCCCTTTCTTCCTCCGCGGTGAGCTTTGACGAGGGCGAAGTAGCCATAGACTTGGGCAGCAAATATCTTCTGCCGGGGACGTATGTATATTTGGTGGCAGGATAGGAGGCGTGACATGACGAGTACGTATTATGACTTGGGTAAGGTGACCAACGGTTTTGTGATCCTGGGCTATTATGCCACCCTGGCTGATTTGGAGGCGGCGGTGAGCAGTCCGGACGCCGGGGACGCTTACGGCGTGGGCAGCGCCCCGCCCTATGAGATATACGTTTACGATGGCGTAAGCGAGGAATGGAAGGCCAACGGTACGCTGAAAGGGGAAGCCGGAGCCACGGGGCCCACCGGCCCTACAGGCGCGGCGGGAGGCGCAGGCGCAACGGGAGCAACTGGCCCCACCGGGGCCACAGGTGAGACCGGGGCCACGGGGCCGACCGGAGTGACAGGCCCCACCGGCGCGGGAGCCACAGGACCTACCGGTGGAACCGGGCCGACCGGGGCAACAGGGAACACCGGCCCCACGGGGCCAACCGGGGCAGGCGTGACCGGCCCGACTGGTGCGACAGGCGCAACGGGGCCAACCGGAGCAACGGGGCCGACTGGGGCGACGGGAGCGACCGGCCCCAGCGGAGCCACGGGGCCTACAGGAACAGGGATAACGGGGGCGACAGGGCCAACCGGAGCCACCGGCCCGGCGGGTTTTGTGATCAAAGGCTATTTCGATACCGTGGAAGATATGTATGCCTCCATACCCGCCCCGGAGCCGGGGGACGCTTACGGCGTCGGCACGGAAGCGCCTTACGATATTTACGTATATGACGCGGTAAGCCAGGACTTTATCAACAACGGCCATTTGCAGGGCGCTACCGGCCCGCAAGGCCCCACGGGGGCGACGGGGCCGACAGGAGCGACCGGGGAAACCGGAGATCAAGGGCCTGCGGGAGCGACCGGAGCCACGGGAGCCACCGGGGAAGGTGTGACTGGGCCTACAGGGGAAACCGGCGCAACAGGCCCGACCGGCCCGACGGGCCCGACGGGTGCAAAAGGTGATACCGGCGCCGGGGAGCAAGGCCCCAAGGGAGATACCGGGGCCAAAGGCGACACAGGCCCTACTGGCCCCACAGGCGCTACGGGTACGGGCGAAAAAGGCGACGCCGGAGACGCCGGCCCCACAGGCCCTACCGGCCCTACAGGCCCCACCGGGCCAACCGGGCCAACAGGGACAGGGGAAAAAGGTGACACGGGAGACACAGGCCCTACTGGCCCCACAGGCGCTACGGGTGCGGATGGTGATACGGTTACAGGCCCCACAGGCCCGACGGGTGCAACGGGGCCTACCGGGGATACCGGGCCAACGGGAGAGGGCATTACAGGCCCTACAGGCCCTACCGGGCCAACCGGGCCCACCGGTTCTGGCGGTGCAGCGGTAGCGAAAGATACGTTGAGCCTGACGGCTACCTGGAGCGGCAGCGGGCCATACACGCAGACGGTGACGCTGCCCAATTACACGGTGACGGCCAATAGCAAGATCGACCTGCAGCCGGACGCGGCGGCTATTGCGCAGATGATCAGCGACGGGGTAGCCGCTCTGTATGTTGTCAATAATAACGGCACGCTGACGGCGTATGCAGTAGGCGCTGCGCCCACCGCGGCCATGACCATACAGGTGACGGTAATGGAGGTGACGGCGGCATGAGCGTGGCAAATTTGACCGGTACAACCTGGCGTTTCAATGAGGCAATCACTTTAAGTGGCGCTGTCTTTGATATCAATTTCATAAACAATAATCATTCCTATCAGTATACGGATGTGGATTCTAATGCTTTTGCCTATGGGAATGATGATTATGTGTATGTTTATACCATGGTAAGCGGTTGGATAAACGAATCTTACCGCACAATAGAAATAACCGGCGGAACCGATGCCACCAGCCAGACCGCCATTGACTGGTTCGAAGCCAATGCTGTGCAGATTCTGCCCATCATCGGCAACCCTCTTACCGTTGGCGGCGGCACCGGCAGCAGCGGCGGTACGGTAACGATTACGGACACCCAGGACGCGGCAGGCGGCACCATACGGGCGATCACCACAAACCCAGCAGCAACGGTCATTGAAGCGTTGACTGCCACGGCCAATGGAACATATACGCCTGCTGCTGGTCATGCTTATGGTCCGGTTACGGTTAATGTATCTGGATCTGGCGGTTTAGTTTATGAGGAGGGCACATATACGCCGAGTGCGGACACATATAAACCTACGATCAGTTTCACCAATGCGCATACGGAAGCACCGCTGTTTATAGCGATTACAGAAGCCGCGACAGCGGGCGGATATACCCAATATGACAATGAATTTTGGATGTATTATGACGCTTATAAAGTGACGGGTTATGGTTTCCCCTTTGCCAGTACCAACTTGTGGTATGGATTCGTATATTGTGTTACCAGAACGGGAACAAATTCTCACAATACTGGTCAATATCAATTCTCGGTAACTTCAGATAGTTCAAATGATACGACGACCAATCATCCGAAATATTGGGCCAACAATGAGGAATTTTATCCCCATGTTCCCGCAAACTCCAATAGCGCATTCTTAGCCGGCAAGACGTATAAATGGATAGCAGTATGGGGGGGTAAAACATGGCGATTTCCAAACTGGTTTTCGACGGCGTAACGCAAATGGACTTGACCGGGGATACCGTTGCCGCCGATAAACTGCTTGATGATTACACTGCCCACGGCGCGGACGGCGAGCCTGTCACGGGTACTTATGTAGCGCCTGCCCCTACGCTATTGGCAACGGCGACATATACTGTTAACACCTCGTCCACGCAACTACTATTGGCAGTATTAATTGCGGTGCTTCCGCTTTTACTTCCGACAAAATAGTTTATGTGAAAATCCGCGATACTGCGGGGGCAAGGGAGGGATACTGCCACGGGTCTGATTGTTATTTCTACAACAGACTTCCTGCAAGTGGCTTAACTTCTAACACCTTGTCTTACGGCGCGCGGTTCGTTCATAGTTTACGAAGTGGTGGAGAGTATTACACTTACCCTGCTGGTACAGGCATAGGGTACGGTGTATACGCGGACACAATTTCTCCGTCCGGCGTGATAGATATTAATACCAGATATAACTCATCAGCAAGTGGAACCATCAACGGCACATTTACCGTAGAGGTCTACCTGATGGATTATCCCGTGTCCGGCGGCAATCCGTATGTATAGGAGGTGAGCGTATGATACTGGAAGAACAGGTTAGCGAGATGTGCGTAAGACATTATTCGGACGCTGGTTATATGCTGCGGCAGGTGGAAACAGACAAACTTTACTCTGACGCGGTGGATGTTATCCCCTGCGTTTTTACCTATGAGGAAACGGATCAGCTTATCCCTGACGAAGATATAGACGCGGAGGAATCCTTGCAGATATTGATGGGAGGTGAAGTATGAAACGACATGAGGCCAAGTTATACCGGGCGCAGATGGTAGAGGGCGCAAAGAACTTATCCGACACAGACGCGCTGCAAGTGCCGATGTTATATCCTCGGTGGCGGCCCGGCGAGGAATATACAACGGGGGACAGACTATATTATGACGGCAAGTTGTGGCGTGCACTGACGGATCATGTATCGCAAGTTTCCTGGTCTCCCGGCGTAAGCCCTTCCCTTTTTGCCGAAGTGCTTATACCGACCCCGGAGATTATTCCCGATTGGGTGCAGCCGGAAAGCACCAATCCTTATATGACAGGCGATAAAGTGCGGCACAACAATAAGGTCTGGATAAGCACGGCAGACAATAACGTATGGGAACCGGGCGTTTACGGATGGGATGAGGTGACGGAATGAAGATCGGCGTATATGCCATAGCCAAAAATGAGGCGGCCCATGTGGAAGAATGGCTGCAGGCGGTGAGCGAGGCGGACGCGGTTTGCGTGACCGATACCGGCAGCGTGGATGATACGGCGGACAGGCTGCGGGACGGCGGCGCGGCGGTGACGGAATACCGGGATCCGTTCCGCTTTGACGAGGCCCGGAACTTTGCCCTGCGGCAGGCGGTGGAAAACAATCCGGATGTGGAGATTTGGGTATCCCTGGACCTGGACGAAATGCCGGAAAAAGGCTGGCGGGCCAAGCTGGAAGCGGCGGCGGCGGAAGATGTAAGGGGTTGGCGGATCACCATCGACAACGGCCCCTATTGCTTCAAAAACATCCGGGTGCACCGCGCCAAGGGCTGGATTTGGAAGCATGCCTGCCATGAGATTTTGGACGGCTTCGGCCCCATCGGGGACACAGGGTTCAAGGTAGTACATAAGCAGGATTTGAGCAAGCCCCGGAACTATCTGCCCCTGTTGGAGAAGGACGCCTTGGAAAACCAGAAAGACGCAAGGGCCTGGCACTATCTGGGCCGGGAATATATGTATTTGCAGCGGTGGCAGGATGCGGTAAACGCCTTGGAAAAATCGCTGCTTTACGATCAGTGGCAGGAGCAGGCGGGCCGGGCTATGGTGTTCTTATCCCGCTGTTACTGGCGGTTGAATCAACAAAAAGCGGCTTTGGCATATGCCCATGGGGCGGTGCGGACTTTCTGTAGCCGGGAAGCCTGGCTGAATCTGGCCTGGCTTTTGGATTGGCAGAAAGACCCTGCCGCCTGTCTGGCGGCGGAGAAGGCATTGGAAATTACGGCGCATGGGGTTTACCCCGACGAAGGGGAGACATGGTCTCCGGCTACGGAAAAATGGCTGAAAGAGGTGGCGGACAGTACGGGCTGTACCGTTGAGGGAGGTCTATCTACTCAATAAAAAAAGGAGGAAAAAACATGGGTATCCTGATCAAAGACATCAAAAAATTTGGAGCTTCCGGCGTAGGTGATATGGACAACCCGGTCATTGCCGGCGTGTATTCTTTCATTGCGGAGACGGATGACGATGTTGCCGGTCTGCCTACGCAGTTCAACAATTCCAGCGTAGCGCCAGGTTCTTATTGTTTTTGCGGTGAGGACAAGAAGGAGTATTATCTGGCGGCCAACGGTTTGTGGACGGAATACGGCAACGCGCCTTCCACGGTGGAACTGGACAGCATCGATATCATCAAAGAACCGGAAGTCAAGAAATACTACAATGGAGATGCGCTGGATACTGCGGGTTTCGCGGCGGCGGCCCTGTATACCAATAAGAGCAAGAAGGATTTGTCGGCGGCGGATGTGACCTTCAGTCTGAACGCCGGTACCGCCGGTTCCCTGACGCCGTCTTCCACCACAGTCACCGCTACCTATACGGAGGATGGCGTCAGCAAGACCGACGCCTACAGCATCAGCTGTGTGAAGAAATTGACCGGCATCGCCGCCAGCGGTATGACGACGTCTTATACCGTAGGCGATGCTCTGAGCATTGCCGGTTTGGTCATTACGGCCAGCTGGGGCGGCGCGGACAGCAGCGTCGTTTCTTCTGCGGACTATACCCTTGATTACGGCCAGCTCTCTGCCGGGCAGGTGCTGGCGGCGGCGGACAGCGGCAAGAAGATCACAGTCAGCTATATGCAGGAAGAAGAAGGGCTGGATAGCATCACCAAGACCGTGGATATTACCATCACCGTCAACGCGGCGGGTGGCGGACAATCATGATAGCCGTCCCAAAACTGTTTTGGCCGGCGCGGACGCTTGTTTTATGCGTATGGCGGAAGGAGGCGGCGGACAACCCGTGAACGGATTGACATTTTCCGGCGATATCGTGCTGTATCTGTTGGGTCTGGCCGCCACCTGGGGCGCGGTGATGTGGCGTATTCAGGAGCTGGAAAAGAAAGTGGACAAGCATAACAACCTGGTAGAGCGTATGTACAAGATAGAGGAACGGGCCAAACGGAACGAGGCCCGCATCAAAGAATTGGAAGCGCTTCATCCCAGGGTGGATGAATAAGGAGGCAGCGTATATGCATATCGATCCTGCAATTGTAAGCTTATTGGCGCAGGCTTTGATCGCCTTGCTCGGTTTGGCGGTCATTTGGCTGACGGCTAAAGCCAAATCCCTGCTGAAAGTACAGGCGGAGGCGGAACAGGCAAGCAACTTGGACAGGCAGATCTATCAATTCGTGGAGGCAGCCGAGCAGCAGTTGAAGAACGGCGATCCTGGCGGTACGGCCCGGAAACAATATGTGGTGGGCCTGCTGGAAGAATTGGGTGTGGAGATCAGCGCGGCGATCAATGCCCGCATCGAGGCGGCGGTGTATGATCTGAACCTGGGGCAGACGCAATGAAGGCGTTGGATATCGCTTTGACCGTGATGTCGGTTTTGTTTGTCGGTTTTACCGCCGCCGTACTGCTTGTTTATTGGCATACCGGCAGTGAGCCCGCCGTGCTGGTGGGCGGTTGGTGCGCCTCGGTGCTGGGGGAGATCGTGGCTTGTACCAAAATCAAGCTGGGCAAGGAAAGGAAGGAACATCGCGGCGAATGACGGTTCATGGCGGCGGCGCAAGGGACGGGGAGGAGCGGCGGCATAGCGGCAGCGTTCAGCGACGGCGCTGTGCCACCGTAGATCCGACGCCTGGATCGGAAAGGAAGGAAAAGAAATGAGCGTAAAAACATACAGCCGGGTAAAAGATGGCGAATTGCGTCTGAGCCGGGATTTTCAGGTGAAGGAATTCGCCTGCAAGGACGGGACGGATAAAGTCCTGATCGATACGGACCTGGCGGCCGGCTTGCAGAAGATCCGGGAGTATTTTCATAAGCCGGTGATCATCAACAGCGCCTATCGGACGGCGGCCCACAATAAACGGGTGGGCGGCAGCGCAAACAGCCAGCATTTGCTGGGCAAGGCGGCGGATATCCGCATCGAGGGCGTATCTCCGCTGTTGGTGGCGCAGTATGCGGAATATACCGGCATGGGCGGTATCGGTCTGTACGGCACGTTTACCCATGTGGACACCAGGGCTGGGAAGGCCCGCTGGGATCAGCGCAGCGGCGGGCAGAAGGCGGTTTCCGGCTTCGGCGGGCAGGGAAGATTTGCCGCACAAAGCCCGGATTATATCGCGGTGCAGCGGCGATATGGTTTTGACGGCAATACCATGGCCTATTTGGCGGCTTATACATACGGCGAGGCTTTGCTGCATAAGCTGGCCGCCGCCAAATAAGCGGCGGCGGAAAGAAGCGGCTGGGACAAAGGGGATAAAGAGGCATAAGGAGGTTTTAAGACTATGGCGATCAACACAACGAAAAAAGACGGCGGGAACAAAAACGGGGAAATTTTGCTGTCGGAGGCGGCAAACAATGTTTCCGCCGCCGGCGCGGGCAATGGAAGCGGCGGTAATGCTGCCGGCAGTTCCGCCAATAAAACCGCTTCCAGCGGGGCGGCGATCCATGCCGGAGAGGAAAGCACGGTGCAGAATTATGGAGAAGGAACGTTAAGCATGGATACCAACGGCAGGATCACCCGTACCATGGATGGCACCGGCAGAAGCTTTTATGTGGACCCGGGGGACCCGAAATACCAAAGCATTTTAAACGAATACAAAGAAAGGACAGGCTATCGCAGCTACAACGATTATATCGAAGATTTTCCCGAATATGACGACGCGGGCGAGGTGGAAGCCTTGCGCGGCATGGTGGAGGAAATGGTGGAGCTGTATAAAAATCAAACGCCGTATCAGCCGGTGGACGCCGGGCAATATACGAAGAATGTGACCACCTATGAAGAGGCGCTGTCTTTGGCCGAACAATTGCTGGCTCCCAAATACGACAGCATGTATCAACAAGCGGCAACGGCTGCCGCCCAAAACCTGGAAAGAAGCGGCTTGTACGACACTTTGTACGGGCAGGCTTTGGCGGCGGCCCAGGCCAACGCGGTGAGCAATGCCAAGCAGGAGGCCATCAATAACCTGGGCATAGAATTGACCAACCGGGATCGGGATTGGGCCAGGCAATTGTTATCCTATGCCATCGACGAGAATCAATTTGCCTATTCCGCCTATCAGGACAATAGGAATGCTCTGAGCAACGTATTGATGAATACCATCAACACCCTGGTGAAACAGGCCGCCGACCGCAATGATTACAATCTGCAGCTGCGGGCCCTGGCTTTGCAGGATAGGGCCTATGTATTGGAGACCCGCAAACTGGCCGGAGAAATATCCAAGGCGGAACAGGAACGGCAATTGCGGGAATTGCAGATGGAAGCCCAGGATTTGAACAATCAATTGTTGGCCAAACAATTGGCCATGCTGTAAGCCGCGGCTTGCCGCCGCCGTTTGCGGCGTATATAATAAATATAGCGTGCAAACGGAGGTGGAGGGTATGGATGACAGGCAGATTATATCTATTTTGGATCATACGCTGTTGAAGCCCAGCGCCACTTTGGCGGAGACCTTGCAGGTGTGCCGGGAGGCCTGGGAGTGGTCCACGGCGTCGGCCTGTATCGCGCCCTGCTTTGTGGCGCCGGCCGCGGCGGCCTTTCCGCAGCTGAATCTATGTACCGTGGTGGGCTTCCCTTTGGGTTTTGCGGCCACGGAGGTGAAGATCGCCGAGGCCCGGGCGGCGGTGGCGGCAGGGGCCCGGGAAATCGATATGGTGATCCGCTTTTCCTGGGTGCGAGAGCGGCAATACGACCGGATCGCCGGGGAGATCGCCGCTGTCAAGCAGGCTATCGGCCCGGCTATTTTAAAGGTCATCATCGAGACCTGCTATTGGGATGAAGAAGAAAAAACCGCCCTGTGCCGGGCGGTGGCGGAAGGCGGCGGGGATTATATAAAAACCTCCACCGGCTTCGGCCCGGCCGGGGCGGAGCTGGCGGATATCGCCTTGTTCAAACGCTGTCTGCCGCCGCAGGTGAAGATCAAGGCCGCCGGCGGTATCCGCACGTTGGAGGCCTTGCGGCAATTCGCCGCCGCCGGTTGCCATCGCATCGGCTCCAGCAACGCTTTGGCCTTGCTGGCGGCAAAGCTGCAAAGGGAAGGAAAGAAGCCCGGCTGCCGGTAAAAGCCGGCGGCCTGTTGCCGCAAAAAAGCATACAAAAAACGGGCCGGTTCCTGTCGTTTCGGAACCGGCCCGTTTTTTGCTATCGGGATCGGATCAGGGGGCGGATTCCAGGGCATTGTTTGCCTTTTCGCCGGCCCACACCCGTTCCGGAGTGAAATAGTTGGCCGCCCAAGCGCCGATGATGATCATCACCGCGCCTACCAGCTGCCAGAAGGTCAGCCCTTCCTTCAGCAGGAAAATGCCGCAGAGGATGCTGATGATGGTGGTAATGCCGGCAAAGGAACTGCAGCGGGTGGGGCCGATGAAGGAGATACAACGATTCAGCAGGATAAAACCGGCCACGGAATTGGTGGCTGTCAGGGCCACGATCATCAGCAATACTTCCGGTTGATCGATAGGAAGCAGGAACAGCCGGTGAAAATCATGCGTCACCCCTGCTTCGATCAGGCTGTAAGCGCCGAAAAAGAGGAGGCCGTATAAAGAAATGCCCAGGGTAAACTGTTCCGGGCTATAGCGATCGTCCCAACCTTTGAGCATGATCTGATAGGCGGAGGCGCTGGCCACGGCCAGGATCAGGCAGATGAAACCGATGGGCGCGCCGCTTAAATCCACGTCGCCGCCCTTGGCGAAGGCGATGAGAGAGACGCCGGTCACCGAGAGGATGATGGCCCAGATCTGCCAGGCCGTATGCCGCTCCCGCAAAAAGATGCGGGCAAATATAATGGTGAAAATGGGGATCATGGCGATGATGGTGCCGCTGATGGCGGCGCCGGTATGATTGACGCCGATGCTTTCCCCGGTATAATAGAGGATCGGCTCGCAGATGGCCAGGGGCCAAATGCGCAGCCATTGACGGAATGTCATTTTGTTTTGCGGGGGTTTGATCTTCAGCAGCAGCCACAGCATAACGCTGGCCAGAGCCATGCGCCAAAACAGCACGCCGGCGAAGGTCATGCCATGGTTGAAGATGATTTTGATAACCATAAAACTGCCGCCGAACAATATGTAGGCGACAATGCCGGTAATAATGCCGCTTCTTTCTTTTGCGCTCATTTCGGGTTCACCCTTAATGTATTGGAAATAAGAAAATTGTGAAAATTTTGTTGAATCCATTATAGCGTATCCTGGTGAATAATACAAGTATCATGGTACAAGTATAATGATGCAAGTATAATGATCGTATCCAATGCCCGGCGGCCGGGAAAGGCCGCCAATGTCGAATCCTATCTTGACGTTTTGGCTGGAATTTGTTATCCTAAAATTAGGATAATGTTATTGACAATGGTCAATAACAGTTTGCCATAGCAAGGATACAGGTTTTTTATTCTATAAAAATAGGGGATATGCTGTGTTGGATATCAGTTTAAAACAACTGGAGGCTTTTGTGGCCACGGTTCATTACCAAAGTTTCAGCAAGGCGGCACAAGAATTGTTTTTAAGCCAGTCTACCGTCAGCGCCCATGTGGCCGCTTTGGAGCAGATACTGGGACGGCAATTGATTTTGCGCCAAAACCGCAAAGACATATGTTTGAGCGAAGACGGGCAAATCGTTTACGATCAGGCCTGCGATATTCTGGAGCGCTGCCGGGCTTTGGAGGATCAAAACAGTTTATACAAAGAGCAGGAATTGCTTTTGGGGGCTTCCACGGTTCCCGCACAATATATTTTGCCGCTTTTGTTATCCGGTTTTTCTCACAAAGAAAAAAAATGCCGCTATCTGGTGAAAAAAGGCGACAGTTTGCAGATCAAGAATATGCTGCAAGGCGGCGTGATCCGCTTGGCCTTTACCGGTATGGCGCTGCGGGAAACCCAGTTTTTATGCCGCTCCCTGATGAAGGACAAGCTGGTGGTGATCACGCCCAACAACCGCTTTTACCGCCAATTGGCCGAAAAAGAGTATCCCGGCGAGGAATTGCTGGATCAGCCGTTTATCGCCCGGGAAGACAGCTCCGGCACCCAGCGGAGCTTTATCGAATATTTGGGGCAAATCGGTTATAAACCGGAAAATCTGAATATCATCGCCAAAGTGGAACAGCCGGAGACAATAAAGAAATCCGTGACTGAGGGCTTGGGCATAGCGGTCATGTCCCAGCTGGCCATCAAAGAGGAAGTGGCTGCCAACAAACTGCTGTGTTTCGATATCGCGCCCCAGGGACTGTATCGGAATATTTATTTGTCCTGGCTGAAACATGTGGAATTGACCTGGCTGGAAAAAGCATTCGTGCATTTCGCCTGCCAACGGGCGACAGAAATTATAGAAAAAAACGATTAGATGTGACAATTATCGACAATTGCTATTGATTTCTTATTCTCAAATAAATATAATTTGGCATGGTAGGGTAGTATGCCCTAAACCGCAATCATTTTATTTATTGGAGGGTAGTTTATGAAAAAAGTCAGTTTGTTGGTGGTGATTTCCGGCGTAGTCGTGGGATTGGCCGCTTTGGCTTTGACCTTTATGGGCAATCCTGCCAATATGGGCTTTTGTATCGCCTGCTTCCTGCGGGACATCACCGGTTCCGTGGGTATGCATGCCGCAGCGAAAGTCCAATATGTCCGCCCGGAAATCATCGGTTTGGTGTTGGGCGCTTGCATTGCGGCCATCGCATCCGGTGAATTCAAAGCCAAATCCGGTTCTTCGCCCGCTACCCGCTTGGTGCTGGGCGCTTTTGTGATGATCGGCGCTTTGACCTTTTTGGGTTGCCCTTTGCGTATGGTTCTGCGTTTGGGCGGCGGCGATGCCAACGCGCTGGTCGGTTTGATCGGTTTTGTCATCGGCGTTGTCATCGGCGTATTTTTCCTTAAACGGGGCTTCTCTTTGAAACGGGCCCATGCGGCCAGCGTCCAAGAAGGCAGCGTTATGCCCTTGGTGAGCGTAGGTTTGCTGTTATTATTCATTTTGGTTCCGACTCTGTTCAAACTCAGCGAAGAAGGCCCCGGTTCTATGCATGCGCCTTTCTTCATCGCTTTGCTCATCGCTTTGGTTGTGGGCTTTTTGGCCCAAAAATCCCGTCTGTGCATGGTGGGCGGCATCCGCGATTTGATCCTGTTCAAAAGCTTCCATCTTTTGGTCGGTTTCATTGCTATCCTGGTTACGGTCGTCATCGGCAACCTGATCCTGCAAAAATTCAGCTGGGGTTTTGCCATGCAGCCCATCGCCCATAGCAATCATTTATGGAATCTGTTGGGTATGGTTCTGGTCGGCTGGGGTTCCGTATTGTTGGGCGGCTGCCCGCTGCGGCAACTGATCTTGGCCGGCGAAGGCAACGGCGATTCCGCGGTGACGGTATTTGGTATGATCATTGGCGCCGCTTTTTCCCATAACTTCGGTTTGGCCGGCAACCCGGACAGCCTGAACGATGCCAAGGAATTGGTGGTCGGCGGTATCAGCACTGCCGGTAAAGTGGCGGTGTTGATCGGTTTTGTTGTTTTTGTGGTGATTTCTTTGCTCAATCTGCCCAAACAGCAGGCCGCTGCGGAAACGGAGAAAGAAGCCGCATAACATACCACGTACAGCGTAAAGGAGGATATATATGATCGACGCCAGAGGTTATTCCTGCCCCATGCCGGTTATGATGGTCAAAAAAGAACTGGACAGCCATCCGGACGGCAAGATCGAAGTCATGGTAGACAGCCGCTGCTCCCGCGACAATATTGAGATTTTTGCCAAAAGCCGCGGATACAGCATGGAAGCGGTGGAAGAAGATGGGGATTATCATTTGACCTTGCACAAATAATGAATACGTATATCGCTACTTTTTATACGCATTTGGCCGCGATGCTTTCCTATCGGAATTTCCAGGCCGCTTCCATCGACGGACAATTGGCGCCGGTGCCCCGGCAGCTCAGCTCTTCCTGCGGTTCCTGCCTGATTTATCAGGCGGATCGTCCCTGGGTAGAGAAATTGGCCGAGGATTGGCAGGAAGTGTACCGGCAGGAAGCGGACGGCGGTTTTACCTTGCTGCACGGCAATGCCTGACGTTTTGCGCCTGTCCGATCCGGAAAAGCGGTACGTCGAAAGTGCATAGCCGCAAAAAAGCAAAGAGCTTAGAGAAGAAAAACTTTTCTAAGCTCTTTTTTTATTGTGTTTCATAGAAAGCCCTGCCGGAAAAGGGGGGTTCCCGCAGGGCTGGTTTTATAGAATGGCCGGGTTTGCAGGTTTTCGGGCCGGTTGCCGGAAACGCCGCGGCGGTCTTTTACTGGGCGGCGCCGGGGGTATGTTCAGCCTGATAGTTTTCACCGGGAAGCAATTCCCAATCCACCTGGGCCGGTTTGCCCCTGTCGTTTTGCACAATGCCGCCCCAGCGCTGCCCGTCGTAGACATAAATGACCGGGATTTTTGCGCCGGTTTCTTCATCCTTGACGGTTTCCATGGCCGCATAGGGCCATTTTACTTCCACGATCACATCGCCGTCTTCGTCGATAAAGCCGTAAAGGCCGTCTTTTTTTACCCGGGACAGCGGCCAAAGGACGTTCAGGGTATTCAACTGCAATTCGTCCCAGCGGGGTTTGATGCGCACTTTCCCGTATTGATCTACGGCCCCGTACTGTTGATCCCGGCAAACGCAGATCAGCTTGGTGGAATATTTGCCGTAGGCGTTGACTTCCGGCGCTACTTCGTCCCATTCTTCTTCGGATAGCAGGCGTTCCGGATCG
The DNA here is from genome assembly GCA_024679955.1 of Bacillota bacterium. Lineage (GTDB taxonomy): Bacteria > Bacillota > Dehalobacteriia > UBA4068 > UBA4068 > JAILCQ01. The sequence continues at coordinate 12,500 of JAILCQ010000024.1, read as the reverse complement.
TCTTTGTCATAAAAGCGCCAGACGCCGTCTTCTTTCAGGGCATAGGCATAGGGTAAAACGACGATGTCCTGGTATACGTTGGGCAATATTTGATTGCGGGCCGCGTCGTATAAGCCTCGCTGGCCTTCCTCGCCGGCCACATAGTATTGTTTATACCGGTGCAAAATATTTTCCGCGTCGTTTTCGTCCGGTTCGGCATAATACAGCACGGTCTTTTTCGCATTGGCCATGTCCGTATAGACGACTTCCCTGCCTTCGTTCATCATATCGGCCAGGGAATTCACGCCGCTGCCCAAGGCGGCCACGCTGTTTTCCACAAGAGAATACACGCCAAACGTGCCGCATAAAGCGATGGCTACCAGGCCGGCTTTGCAAATGGTTAATATGGTTTCGCCTTCGTTTTTTTTGATCGTCATGTTGATGCCCCCTAAAAACAATACTATTTTAGCAGATTTGTTTTTAATCTACAATCCTATTTATTTTTATTTCTATTGGACAAAGGTTATGATATAATAGCCCTGCGGAGCGAAACGTTTGGCTTTGTGCCGGAATCAGGCCGGCTGTATGCCGGTAAAGGCGTAGTTTTATTATAATGGAAAGAATAAAAATCGATTTTGAGCCCGTCGGCAACAGGGATTGAGGATGAAGGAAAATGAAAGCGATTATTATCGGCGCCGGCAAAGTAGGCTATTCTTTGGCTTCGGTTTTGAGCAAAGAAGGGCATGAGGTGACGGTGGTGGACGCCAACCGCCGCCGTTTGGATATGCTGGCCGAACATCTGGATATCAATGTGGTGGAAGGCAATGCCGCCCAGCTGGATACGCTGATCAACGCCGGGGTGGAAAACGCAGGTTTGTTTGCGGCCACCACAGAAAAAGATGAATTGAACATGGTGGCTTGTTTCATGGCCAAGCAGGCAGGGGCCGCCAGTACCGTGGCCAGAGTGCGCAACCCCGGATACAGCGATTTTGACGACGCCGCCCGGCTGGAAGCCCTGGGTATCGATATGATCATCAATCCGGAGCGAGTGACTGCCGAGGAAATCTATAAACTGATCAATCATCCGGAAGCCCATTATGTGGGCTATTTCGGCGGCGGTACGGTGCAGGTGGTGGAAGTGCGCATCCCGATCGTTTGCGACAAGCAAAACGTGCCCTTGATGGATCTGACCTTTCCCTGTCCGGGATTGATCATTGCCATCGAAAGGGAAGGGGAACTGATCATCCCTCGGGGCCAGGCGGTTTTACAGGCCGGCGACGAGGTTCTTCTGATCGCCAATACCAAAAACATGCGGGCTTTGGAATCCTATTTGGGCGTCAACAGCAGCAAGGTTTCTTCCGTGGCCATCATGGGCGGCGGTTTCGCCGGCTATTATCTGGCTTCCATGCTGGAACAGCGGCATAAAAAGCTGCAGATCAAATTGATCGAAGAGGATTTTGCCCGCTGCGAAGAAATGGCCCAAAGCCTGAAAGAAACGGTGATCATCAACAACTCGGGTTTCAGCCTGCAGCTATTTGAGGATGAAAACATCGCGGCGGTAGATATTTTTGTCGCTTTGACGGAGGACGACAAAGAAAATCTGTTCAGCTGCGTTCTGGCCAAAAGTCTGGGAGCGAAAAAAACCATCGCCCAGATCCGAGGCGGCGACTTCATCAATATAATCGAAAAGACCGGTATCGATAAAGCCATTTCTCCCCGGAATCTTACCGCCGACGGCATTTTGCGCTTTATCAACCGGCGGCATATCCTGTCTTTGACCCGTTTTGAGGGACACAGCGGACAAATCACCGAATTGTTGATCCCGGAACACGCCGTCTGCGCCGGCAAGACGCTGATGGATCTGGAGATTCCGGAACAAGCCATTGTGTGTATGATCATCCGCGGCTCCGAGCATATCATCCCCCAGGGCAAGGATATGCTGCAAAGCGGCGATCAGGTGATTTTGTTCGCCTTGCCCGAGGCTTTGGACGAAGCGGAAGAATTATTGACGGCGGTGCGATAGAATGCGTATTCAAAGGGTTTTTTATTCCGTTGGCAACCTGACTTTGGTCATGGGCGCATTTATGCTGATCCCCCTTTGTTGTTCCCTGGCCTACGGGGAAAACGATTGGCGGGCGTTTGCGCTTTCCGTGCCCATCGCCTGGCTGATCGGCGGTTTGCTGCTTTTGGCCGGTTACCCCCGGCGCAAACAGGCCCTGCGCCAAAGGGAAAGCTATCTGTTTGTCAGCTTGAGCTGGATGATAGCAGCCTTTTTAGGCGCTTTTCCTTTTATTTTTTCCGGCGCGCTTACCGATTTCTCCAGCGCCTTTTTCGAGTCCATGTCCGGCTTTACCACCACGGGGGCCACGGTCATCACCGATGTGGAATCCTTGCCCCACGGTATACTGTTGTGGCGTTCTCTCAGCCACTGGCTGGGCGGCGCCGGCATCGTGGCTTTGTTCGGCATGCTGATACAAAAAAGCAGCGGCAGCGCCGGGGAAATCAGCGCCTTTAAAGCGGAATACAGCGGCGCGGCTTTATCCGAACGGATCATGCCGCGGATCCGCGACCATATCCGGGCGATTTGTCTGGTGTATTTGGGCTTGACTTTTGTGTTTACCGTCGCCCTTTATTTTGCGGGCATGGGTTTGTTCGACGCGGTGAATCACGGCTTTACCGTTGTAGCTACCGGCGGCTTCTCCACGAAGAATACCAGCATCGCCTGGTTTCATAGCAACGCGGTGGAATGGGTGTGCACCTTGGGCATGCTTGCTTCCGGGGTGAATCTCACCCTGTACGCCATGCTGTTCCGCCGGCATAGACGCAAACGGGTTTTGCAAACCGACGAGTTGAAATATTATATCCTGCTTTGCCTGATCGCTTCCCTGTGGATCGGCTGGGAGCTGTACCGGGCGGATCTTTCCCTGGCCGGCGGTTTTGTCGATTCCCTGCGGGCGGCTTCTTTTCAAACCGTATCTTTGCTGACCACCACCGGCCTTTGTTCCGTGAATTATGATTTGTGGCCTCAGGGCGGCCGCATCGTATTGTTTTTGCTCATGTTTTGCGGCGCTTGCTCCGGTTCCACCACCGCCTCTATTAAAATCAGCCAATGGATGATCCTGTTCCGAACGGCCTTGGCGGAATTAAAGACGATGTTTCATCCCCAATTGTTCCGTCAGGTCTTCTTTAACGGAAAGCTGCTCAGCGATAGGCGGATCAACAATACGCTGGTGTTCTTTTTCCTCTATTTCTTTACGCTTTTTGTGGGTGTGGTATTTTTATCCCTGGCAGGCATGAGCCTGGAAAACAGCTTCAGCGGCGCGGTGGCCATCCTGGGCAATGTAGGGCCGGCTGTGGGCAGCATCGGACCGGCCGGCAGCTATGCCGGCGTACCGGCCCTGGGCAAATGGATATTCAGTTTTTTGATGCTGGCCGGACGTTTGGAGATCCTGACCCTGCTGGTTTTATTGGTGCCCGGCATTTGGCGCAGAAGCTGATTCGGCCGGGCGCGGCTTTCTGCAGCCTGCATCTTCGTCTGCGATAGGAAAACCGCCGTTTCCTTTGGGATGCGGCGGTTTTTGCCAGCATAATCAGGGCTTGACCGTATGTTTGCGGTGTATTCTGGTCCGTATTATTTTCGGAAAAAATTCACCCGGTCAACAGGAAAACATCAAAAAGGCCCGTAATAATAAACATGAATCCGGCGGCAAGCCCGCCGTAAAGTAGGGAGGTTGGAAATATGAAAAAAATGGTATGGATCGTTTTATGTATACTGCTTCTGGTATCCATGTGCGCTTTATGCGCCTGTGCGTCCGATGCCGGTACCGGCGATGAAGACGCAGCCGGATCCGATGCGCAGCAAACCGGCGACGCGGACGCGGTAAGCGAAGAAGCCGGCTCCACTGCGCCGGATGGGACGGAGAAGGCGACCTATGATATCGCGGAAGGCAGCATCGCCCAAAGCGATTATTATCTGGACGACAATCATTATGTGGTGCGGGTCGCCAAAGGCCAACAGGAGAACCTGTCCGGCGTCAGCGCCGATGAAACCTTCAGCGATGATGAAACGGTACAGGTTTGCGGCCTGGATACCCGTTTGCGTTATAACACCGACAAGGTGGGCGACACCGAGACCACATACGGCATCGCCGACGCCTATGACGCGGAAACCGATACTTGCTATTGCGTATTCATGGTCAAAAACGGCCAAAAGGATTTACTTATGCAGGCGATGGAAAAACTGATCACCGGCGAAACGAAAATCGATACGCAAAACGGCGATAGCGGCGCGGCGGCCGAAACCGGCGGCAGCGCCCAATAGTATCGTTCCATACAACCGTATGTGACTGCAGCAGCGGAGAGGGGAAACCGGCTCCGCTGCTTTTGTCATCGTCAATGGGATTTTTATTTTATATTTGCTTTTCGCGGCGGATTTGCCTATACTTAACATAGGTGGAAAAATGTTTGAGGAGGCGGCTATGCGCAAACAGATTCTCATTTGCCAGCACGGCGGCAGCGCCAATCACGGCTGTGAGGCCTTGGCCCGCACGGTTATCCAACAAATCCGGCAGATCGACGGAGATTGCCGTATCGTTCTGTATTCCTATAATACGCCGGAGGATAAAAAGTATTTGGCGGATATCCCGGATCTTACCATATGCGGTTTACGCCGTTTGCCGGGGAAATATTCTCCCACCAATATCGCTTACCATGTGAAGCAGGCCGTAAAGCCGGGGCAAGCCTCGAAAGTGCCCATCACCAAAGAGCTGCGGCAAATGATCGCCGGCGCCGATTTGGTCATCGCCATTGGCGGCGACAATTATTGCTACAACAAGGGCCGGGGCTATTTCGGCTTGGATCGCTATATCAAAAGCCAGGGGAAAAACTATGTGCTGTTGGGCAGCTCCATCGAACCCAAGGATTTGTTGGGGGAATTGGCCCGGCATTTGCGTTTGTTCGATTATATTTCCGCCCGGGAGCCTTTTACCTATCAGGCTTTGCTGGATCATGGTTTGGAAAATTGCCGCTATGCGCCGGATTCCGCCTTTTTATTGCCGGCGGATCAGCCGGTTTTGCCGGCGGGCTTCCAGCCGGAACAGGCAGTGGGCATCAATATCAGTCCATTGATCCTCAAAAAAGAGTCCAGCCTGGGTATCACCATGGAAAATTGCCGGACGTTGATCCGCTATATTTTGGATAAGACCCCCTGGCAAGTGGCTTTGATCCCCCATGTGACGCAAAAGGGCAATGACGACCGGGACGTATTGCGGCTTTTGCATATTGCTTTCGGCGAAGAAGAGCGGGTGTTTGTGATCGAAGATCAAAACGCCTGCCAACTGAAGGGCTTGATCAGCCGGTTGCGCTTTTTGGTGGCCGCCCGTACCCATGCTTCCATCGCCGCCTATTCCTCCGCCGTACCCACCCTGGTATTGGGATATTCCATCAAAGCCAAGGGGATCGCCGCGGATCTGTTCGGCGATTATCGGGAATGGGTTTTGCCGGTGCAGAGCTTCCGGGAAGAAAACCAATTGACCGCCGCCTTCCAAAACCTGGTGGCTAAGGAAGAATGGGTAAAAGAACGCTACGCCCAGGTATTGGAGCCCTATAAAGAAAAAGCCCGGGAGGCATTTGCTCCCTTGCGTCTGCTGTTGCAGGGAGAAGACCTGCCGGCGCCGGAACCCCGGCGGCGTTTGACGCCGGTGGCTTTATGCTGCGGCTGCGGCTTGTGCGCGGAGGTCTGTCCCCAGCAGTGTATCCATATGAGCAATAATCCGGAAGGCTTTGCTTATCCGAGAATCGACGAGGAAAAATGTACGGATTGCGGCCTCTGCGCCGAGATGTGCCCGGTGAACGCCAAATTGCGCAATCATACGGAACCGGCCCCCAGCTTTGCCGCGGCTGCTTTGGATCCGGCGTTGCTGCCCGTAAGCTCCTCCGGCGGCATGTTTTCCCTGTTGGCGGAAGAAATACTCAATCGCGGGGGCGTGGTGGCCGGCGCGGCCTGGGATCACAGTTTTCAGGTGCGGCATATGATGGTGGATTGGCAGGAAGAGCTGTTCCTGCTGCGGGGCTCCAAATATGTGCAAAGCGATATCAGCCGCTGCTATAAAGGGATAGCTGAGGCTCTCGAAAATCAAAGACCGGCGCTGTTTTGCGGCACGCCCTGCCAAACGGCGGCCATGCGCCGGAAATTCGGCGATCATCCGCTTTTGTTCTTGGTTTCCGTCATCTGCCACGGCGCGCCTTCCCCGGCGGTTTTCGATCAATACGTAGACGAATTGCGGGAAAAACTGGACGGGGAGCTGGTTTCCATATCCTTCCGGGATAAAGCGCTGGGCTGGCAGAATTTCTCTTTCACCGCCGAAGCCGAGCAGGGGACGGCCTACAGCTCTCCTCATAGCCAGGACCCGTATATGAAGCTGTTTTTGGGCAATGTCTCTTTGCGGGCTTCCTGCTACAATTGCTTCGCCCGCGGGGAGCAGAATGTGTCCGATCTGGCCATCGCCGATTTTTGGGGCGTCGCCAATTACAGCGAAGAATTCAAAGACGATACCGGCTGCTCCCTGGTGCAGGTTTATACGCCCAAAGGGGAAGAGCTTTGGGATAGCGTCAAAGACAGATGCCGTTTCCATCCGGTGCCCGCCGATGGGTTGAGCAAATACAATCCCTGTATCAGCGGTTCGGTGAACGCCCACGACGGCAGGGAACGTTTCTTTTCTCATTACAGCGAACAATCTTTGGATCAATGGGCGGCCGAGCTGTTTCCTCCGCCCAGCGCCAAGCAAAAAGCGCTGCGCCAAGCCAAGTCTATTGCCCGCAGAATACTCCGATAAGCGGCAAGCGCTGGGAAAAGCCCGGTTGTTTTCGGGTTTGCCCGGTCATATATAATGGACAAACAAAAAGCTCAAAAACCGTTATCCGGTTTTTGAGCTTTTTCCACCGTTGCCGGCGGGGCGGGCTAACCTAAAACAATAAGACGTGATCTATATAAAGATTCGATCTGTATCGTGATAGAGGTTTCTGCCTTACATTTTGACGACATTGGCAGCTTGCGGACCGCGAGGGCCTTCCACGATATCGAAAGATACGCTTTGGCCTTCGTCCAAAGTCTTGAAGCCTTCACCTTGGATAGCGGAAAAATGAACGAAAACGTCCTCGCCGCCTTCTCTTTCGATGAAGCCGAAACCCTTCTCCGCATTGAACCATTTGACTTTGCCGTTCATGTGTTACCTCCTAAAAAATTGATTGAGCGAACACATTATACCACGAGGATGAGCGGTTGACAACAACTAACGGCCGTTTTTTTATAAATTGCCCCAATATATTTTTTTTCGCGAAAAAGCCGTATAAACTATTGCTTTTTTGGAAAATTAAAGTTATAATACCACTACCTATTGTTTTCCTGGCCGGCATTCCTCCTTGACCTTTAGATGTTCGGATGTGTTCGGTTTTGTACGGTTCAAACATTAGGAATTTTGAAAAAGGAGGAATACGGCATGTCGTTTGAAGACAGAACTTTAACTTGCAAGGAATGTGGCTGCGAATTTGTATTTTCCGCCTCCGAACAGGAGTTTTATGCGGAAAAAGGTTTCCAGAACGATCCTGCCCGCTGCCCGGAGTGCCGTCTGGCCAGAAAACGCCAAAGAAACGCTCGCGGCGAACGGGAAATGTTCACGGTTATTTGCGCTGAATGCGGCTGCGAAACGCAGGTGCCTTTTAGACCCACCGAGGACCGGCCTGTATATTGCCGCGATTGCTATCAGAAGATCCGCGAACAGGTCTGATTTTGTTTCGTCCCATTCGATCATAAGATCAAGCGTCCAACCCCCGGCTTTAAACCGGGGGTTTTTTCGTGGACGGCGCAGATTGAGGAAAACCACGGGACAGGCCCGGCCGGGCCCCGGAAAAAGACCGGCGGCCCGGCAAGCGTTTGGGCTTTCAGCAGGAGGGGCAGCTTTTTTCATTGGCGCAGCCGCAGGTGAGATCGCAATTGTCCACGTTCAGCTTGCGAGTGTCGTTGCAGTTGCTGTGCTCGCAGACGGGGACGGCGTCAAACATATACTCCCGCAGCACCGTTTGCTGGATGCAGGATTGGAACAGCAGGGAAACGGTGATCTTGACGCATTGGCATTCGATTTCGCTGACAATGGCGGAAATGGCCAAAACCTTGCTGTTGGGCGTCAAGACCACGCTGTCTCGGGTACAGCACAAATTGGCGGAACGAACGATATTGATTACCCGAGTGACGTCGTTGCCGCGGCAATGGCAGCAGCCGGGGGCGGACAAACGGATGGGGATTTGGAAACGAACCGAGGAGACGCAGGAACAGTCGTTTTTTTCTCGTTCTACTTCCTTATAGGTAATATCGCCGTCCACTTCCACAGGAATGACGGAACCGATCTCCAATTTCTCCGGATCGAAGATATCGGGGTAATTCAGGGTGAAATCCCGGCAGATATCGCTGGTGGAACAGCAGCTGTCCAACACACTTTGCAGCATGGCTTTGACGCGCACCGGCTTTTGCGGCCGGACGGCCTGTTCTCCGCGGTTGTCCTGGCCATTGCCATGCCGGTTTGCATGGCAATACGCTGGATCGTTTTCACAGCGGTCTTCCCGGCAGCGGCATACCGGCCGGCAAGGGGCATAACAGCAATCCTGCGGTTGCGCCGTGGCCGCCGCCTCTACGGCGGAGGAGGGCGGAGAAATGCATTCGCATTCGCAGGTGCAGTCATAGGTGCAGGTGATAGTGGGTTTGCAGGTGACGGTGGGGGTGTAGGCGGCAGTGGTTTGGCTTTCCGCCTGTTCCTGCCTGGTCTCACAAAGGCAAACCGGCTGGCATACCGGTTGACAGACCGGCTGGGTTTGACAGCCGCCATTGCCGTTGCCCCGGGCGTCGTTGTTGCTTCTGCAGTTGTTGCGGCACGAGGAAGCAAAAATGTTCATACAAGAACACCTCACAAAAAAAGCTTTGTTGTATGGTATGCCAAAGCGGCGGCGGTTGTGCGTAAACGCCGGTGCGGCGGAAGCCGGAAAAAACAGAGGCCGGACATTTTGTCCGGCCCCTGTTGGGTCTGGGCGCATACTGCCGGGATGTGTTGCCGGCGTTTCTTGTTTATTGATTGAAGAAACGGTAGAGCATGGTCGTCACCTGGGCTCTGGTTGCCACGCCTTGGGGGGCCAGGCGCTTATCGCCCACGCCGGTGATGATCCCGTTCATCACGCACCAGCTTATGGGTTCCACCGCCCATTCGCTTACCTTATCCGCGTCGGTGAAATCCAGCTTGAAGCTCCACAGCCCCGTAAAGCCCTGCCCCTTGCTCTGCGCGTAGCGGTAAAGGAAGGCAGCTAGCTGTTCCCGGGTGATGGAGGCGTTGGGGCCGAAACTTACGGGGCTAAGACCCTTGATGATATTTTCTTCATAAGCCCAGTTCAAAGCTGGATAGTAATAGGCGTTGACGTCGACATCGGTGAATGCCTTGCAATCGGCCTTGGCCGCGGGGCAGCCTGCCGCCCGCCACAGCAGGGTCGCCAGCTGGGCTCTGCTGCACAGCTGATGGGGGGAGAAATGGGTCTCGTCCGTGCCTTTGATGATGCCTTTCTTCACGGCCCACTCTACGGGTTCATAGAACCAATCCCCGGCGTTTACGTCAACAAAAGCAGGTTTGACGACAGGGGGGGTCAGGATATCGGCGGTCAGCAACACCTCGGCGGCGGGCTTGCTCTTATCGCTGCCAAAGAAGGTCTCCGCCCGGATGACCGAGCCGTAGCCGGGGATGCCGTAAAGATTGATCTCGGCGTTTTCCGGATCGACGCAGCGGGTCAATCCCGCCAGTTCGATCCATTTCGCTTGATAGCCGTCTATGTATTTTACGGTCTCTTCATCGCCGGGCTGTCCGGCGGCAAAGGCGACGCCGTCTTTGGCTACGCTGTGCAGGCTGGAACCGGTTTCGTTCAGGCTGATGTAGGCTTCGCCGCAGACCAGGCCCAAGGTGAGCCCGCCGTCGGCGGATTTGGTTTTAGACTCCACGATGGAATCGGCCACAGCCAGTTTACGATCTGCCTCGGCGGCCAAGACTTCGCCGGCGGCCAGGATATCGATGTCCACCCGGCTGCCGTCCTCCACGTCAAAGAAGCCGGGGATGCTTACGCCGCCCGCATTGGTCACTTCCGGCGCGTTGATGCGGACGTCAAGGGTTGCACCCTGGGTCAGGATGACGTCGTTGTCTTCGCCGTCGCCGGAAATGCCGTAAAAATTCATGGCATAAGGCTCGTCGGCATGTTTGGCGCTGAGTTCCACGGAGATGGCGGCGCCTTCCGCGATGACGCTGCCCCCGCCGGCCAAAGAAATACCGGACATGACGCCTACGTATGCGTTGTAGGGAACGAAATTAGCCGGGTCGGCCCAACCTTTAAGATGGAGCTTGGCATTCTTGGCCTTGACGTCGCCCACGATGAACAGTATGTTCTTGGCGGTGGGGCCCACAGACACATGGGGCGAACTGGATTCCGCCTCCAGGGTCGCGCCTTCGTTCAGGCAAAGGTCGCCTTCCGTATGAACGGCGGTACCGTTTACCCGGAGCTTGACCTTGACGCCGTCATCGACGGTCAGATCATTGCAGCGGATACCGTCGTTGAAGTAATCGCCGTTGACGCCGGTGACGATATCGGCCGCCAGCTCGATATTGCCGTCGCTGTAGATTTGATTGGTGCCGCCTTTGACCGTGAGTTTGCCGTCGCCGTCAATGACAACGGTGGGCACTTCTTCATTGCCTTTGCAGGCGAAGAAGGAATTGACGGCCACGCCGGCGGCATTGTATTCCGGGTCGTAGAAGGTGTCGTCGATCAGGCAGTCGCCGCGGAAATGGAGATAGTACTTCTGTATGGGGCTGTGGCGGCGAACCAGGTACAGACCGAAGGATGGGGTCAAGCCGGAGCCGTAGGTCATACCGCTGCTGTTGATCTGTACGCTGTCCAGGGTGATGTTCACGCCGTCTGCGGCAAAGCTGACCGTACCTTTGCCCAAGGGCGTTTTGGAGATATCCAGCTTTTCGCCGGGTTCCAATGCGTAGTCGCCTACGTATAATACGGTCTTGTCCTCCATGGGATTCAGGATATGGAGACGTACCGGATCGGAAACGGCGCTTTTGCCCGCCTTGTCCGTGATGACGCAGCAGTAGAACATATCCGGATCATCCTGCATGGTGCTGGGGATGACCAGGGTATCGGTGGTGGCGGAAACGCCGTCCAGGTCAAATTCGCTGTTGCCGTCGGAGGCGACCCACTGCCAGGAGGCCACTTGCTCCGGGGCGGCCACTTCCACATGGAAGGTGGCGCCGTCGGGATAGTTGACCTGGGCGTCCTTGGGCTGTACGGTGATGACCGGTCCATCGTCGGCATAGGCCGCGGCGCTGAACAGGGCCGGCAGGATCAAAGCCGCCAGCAGGGCCAGGGGCAGGATCAGGAAACGCCGTCCATGGCGGGTCGCTTTGCTACTCGTTTGCATAACATCACTCCTTTGTATTTGTTTGTATGTTGTCAGTAATTATACTTTATATCTGTAGCTATTTCAATAATCTAATGTTTTTCGTAATCTAAGGATTCCAGTGAGCGGCTGCCGCCGTCTTTGGCGAAACGGCCTCCTTAAATATGTAGGCTTGCTTATGCGCGCCTGCTTTTTCACGGCCGCTTTTTGTTAATATATACGAACATAAGCGGCGGGGCCCGGGCATAGATACTATCAGGATACCAGGCGACGCTGGCGCCGGCGCATAGGCCGGCGGTCGGGAAACGGGGGAATTATGCGGATTTTTTATGTAAACAAGCGGCTTGGCCGTCTGCTTTGTCTTGCGGCCGGCCTGGTGTTAGCGTTTTTTGTTGTTTGGCAATTTGCCCAGGCCCATTGGCTTTCCCAAGCCATGGCCGGTCATAAGCTGCTGCCCATATACGAGGTGGATACCCAGTTGCCGGCGGTGGCCTTCAGTTTTGACGCCAGCTGGGGCGCAGAATATACGGAGCATATCCTGGATATCTGCGACGCCTATCAATTCAAAACCACCTTTTTTCTGGTAAACATCTGGCTGGAGCAGTATCCGGAAATGGCCAAACAGATCGCCGCTCGCGGCCATGAGATCGGCCTGCATTCGGCTTCTCATCCCCATTTCAGCCAATTGTCCCCATCGCAAATGACGGAGGAATTGGCGGAGAACGCGGCGCTGATCGAGGAAATCACCGGTTGCCGGCCCGCTCTTTTCCGTCCGCCCTATGGCGATTATAACGATTCGGTGATACAAACGGTCAACGCCTGCGGCTATGTGCCGGTGCAATGGAGCGTGGATTCTTTGGATTGGCAGGATCTAAGCGCGGAACAGATCTGCCGCCGTGTGACGGAAAAGCTCAGCGCCGGCGATATCGTTCTGTTTCATAACAACGGTTTGCATACCGCCGAAGCGTTGCCGGTGATCGTGGAATACGCCTTGTCCCGGGGCTTGCGCATCGTGCCGGTGGGGGAACTGCTGCTGCAG
>JAILCQ010000018.1 GCA_024679955.1 Bacillota bacterium | reverse complement strand
CGGGCAAGTTCCATTTTCCCACAGCCATCCGATTTGTTTAATAAATAATCGATTTGTTCAAGCTGGGGTTTTACGATTTTGGAAATGCGCTCATACAGCCGGTTCCGATTTTCCACCTCCGCCCGTTCCTGCTTGATACGTGTTTCCTCTGCGATATATGCATTGCGGGTTTCAATTTGTTGAGTTCGCTCCGCAAGTTGCTGATTTAGGCTTTGCACCTGCTTTATATCTACAAGGTATTCAATACTGCCACCCGGTATAGGGTGGGAAACCCGTTTTTCCGTATCACTCTGCAAAAACGGATGCGGCGCGACAGCAGTATGATAAACAGGCTTGCCTGTGGCATCCAAAATCACAGCGGGCAGCTCGGCAGCAGAAAACAGCGCTTCATAGCCACGGTTTGCAGGAATGAGTCCTGTTTGAATACAGGCTTCCAATGTTGCAATGACGCAGAAGCCCATCATTTCGCCCATATTCCAAATACGAGTACGAAAGAATAGAGCGTATAGATCAAACGGAAAGAGAAGAAAATAGGTTATTCCGATCAAAAGGGGGATGACAGCGATCCAGCGATATTTCCGTGCAACGTATTGGTGGTTCTTCTTCTGGATAGTGGTAAACGCAAGCACATATAGGCCATAGATAAAAATGTTGATGAGGTAATACAGAGGACCGCTCTTTTCCTGTCCGTTGTCGTTCATAATGCCACTTGGAAAAGACTTTGCGAAAAAATGCAGATCATTTGTTAAAAAGCCTATCACCAGCAGCACACCTATCACGATTAACAGACGATAGCAACGCGGCAGGGGCTTATCTTCCGGACGGTGGATATTTACGGCAATAAAGAAGCACAAAAGCGGCTGCGCTGTCATGGGTATATACATGGAATACCACAAATACCGCCGCACGTTTATATCTCCGTCAAATACGTCATAACGGAGTATTTGCAATAAGAAGTGCAGTAAAAAAAAAACAGCAATCCATAATATCAGTGATCGAAGCCGCCTATCCGTGACCCGCTTTTGTATTGTAATTATCCAAAGGATCGTCAAAGCGCTGCAGAAAATTGAAGAGAAGGCAAAAGCAAAGTCAACGCGATATAAAAGATTACGGAGGACGCCACACAGAAGAAAGGCCAGAACGAACAGTATGATATTTCGTCTTGATGATTTGGTAAGTATCACCTGCTGCACCTCCTGTCTGCCAGTAAACCCATTCAAAGATTCCTTTAATCTCAATTATAGGGTGCTAAAATGATTTGTCCCCATCAAAAACAACAGTTTTTCAAAGGAAGATATAAAAAACGGCTCTGGAAATGTTTAATCCCGAAGCCGCAGTTCAATCCAAGTTTTTTGTTAACAGGCCACGCAGAAATATTACCCTGTACGGTTCAAAGAACGTTTCCACGTCGACGGGCATTGCCCAGAAGCGTCCGAAATGTTCATCTCTGTGTATCCTGCCTTGTAAAACAAATTGGTTGACACGGCGCTTCGACACTTCCCATTTATACGAAGCCTTTCTTATGGAAAGAGATCTTTTCATTCCCATTGCTCTCTCACAAACAGACACGAAATTATAGATATTATATATATTATATATAAATATCCGTATCTTTTCAATTTTGGAGCGCGAACAGTTTGAAACCCTTAATTCATATTTGGTAAAACGGAGGACTATTACAGATTCATACGTTAACGCAAACAGTGTCTGATTCTTTGCCTTGCTGATCGAACAATTCGCCACAGATCGACACACGACCATCGGGATGTTGGAAGCGCTACTGGACAAAGACCTGGGCGTAGAGAAATAAAGGTATTCAAAACCAGATTCCTTTATGAAAAGTTTTATTTTGAATTGGCTGTGGGTATAGGTATAGTTCGGTTTAAGGTTGGAAGGAAATGTACAGTTTGGTCTTACTTTCTATCTGAAATGTACTATTTGGTCGCTCTTTCACATGAAAAAACCTCTTTTGTCTATTCGGACAAGAGAGGTTTCTTTATTGGCTCTGCAGAGCGACAGACCGTCCCATACGGCAGATTTGTATGCGCCTTTCAATGCGATTGCATATAAGTAAACAAATACCTCCGGCCCGTGCTGTCTCAGTTGAACATATTGGCCAAACGCGCCAAAGGCTGAACCACATCGGCAAGGTCGCTTATGGCCTGGTTCAGCTTATCAAAGTCGATCTGACCAATGTCACGAATGCCGTTGTTCAGCGTATCGACGTCCATTTCACTCATCCGGGCCGCCGCATCGCTGAGAACATCGGCGTTTTCAATAAAGCTGTCCAGGCTCCCCAGGGCGTCCTCCATGGAGGAAAGCGTGCCATCCAGCCGGGAAAGCGTGGTCGTAACCTGGAACAGCATCTGCAGCAGCGTCAGCAGCAGAAGCACTGTGATCGCCAGGCCAAAAAAGGAGGCGATCCGGGCCTGACGCAAAGATTTGCGCTGTCCCTTCACCAATGCCGCCAGCAGCTCCTGTTCGGAAAGCTCTGTTCTGTCTTCCATATTCTCCCGCTCCTTTGCTTTTTCTTTATCATTATAGGCGGCTATTTCCTTCGCATAACCATCCCTTTCTATACGGTCAAGCCATAGGCCTATCGTATCAGCGGCAAAGCTCGCCGCTGAGATTCCAGGTCTGCGCGCCGGTCACCTGCACCCAGGCCATATCCCCGGCCTGCACCGTTGCATCGGAGGCGGCGGGGAAAACGATGATCTTATTGCCGTAATTCCGTCCGCTTAAATAGGCCGGATTATTTTTGCTGCGGCCTTCCACCAGGACTTCCTGCTTCTCGCCCACTGCCTTTTGATTCAGGCGCAGGCTGATGGGATTCTGCACATCCATCAACCGCTGCAGGCGTTCCTTTTTCACCCCGTCTTCGATCTGCTGCGGCATTTCCGCCGCCGGCGTGCCGCTGCGCCGGGAATAGATAAAGGTATAGGCGGCGTCGAATCGGGCTTCCTTTATGAAATCCAGGGTTTGCTGAAAGTCTTCTTCCGTTTCTCCGGGGAAGCCCAGCAGCAGATCGCTGGTGATCACCGCGTCGGGAAAGACGCGGCGGATCTTTGCCAGCAAGTCCAGATAATAGCCGCTGTCATAGCCCCGATTCATCAAACGCAGTATCCTGTCGCTGCCGGATTGTACCGGCAAATGGAATTGATGGCATACCTTGTCCAAGCCGGCGATGGTTTCGATCAAGTCATCGCCGAAATCCCGGGGATGAGAGGTCATAAAACGCAACCGCCGCAAGCTATCCACGCCGTTCAAGCGCCGCAGCAAGGCGGCGAAATCCGTTTTTTCAGCCAAATCTTTGCCGTAAGAATTGACGTTTTGCCCCAGGAGCTGCACTTCTTTGACGCCCCGACTGCAGAGGAAACGCAATTCTTCCTCGATTTCCTGCGGCGAACGGCTTCTTTCCCGTCCCCGCACATAAGGAACGATACAATAGCTGCAGAAGTTATTGCAGCCGTAAATGATATTGACCTGCGCTTTGAAGCCGTAATGCAGATCGGGGCCGCCGGCCAAGGCCGGCAGATTGCTCAGGTTTTCATTGTCATAGTTTTCGGCAACATCGATGACCGGCTTGCCGTTGGCCCGATAGGCGGCGATATACTGGGGCAAACGGCTGGCGGCAAAGGTGCCGATGATGACGGAAACATGCCGGGCTCGCTTCATCAGCCATTCCGCCTCGCCATTCTGCTGCGTCATGCAACCGCAAACCACGATCACCGTTTCCGGCTTGGTTTCTTTGATATGCTTTAAACTGCCGATAAAGCCCAAAGCCCGGTTTTCCGCCGTATGCCGGACGCAGCAGGTGTTGACGATGATGATATCCGCTTCCTCTATATCGTCTGCGGCTTGATAACCGCTGCTCAGCAGCAGATTATGAAGCAAACGGGAATCGTTCTCGTTCATTTGGCAGCCAAAGGTTTGGATATAGAATTTCAAAGCGTTCACCTCGCCTCTTCCTCACTAAGACGGAAATCGCTGATTTGGATTTGCGCCGTTTCTCTGTTGTTGAAAACATTCACGTTCAGGGTATATATGATATCCAGCATAGGCGGTTCCAGGCAATTGCCGGCCAGCAAACGCTGGCAGGAACCGGCAGGCAAGCGGCTTTCCAGCAGATCAAACAGTCTCTCCTTGCCGTTGAAGCAAACGGCCTCCCAGGGGCCCCGCTCCCCTTTGCGGAAAGTGAGACGCATCACATGTTCCTCCTTGCCCAGCAGGGTGATTTTCACCAGCCGCAAACGGCGGTCGGCCAAGTAGACCGGCGGGTTGCCCTTGCCGAAGGGCTCGAACCTCTGCAGCTGTTTGGCCAAGGACAGCGTGGCCTGCTCCACGGGGAGGGCTTTGTCGATGCGGTAATGGGCCTGCATGTCCTCATCGGTCAAGGCGCATATTTCATTCAAGCGGCGGCGCAGCTCCCCGATGTTTTCCGGGGCGATGGCCAAACCGGCCGCCAAGGGATGGCCGCCGAAGGTTTGCAGCAAATCGGCGCATTGATTCAAAGCCATATAGATATTATAGCCTTCCACCGAGCGGCAGGAGCCGCGAATATACTCTTTTTTCCCGGCCAGTACCACGGCAGGACGATAATATTTTTCTTTGATCCTGCCGGCGATGATACCGGCCACGCTTTCGCAAATATCCGGATGATAGAGGACGATCACCTTATCGGCGTCATATCCCTGTTCCAGGATTTGCCCGAAAGCAAGAGCCGATCCTTGCTCCGTCAGACTGCGGCGTTCATTGTTCAGGGCCACCAGATGCTCCGCCAGGCGCTCCGCCTTCTGCCGATCCTCCGTCAAAAACAACTCCACTGCCAAACCGGCCATTTCCATGCGGCCGGAAGCGTTGATGCAGGGCCCCAGCACAAAACCGATGTGATAGGCGTTCAATTCTTTACCGGCGATACCGGCGGCAGCCAGCAAAGCCTGCAGGCCTACGTTTTCCGTTTTGGCCAGCGCCGGCAAGCCCCGCCGCACCAGGCAGCGGTTTTCATCCACCAATTGCACAATGTCGCAGACGGTAGCGATCACCGCATAGGGCAACAGCTCCGCCGCCAAGGACTGCCAATCCCTAGCCAAACGCTCATACAAAGCCTGGGAAAAGCGATAGCAGAGACCGGCCGCGCAATAATGGGCAAAAGGATAGCCACAGTCCTGCCGTTTGGCGTCGACCACCGCGGCGGCTTCCGGCAGGGTCTGCCTCTCTTTCCCCTGCCCATCCGGGATCAACGGCACGTCATGGTGATCCAAAATCACCACTTCCATGCCCAAGGAATTGGCATAGGCCACCTGCTCCAAGGCGGAAATGCCGTTGTCGCAGGCGATGAGCAGGGACGTCCCCTGCTCCTGCAGCCGGCGGATCGCCTCGTTGTTCAAGCCATAGCCCTCCTGCTCCCGCTGGGGAATATAAAAATCCGGGGCGCCGCCCAAAGCGGACAGGGTTTTGTACAAAATCACCGTGCTCATGATGCCGTCGGCGTCATAGTCGCCGAAAACGGTTATCTTTTTGCCCTGGGCCAAAGCGCCGGCGATGACGGTCACAGCCTTATCCATATCTGCAAACAACCACGGTGAAGCCAAAGCCTGTTCTTCCGCCACCAAAAACCGTTTGGCCGCCTCCGGTTCATAATAGCCGCGCACGGCCAGAATCCTGGCGATCGCCGGATCGATATTCAGCTTTTGGGCCAGTTCGCCGCTTTTCACCGGCGCCAGCCGCAGCGTCCATTTCGCCATGGTTTCTCCTTGATTCGCAAACCCCCCATACGGCTTGTATGGGGGGAAGCTTTTTATTTGCTGTTTTTGGCAACTTTGTTTTTAACGGGAACCGGCTTTTTCTTGGCAGCGGATTTGGAGTGATTATGCAATTCCACCAAAATGGGCCCCACCAAGAATACCGAGGAATAGAAACCGGCGACGATACCGATGGTCAAACCGAAAATAAACGTTCTGGTGGTTACCCCGCCCAGGAACAGCATGCACAGCAACAGAATCAATACGGCAATGCTGGTGTTTATGGTCCGGTTCAGGGTTTGATTGATGCTCAAGTTCACCAGTTCGGGGAAATTCTTCTGGCCGCCGTACTTATCGTTTTCGCGGATGCGGTCGAAAATAACGATGGTGTTGTTGATGGAATAACCCAGAATGGTAAGGATGATGGCGATAAAGGCGCTGTCCACTTCGATGCGGAAAATGGCAAAGATGCTGATAATGATCATCACATCGTGCAGCAAGGCCACGATCGCCGTGATTGCGTTATGGAAGCGGAAACGGAAGGTAATATAGGCCAGCATGAGAATGGCGGCCAACAGCAAAGCCCAACGGGCATTGCTCAGAAGTTCGGAACCGATGACCGGGCCGATGCGTCCGCTGCGCAGAACCGTCATATCCTGCCCCAGCTGGGATAAAGCGTCGCGCAAAGCCTGGCTTTCGTTTTCTTCCATTTCTTCGGTTTTGATCAGGAACTGACTGCCCTCGCCTTGATTCACCGCCGGGGTTTGGTCCACGAATTTGCCCACCGTGTCGCGGACATCGGCCAAATTCACATCCGACTGATAGGAAACTTCCAATATATTACCGCCGGTAAAATCGATACCCAAATTCAAACCGCTAAAGATACATATGAGAAGACCAGGTATGATTACCGCCAAAGCGATGATGTACCAGATTTTTCTTTTGCCAACAATATCAAAATGAAACTCTCTATGCTTCATATTCGCTCCCCCTCACTACTGTAAATTACCGGCATACAATCTTTTGTCGGATAAGAAATCCACATCTGACATCCAACGCAACATAGCTTTGGTAAAGGTGATTGCCGTAAACAAACTGGCGATCAAACCGATAGACAGCGTAAGGGCGAACCCTTTCACGGTACCGGTGCCGAAATAGTACAGCACGATGGAAGCGATCAAAGTGGTCAGGTTGCTATCCAAAATGGTGGTGAAGGCCCGTTTGAATCCGGATTCGATGCCCGCTTTCAGCGATTTGCCTTTGCGCAGTTCTTCCCGGATCCTTTCATAAATAATGATATTGGAGTCTACGGCCATACCGGCGGATAAGATGAAACCGGCAATACTGGTCAGAGTCAAGGTAGCGTTGAGCAGATTCAGCACCCACAGCAAGATCAAGGCGTATACCACCAAAGAGACGCAAGCCCAGCAGCCGGGCAAGCGATAGTAAAGGATCATAAAAGCAAACAGCAGAATAAATCCCAGCAAAGCCGCCTGCAAGCTGGCGGAAAGAGAATCCGCGCCCAAGGTCGGGCCCACGGTGTTCTTGGACAGCACGTCGATATTGAAAGGCAGGGAGCCGCCCCGCAGCAAGGCTGCCAGGTTCGCCGCTTCCTCATAGGTCTTGAAACCGCCGGAAATGGAAGCCTGTCCGCTGGGGATCGGCTCGTTCACCATCGGGCTGCTGATCACTTCGTCATCCAAATATATGTAGATGATCTGTCCCACAAAACGCGAAGTGGCGTCAAAGAATTTTTTCGCGCCTTCGCTGTTGAAAGTCAGGGAAACCTGATTCATTTTATCCGAGGTTTCGCTGTTGTCGATCACGGCGCTGGCATCTTCCAAATCGGCGCCGGTCAACAAAACGTTGCCGTTGGGGTCTCGGAATTCCAATTGGGCGGTTTTACCGATGATCTCGATGGCTTTTTCCGGGTTGTCCACGCCGGCCAATTCCACGATCAAACGATCGTTGCCTTCCACCTGAATGATCGGTTCGCTTACGCCTAATTCGTTTACGCGGTTATTCATCACCGTAACCAGCTGCTGCATGTCTTCGGCCGTTACGGTCGTGCCGTCATCCGGCACCGCCTGCAATACGACTTCGGCGCCGCCTTGCAAATCCAAACCCAGGTTCGTGTTTTTCACCAGGGGTTGAATGGACAAAACCAAGGCCGCCGCGATGACGAGCAGCGTCACCACCAATTTGATTCCGCTTTGATTTCTCATTCTTAGACCTCCTTTGCACATAGCAAAGTATATTATACTACTTTATGATTCGCTAGTCAAACGATTTGCCGCCAATCTAAAACAAAAATCAAAAAATAGGCTCGCTGGAGCCTATTTTTTATCAGCCTATTCCATTCGTAAATCGGAAGCTATTTTTCCGCCGGGGCGTCTTTTTTCTGCACGCCGCCGATGGAAGATTTCATCAATTCGATTTCGCATTTTTCGGAAATGCGCATCCAAATGGTATTGTCTTTGATTCTGGTAATGGTGCCCAAAATACCGCCGACGGTATAAATATCATCGCCCACGGACAAAGAACGCATCATCGCTTCCCGCTCTTTTTTCTGTTTGTTTTGCGGACGGATCAGGAAGAAATAGAATGCAAAAACGATAAGCAAAAGATATGCGATGGTAATAGCGCCGCCTGCGCCTGCTGATGCTACAAGCATGTTTACACCACCTTATACATGGTTATTTATAGAAACCCAAACGGTTTGATATCTTTGGCAGGGGCAGAAGGAATCGAACCCTCAACCAACGGATTTGGAGTCCGCTACTCTACCAATTGAGCTATACCCCTATGCACGAAAAAAATTATAACAAAAGGGATAGGCGCTTGTCAATAGTTTCCCCGGCACAAATTTTAAAGCGAATGCTTTTTTCGTACCAACAAGGGCAAGGAAGCGGGCGGCGGCGTCGGGCAATCCATCCATACCAATTCCTTGGGATGGGGCGCACGGCTGATGGAGTTTTGGTTTTGGTCGTATAGTTTGACCACCTCTATATCCATGTTCCGGCATTGCGCCGGCAGCAGGATCTGCAGGCGGTCGCCTACCGCCAGATGATTGCGCACCTCCAGCTGCAAAGCCCCGTCCCGCCAATCCCGGGCCACCGCCGCAAAGTCATAGCCCCGCAGGGAATCGCCTTCGTCATAGCGATAGGCGCCGGCCTGGGGCGCTTGCAGAGAAAAGCCCAACGTATACTGGCGATGGCTCACCGCTTCCGCTTCTGCCATCCAACGGGGGTCCGCACGGTAGCCGGCCCCGGCGGCAAAATAGGCGTCCGCCGCCGCCCGGTATACCCGAACGATATTCGCCGTATAATAAGCGCTTTTGTTGCGCCCCTCGATTTTCCAGGAGGCATGTCCGGCCGCCGCCAACTGGGGCAACAGCGGCAGCAAGCACAGATCCTTGGCGTTGAACACATAACTGCCCCGTTCGTCCTCCTCCAGGGGCAGATATACGCCCGGCCGTTTTTCCTCCATCAAGGCGTAACGCCAACGGCAGGGCTGAGCGCAGTCCCCTGCATTGGCCCGGCGGCCCGTCAGATAGGAGCTGAGCAGGCAGCGCCCGGAATAGGCCACACACATCGCCCCGTGAACGAAAATTTCTGTTTCCAAAAAGCCGTATCCGGCGATTTCCGCCGCTTCCTCCAGGGAAATATCCCTGGCCAAAACCACCCGTTTGGCCCCTTGTTCCGCCCAAAATTTCGCCGTTTGCCAATTGGTGGTATTGGCCTGGGTGCTGATATGCACCGGTATGCCGGCCGCATACTGCCGGGCTGCCAGGAACACCCCCGGATCGCTGATGATCAAACCGTCCGGTTCCAGTTCGGCCAATTGCGTGAGATAGGCCGGCAAAGCCCGGATATCGCGGTTGGTGGCAAAGATATTGACCGCCACATAGATTTTTTTACCCAGCTCATGGGCCAATCGTATGCCCCGTTCCATCTGGGGCAAATCGAAATTGGCGGCGTTTGCCCGCAGAGAGAAATCCCGGCCGCCGATGTAGGCGGCGTCCGCGCCGTAGCGATAGGCAAAAAACAGCTTTTCCTCATCGCCGGCAGGCGCCAATATTTCCGGTTTTCTATCACTAGGCTGACCCATGGATACCCCTCTTCAGCCGGGCCGTTCCTTATTGATCCCCAGGCTGCTTGTTATTGTGTTCTTCCAAAGTAACGCTGAAACGGTGACTGCCGTCGGTGCGGGCCCGGAAATAGAGATATTCGCTGTCTTCCGGATACAGCGCCGCCTGCAGGGAGGCCAAGCCCGGCGAGGCGATGGGGGCCGGCGGCAAACCGCTGTATTTATAGGTATTATACGGCGATTCCACCGTCAGATCCGAGTTCAACAATTGGGGCTTCGGCTCGTCGTACAGGAATTGTATGGTGGCGCAGGATTGCAGACTCATGCCCCGCGCCAGGCGATTGTAAAACACGCCGGCGATCAAAGCCCGGTCGCTTTCGATCACCGCTTCTTTTTCTACCAAAGAAGCCATGATGACGATATCATACACGCTTTTGCCCATTTCCTCCGCCCGGGCCTGGAATTGATTTTCCTCCCAGGTCTTATCGAACTGGCTCAACAGCATATCCACGATTTGCTGTTCCGTCCAGGCCGGATCGATCTTGTATGTATCCGGGAACAAAAAGCCTTCCAAACGGTTGCCCGGCTCAGGCACAGCGCCGGGTTGGGGCAAATAATCATAGGGGAAGGCGCCGTTTTCACAATAATCGAGAAAGGCGTCATAGTCGGCCACGCCGGCGTCGGCGAATATCCGGGCGATTTGACTGACTTTCAAACCTTCGGGCACGGTAATGCTCACATCGGTTTCCACATTGCCGCCGGAGGTCATAAGCTCGCCGATCTCTTTTACGGACCACTGGCCCGCCTCAAATTGGTAAACGCCGGCTTTCAATTGGGAATCGATACCGGAATCCTTGGCATAGGAACGGAAGAAACGGGCGTCCCGGATCAATCCCGCCTCCGCCAGTTGATCGGCGATTTCCACGGTGCTGCTGCCGGCCGGCACGGTAACGGTGGTATCCTGGGCCACGGTCACCGGCGCGCCCAAACGCCCGTAAACCACGCGCGCGCCGGCATAAAGCGCGACCAAACCGATTGCGATCAACAGAACGACTGCCTGCCAACGTACCTTATTTTTTCTTTGTTTCGCCATAGTAAACCTCGCTGTTTCGACAGAATTCTCTATTTTATTTATTATACCGTAATTACCGCAAACCTGTCCATAACAAAAAACTCCCGGAAAAAATTCTCCGGGAGTTTTGCGATTGCTTATCTATGCCTTCCGTTGTTTGGCTGGGGTCAATTTTGAAAACGATCGTCTTCCGCACTGATTTCATCGTAAGCGTCCGCGACCTTTTCCCATTCTTCATCGCTGTCGATATCATATAAAACTTCTTCTCCGTTTTCATCCACGCCAAAACGCATGATCACGGCTTCATCCGTATCATACTCGTCGCAAACAGGGAGCAAAACCGCGTACTTTTCATCGTCCAAATCCAAAAAGGCCTCAACCGCAAATTGATGTTCCATACCTTCTTCATCAATTAAAGTGATCAATTCATCCATAATCGTTCCTCCCCTTCGCTGCCTAGTATTATTTAGTAAGTATAGTAAGCATTTCGGCAAATGTCAAATAAATGTTTTTTGGCAATTGTGCGAAAAATTTGCCTACTCGCAAATGCAGGATACGGCGCTACTCTGACCGCGGCAAGCCGCCATGGCCCCGGTAGTCCAAATAATTCTGCAATATCAATACGGCGGCGATACGGTCAACGATCTTTTTTCTTTTTTTGCGGGAGAGATCCCCTTCCAGCATGGCTTTTTCCGCCATCACTGTGGTCAGGCGCTCATCCCGGTACAGCAGCGGCGGGCTGCCGGCGGCCGACAAAGCGTTCCCCACCTCCCTGGCCATAGCGGCGGCAGGACCCTGACTGCCGTTCATATTCAAAGGCAAGCCGATGACGATTTGCTCCACCTGGTATTCGGCGACGATTTTCTGTATCGCCCCGATATCCGCAGCCATTTCCGTTCGCCGCAAGGTGGTCAAACCCTGGGCGGTGATCCCCAGAGGATCGGAAACGGCTACGCCGATGGTTTTGCTGCCTACGTCCAAAGCCAAAATACGCATATTCCCTCCATGTTTACCAACGGTAGCGGACATATTCCATAAAACCGTTACATAAAATTAGCCAAAAGGTTATCCAAAGTGGGAGGCCGTTATGAAAAGCCCCAGCATCATACGAAACGGAACGATCGTTTTCGCCGCTTTGCTCTTGGCGGCATCCGTCCTGTGGCCGGCGGCGGCTTTGGCGGCGCCGGATACGCCGGCGGACGAAACCGAAGTCCAGGTCGCGGATGAGCTGCTCAGCGATTGCCGCAGCGCCATTCTCCTGGACGGGGCCAGCGGCGACGTGCTGTATGAACAAAACGCGGATCTGCAATGCTATCCCGCCAGCGTCACCAAATTGATGACGCTGATCCTGATCCTGGAAGCCGTCGATAACGGTTCCATATCTTTGGAGGATACGGTCAGCGTCAGCGAAGCGGCGGCGGCCATGGGCGGTTCCCAGGTATATCTCTATCCCGGCGAGCAGCGCACGGTAAATGAAATGCTGATCGCCATCGCCGTGGGCAGCGGCAACGACGCCGCCTATGCCATGGCCGAATTCGTAGGCGGCTCTTATGAGCATTTTATCGAAATGATGAATCAAAAAGCGGCGGCGCTGGGCATGGACGGCACCCATTTCGTCAATCCCCACGGACTCCACGACCCGGAACATTATACCACAGCCAGAGATTTGGGCAAACTGGCCCGCTATGCCATAAACGTGCCCGGTTTGCTTTCCTATACCTCCATATATGAGTATGAATTCCGGCCCCAGCCCCAGCCCTTGACCCTATGGAACACCAACCGTTTGCTGAAATGGTATGCGGGTACGGACGGTTTGAAAACCGGCTACACCGAGGAAGCGGGCAGGAACCTGGCGGCCACCGCCCAAAGGGACGGCCTGCGACTGATCTCGGTGGTGCTGGGCTGCCGGGCCTTGCGGGGGCATTTCAGCGAAAGCATGAATCTGCTGAACTACGGCTTCGATCATTATAAATTCCAGACCGTATACCGGCAAAACGAAACCGTAGCCCAGGCCAATGTAGCCAAGGGCGAAACCGCCGCCGTGGATCTGCTGGCGGCGGCGGACATAGGCTATGTCTGCCCCAAAAACGGCGACCGGCAGGTATCCGTTCGCCTGGAGATTCCCGCCTATTTGGACGCGCCGCTGGCCGCCGGCGAACATGGCGGTCTGGTACAATTATATGAAAACGATCGATTGATCGAGGAATGCGAATTGATCGTGGCCCGGGATGTGGAAAGATGCGGTTTGTTCCGCTTTTGGCTGCGACTCTTGGCGGAAATGGGCTTTTAATCCGTACAGTCATCCTCGGTGCTGATGATTTCCGCGATCAAAGGCCCGGTTTCCGGAGCGGTTTGGCTGAAGGTGACCGCCTCCTGCAGCAGCTTTGCCGCTTCCGCCGCCTGACGCTCCTCCCGGCAATGCAAATAGGCCAGGGTATCGCCGGCATGGACATAGGCTCCGCGTTTCTGGCAAAGCACGATACCTGCAGCATGATCCACCGTATCCTCCGCCTTGGCCCGGCCCGCCCCCAGCAGCAAGGAGGCATAGCCGATTTTCGCCGTATCCATGGCGGCGACATAGCCTTCCGCCGGCGCGGGATAGGGCAAAATCAGCGGGCTTTTGGCCATACGCTGCCAATCCACACAGCCCCCCTGGGCCAGGATCAGCGCTTTGAATTTTTCCAAAGCCGCGCCGCTATCCAGCAAATCCCCGGCCAGAGCCCAGGCTTGCCGCCGGTCGCTTCTCGCGCCGGCCAGCCAGAGGATCTCCCCGGCCAGGCGCAGGGACAATTGCCGCAAATCCTCCGGTCCCTCCCCCTGCAAGACCTGAACGGCCTCTTCCACCTCCAGGGCGTTGCCGATGCTCAAGCCCAGGGGCTGCTCCATAGAGGTCAAGAGGGCGCTGGCTTTTTTACCGGCGGCTTTGGCCAAACGGATCATCAATTTGGCCAAACGGCGGCTGTCTTCTATATCCTGCAGCAAAGCGCCGCTGCCGTATTTTACGTCCAAAGCCAATACATCCGCGCCGGTGGCCAGCTTTTTGCTCATGATGCTGGCGGCGATCAGGGGGATGCTGTCCACGGTGGCGGTAACGTCCCGCAAGGCGTACAGCTTTTTATCCGCCGGATCCAAATCCGCGCTTTGTCCGGAAATGGCCATGCCCGTTTCGGCCACCTGGCGCATGAAGGTTTGGCTGTCCAGATTCACATGAAATCCCGGTATCGATTCCAGCTTGTCCACGGTGCCGCCGGTATGGCCCAGGCCCCGGCCGGACAGCTTGGCCACCTTGACGCCGGCCGCCGCCACGATGGGCAAGGCTGCCAGGGAAGTTTTATCCCCCACGCCGCCGGAAGAATGTTTGTCCGCCTTGACGCCGTCGATTTCGCTTAAGTCCAGGGTCTTGCCGGAACGGCGCATTTCTTCGGTCAAAGCTATCGTTTCCCTCTCGCTGAAACCGTTGATGCGAATGGCCATCAGCAAAGCGGTGGTCTGATAATCCGCCACTTGGCCGTTGAGACAGCCCTGTATCCAAAAGGCGATCTCTTCGCCGGTCAATTCCTCTTTATCCCGTTTTTTGGCAATGATATCAAACATACGCATAGGCTTCCCTCCCCATTTCCAGGTAGGATTCTTATAGAATCTCCGTCAAAAAGCTTTCGCCGCAGCGCAAGGCCGCGCCGCCCAAATAGGCCGCAGCGGTTTGTCCCAAATCGGCAAAGGTGGCCCGCACCCCCAGATGCACCGGTTTGACCCGGGGCCCGCACAGCAACAGGGGCACATATTCCCGATTGTGATCCGTGCCGGGAGAACAAGGATCGTTGCCATGGTCGGCGGTGATGGCAAAGATATCCTCCGGCCGCAGCAAATCCAACAGCGCCGGCAAAGCCTGATCGAAGTCGGCCAAAGCCTGGGCATAGCCCTGGGGATCGTTGCGATGGCCGTATTTGCTGTCAAATTCCACCAGATTGGCAAAAATCAGCCCTTCTTCCACCTGCCGCAAGGCCTGTTTCAAAGAATCCACGCTTTGTCCGTTGTTATGTCCCGGCAAAGCCAGGTCTATATCCTGGCCGGCGAAAATGTCTTCGATCTTGCCGATGGAAACCACGGTTTTGCCCGCGGCCCGCACTTTGGCCAGCAGGCCGCCGGCCGGCGGCTGCAGGGAAAAATCCCGCCGGTTGTCGGTGCGGACAAAAGCGCCGGGCCGGCCCACAAAGGGCCGGGCGATGACCCGGCCTACGCCATAGGGGCCCTGCAGGATATCCCGGGCCAATTGGCAATCCCGGTACAATTCCTCCAGGGGCACCGTTTCTTCATGGGCGGCGATTTGCAGCACGCTGTCGGCGGAAGTATATACGATCAATTTGCCGCTTTCCATATGCGCCTGGCCCAGGCGGGCGATGATCTCCGTGCCGGAGGCGACGCAGTTGCCCAATACTTCCCGGCCCCAGGCGGCGCTGAGCGTCTCCATCAATGAGGTGGGAAAGCCTTGGGGAAAAGTGGGCAGCGGACTGTCCAGAATCAGGCCGGCCATTTCCCAATGGCCGCTAGTGGTATCCATGCCTTTGGCCTGGGAGGCCATTTTGCCCCAGGCGGCCTGAGGACATACCCGGCTTTTCATGCCGGGCAGGTCGGCGATATTGGCCAGCCCCAATCTTTCCATGACCGGCAGGCGCAAGCCGGTAGCCTGGGCCACATGGGCCAATGTATTGGCCTGGACGTCGCCGTCGCCGAAATTGGCCGCATCCGGTAAAGCGCCGATGCCGACGCTATCCAAAACCACGATAAAAAACCGTTTTGCCATTCAATCTACCTCTTTCCTTTTGGCCCGGGGATGACAGGCGTCGTACTCTTTTTTGAGCTTTGCCACCTGCAAATGGGTATAGATCTGCGTGGTAGAAATATCGCTATGCCCCAAAAACTCCTGTACGATACGGATATCCGCCCCGTTTTCCAATAAATGGCTGGCCACGCTGTGCCGCATGGTGTGGGGATGGATATCCAGGCCCAGGCGCTGTCCGTAGGCCTTGATGATCTTCCAGAACCCCTGCCGGCTCAAAGGGCCGCCATGGCTGTTCACAAACAATTCCCGGCAAGCCTTGCCCTTCACCAAAGCGGGACGGCCCCGGGACAAGTAGTCGGCCAGGGCGGCCAATGCTTTGCCGCCTACCGGCACGATCCTTTCCTTCTCGCCCTTACCCAAGCAACGCACAAAAGCCAGCTTTTCATCGATATCGTATAAGCTTAGACCGATCAGCTCCGAGACCCGCAGCCCGCAGCCGTAGAGGATCTCCAGCATGGCCTTGTCCCGCAGGCCCAAAGGCGTATCCAGACGGGGCAAAGCCAAAAGCCTGTCCACTTCTGCTTGGCTCAACACCTGGGGCAGGGTAAAAGCCTGTTTGGGCCCGGTCAGCGGTTCGCTGATATCCTGGGGCAAATAGTTTTCCTCGCTGAGATACCGGCACAGGCCTTTCACGGCGGTGATCTTTCTCGACATCGTGCTGGGTTTGCAGCCGCCGGCTTTCAACTGAGACAAATAGGCCTGCATATGACAGGGGGCGACTTGCCCGGCGGCGTCTATCCCCTGCTCCGCCAAAAAACGGGAAAAGCCGTTCAGATCCGCGGCATAGGCTTTCAGCGTGTTTTCCGCCAAGCCTTTCTCCACGCTCAAATATTGCAGATAATCCTTTATTTCCCATTCTATGGGAGATACCTTTGTATTTTCGTCCATAGCGTCAAACCGATTGCCGGCCCCGTGCTGTTTCCCTGCGTTATGTAAATTAGCTTTCTCCACAAACAAATGTTTTCCTGCCGTCCCGGGCAAATAGATACGGTGCGGCCCGTTTCCAGCCGGCAGGCGGCCCGGTTTTATAACAACACATACAGCATATGCAAAAATACCGGGCAAATATATCCTTGCAAGGCGGCCCCCAGCAAAAGAGCGGCGGCGGCGCGCAGCAGCGCCTTGCCATAGGACAGCAGATTTTCCAAAGCAGCCCGGGGAAAATCCCGTCCCCATAAGCGCAGGGACTGGCGGGCGGCCGCCACCGCCAAATAGGCCAGCAGCAGCACGAAAATAACATTTTGCGGCAGAATGCCGAACAAGATCACCGACGCGCCTGCCAGCCCTTGATAATTCAGCAAAAAACCCGCGGCATAGCCCAGGCCGAAGCCTTTATAAACCAGCACGGCGGCGATACCGGCCAGGCCCAGCACATGCAAACCAAAGGCCCAAATCAACAACGCCAGGACCCCGTTGCAGGCCAAGGCCCGAAGCAGCTCGGCGCTTTTGTCAAAATCGCCGCCGGGCAGGGTCTGCAGATAATTGCCGATATAACCCTTGACCGCCGCAGCGGAAGCGCCGTCCATCGTTACCGGGGCGGCCAAACCGAACAAGAACCCCAAAAACAGCAAGGCGGCGGCGGCCGCGTATAGCGAGCAATTGGCCTGAAAATGAGCTTCCGTTTTGCGTAACCAATAGATTTTCATCCGTTTGTCCCCTGCCGTAAAAACGCGTTTCCTCTCGGTGATATAAAATATATGCATTTTCCCATCATATATGATAAAATGAGAAATGGGATGCGGCGGCGAAGGCTTGCCGCCATACCCTTATCGTTTCCGGGAGGCTGTACATATGCTTGGAAGTATCATCAGTATTCTATCGGTCATCCTTACGGTGGTATCCGTGATCATCGCCTATAAAACCTATCAATTGGCCCAGGACGTTCAAAAGAATTTCACCGGCCACGATGCGGATATCAAAACATTCACCAGAACCTTTGAGTATTTAGGAAAAAATCGCGGGGATTTTATGGACGACGTGCTGAATTCGTTTTACCGGATCAACGACCCGGTTCCGGCCCAAAGCTTACCGGACTATATGCAATCTCTCCATCTGGGGCATCATCTGATCCATAAAGACCAATGGGTGGATTGCAAAAAAAGCGACGGCTCCTTTTATTTGTTAAAAGATATCCCCGTCCGCCACAACGGAAAATATCAGGGCCCCAAAGACGACGGCAACGCCATATATCCGGACGGCGCCACCTTTTCCTTCAACGTCAAAAAATACACCGCCAAGCATCTGCAAAACAATCCGGCCTGGGCCATGGATCGCTTTATCCCTGCGGATCAGGATCATCCTGCCCCGGTGTTGGAGGCGCTGGAGGGCGAATACTTTTACTTTTATGACACTTGCGAATCCCTGGCCTTTGAAGTGGCCCATTATTTAAGCGAAACCATCAATCAAGACGGCGGCCAAAAGAAAAACCGGCGGAAAAGCAACAAAGAGAAAGACCGCGAGGAAGAGAAACGGCAAAAAATTTACGACGGTTTGCCGGGAAGAGCGGAGGTATGCCAGGAGCTGTTCAGCTGCAAAAAGCGTTTCCCGGCAATCGGCGTATGCGCCGTGACCATATTGCAAAACGTATGCGTAAAGGAAGGCGGCTCTACAGAACACAAAAGCTTCTTTTTGCTGCATAAGCGCACCGGGCAAATCGCCGAAAGCATCGGCATGAACGGCGTCATCCCCTCCGGCTCCTATCAATCCATTGGCGTGGCGGCCAAAAACCTGGGCGATACCTGGGCGCCGCTGAGCCAAACCACCTATCGGGAGTTTTTGGAAGAGATATTGGGCTACCCCGAGTATCAGGATATGCGGGCAGCCAAACTGCTGGAACATACGGAAATAGAAAAGCATATCCCCCGGGTGTATTTCCTGGGCGCCGGTTATGAGCCGGTAAGCACAAAAACCGAGGTGCTGGCGGCGATGATGATCGATATGCAGAATGAAGGCGAGGCCGCATGGCTGGAAGAGAACTTGACGGCCCGCAGCAAACAAAAAAATACGGATAAGGCCGCGCAAATACAAAAATACTATGCGGAAACCCAAAAGCAGGATGTGTTTCTGGAAAAAAGCATTGAACTGTGCCGCAATGAGGAAGGCGACGTCAGACTGATCGAGTTGACCGGCGACAATCTGGAACACTATGAAAAAGCCGCCGCTTCCGTACCGGCCATGAAAGAGATACTGCGCATCGTCAACAGCAGCGAAGCGAACCGGGCCTTTTTCGGCGTAAAGACCAATGAAGGGCATTAAAACCGCCGGGGCGCAAACAAACGCCTCCGTTCGGCCTCAGCCTCCGGCAGCAGGAAAGGATAGGGCGATGACGCATATACCGATCAGGCATATATACCGGTCTTTGACAAAGCGCCGCCGGCGTCTACCTCCGCCGGGGCGAATGGCCTTCGCTTTTGCCTGGGCTTTGCTTTGCAGCCTGAGTCTTGTTCTCTTGATCGCGCCGCCAAGCCCGGCCCAGGAAGCGGCCTGGCTACAGGCGGACGGCAGCCCGCCGGCGCTAACGGAAGATGCTCTTCCCTGGCAAAGCAGCTTCGGCCTGGAATTCGATTGGCAGCGCATAACGCCGGCGCCGGCTTCCCTGTACCTGCCGCCGCAAATCCGGCTTACGGCGGAGGATTTGTCCTGCCGGGCCGGCATACTGATCGATTGCGACCTGGGGATGGTCCTGTTCGAAAAGAACGCCGATCTGCCCCTGCCGCCGGCCTCTCTGACCAAGCTGCTGACCGCCTGGGTGGTTTTGCAGCAGGCGGACGACTTGAACCAAGTCCTGACCTTGCAGGACGGGGATTTTGCCGGTTTATATGAACAGCATGCCTCTTTGTCCGGGTTTTCCTCCGGCGAAACCGTTTCCTATCGGGATCTGCTCTATTCCCTGCTGCTGGTATCCGGCTGCGACAGCGCCCAGGCCCTGGCCAGAGGGGTGGCCGGGGACGAAACGGCATTCAGCGAGCGCATGAACGCGCAAGCAGCCAAACTGGGCCTGAAGCAAAGCCATTTTACCAATGCCAGCGGCCTGCACGGAGAATCCCACTATACCACCGCCCGGGAAATGGCGGCCATCTTCCAAGCCGCCCTGGCAGACCAAAGGCTGCGGGATATCTTAAGCGCCGGATCCTATTTCTGCCCGCCCACGGCCCAGCACCCGGAAGGCTTGCTGCTGCACAGCTACTTTTTTTGGCGGCTGAATAACGACTATTGCGGCGAACGCCTGCCCAACCGGGTCGCGATCGCCGGCGGCAAAACCGGGTACCACAGCCAGGCCGGATTATGCCTGGCCGCCTACGCCCGCAAATACGGCCATACCTATATCGCCGTGGTTCTGAGCTGCCCCGGCAACAGCCATACCGAGCAATACAATTTCAGCGACGTGATAAAACTGTTGGAACAGTTGTAACGGCTGGCCTTGCCAACGGCAGGCCGTTCCAATAAGACAGACTGTCAACCAAAAACATACAAAAGAAACAGGAGGTATCACCATGAATCCAGTAGCCCAATATTTACGCGACGCCCAAACCTTTTATCTGGCCACCACGGAAAACGGCATTCCCCATGTCCGGCCTTTTGGCGCGGTGGTAGAATGGGAAGGCAAAACCTATCTTTGCACCGCCAACAACAAAGACGTGTACCGGCAAATCACCGCCAATCCGCAAATCGCCATCAGCTGCATGGTAGAAGGCACCTGGCTGCGTCTCAGCGGCAAGCTGAACCTGGACCCGCGCCGGGAAGCCAAGGCCGCGTTTTTGCAGGCCCTGCCGGATCTGCAAAGACTTTACAGCGTGGATGATGGCATTTTTGAAGTGCTGTATCTCAGCGACGTAACGGCGCATGTCTGTTCCTTCACCGAAGCCCCCAAACCCTTGAGCCTGTAGTTTTCACCGTTCTATCTTTTCTAACGAAACGGCACGCCGCAGCTCTCTAAGCCTGCGGCGTATCTTTCTATATACCACAACATATCCTAACGGCAAAACCGGGCAATCTTGCGAAAACAGCCGCTTTGGATTATACTGAATTTGTTTCTTATCTCTTGCTTCTCGCCAATCCATTACTTGTTTCCCCTTATCCGCATATATGTTTCAGATCAGAGGGATCGTTATGCTCACTTACGAACTTGGAAAAAAACGGGGCCGCCCTTTATACGAGCAATTGTACGCAGCCATCAAAAACGATATTTGTCTGGGAAAACTGCAGGCCTGGGAAAAACTGCCCTCCAAAAGAGATTTGGCCCGGCATTTATCCGTCAGCGTGGTCACGGTAGAAAACGCCTACGGCCAATTGGTGGCGGAAGGCTATATCAGCGCCAAAGCCAAACGGGGCTATTATGTCCTCCCCGGCGACCGGATCGCGCCGCCGCAGCCGCCTCCGGCTTCTCTGCCCAAACCTTGCCAGGCCAAAAGCGATTTTTTGGATCTGCGCTCCAACAGCTTGAGCGAAAATGACTTCCCCTTTTCCGTATGGAGCAAACTGATGCGCAAAACCATGGCAGATTATGGCAAACAGGTATTGCAATCCACCCCCGCCCAGGGCATCGAAGCCTTGAGACAGAGCATCGCCGCCCATTTGTATCAGTTTCGGGGCATGGAAGTGCATTATGACGACATCGTGGTGGGTGCGGGCGCGGAATACCTGTACAATCTATTGATCCAGCTCTTGGGCCGCCATCATTGTTTCGGCGTGGAAAACCCCGGCTACCCGAAAATCGGCCAGATCTATCGGGCCAACGATGTGGCCTACGCCAATTTGCCTATGGACGAGGCCGGCCTGTCGCTGCAGCATTTGCGCCGCAGCCCGGCGGATGTGATCCACATATCCCCTTCCCATCATTATCCCACCGGCATCGTCATGCCCGGCCGGCGGCGGCAGGAATTGTTGGCCTGGGCCTCGGAGCAGCCCGGCCGCTATATCATCGAAGACGATTACGACAGCGAGTTTCGCTTTTGCGACAAGCCCATCGCCGCGATGATCAGCAACGACCGGCAGGAACGGGTGATATACGTCAATACCTTTTCCAAGACCATTTCCCCGGCCATGCGTATCAGCTATATGATACTGCCGCCCCATCTCAGCCGTTCTTTCAAGCAAAAGCTGTCCTTTTACAGCTGTACCGTTCCCAGCCTGGAGCAATACACCCTGGCAAAATTCATCCAGGAAGGCTATTTCGAACAGCATATCAACCGCATGAAAAACAAATACCAAAGCAAACGGGACGCCATCATCGCCGCCATCCGCGAAAGCGATTTGCATACGCAGGCGGATATCCTGGAACAAAACGCCGGTTTGCATTTTCTTCTGCGCATCCATACCGATAAAAGCGACCGGGAACTGGTTCGCCGGGCCGAGGAAGCCGGGCTGCTGATTGCCTGTCTTTCCCAATACGTCCATGGGAATGCGGAAAAATACGCCCACCACATCGTCGTCAACTATTCCTCCCTGGATTTTGATCAGATCAAACCCGCCGTGGACAAATTGGCCGCCGTGATCCGCGCCTAAAATGGCGAAGCGGCGCAAATACCTGGACAGAAACAAAAAAGCGGCGGGCGGGATAAGATGGAACCCCTATCCTCGCAAAACCCTTTTCCCCTCGATACGGCAAAAATCCGAGACCTTGACAGAACAGGCCTCGGATTTTCGTTTTGTTTTCGGTCGCAGACGAACCGGCATAGGCTGTTTTTTCGCCGGACGCAAGGGCGGGGAACCAATAGAGTCCGCCGTTTGCCTCCCGGCGCATAAAGCCGGCCTCATCCCATATTTTCATCATAGAAACGCAGAAACTGTTCAAAAAACGCCTCGTCCAGCCGGTGGCTCCATCTTGCCCGATCCAAATGCTGCCGGATGTACGCCGCTTTATCCGCGGCAAACCGCTCCTTGTTTTCTTCCGCCTGGTAGTCGTAAGCCAGCGTTTCCAGCCAGCGGTCAAATCCGGCGTTGAATTCCTGCCGGTAGCTGTCCCGGCTATCCACAAAAAACTCGTTGTGTCCCCTGTCTTTGTATAAAAGAAAAGTAAACCTGGGGTCGTCTTTGTACCTGTCGTAATACAAATCATATCCATATTGGCTGGGCACCACTTCATCATCCGCACTATGGGCGATCAGGATCGCCGCTTCGCTTGCCGCAAAGCCATCCAGCGCCGTATTGGTTGCATATTGGCCATACTTCACCCATTCATGGATTCGGACAAACGGCATCATGGCGTAGATCACATCCCCTGCCTCCGCCTTTCCGCCGGATTCGAACAAATCCGAAGATCGATTGCAGCCCGAACAGGCGATCACCGCTTTCACCTCGGGGTGAAAGGTCAAGACGCTGCATACACTGTAGCCGCCCCAGCTGTGGCCGAACAAACCGATGGGCAAAGCGGTAAAATTGCCGCTCTCTTCCACAAAAGAAATGGCATGATCCAGATCGACGGTTCCCTGAGGGAAGCCGCCTACGCCCCGGCCCTCGCTTTCGTCGTTTCCGGTGGCGTCATAGGCGAAGACATAATAGCCGTGCTGCGCAAAGTAGTTGGCGCAGTCCATGTACGAATTATGGCCGCCGCCGAAACCGTGGGCCAGCACCAGTATGCCCCGCTGGCCGCTGCCGGCGCTGTACATGTATCCGGTCAGCATTTGTCCCTTATCCGATGGAAACGTATATTTTTCCCGGCGCAAACCGTCGAAATCCTCCACCTGCAGCATCAGCGGCTCGTAGCTGGCAAAGCGCGTATTGATATTGTCGTTGTACATTTTTGCCGAAAACGCCCACCATCCGCCTATCAAAAGGGCGAGGATGCATAGCGAGACGATAAGAACCGCTTTCTTTTTTGACTTTCTTTTCATTTGTTTCTCCCCTTGCTGGCCACCGGCGCCGATATGGCGTTCCCGGTATCAGGAAACGGCATGACCAAAGTCACGCCGTTCCTGAAAAAGAGTATTGTTTTCATAAGATTCGCGGCGGATATACGCCGTATTTTTTATGCGCTTTTCCAACCGCAGCATACCGCCAAAATCAACCGAACATCGTCAGCAGCATAGCGGCTGCCACCGATGTGCCGATCACGCCGGCCACATTGGGACCCATGGCATGCATGATCAGGAAATTCTTGGGATTCTCTTCCTGGGCGATCTTATGCGCCACACGGGCGGACATAGGCACCGCCGAAACGCCGGCCAAGCCCAGCAAGGGGTTGACCTTGTCTTTGCTGAACAGATTGATCAGCTTGCAGAACAAAACGCCGCCTGCCGCGCCGCCGGCAAAGGCCAGGCAGCCCAGAGCAAATATGGCTAAAGTATCGGCGCGCAGGAATTCCGCGCCGTTGGCGGTAGCGCCGACGGAAACGCCCAGGAAAATCGTGAGGATATTGCACAGGGCGTTCTGGGCGGTTTCGGAAAGGCGTTCGGTAACGCCGCATTCCCGGAACAGATTGCCCAGCATCAGCATACCCACCAGGGGAGCGGCTTCCGGAAGGATCAGAGAAACCAAAATGGTGCACAAAACCGGGAAAACGATTTTGGTGGTCTTGCTCACCGGACGCAGCTGCGTCATAATCATCTGCCGCTCTTTGCGGGTGGTCAGAGCTTTCGCTACCGGCGGCAAAATCACCGGCACCAGCGCCATATAGGAATAGGCCGCCACGGCCAGGGGCCCCAGCAGATGGGGCGCCAATTTGGTAGCCAGGTAAATCACCACCGGGCCGTCCGCGCCGCCGATGATACCGATAGCCGCCGCTTCCTGGGGGCTGAATTCGATACCCGGCACCCATTCATGTACGGCCAAAGCCAGGAAAAAGGCGATAAACACGCCAAACTGAGCGGCCGCGCCGATCAGCAGGCTTTTGGGATTGGCGATCAAGGGACCGAAATCGGTCATCGCGCCGATGCCCATGAAAATCAAGGGCGGGAAAATACTCAAGGCGTCGCCCTGATACAGATAGTAGAGCAAACCGCCGATTTTTTCCAAGACCGGCAAACCGTCGGGGCCCAAACTGTAAACCGGTTCGTTCATCATACCGGCCAAGGGAATATTGGCCAGCAACATGCCGAAAGCGATGGGCACCAAAAGCAAAGGCTCAAAATCCTTTTTAATGGCCAAATAAAACAGCACAATGCTGACTAAGATCATTACGCAGGAACGCCAATCTATTACCGAAAAAGCGCTATCCTCATAAAGACCCATCAGCGTTTCCATCAAAGTAAAATCGATCGACAATTATCTCACCTCTCTTAACGAAATAGGCAATATCGCATTACGATGTTGCAGGGATTTTTGATTTTTTGCCTATATAGTTAACAGAAGTTCGCCTGTCTGTACGTTGGCGTTCAAAGCGACATGGATGGCTTTCACCGTGCCGTCCACAGGGGCGACCACGTCGTTTTCCATTTTCATGGCTTCCACCACCATCAAAACGTCGCCGGCTTTTACCGCCTGGCCCACGGTGACATTGATTTTCAGCACAGTACCGGGCAGAGGGCTGTTGACGGGGGTACCGCCGGCAGGCGCGGCAGCGGCCGGGGCAGCGGCGGGAGCCGGAGCGGCGGC